>JAZQNW010000006.1:0-149085 GCA_045627525.1 Bacilli bacterium
TTTATCCAATATTTGAATTTATAACAGGGATTTTATTTGCATTATCTTTTTGGAAATATGGATTAACATTAGATTGTTTGTTAACAATTGTATTTATATCGATGCTTATAATTATAATAATAAGTGATTATCAGACTATGATTATACCAGATAGTATATTAATAGTTTTTTCTATATTTATTATAATTATTAAATATTTTATAATAGGATTTAAAGGAGTAGGCATATCACTAATAGAAGCAATATTTTCATTCTTATTTATGTTTTTATTAAAACTTCTTGGAGATTTAATATTTAAAAAAGAATCAATGGGTGGAGGAGATATAAAACTATTAGCTACTTTTGGGTTAACATTTGGTTTTCCAATGTCAATAGTAGCAGTATTCTTATCTGCGTTTTTAGGATTACCAATATCTCTTATTACAATCAAAAAAAACAAATCCCATGAAATACCATTTGGACCATATTTAGCAGCAGCAGCAATAATAATTCAATTATCTAGTATACAATTTGATACCATTATAAATTTATTAACAATATAAAAAAATAAGCAATTTAATTGCTTATTTTTTATTTAAATATATTTTTCTTTGTATCGAAGAAAGAATTCCTTGCAGAGGATTTTATTTCATTTTCTGTATTTTGAGCAACTTCTTCATTTACAATATTTTCTTCAATTGGCTGTTCAATTATAGGTGTATTAATTTCTTCTGTTGGTTCTTCTATTACTGGTGTATTAATTTCTTCAATAGGTTGTTCATTTATAACATTACTATCAGTATTAGTTGATACAACTGGATCTTTAAATATTTCATTTATAATATCATCTTGAATAGGGTCTTCTTTAGTTTCCTCAAAATTATTTGAAATAGTAACTTCATTATTATTACTTTGGTCAGCTATTTCATTTTCTTTAATTGCATTTTCTAATCCAGTAGTATGCATCATTTCATCATCTTCTAGTTCAATTAATTTTAATAATTCTTCTAAAGTAGTTAATCCTTCTAATACTTTAGTAACACCATCTTTTAAAAGTGATATAACATCAGATGAATACACTAAATGTCTTAAATCTTCTTTTTTCATATTTGAACTGATTGCATCTTTAATTTCTTGGTTGATTAATAATACTTCGTGAATAGCTAAACGTCCAGAATAACCATTTTTACAATGATCACATCCAACTGCTTCATAAATTTCATTTACTTCTTTTCCAGTAACTTTTTTTATTAAATCTTTTTCATAATCATTAGTTGGTCTTAACTTTTTACATTCTGGACATAACTTTCTAGCAAGTTTTTGTGAAATAATACCAGTAAGCGCACTTGCAAGTAAGTATCTTTCAACTTCCATATCAAGTAAACGTTCAATAGTATTTAATGAATCGTTGGTATGTATTGTAGATAAAACTAAGTGACCAGTAATTGAAGCACGTACAGCGATTTGTGCAGTTTCAGAGTCACGAATTTCTCCGATAAGAATAACGTTAGGGTCCTGACGTAAAATAGAACGAAGGGCAGCCGCAAAAGTCATACCAATTTCAGCATTAACTTGTACTTGGTTCATTCCTTCAATATTCATTTCTATTGGGTCTTCAACAGTAATTATATTTGTTTCTGGTTTGTTTAGTCCTTGTAAAATTGAATATGTTGTAGTTGATTTACCAGAACCAGTAGCACCAGTAACAAGAATAATTCCGTTTGGAACACCCATCATACGTTTTAATTTAACAAGATTAGATGGATTAAATCCTAATGCATCAATACCTTGTAAGCTTCGAGTATAATCAAGAATACGAATAACGATTTTTTCACCTTCATTAAGTGGAAGGGCAGAAACACGCATATCTAGATACTTACCACCAAAGTCACCTTTTATTGCTCCATCTTGTGGTAGTCTTGATTCAGTGATATTCATATTTGCTAATAATTTTAAACGTGTAGTTAAATTTCTTTCATATGTTTTAGGGATAAATGTATAATCCTGTAAATCACCATCGATACGAAATCTTACCATCATACCATCTTCACGGGGGTCAAAATGAATATCTGATGTATTACTTTTTGACGCTGTAATTATGATATAATCAGCAATTTGTGTGATTGGAGTTTTTTCGAAATCAAAGGCAACCATGTTGGATTCTACGCCTTTTTCTACATTTCTTACTTCCTTTTCTACCATTTTTTCAACCCCTTTTGTTTACTTTATGTATGGTATTTTACTATAATTTATTATATAATAGTTTTAGAAGAATAGCAAGGAGTGAAATGATAAAAATGAGAAAAATTAATAATAAAGGTTTTGTGCTTGTAGAAACATTAGTAACTGCAGTATTTGTTATGACAATATTTTCATTATTGTATGTCAATTTTTATCCAATGCTTGGTGAATATGAAAAACGTGAAGCATATGATGATGTTGACAGTAAATATGGAGCTTATTGGTTTAAAAGAATAATTGAGCAGGATAGAGTAGATTTTAATGGTAATATTATTAATGATATAAATACTAATGGATATCATCAATTTTCTTGTAATGATATTACAGGTACGGATGATAGAACTATTACTGATAAAGCTTTATGTAATAATTTAGTAAATGCTTTGAATGTTGGTACTATGCATAATAATCCTACTATTTATATTACTAAATATAAGTTATTATCTAATGGTTCTTCTGAAACTTATTTTAAAAGTTTATTTGTTTCTGATGATCATTCTAATGATTTTCCTCCTGGTTTTAGTGATTACGTTTTATATTTACCTAGGTATGATAAGATTCAATCTTTAAATGGTGCTGAATATAGGATTATTTTAGCTTATCACCATGTTAGGGATGAGGATGTTGATTATTGGTCATATTCAACAATAGAGGTGAGAAAATGAAAAGATTGAAAAAGTTAAATAATCGCGGTGTTTCAACTGTTGAAGTTCTTGTTTCTTTTATTTTATTAGTTATTGTTGTAGTATCAATGTATGATACTGTTACTACATATAAAAATAAGCAAAGTATAGAAGGTTTTAATGAACAAATAACAACATATAAAAATCTTTTAACAAAAGATATTCAAGATGATTTAATAAAAAAAGGCTTAGTTGATGCTAGGGTTGAAGTTTCTAATGATAATAATGGTAATAATGATAGCTATAATGGTGGAGAAACAATATATAAAGTTACTATGTCATTTAGAGATGGTTCTTCTAGTTTATTAGTAGTAGACAGAAAAAGAGCTTTTGAATGTGAAGAAAAAACTACTTCTGGTCCTTGCTCAGAACAATATGATGATAATTTTATGATTAAATATGGTCCTTTAAAAAACTGTAATGGTTCTTCTTGTAATGAAGAAGATGTAATGGAATATCCACTTCCTAATTTAGGTTATGGTGAAGATATTTCAACTGGCAGTAAAATTTATGATTTACGTATAAATAATGTTAATATTTCAACAAAAAATAATATTTTAAAAATTTATATTGATTTTTATCATCCTGATTTAGGTACTAGATATGCAATGAATATTGTTTGTCCTATTAATTATTTTTAATATATAATCATAAAAATGGGTATAGCAATTATAGTTTGCAAAACTCTTCCATATAGGTAGTTTTTATAATTAATAAAAGTATTAGAAATAATACTTTTTATTTGGATGTGAATGGATAAACTGCCAAATGAAATAAAGAAAATTATAAATATTGATTTTAATAATTCATTAGTTATGATAGCAGTAGAAAATATTCCTTTAGTTAAATCAAAAAAACCATTTATTAAAATATATAATATAGGATTTAAATTAAGATATTTGTTAATAATAATAGTTATTAAGAAAAAAAATATTGAGCTACCATAAATTATAACTAATACTTTTATTGCTTCGATAGTTGCTTTTGATAGTGATTGAGATAAGTTAAATTTATTTGTTGGTTGATCTATTAATTTTTTTTTTTCATGAGGATAAAAAATAATTGCTATTATTATATTACTTATAATTAGTGATATTAGAATTTTTAATGATAAGTGGTAATTATTTAAAATAGAATTGACTGATCCTAAGATAAATAATGGATTGGGAAAATTAGTGAACATGATTAAATAATTTGCAGTTTTATTTGTAATTAATTTTTTATTTAATAGATCTTTAGTGTATTTGGCACCACTAGGTAGTCCACTTATAATACTCATTATAGTAACAAAAAGAATCGAACCATTTAATTTTAAACTATTTAATAAGTTTATAATACCTAGATCTATTAAAAGTGAAGATAAAATAAAAAAAAGAAAATTAGTAGGAAATAATTTATTTATAAATAGTTTAGTATAATCTAAAATACTTTTTATAATTAAATTAGAATTTATGAGATAAAGAAATATTAGAAATAATAAAGTGATTATAAATGAATTTCTGATATAATTTTTTTTCATATTTCCTCATTTCTTTGTTATAATTAAGTAAGGTGATTAAATGTTTAAAAGGTTAATTAATAATATAAAAGAATATATAGTTTCAGAATATAAATTTTTAATAATATTATTTTCTACATTAATTATATGTACATGGCCGGTAAATTATTATGTGATTTTAGGTGGTGGCATTGGGGATATTGATAAAAAAATTACTGTTACTGATGAAAGTAAAAGTAGTGGTAGTTATAATTATTCTTATGTTAGTGAAATTAATGGTAATTTAGCGTTATATTTACTTAGTTATGTTATTCCTAGTTGGGAATTAGATAATCCTGGAGATTATAAGTATGTTGATAGTGAGACAATGGAAGACATTAATTTTAGAGGCGTTTTAGATTTAAAGGCTTCCAATGGATATGCTATTAAATGGGCTTATACATTAGCAGATAAGGATATAAATTTAAAGAGTAGTAAATTATATGTTATTTCAGTGGATGAAAAATCTAATAATGGCTTTAAGATAGGTGATCAAATTATAGAAATTAATGATCATAAAATTTCAAGTTATGATGATTGTGAAAAATATTTTGCTAATAATGAAGGTGATAATTATAAAATTAAAATTATTAGAAATAAAAAAGAAAAGATTTTAGATTGTAAAACTTATGATAGTAATGGTAAAAAAATATTAGGAATATATATACAAGCTGTAGAAGAATATAATGTAAAACCTGAAGCTGATGTTGATTTTTCTAAAAATGAATCTGGTCCTTCAGCAGGACTTATTACAACTTTAGCAATATATGATAAATTAGTTGATGAAGATTTGACACATGGGTTAAAGATTGCTGGAACAGGTACTATTGAAGCAGATGGGAAAATTGGCCAAATTGGTGGTGTAAAATATAAAATAATGGGTGCTGCTAAAAAGAAAGCTGATATTTTTTTGGTACCTAAAGGTGATAACTATAAAGAAGCTATGAAAGTAAAAAAAGATAAAAAATTAAAAATTAAAATAGTTGGGGTATCAACAATTAATGAGGCTATCACAGTATTAGAAAAATTATAGAAATGTTAGTTGACATTTCTTTTTTAGTATTTTATTGAAAAATAAATTATATTTAAGTATACTATTATTTGTAATAGGATGTGATATTATGTTAGCAATAAAAGATAGAAAACTAAAATTTTTTATAGAAATTTTGATGCTTACTATTGGAGCAATTTTGGCTGCACTTGCATTAGAGGTGTTTTTAATACCTAATACTATTTTAGATGGTGGTGTTACTGGTATTTCGATTATTATTTCTAAAATAACTAATATTAAATTAAGCTTTTTAATTTTAATTTTAAATATTCCTTTTATTTATGTGGGATATAAAAATTTAGGAAAAAGGTTTTTAGCTAGAGTAATTTATTGTATGTTATTATTTTCTTTATGTTTATCATATTTTTCCTTATTAGATCCCTTTACTGAAGAAATGTTATTAGCAACTGTATATGGAGGATTATTATTAGGAATTGGTGTTGGATTAGTAATACATTTTGGTGGTTGTGTTGATGGTACTGAGAGTGTTGCGATAGTAATTAGTAAAAAGAATAATTTGTCAGTAGGACAGATTGTATTGTTTTTCAACTTAATCATTTATTGTATTGCTGGTTTTATATTTGGATTTGATAGGGCAATGTATTCTTTGCTTACTTATGTTATTACATTTAAAGTAATTGATTTTGTTTCTGAAGGATTAGAACAAGCTAAAGCAGCATTAATTGTTACTGAAAAAAGTACATCTTTATCTGAAGAAATTTATAAGAGACTTGGTAGAACTACAACTATAATAAAAGGTAAAGGATTAATTACAGGAGAAAAAGAAGTTTTATATTGTGTTTTAACTAGGGTAGAAATATTTGAATTAAGACATTTAGTAGAAGAAATGGATAAAAGTGCTTTTGTTACAATACTAGATGTTTCTGATATAATAGGTAATCATATAAAATCAAATAAAAAGAAAATAAAGAAGCTAAAATAGCTTCTTTTAATTTGACATCTATTCTTGTTATGATATAATATTTTTCATCGGTAATTAGAGGTGAAAATATGGACTATAAATTTAATATATTAGGTATAAAAGGAATAGTAAAAAAATATTTTAGAGAAGATCAGCCATCATTTAAAGTGTCTAGAGTAGCAATAGGTTCTTTAACAGTTGATCAAAATAATAATTTAGGTGATAGTGTTTTAGCTGTTATAGGAAAAAATAATAAAAAAGTTGTTCGTTTTACTTTAAATAAAGAACAAGTTGAAAATATGTTTAGAGAAGTATTAAAAAAAGAAAATGGTACTTTTGATAAATTAAATTTAGTTGTTGGCAATGGTTACAATGATGGAAAAGTTGTTGTTACAAATTATGTAAAAGTAAAAGCATAAAAAAGAACAGAAGTTCTTTTTTTAATTATATGTTATAATTTTATTGTAGGAGGTTATGCAAATGATAGGGATTTTTGATTCTGGTATGGGTGGTTATAGTGTATTAAATGAATTGAAAAAAGTATTACCTAATGAAGATTATTATTACTATTATGATGGTAAAAATAATCCTTATGGTGAAAAAAATGATGAAGATTTATTTGAAATAACTAGTAAAATAGTTGAGCATTTAATTAATAATAATTGTAAATTGATTGTTATAGCTTGTAATACTGCTACTACTAGATGTATGAAAAAGTTAAGAGAAAATTATTCAGATATAATATTTGTAGGAACTGTTCCAGCTATTAAGGTAGCCTGTGATAATAATTATAAGAATACACTTGTTATGGCAACACCTGCTACTGTAGAATCAGAACGAATAAATGAATTAGTTAGGGAAAATAAAAGAGATAATCAAAATATATATTTAGTTTCTTGTGATGGATTGGCTAATGCAATAGAACTTAACGATTCTAAAAAAATTAAATTATTATTAAATGATATATTTAAAGATTATAAAGATAAGAATATTGACTCTATAGTATTAGGATGCACACATTATCCTTTTATTAAAAAGGAAATTTTAAATGAGATGCCAAATGCTGTTTTATTGGATGGATCTAACGGTGTAGCAAGAGAGGTAAAACATCAATTGGAAATTAATAATCTTCTTAGTGAAAATGGTATAGGTAAGGTTATTGTTTATAATTCTTTAGATGATCATAATTAAAATTAATGGTAAATAGTGTAAAGTTAAGAAAGTTTGCCCTTTGGCAGCTTTCTTTTTATGTTATTATTATGATAGGTGATATTGGTATGAATAGGGATAATAGCTTTGATTCTGTAATTCGTTATAAATTATATCGCAGTGTTTATGAAATAATTCATCCATCTATTTCTAAAATGAATGTTTCTAATTATGCGATTGTTATTAATGATAATTTTATGCCAGTTAGAGTATTTTATCCTAATAAAGTATCAGATATTAAAAAGGTTATAATTTATATTCATGGTATTTCTAGTATAACAAATTGTAGTAATTATGCTGATATTTGTCAAAGACTTGCGATTGATACTAAACAAATAGTTATAGCATTAGATTATGAACAATTAGATACTACTAATTATTTAAAAGTATTAGAAGAATGTTATAAATTGGTAGAATTTTTAATAAAAGATTTGATTAGATTAAGAATTAAACAAGATGATATTACTTTAATAGGGGACTCAGTTGGTGCTACAATTGTAAGTAGTTTAGGAATGCTTTTTAAAGATAAAAAATCTAGATATAATATCAAAGAAGTATTATTTTATCCTATATTAAGTGGTGAATATAATGGAAAAAGTAAATTTGAATCTATTGATAAAAATAATTTATTAGATAAAAATGTTATTTCTAGTATTAATGAATATTATGATAATAATTTAAAATATAAAAAAGATCATAAGAATAAACTAGTATTTCCATTATTAGAAAAAAAGATAAAAACTTTACCTAAGACATTAATTATTGTAGGTAATATTGATCCTTTAAGAGATGAAAATATTTATTATTATCAGGAATTAGAAAAAAATAATTCTGATAGTGAATTATTAGAACTTCCATTTTTAGGTCATGGCTTTTTAAATAAAATTGATAATGAAAGTTATAGTGAATTATTAGAAAAATTGATTGAATTTGTTAAATAGTACTTGTACTATTTTTCTTTTAATAATTTTGTTTTTATGTTATAATTTTTATGGTGATAATTATGGAAAAGAAGAGAACAAAACGTGATATTGTTAAGATGCTACTTAGAGATAAAAATTTAGAAGAACAAGATGAAGAGGAATTAATTGATTTATTAATTGATCAAAATATAGCAATTGATATAGATAAGCAAGAAGAATCTAAAATGACTAGAGGAGATAGGATTGCTGATAAAGTTAGTGAGGTTGCTGGTAGCTGGACATTTATAATACTATTTATTTCTTTTTTATTAATATGGATTATACTTAATGGTGTTATTTTGGCAGATAAAGCTATTGATGAGTATCCGTTTATATTACTAAATTTAGTTTTATCTTGTATTGCTGCTATTCAAGCGCCTATTATTATGATGAGTCAAAACAGACAAGCAGCTAAAGATAGTTTGAGAAACCAAAATGATTATAGAACTGATTTAAAGAGTGAATTGATTTTGGAATCTTTACATGATCATATAAATGAAGTATTAAAAAATCAAAGAAAGATTATAAAATTATTAGAGGAAGAAAATGATGAAGACAAAAAAGATTAGCATATTAATTTTTGTTATTGGAGTACTATTTTTAGTTACTGGATGTTCACATACTGAAGCAACTGCTGATGGGGTTATTAAATGTACGAGAACTGGTGAAATTGATAATGGTAGTTCTGATATGACTTATGAAGTATACTATGAAGGTGATTATATAACTATTTTACATTCAGTTGAAGGTGTTACTAGTGAGGATAGTGATTTATTAGATCAATATGAAGATGCTTATAAAAAAATTTTTAAGTCATATGATGGTATAGAACATTGTGATTATAAAATTTCTAGAAATGATAATTCTGTTTCAGTTGATTCAACTGTTAATTATGCTGAAGTTGATATGGATGCTATTTTAGATATTGAAGGTAATGAAATGGGATTAATAAAAAATGGTAAAATAAAGTTGGATACTTGGTTAACTTTTGCTAAAAAATATGGGGCTGATTGTGATGATTAGTCCTTTAATGTTCAAGTAGTTTAATGGATAAAATGTTTCCCTCCGACGGAAATGATATGGGTTCGACTCCCGTCTTGAACACCATTGTTTTTAAAAGATATAAATATATATCTTTTTTTGTTATTTGAAAATATCTTTTTATTATGGTATAATACGAAATTAATTAAGCGGTGATAGTCTGAAAAACCTATTATTAGGGGAGATATTAAATGAAAAAGTTTGTTGTTAAAAGAGATAGTGTTTGGGCTGGATTATTGGTAAATAGTGATTCTAGTTCAAGTAGGCCAATAATATATTATCAAAAGGATGATAAGGCTTTGGATTTAAGATATGATGGTTGTAGTGAATATTCAATTTCTTTTGATGATTTACAAGTTATTGGTAGTATTAATTTGGATACTGTACTTGAAAAGTTGGGATATAGGGATAATTTAACGCAGAGAGATTTGAATAGAGTATATAGTAAACTATTAATTAATGATAAGTGGTTAAAGAAAAATAAATATTTGTTTGGATTTGTTGATTTGATGAATGGTGGCTATGCAATGGGAGAGAGTTCTATATTAGATCCAAAATTGTACTATGGATTTAATTTGATTCATAGTTATACTAGTAAAGAACCTATTTATGATGAACCAAATTTTCAAAATATTAAAAAGAGAAAATAATTTGTTTTCTCTTTTTATTTATGTTATTATTTTTTTATGCCGATATAGTTTAGTGGTAAAACAGGTCCTTGGTAAGGATCAGCGGACAGTTCAACTCTGTCTTTCGGCACCATAAGAAAATATGCTCGAACTTCTCGAGCTTTTTTTAATGCAACTAATTTAAAATGACATATTATTTTTAAAATCTGAGATGCATAACTTAAAAAGCACATTAGATTATTGAAAAGAAAAGTTTGAAAAAATTTACATGATAAATTCCATAGTTGGTATAGTAAAGATGATAAATATATCAATATTGTAAATTATATGTATGAAAATGATGTTTTAGATGACGATGATGTTGAAGAATTAGATTTAAGAAAAGAAAAAATGACTTTGAGAGATAAACTCATTGTCATCTTTATTATTTTAATAACATTTTTGGTCTATCCGACTGTTGCGATTCGTTATTAATGATACTTTCATTTATCATTGTTACTTCGGCAGTACGATCATAAAATTTATCATCTCTATGAAATGAAATTATTTTCATACCATTATTATCTTTAACAGCACCAAAATGATTATCATATTCGATCGTAAATCCTTCTGGCAATTCTACTTTGTAAAGTAAGTAATCATATTCTTCTATTACTTTTATGCCACATTTTTCATACATCATTAGTAGATATTCTTCTGAATCATATTCTTTTTTATATTCATTAGGTACAGATCCGTTGTAAAAAATTGGTAGTAAATCTGTACTTTGCTTCATATTATCTCTATTTCTTTTTACTTCATTATCTATTGCTTTAGAAGGATCATCACCCTCCATAGCATAAATCATAGCATCCATAAAAACTAACCCTAAGTCGGTAGTGTTGTTTTGCTTTTGTGGGTGTTGTGATCTTTTCCAATCTCTATAATGATATTTAAAGCCAAAGTATTCTGGCGAATCTTTATCGTATAATGATTTAAAATAATTGACTCTTTCTTCATTTAAATCCATTTTTTCAATTAAATTGCCATCATTTTCAATTACAAGTTGCCATATTTTCTTTTTAATAGGATTTTCATCCTTATCTATTCCTACGTTGATTTCAGTTTCAAGTGCATATTCACTAAATCTTGCAATATTCTCAGGGGTGTCTTTAAGCAGTTCTATTAAAAATTCTGGAGTTAATACTTCTTTAGGAATATAATCCATTAAAACTGTTCTGTCATTATTACCTAAATATGTATCTCTACTATCACATCTACAGCCACAATTATATGTGCATTTAAATAATTCTTGATACCATTCTTTATCCTGATATTCTTTTGGAGTAATAGTTAAAATATTAGAAAAAGTTCTACCACCATATAGTCTAGCGGCTAATTTCCATACATCTTCACTTATAGCTTGTGGATTTCTTTTATAAACAGTTAATAACCATTTATTACAACTCCAATCTGTACCACTTAATATAGCTAAAGAAAGAATTTCTTCATCAATGTACTCAATTGGCATAATTTCAAAACAGTTATTATCAAATCTTAAACAACCACTATCTGTCATTATAAGATCTTTAAAGAAATTTCTATCAAATTTTTCTATATTATTTTTGATATAATCGTAATTATAAAAAAAAGTATTGGCAAAGAATTCTTCTGTTCTTAATGACTCTGGAACATCGTAAAGGGATAATTTATTACAACGGAAAGCATCTATGTATTTTCCAAGCGCTCTCATATCATTTGGGTTTATAATTTCATCATCTTCATAACAATAAATTTTAGTATGATAATCATTTCCAAATGTAAATGGTCCTTCATCATTAAATTTCGCTAAAAGTCTAATATATACTTCATCTTTTTTTAAATCTTCAATTATTCTCATATTTCCCTCCTGTAGCGATTATTATACCATATGTTTTATTATTTTTAGCTTTTTTAGTTGAGTTTTTATTAAGAATAAAATATTTTATGTTATATATTTTCAGAATATTTTAATGTAAAATTAGAAGAAAATAAAATAAAAAAGAATGCTTCGAGGTGTTCTCTAATAATCATGATGAAATATATGACTATTATGTTAGAATGAAAGAAAATTTTGATTAAAAATAAAAAATGTTATCAAGTAAGAAATTAGAATGGAAAAATAATTGTGATGAGATTAAAATTTATTTGCAAGTTTTGTATAGCTAAATTAGTTATTATTAGTGGTAATTTAAGAAGTGATGTAGTTTTTGTTCAAATAATGTAAAGGTATGCTATAATAAATAACTATACAAAGGGAGGAACTTAGAATGGGAAAAACGGCAGTTTCTAATTCAGGAGAATTGGAGGAACTATTAAGTAAAAAATATGGTGATAGATTTGAACCAAGTTTCTTATCATCAATTGATGGTGTAGCTGGATATTTAGACTCTAAAAGATTTAAAATAACCTTTAAAGGAAATAAATATTTGTTAATATCTACATCACAAAAAACAAGAGAACTTTTAGATGAATTATTACCTGTTTTAACAGAAGTAATGGGAAATGAACAACCAATTTGTAGTTATGATTTACAATGCTTGGGAGATGAAGAAAAAGATGCTATGCCTACTATTGAGTGGGATGTAGTAGCACCTGAAAAGAGAATTAAAGAAATAGTTAATGGTAGAGTATTTTCTAATATAGAAAAAATTCTAAACTTAAAATTATATAATGGAAAAGATGTTTCGGAATATTTAGAAAGTGAACAAGAAAAAGAGGATAGAATTAAGAATGCAAGAATTTATGGTATAGATCCAGGAAGTATTTCTGATGTAGAAAAAATCAATAATTTAAGTGAAGTTGATTTATACTTTGCAATTGATGCTATGGGTGGTCATATTTGGAGATGTAGACACGATATGGCTCATGGAAGAATACCTAAAATTGATTTAACTGAAGAACAATATGCATTAGAATATATGGTATATCAAACAACAAAATTTGGTGTAGAATTACCAGCCCCTGAAATTGGTAAACATATTACTGCAACATCATCTTACAAAGCATGGTATAAATTTTATTCAAGCCATTTTAATGATGGACTTACTGATGAACAATTTAATGCATTTCAACAAGCACAAAGAGAAGGAAAAGATACATCCGCATTTATGCCTAGTGGACATTGGACAGATTTATTGGAAAAGCCAGTGCAAAAAACTAATAATTAATATTGTAAATAAGGGCTAGTAAGGACTTATTAATATAATAAGCAGTACTATGCTCTTTTTTGTAGTAAAATATATAATTATATTGATTTAGAAGCTAGTAATAATGATAAAAATAAAATAAATACAAATATAAGTAAAAGTTTAAACCCATGTTTTTATAATTTTTTTTATATTAAATATTCTATAGCTGACTTTTATCTTAACCGTGAAAATATAAATGTTTTTTGTATTTGTGTGAAACTTATTTAGTTTCTTTTTTGCTTTTAAAATAGAAATAAAATGTTATAATAATTATAGGAGATGATACGATGGTTTTAGATAGATTTTTAAATTATGTAAAAATACATACAACTTCAGATAGCAGTAAAGATAATAATCCAAGTACTGAACGTCAAAAAGTATTGGCTGAATTATTAGTACAAGAATTAAGAGATTTAAAATTAGATGAAGTTTATTATGATGAAAAATATTGTTATGTATATGGGCTTTTAAAAGGTAAAGAAGATTTACCAAAAATAGGTTTTTTATCTCATATGGATACATCACCAGCGGTAAGTGGTGAAAATGTTAAACCTAATATTATTAAAAATTATGATGGTAGCGATATTGAACTTAATGGAATTGTTTTAAAAACTAGTGTTTATCCGGATTTAAAAAATCATGTAGGTAAAACTTTAATTACATCAGATGGTACAACTTTATTAGGCGCTGATGATAAAGCTGGTATTGCTGAAATTATGGAAATGTTAGAATACTTTTCTAGTTCTTCTATTGAACACGGAGATATTTATGTTTGTTTTACTCCTGATGAAGAAATAGGACTTGGTACAAAAAATTTGGATAAAAATATTTTTAAGCCAGATTTTGCTTATACAGTTGATGGAATATTTTTAGGTGAATTTTCATATGAAAACTTTAATGCTTGTAAAGTAGAAATAGATATAGATGGTATTTCAACTCACACTGGTAATGCTAAAGGTATAATGGTTAATGCTTGTCATATTGGAACTATTTTTAATTCTTTAGTTCCTTTAGAACTTCCATCTAATACTGATGGAAAAGAAGGGTTTTATCATCTTGATTTAATTGAAGGCGATGTTGTAAAAACAAAAATGATTTATTTAATTAGAGATTTTGATAAAGAAAACTTTGAAAAAAGAAAAAATAAATTATTAGAAATAGCAGATAAATTAAATAAAGAATATGGTAATTGTATTGAAGTTACTATTATTGATTTATTTAAAAATATGTTGGAAGTAGTAGAACAAAATAAGGATTTGATTGATAAGACAATACAGGCTATAAAAGATGCAGGAGTAAAACCTTTAATAGAACCTATTAGGGGTGGTACTGATGGTGCTAATATTTCTTATAATGGTATACCTTGTCCTAATTTAGGAGCTGGGGGACATAATTTTCATAGTTTATATGAATATGTTTGTTTAGAGGATATGGAACAAATTTCAAAAATACTTATCAAAATAGTTGAAATTTTTTCTAAATAAAAATAATTTATGTTAAAATTATATTAAGATAATATGGAGTTGGTAAAATGAAGAAATTATTAGAAGAATTGAAAGAATGTGAAAAATGCTTAACAGATGAAATACCATTCTTAAATGTTTATAGCGAAAAGCATGAATTGCTAGAAGTACCAATGGGAATTAATAAGGATAATGAAAATATATTGATTGATTTGGAAAAATATAAGAATATGATTGTTATTGGTCCGACTGGTGCTGGAAAAAGTGTGTTTGCTAATAGCATTATTTGTTCTTTATTATTGAATGATACTAATGATAATATTAAGTTTGCATTTTTAGATAGTAGTATAGTTGAATTCTCAGCTTACAATAAGATTAAAAAATTATTATTTCCTACTGTAATTAATCCAGATAATTATCTTGAATTTATTAATAAATTAGAGATAATCGTTTCTGAAAGAATAAATATATTAAAGACTAATAAGTGTAATAGTATTAAGGATTATAACGAAAGATTTAATGATAATATTTATGAACTTATTATTATGATTGATGATTTTTATGATATGATTGATGTTGTAGGAAAAGAAGCTAGAATAAAAATTCTTGATATAATTAAAAATTCTAAAAATTTAGGAATACACTTGATTTTATTTACTGATACACCAACTAATAATACTTTAACAAAAGAAATTATTAATAAAATGGATGTACAAGTTCTATTACCTCAGTCTCCTGGAGTCGGTGAATATTTTACAACTATTGATTTTGATAAATTAGAAGATGAGGAAGATTATGGTACTGTTACTGTTAAAATGAAAAATGCAGTTCATAATGTAATGCCTGTTTATATTAGTGAAGATGAAATTACTAAAATAATTAATTATTTTGCTAGCAACAAATAATGGAGTGATTAAGATGAAAAGATATTTCAAATTATTTATATTTATTTTTATGACTTTCTTAATAACAGGTTGCGGTAATAAAAATATATTGTCTATAAAAGATTTTTCTAAGTCTATGGAAAAGTTAGGATATAAAGTTGAGGACGTAACTGATAAAGTTGATGATAATAATATACTTTCTTATTATGTTGCTTCTAGGAAAGATTATAGTTATCAAATTGAATATTGCGGCTTTGATAACACTGATTCTGCTATAAAATATTATAGAGAAAAGTTAAAAAAATATACTAACTCTAAGGGTAATCAACTTAATAATAAAAAAAATAAGGAAACATTCTATATTAATGGAAATTATATTATTATTTCTAGAGTAAAAAATGTTGTTATGTTTACTTATGCTGAGAAAAAATATAAAGATGAAATTAATCATACTTTTGAAAAATTAAAATATTAGTAAAATATTAAATTATTTTACTATTTGCCGAATTAGCTCAGCTGGTAGAGCAGTGCATTCGTAATGCAAAGGTCGAAGGTTCAAATCCTTTATTCGGCACCAGTTTAGAATTTAAAAATTTAGATTTTTTAATATTTATATTGAGGTGATATTATGCAAGAATATGACTTTTCAGTTAATGATAGGACTTTGATTGTAAATTGTAAAAACTGTGGTATGACATTATATGAAGATGAAATTATATGTCCTGTTTGTGGTGAAGATAGAAGAAATAGAACAAATTTAAATAGAGAACTTTCTTTAGGTGGTTTTGAATTTAAAGTTTATCGCAGGGTTGTAATATTTTTTCTATTAGGATTATATATTGGATCAATTGTTGATGAGGTTTTTATTGTATCGTATAAATATATTATTGCTTTTATTATTGCGGGATTATATGGGCTATGGAAATATACAGCTAATTTAAAATATTTAAGAAACGGTTATGAAGAAGTTGAAGGGGAAGTTGCAATTATTAAACCGGAAAATAGAGGACAAGCTATTTTGGAGTATAGAGTTAAAGGACAAAAATATAGAATTATTAGAAAAATATATAAAAAAGATGTATATCAAGGTGATAAAGTAGAGCTTATGTATAATACTACTAATCCTTTACAATCCAAACTTAAGTATAATTTAATAGGTTTAAACATTTTTAGAGTTTGCATGGTAATAGCACTCATTTTATTGCTTATTCAATTGCGATAAGAGAATAAATTTGTTAATTCTCTTTTTTTTTGTTATAATTATAAGAGGTAAAGGACGTGATTTTTTGAAAGAAGAATTAGAAATTAATCAAAACAAAATAATTGATCAATTGAGATGCTTGGGCATTGATATGATAGCTGAAGCTAATAGTGGTCATCCTGGAATTGTTTTGGGAGCTGCACCAATATTATATACGCTTTATGCTCATCATTTAAGATTTGATCCTAATAATCCTAATTGGTTTAATAGAGACCGTTTTGTAATGTCTTGTGGTCATGGGTCAGCATTATTATATGCCACATTATATATGGCAGGGTTTAATATTGATTTAGATGATTTGAAAAAGTTTAGACAGATAGATTCTGTAACACCTGGGCATCCTGAATATGGAGTAACACCTGGTGTTGATGCGTCTACTGGTCCTTTGGGTCAAGGATTAGCTATGGGTGTTGGTATGGCGATGGCAGAGGCTAATTTAAGAAACCGATATAATAAGGGTAAAAGAGATATAATCGATTATTATACATATGTTATGTGCGGTGACGGTGACTTAATGGAAGGAATTAGCTATGAAGCTGCCTCACTTGCTGGAAATTTAAAATTAAATAAGTTAATAGTTTTATATGACTCTAATAATGTATGCTTAGATGGTTCTACAAAATTAACTTTTAATGATAATATTTCAATGAGATTTATATCTCAAGGATGGAACGTTATTACTGTTAGTGATGGAAATAGTTATGAAGCCATTTCTTTAGCTATTGATGAAGCTAAGAAGAGTATAGATAAACCTACTTTGATAGAGATAAAAACAACAATTGGAAAATATTCGGTAAATGAAGGAACTAATCTTGTACATGGTGCACCTTTGTCAAAAGAAGATATTTCTTCTATAAAACAACAAGTAGGAGTTAGAGATATTCCATTTGCTATTTCTCAAAATACAATAGATGAATTTAGATATTTTATTTCTAAGAGATGTGATAATTTAGTTTCTAAGTTTGAAAAAAGTTTGGGAAGTTTAACTGATTCTGAAAAAATAGAATTTGATTATTTATTAAATAGTGATAAAAAACTTGAAATTAAAGAGTTATTATATGATAAGCCTGAAGATAATTTAGAATCACCTCGTGATACTTCTTCAAAAATTTTAAATTCTATAGTTAGAGATAATAATTTAATTATTGGTGGTAGTGCTGATTTGTTTGCTGCTAATAAAACATATATAAAAGATGGAGAAAATTTTAGTGCTGAAAATTATTTAGGTAAAAATATTTATTTTGGTGTTAGAGAACATGCTATGGGTGCTATTTTAAATGGTATAGCTTTATGTGGACTTAGACCATATGGTTCTACTTTTTTAAGTTTTAGTGATTATATGAGACCTTCTATTAGAATGGCAGCTATGATGGATTTACCAATAGTTTATATATTTACACATGATTCTATTAGTGTAGGGGAAGATGGACCAACTCACCAACCTGTTGAACAATTAATAGCTTTACGTAGTATTCCAAATGTTGATGTCTTTAGGCCTGCAGATGCAAATGAAGTTATAGGCTCATACAGAGCTATTGCTAATAAAAGTAATGGTCCTGCAGTAATTACTCTTGCTCGTAATAAATTACCAATACTTGAAACTACAAATGTTAATAGTGTAGAAAAGGGTGGATATGTAGTATTTGATTCGGAAAGAAGACCTGATGGTATAGTTATTGCAACAGGAGAAGAAGTTCATCAAGTTATTGAAGTTGCTAAAAGATTAAGAGTTAAAGGTATAGAAATAAGGATTGTATCAATGCCTAATATAAGTAGATTCTTAGCTCAAGATCCTGAATATATTGATAGTGTTTTACCTGTTGAAATTAGAAAAATAGCTGTAGAAGCAGCATCATCTTATTCGTGGAATAGAATAATATTTAACGATAAATATTTAATTACTTTAGATCAATTTGGTTCTAGTGGTAAAAAAGATGATGTTTATAAAAAATATGGGTTTGATATTGAAAGTTTAGAAGAAAAAATAGAAAATCTTTTAAAATAATCGACAAAAATAGACATTCATAATTGCTATTATATAAGTGGTGATTATATGGATGTCTATTTTATTTTTGATATTAAAGATGAATTTGTTGATTTATATAAAGACAATATGAGTGTACTTTATAATATTTTGAGACAAATATATTATTTAAATAAAGAAGAAGTTTCATATGGATATAATTTATTTAAACAATTAATTAAAACAATTCCTAAGAATAAAATGGATAGAGATATTTTTTTAAAATGTCATACTGACATTCCTTATTCTAAAAGAGGAGATGTTCATTATATAAATAATTTATATAAAGATGAAGTTAGCAGATTAGTTATAAAATCTAGTTATATGAAATTGGAATTGGAGCAAGATGAAAGTAGCTTTTTTAAATTAATTAAAAAATATTCTAATAATTACTTTGTATGTAATTTTAAAAAATGTGATTTTTTTTTCTTGAGTAATAATAAATTACTTGTATAATTGCATTTAATTTAGTAGAATATATTTAGAGGTGAAAGTTATGTTACATGATATTTTAATAATTTTATTAGGAATAATTATTGGATTTATTATTGGATTTTTTGTAGCTAGAAAAGTTATGAAAAAATATTTAGAAAAAAATCCTCCTATTAATGAGGATATGATTAAAACATTAATGATGCAAATGGGAAGAAAACCAAATCAAAAACAAATTAATCAAGTTATGAAATCAATGGAAAAATATAATAAGTAGATTACTACTTATTTTTTTATTTAACTTTTTTTATTTTTGAGTTATAATTTATTTAGAATAGGTGTGGTATATGTGAAAAAGATAAAAAAAAATAAATTAGGTTTTACTTTAGTAGAATTATTGGTTGCGATAACTATTATGGGTATTCTTATGGTATTAGCTTTACCTGAAGCTAGAAGATTACAGGAAAATAATAAAAAGAAAAAATTTGAAAAATATTCAGAATCTTTAGAAAGTGCAGCTAAATTGTATATTGATTCACATAGTGTTGATTTATTTGGAGATGCTAAAAATGGTTGTGCTGAATTGTCTTTGGATATAGATTTAATTGGCTCTAAACTTGCCAAAGACTTTAATAGCAATGGTATTAGTTGTAATAATGATGAAACATACGTTAAGGTCAGTAAAAAAGGTAGTAAGTATAGTTATGAAGTTTCATTAGTTTGTAAAGATAAAAATAAGCAAGAAATTTATCGATCAGCAGCTATTGGTAACTGTACTCTTCCTACCTTAAACGGGTTTGGAATTGGGATAAATAGAGATGGTACAGGAGAAAAGTGGATTAGTTTAGCTAAAGCTGAAAATGCTAATATATATAAAAATCTTGTTTTAACTATTACTAGTGATGCTGCATTTGATGCTCCTCCGATTATTAAATATGGATGGCAAAAATGTAGTGATGAAAATTGTAGTGAGCTTTTAGAAACTAAATATCACACAGTTACATTAGCTTTAAGTGAAAATAAAGAGTCTTCAAATGCAAAAATAAAAAATATTCCTGAAAACGGAGTTTATAAATTACATGTTATACCAGTTAGTGTTCATAATGAACTTGGTGAGATGATGATTGATAATAATTATAGGTCAAAGATTTATAGGCTAGATAGTATTTCTCCAACTATACCGGAGTTTAATCCACGTGATGGTTATGGATGGAAGGGAAAGAAATTTGTTGATAATAAAGAATATGTATTTAATTTAAGTACAGTAGAGGAAGGCTCTGGTGTTAGAGATTGGGCTTATAAATATCCAGATAGTGATAATACATATACTATTTATGATAATTCTAACTACACCAATTTTATTACTACACCTTTTACAAAGGAAAGAAATGAAGATGTTAGAATAAGAGTTTGTGATAAAGCAGACAATTGTTCTAGCAATAAAATGAAAATTAGTATTGATAAAAAGTATCCAACAATAACTGTTAATGTTACTGATGGTAAAACATATGCTAAGAGTCATAAAGCTAATATAAAAATTAATGATACTGGTGGAAGTTCATTAAAATCTGGTCCAATTAATTTATACTATGGTTTTGGAACAAGTGCACCGGCTTGTAGTAGTTTAACAAAATCTGTTAATGTTAATATTCCTGCATCAGCAAATAGTGCTACTAGTCAAGATATAACTATTAATAGTGGTACAGGAGCTGGAAAATTATATGTATGTACTAAAGATAATACGTTATCTGATGCCGCTGGTAATGCTATAGATGTATCAGAACTATTTGATAGTGATATGTATTTAGATAATACTGGTCCTGTTGTTTCTGCTAGTGTTGGAACTACATGGACTGATAATAAAGTAGTTATAACAGCAAATGCAACTGATAGTAATGTTGGAACAATAGGTGGATATTATATAAGTACATCTACAACTGCACCATCTGCTAGTGCAACAGGATGGCAAACTGGGAAGACGTTCTCAAAAGGAACAGGTACTTATTATATATGGGCAAAAGATAGTTTAGGAAATGTTTCAAGTAGTTATGCAACTGCTGTAGTTCCTGCTCAATGTGTTCTTGCAGCAAATACACTTTCAAAAGCATCAGTAACAGTAAATGAAAAATCAACATCAACTGTAACAATAACTGATGGTACTGTAAATAGTGCTACATCAAGTGATACATCAATTGCGACAGTTAGTGCAAGTGGTAGTAAAATAACAATAACAGGAGCATCTTACGGCTCAGCAACAATAACAGTTGTTATGCCAAAAGGATCTAATTGTTCTGGTACTGTTACAAAGACTATTTCAGTTACTGTAACGCCTGTTTATTACTATAGTGGTAATAATTATTATACAAATTTAAGTACTGCAGTTTCATCAGTAAGTGCAGGATCAACCATTAATGTTTATAGAAATGTTAGTGAATCAACTACACCAACATTAAATAAGAATGTAACTCTTAATTTAAATGGTAAAACTATTACATATAGTGGTAGCACTCTTAATGTAGAGGCTGGTACATTTACAATAACTGGTAGTGGTACATTAAAAACAACAACAAGTTATTCTAGCAGTTTATTGCAAGCATCAGGTGGAACTCTTAATATAGGTACTACTTCTACAAAAGGTGAAAGTACACCAAATATTACTGCTTCTGGAACTAGTTCGGCTATTTTAGATTCTAGTGGAACAGTCAATGTCTATAGTGGAACTTTAACATCAAAAAATGATGGTATTATTGTTAAGGAAGGAACATTAAATTTTGGTAAAGACGGTACTAGTAGTTCTTATCCAAAGATTGCTGCTACAAGCAATGTAGCAAATAAAAATAATGTTTATGCCGGTATTTATATAAATGGTGATAAAAATACTGTTAATATTAAGAGTGGATATATTACTGCTATTAGTTATTCATCTGTTTATTTAGTTAATGGAACTTTAAATGTAGGTACTTCTGCTACCACTTCAAGCAAAGAGTATCCACGATTATCATCAACTGATTCGTCTTTGTATGCGGCCTTATATGTAAATAAGGGTACATTTAATATGTATGGCGGTCTTGTTGAAAATTTAGGAGAAAAAGATTCTACTTATAATGGTGCGACTGGTTCAGTTGGTTTATACGTTGGATCTAATTATGCTAGTGATGTAATATTACATGGTGGTTTAATATATTCAAAAAATGCTTGTGCAATTTTTAATGAATTAGTAAATCATTCTTTTAAAATAAATGGTGATACGCATGTTGTTACAGCATCAAGTGCTAATTCAGCTATTCATGCTCAAAGAGACTCTAAAGTTTATGTTGGATCAGATTTACCGGCTAATGGTGAAACTATTAGAGAACTCGAAAAAGGCGCAATAATGGTTGCACATAGTGGTTATTTAATATGGATTAGCGGAACAGCTAGTACTAGTAATGCTCAAATAGGTTCGTCAAAGGCATCTAAACCATATAGTGATTATGCACCAAACCTTTATACTGGAATTACAAATGATGCAGCAGCTGTAAGTTTAGGCGGTGGAAGCTTATATTTCTATAGTGGTGAGGTTCACTGCAATTCATCTACTACTGATACTTTTGCAAATTTAGGTAATAGTGGAAGAACAGTACATAAAGAAAAAGTAAAAACAACTGGTAAAAGGTCTTATGGTAATTTAACATCAGCAAGTTATAATTATTTATGGTATGTTTCATAATATTAAATTTATAGGAGGACATATGAAAAAGGATAATAAAAAATTAATATATATTTTACTTTCTATTGTTTTATTTATTGTTATTATATTTAGTGTTTTCTATCTTATATTAAAAAATGATATTTTCATTAATAATAAATCAAATATAACTGATGAAATACAAAAGAATCCAATAATAAATATTAAAGATACTACAAATGTTAAAGTAAGAGAAGGTAAAAAAATAAATACATCTAAATTGTTAAATGAAAAGCATGAGTTTAAATTTAATGATTGCAAATTAGTATTTAATAAAATAGATTTAGTTGCTGATTCTAATGAAGGTATTACTACTTTTACAGCTGATTTTTCTAGTACTAAAGAAATTATATCTACTGCATTGAATATTGTTTTTCTAGATAAAAAAGGTAATGTTATTCATGGTTATGAAATTAATATGGAAAATATTAATGCTAATGAAATAAAACAAGTAGTATGGAAATTTCCTGATGATGTTAGTAATGCATATGATTTTAAAATTGAAAAATAGAATTAAGAAATGGTTAGGCCATTTCTTTTTTATATATTTTTTAATTTAACTTTTAATTTTTTTTATTATGATGTATAATTTTATTAGAATAGGTGTGGTGGATATGAGTAAGAAGAAAAATAATAAAGGTTTTACTTTAGTAGAATTATTAGTTGCAATAACTATTATGGGCATTATTACAGCTTTAGCTTTACCTGAAGTAAGACGAATTCAAGCAAATAATAAAAATAAAAAATATGAAACATATTCTAAATCTTTAGAAAGTGCAGCTAAGTTGTATGTTGATTCACATAGTACTGATTTGTTTGGTGTTTCAGCAAATGCTTGTGATAAGGTATCTTTAAGTTTAGATTTAAAAGGTTCATCTTTAGTAAAAGATTATGGAGTAAATAATATTTCATGTTCGGGGGAAGAAACTCCAACTGATGCAAGTGACGATTCATATGTTATTATTAATAAAACTGGTGACAAGTATGATTATAAAGTGTATTTGGTTTGCAAAGATGAAAATCATAATATAGTATATAAATCAAGCGAAGCACCAGTTTGTGGAGTTGTTGATGAATATGGCTTTGAAAAGGCATTATCAACTAACGGTACTGGTGGTAAATGGATAAGCTTTAATGAGAATAATTCTCAAGCTACTATTAACAAAGCTACTTATGGTAATATTGAATTTACTATAAAAAATAAAACGGCATTCGAGTCAATAAATCCTAAAATTAATTATTGGTGGAGTGAATGCGATATCAATGGAGAAAATTGTCAACAAAAAGCAATTAAAACTAGAAATTTAAGCTCATCTAAAGATGGTAATGATAATGTATTATCAGCTAAAATAAATGGTATACCACAAAATGGGGTATATAAATTAGTAATACAACCTGTAAATGTTATTACTACAAATGGTAAACAATTACTTGAAAATTTTGAGTCCGGTATTTTTAAGATGGATAGTATTCAGCCAGATAAACCTATTTTTGATCCAGCTACAAGTTATGGTTGGAAGGGTAAAACATTCACTTCAGCTAAGAATTATGTGTTTAATGCATCAACAAATGAAAGTGAAAAAGGTTCATCTCTTACTTGGTCATATAAATTTCCATCTAGTGAGTCATCATTCACAAAGTATGCTAGTTCAAATTGTGTATCAGGAACTGATTGCTATAAAATAAAAACACAAGTATTTACTAGTGAGGTTAATGATAATCTTCAAGTAAAAGTATGTGATCAGGCAAACAATTGTAGTACTAGTGATAAAATGAAAATTAGCATTGATAATACTTTGCCAACAATGACTGTTAATGTTACTGATGGTAAAACATATGCTAAGAGTCATAAAGCTAATATAAAAATTAATGATACAGGTGGAAGTTCATTAAAATCTGGTCCAATTAATTTATACTATGGTTGGGGAACGAGTGCACCAGCTTGCAGTAGTTTAACAAATTATGTTAATATTAATATTCCATCTTCAGCAAATAGTGCTACTAGTCAAGATATAACTATAAATAGTGGTACAGGTGCTGGAAAATTATATGTATGTACTAAAGATAATACGTTATCTGATGCCGCAGGTAATGCTATAGATGTATCGCAATTATTTAATAGTGATATGTATTTAGATAATACTGGTCCTAAAGTTTCAGCTAGTGTTGGAACTACATGGACTGATAATAAAGTAGTTATAACGGCAAGTGCAACTGATAGTAATGTTGGAACAATAGGTGGATATTATATAAGTACATCTACAACTGCACCATCTGCTAGTGCAACAGGATGGCAAACTGGGAAGACATTCTCAAAAGGAACAGGTACTTATTATATTTGGGCAAAAGATAGTTTAGGTAATGTTTCAAGTAGTTATGCAACTGCTGTAGTTCCTCTACAATGTATTACAGCAGATAATAAACTTTCAAAAACATCAGTAACGATAATAGAAAAGGAAAAGGCAACAGTAACAATAACTGATGGTACAGTAAGTAGTGTTACCTCAAGTAATACTTCTGTTGCAACTGTTAGTGGAAGTGGTAGTACAATAACAATAACTGGTGTATCAGTTGGTACTGCGAATATAACTGTTGAAATGCCAAAAGGAACAAATTGTAGTGGTACTGTTAAAAAGACTATTTCAGTAACAGTAAATCCAATTCCATGTGTTCCTGCAGCAAATACACTTTCTAGTACATCAGTAACAATAAATGAAAAATCAACATCAACTGTAACAATAACTGATGGTACAGTAAATAGTGCTACATCAAGTGATACATCAATTGCGACAGTTAGTGCAAGTGGTAGTAAAATAACAATAACAGGAGCATCTTACGGCTCAGCAACAATAACAGTTGTTATGCCAAAAGGATCTAATTGTGATGGTACTGTTACAAAGACTATTTCAGTAACAGTTAAGCCAATGTATTATTATTCTGGTAGTACATATTATGCTAATTTAAAAACTGCAGTTTCATCAGTAAGTGCAGGATCAACCATTAATGTTTATAGAAATGTTAGTGAATCAACTACACCAACATTAAATAAGAATGTAACTCTTAATTTAAATGGTAAAACTATTACATATAGTGGTAGCACACTTAATGTAACTGCTGGTACATTTACAATAACTGGTAGTGGTACTTTAAAGACAAATACAAGTTATTCTGGTAGATTATTACAAACAGCAGGTGGAACTCTTAATATAGGTACTACTTCGACTGTTGGTCAAAGTTATCCTACTATAACTCAGCAAGGATCAAATAGTACTTTACTTGGAGTTAATTCAGGAACAGTAAATGTATATAGTGGTAAATTATCTTCTAATTTTGATGGTATTAATGTAGGTTCTAGTGGTACACTAAATTTTGGTAAAGGTGGAACTAGTTACAACTATCCATTTGTTGAGGGTGCAAAAGGGGCATCAGGAAGTAGTTCTAACTTTATGGCAATATATACTACGGGTACTACAAATATTATTAGTGGTAAAGTAAGCGCATCTCAATATAGTACTGTTTATTTAAGTTCAGGTACTTTAACTATAGGAACACAAACTAATAGTAACCAAATAAATAGAACATGGCCTTTAATAACTGGTACAGCTGGTGCTGGAACTTTAAGATTACATGGTGGAACTCTTAAAATGTATAGTGGTCGTGTTGATAATGTAGGAAGTGCAACATCGGTTTATAATGGTACATCAGGAAGTGTAGCATTAGATATTGAATCTAATTATACTAATGATTTAATAATATATGGTGGTTTATTCTATTCTAAAAATGCATGTTCTATTTATACAGATTCTGCTAAAGTATTAAAAGTAAATGGTAATACACATGTTGTTACATCATCAAGTGCTAATTCGACAATTCATGCTCAAGGTAATGCTTCTGTTTATGTGGGTTCTGAACTTAATAGTGGAACATATGATATGGTTCGAACAGGTGGCAATGGTGTATATCTAGCAGCTAAAAATGGTTATGCAATTTGGACGAGTGGTACTGGTAATGCTCAGATAGGTTCTTCCAAAGTTACAAGCAGTTGGGCTGATTATTCTCCTACTATATATTCAGGATACACCACTGCAACTTCTGTTAAGTCAGGTTATAAAATTTGGATGTATAGTGGTAGAGTATTTTGTAATGGTCAGGAATTTGTATATGGAACATTTGCTAATTCAGCTAAAGCTACAAGAACTAGTTCAAGTGGAACTTATAGTTATAATGATGCTTATGGCAGTGTTTTAGTACAAGTTCCATATAAGTATCTATGGAAAAGGACGGTAAGTTAATATGAATAGTGAAAATGAAAAAGCACAAGGTAATATTGAAAATAAAAAAAGTAATAAAACTTTACTTATTATTGTAATTCTTTTGTTAGCTATAGCATGTGTTATTGCGGGATTAATCTTTTTAAATAATGATACTAAAAAGAATGAAATTGTTCCAACACCAGATGAGGAACTTCGTCCAGCAGTAGATATAGATAATAAGCAAAATGTAAAAATAGAGAATAATGTTAAAACTAATGTTTCTAAAAAATTAAATGAAAAACATACTTTTGATTTTATTGATAATAATAAAATTACAATTGATAATATTAGTTTAAAGGCTGACGCTAATACTGGAGATACTACTTTTAAATTTAGTTTAACTAGTAGTGTTAATATAGAAGCAAAAGCAGTTGGATTATCATTTGTTGATAAAGATGGTAATAGTATAAATGGTTATGAAATAACTATTGAAAATATTGCTGCTAATGATGCAAAAGAAATTACTTTAACTTTTAGAGATGATTTTTCAAATGCATATGACTTTATTATGGAAGTATAATATTTAAGAAATGGGTAACCATTTCTTTTTTTATGTTATAATTAATTTGTTGGTGGTTTTATGAAAAATTTTAAAGAAAAATTAGCTTTAGTTCCTACTAAACCTGGTAGTTATCAAATGAAAAATAAAGATGGAGTAATTATATATGTTGGAAAAGCTAAAAATTTAAAAAAAAGATTGCGTAGTTATTTTACTGGTAATGTTACTGGCAAGACTAAAATGCTAGTTGAAGATATTGATGACTTTGAATATATAGTTACATCTTCAGAATTAGAATCATTAATACTAGAAATTACTTTAATTAAGAAATATGATCCTAAGTATAATATTATGCTTACAGATGATAAAACTTATCCTTATATTGAATTAACTAAGGAAAAATATCCAAGATTAAGAGTAGTTAGAAATGTTAAAAAGAAGAAAAATTTAAACTACTTATATGGTCCATATCCTAATGTTACAGCGGCAAGAAAGACAGTAAATATGTTAAATAGACTTTATCCTTTGAGGAAATGTGAACATTTAAATAAAGAAGGATGTTTGTATTATCATATAAATGAGTGTTTAGGTTACTGTATGAAGGATATTAATAAAGAAACAATTAATGTTATGAAAAAGGAAATAATTTCGTTTTTAAAAGGTGATGCTACATTAATTAAAGATAAAATTAATAGTGAGATGTTAAGATCAAGTGAGGCTATGAATTATGAAAGAGCCTTGGAATTAAAAAATACTTTGGAAGATATAGATATTACATTAAGAAAGCAAAAAATTGATTTAAATGATAATTATAATTTTGATTTAATAAATTATTATGTTGATAAGAATTATTTATCTATACAAATATTTTTTGTACGAGATGGTTTATTAGTAGGAAGAGACAAATCAATACTAAGCTGTGATATTGATGTAGTAGAGCAAGTTATTGAATACATTTTAAAATTTTATGATAAAACAGCAATTTTACCTAAAGAATTATTGGCTCCAGATGGTATAGACTGTGATTTACTTAGTGAATATTTAAAAATTAAAGTTAATAATCCTAAGAAAGGTAAACTTAAGAATTTGTTAGATTTAGCTAAAGAAAATGCTAAAGAAGTATTAGAAGAGGAAGAGGAAACTTTAAAGAAAAATGATGATTTGAGAATTAAGGCAATTAATGAATTAAAGATAATACTTAATCAAGAGAATGTTTCTAGAATGGAAGCATTTGATAATAGTCATTTATTTGGAACTTTTTATGTAGGTGGAATGGTTGTTTATGATGACTTTTTACCTTTAAAAGATGAATATCGTAAATTTAAGATAAGCGTTGATGTAAAAGATGATATATCAGCAATGAAAGAAGTATTATATAGAAGATATTATCGTGTTTTGATGGAAAATTTAACAAAACCTGATGTTATTGTAATGGACGGCGGAATTGCTCAAGTTAGGGTTGCTAAAGAGATTATTGATTCGCTTGGATTAAATATAAGAGTAATAGGACTAGTAAAAAATAATAAACATAAAACTAGTAATATTATTGATGAAAATGGAAATGTTTTAAATGTTAGTTCAGATAGTAATTTATTTTTATTTTTTAGTAGAATTCAGGAAGAAGTTCATAGGTATGCTATTAGTTATCATAGAAGTATTAAGTCTAAGGGTGCTTTAGCATCTGTACTAGATGTTGTTCCTGGTATAGGTGAAGTAAGAAGAAAAGAATTATTGAAGAAATTTGGTTCTTTAAAGAGAATTAAAGAGGCTTCTTTAGATGAGCTTAGTGAAGTTGTTTCATTAGAAGTAGCTAAAAATTTACTTACTTATTTAAAAGATGTATAGTAAATAAAAAAAATGCAAATAGTATTAACTATTTGTTTTTTTTATAGTATAATTATACATAGAATAGGGAGTGGTTAATTTGAAGAAAAATAATCGCGGATTTACAATTGTTGAAGTATTAGCAGTTATTGTAATACTTGGTATTTTAATGGTTGTTGCTGTTCCCGCAGTTTATAAATATTTAAGTAAATCAAGAAACTTTTCTTATGATAATATGTATAAAAGTGTATTTAGTGCTGCACAAAATTATCATCTAGAAAATAATGATGTATTTGTTGCTGACGAAGACCATGCATTTTATGATGAGGATTTTGTAAAAAACACATTAGTAGAAGAGCAATATTTGGAGCCATTATTAGATCCTGCATCTGAAGGTAATCAATGTTCTGCTGAGGTTTTTATTCTTCTACCTTCATCTGAATCTCAAGAGCAAGATTCAGAAACATTGGAAGATTTTTATTATAAAGTTCATTTAAAATGTTCTGCTCATGAAGGAACAAAAACATTTAATAGTGTTGGAGATATAGTTGATGAAGATGCAATAAATGAAGGTATTAAAGATGCTATTAAGAATACTACATTTAAGATGAAATATGATAATAAAAATGGAGCTTCATATACTCCTGGTACTTGGACTAATAAGAATATATGGATTGGTGAATTTCAGGCTGGTGAAAAATATAAAAATGTTAAATATCAATATGTTTCTACTGTAAATGGTAACTGTACTGAAGGAACTCCTAAAGATATAGACATGGTTAATGTTCAATCTGCTACATTTCAAGAAAAACAAAAAATATGTGTTCGTCAAGTTACAAGTAAAGGAGTTGAAGGGGATTGGAGTAGTCCTATTGATTTAAATATTGATAAGACAGCTCCAACAATCAAAGTTACTTTAGCAGACGCAAGTCAGAATTATAAACAACTGGCAGATACTGTGGAATTTAATGGTACTAACAATTTAAAGGAATTTGGTGATGATAAGTTATTTGTTGCTGGTGACTTGAGATTAAAAATAGAAGTAACTGATGATGAATCTGGTTTGCCTGAAAAATTTCATATTAATTATAATAATTATGGTGATACTAGTTATAATGAAATTTATACAGAAAATTCAAGTACTGGTGATAAAACTTATAGTAGTGGCACTGATAATAATAAAAAATATGATTCAGGTAAAATTTTAGATGGTTATAGGGTAGTAGAAATTATTGCTACTGATAATGCTGGTAATGAAAGAAAGATTAAATTAAAATTTGTAGCTGGTTCTAAACCTCCTACAATTAATGCTACAGTAACTAATGGTATAACTACTTGTACAGCAACTAGTGAATCAAAAGATAAAGTTGTTGAGTGCCCAGGCTGGTTTAATACAAAAGTTCCAAAAGTTACTATAAATGCTACTGGTGTTGTTAATATAGAAAATAATTTTCACATTGATTATAATACTCCAAGACAATCAAGTTATGTTGAAAATTATTCTTCAAATAGTAGTACAGGAGATAAGAAATTTACGTCTGGTAGTAGCACATCTAAAACATATAATACAGGTGAAATTTCTGATGGTTATAGAATTGTAAAAATTACGGTAACGAATGAAAATAATAATTCATCTGTATTGACGTTAAAACTAAAAGTTGATACAAAACCTCCTACAGTTTCAGTTAACTATTCTAATAATAATAATGGTGAAAAAATAATTAATTGTAGTACATCTTCTCCTAATTCTTGTAATTATAGTACATTGATAGATTATAAAATGAAGGGTACATATACTTATAGTGATAAGGATGGTAGCTGGGATGGTAGTGGACTAAAAGCTACTTATACTGCTCAATATAATGCTTCCGGTAATAGTGATTATGTTGATACACTAACATCATCCGGTACTATGGAATATAAAGAAACACGTGTTACTACTTTATCACCAGGGTATCGCAGAATATATTATACTTTTACTGATGTTGCTGGAAATGAAAGCCATATTGATGCTAAATTAAATATTGGTAAAGATATATGTATAGCAGAATCTTCTGGTACAAATTATGGGCAATATTATGCTCAATGTCAAAGTTATATAATACCAAGAGATAAGTGGAATAGTTGTCAATTTTATGGTAATAAATCATTTACTGCATCTTGGAATAATTGTCCTAATGATGATGAGGAATTCCATATTCTTCCTACTAAAATAGGTACTAAACTTGTTAGTTATTATCATACTAAATATTATAAATTGTATTGTGTTAATTCAGATGGTTTAATTGTTGAACATACTATGCCATATGTTTGTTTAGATGGTATTTCATCTTGTCCAGGACAAACTCATATGTGCCCTAATTTACAAAATAGTGATTATTTAGTTATTGATGATTCAAGTCTTGATTTTCCTAATGATGGTGATACTGCTGTTTCTAATGCAATAAAAGATATATTTAATTGGGTTACTAGTTTATTCTAAAAGGAGTGATTTTATACATGTCTAAAAAAGTAAAAAAATTTGGAATTATAATCTTAGTTTTGGGGCTTATTGTTACTACTACAGGTATTGTGTTAAATTTTACTCTTACTAATAGGAATAAAAAAGGAATTGTTCCAACAGAAAAGAAAGCTAATGATATACCTACAACGGATCATCCTGGAAGTGTAGATGATATTACTACAAAGGATTTATCAGATGAACATTGTTCTGGAGATATATGTGTTTTAAATATTAAATTACAATATTATGATGGAAAAGGTATGGCATATATTAAGGTTAAGAATAATGGTACTTTAATACCTAGCGGTGTATTGATTGTTAAAGATGTTAATGATGATAATAATAGCTTATATTTCTATCATGATGAGTTGGCTAATTCTATGGAATTTGAAACTAATGTTGAATTTAGTGATGAAAAACAATTAAATATGGTTGATTATACAATTGAATTAAAAACAGAAGAATAGTAATATTTTAAAGTGAATAGGTTTTACCTATTCATTTTTTTGTTGTATAATTGTTATAGTTTGGTGATTATTATGAGTAAAATAAAAATTATGGATGAAGTTTTGGCTAATAAGATAGCAGCTGGAGAAGTAGTTGAAAAGACTATGAATGTTGTTAAGGAGTTAGTAGAAAATTCAATTGATGCTAAAAGTAATGAAATTACTATAAAACTGATTGATTCAGGTGTTAAGGAAATTGAAGTCTCTGATAATGGTATTGGAATGGACGAAGAGGATGCTAAAATGGCTTTTTCTAGGCATGCTACATCTAAACTTAAAAATCTTGATGATTTGTTTTATATTGAATCATTAGGATTTAGAGGAGAAGCTTTACCATCTATAGCATCTGTTTCTAAAGTTAGGCTTAAAACCTCTGATGGAAAAGTTGGAACATTAGTTACTTTATGTGGTGGAGAAAATATAAACATTGAAAGATGCGATTTGCAACAGGGTACTACTATTACAGTGACTGATTTGTTTTATAATACTCCAGTAAGATTAAAATATTTAAAAAATTTATATGTTGAACTAGCTAATATTGTTGATTATGTTAATAAAATGGCTTTGTCTTATCCAAATATCAAATTTACTTTGATAAATAATGATAAGGTTTTACTTAGTACTGATGGAAATGGTGATTTATTAAAAGTTATTTATGGAATATATGGTGCAGATATTACTAAGAAGATGATTGAAATAAATGGTGAAAATGATGATTATTATATAAGCGGTTTTGTATCTTATCCGGAAATAACAAAAAGTAATCGAAATGGTATTACTACTTTGGTAAATGGTAGAGTTATTAAGAATAATGATTTAAATAAATCAATTATTGAGTGTTATCATACTTATATTCCAAAAGATAAATATCCAATAGTTGTTTTAAATATTGATGTTGATCCAATATTAATTGATATTAATATACATCCTACTAAAATGGATATTAAATTTTCTAAAATGGATTCATTAAAAGAATTAGTTATTAATTTAATTACTAAAAAATTAAAGGAATTAACTTTAATTCCTAATGCTTCTGTTAGAAATTATTCATCTGTTACTGAAGTTAAAAATCAGATTAGGGAGATAGAAGAAGATAAAAAAGAAGATATAACTTATGAAGAAATAAAATTAGATTTTTCTGTTAGTGAAGAGAAAGAAAGCTATAATGAAGAAAAAAAGATTGAAGAATATCGTATTAAGGAAATGATTCCTAAGGGTATAGTTTATTCTACTTATATAATTGCTGAAAATGAAGAAGGTATGTATGTGATAGATCAACATGCTGCGGCAGAGAGAATTAACTATGAAAAAGTATTAAATTCATTAAAAGAAAATGTCATTGTAGTTGATTTATTAATACCTGTTAAAATAGAATTGTCTAGTGCGGAATATTTAATTATTAAAGAAAATTTTGGTATTTTACAAGAATATGGTTTTATACCTGAGGAGTTTGGAATAAATACAGTTATTATTAGAAGTCATCCAAATTGGATTAAAGAAGATATAGCAGAAGAGTGCATTCGCAAGGTTATTGATATAATTATTAGTCAAGAAAAATTTGATTTTGATCAGTTTGTTTGGCATATGGCTGCTACAATGGCGTGTAAGATGTCTATTAAAGCTAATGATTATATTTCTTACGATGATCAGGTATGGCTACTTAATGAACTTCGTAAATGTGATAATCCTTTTACTTGCCCTCATGGTAGACCTACTATTATTACTTATACAAAATATGATTTAGAAAAGCTATTTAAGCGTAGCATTGACTAAATCTTTTTTTTATGTTAGAATTTAGACAATTTTGGGGATGATAAAATGCAAGATATTATCGTAATTGTTGGTCCAACATCTGTTGGTAAGACTAAACTTAGTATAGAGTTAGCAAAAAAAATAGATGCCGAAATTATTAACGGAGATAGTGTTTCTATTTATAAAAAGTTAGATATAGGTAGTGCTAAACCTACTATTGAGGAAAGAGATGGAATAGTTCATCATTTAATTGATATTCGGAATGTTTTAGATGATTATTCTGTTTTTGATTATCAGAGAGATTGTCGAGATAAGATTAATGAAATTACTAATAGGGGAAAGAGAGTAATAATTGTAGGTGGCACTGGTTTATATATAAAAAGTGCTTTATATGATTATAAATTTGTAGAAGGTACTACTTATAATGAATATTTAGAATTAAGTAATGAAGAAATATATAATAAAATAAAAGAATATGGTGATATTGATATTCATATTAACAATAGACGTAGATTGGTTAGAGTTTTAAATAAATTGGAAAATGGTGAGGAATTATCTAATGATAAAGATAAATTATTATATCCAATTAAAGTAATAGGTTTAACAACAGACAGAGAAAAACTATATGATAGAATAAATAAACGTGTTGATTTAATGATTAATAATGGTTTATTAGATGAAGTTAATAGTTTAAAAGAATATTATGAAAAATCTCGTATTTTAAATAGCGGTATTGGTTATAAAGAATTTAATGATTATTTTTCTAATAATAAGTCACTTGATGAAGTAATTGATATGATAAAACTAGATTCTAGAAGATTTGCTAAAAGACAATATACTTTTTTTAATAATCAATTTGATGTTAAATGGTATGATGTTGATTTTGATGATTTTGATAAAACAATTAATAGTATATATGATGATTTGATTAAATATTAGGGGGAAATATGTTTAATAGTGTTCGATTGAATAAGGAATTTCATGATCAAATTATTGGTAGTATTCCTGATAATTTTGATTCGTTGGAAAAAGCATATTATGTTTATTGTTATCTTTGTTATCATTTAACATATGATCCAGAAGTTTATTATAAAGATGTAAATAATTGTTCTACTGTTCATAACAAAATTGAAAGAATAGAGGAGATAAACAAAGATAATAATAAAATAGTTTGTTATGAATTTAGTGCTATATATGGAAAAATTTTAGAAGAGTTAGGTATTAGATATGAAATATGTGGTGGTGATGAATATGGTAATAGTCACTTATCATTAAATATTTTTACTAATGATTTTGTTATTGATGCTGATCCATTAAATAGTCAAATTTATTCTGACTTAGCTAAGATGAAAAACGGTTTAGAATTATCTGGTTTTATTTTTAAATTACCTTCAGATATTAATGAATTAATTGCTAAAAGGAAAAAATTTAATGATAGTATAAAAAAAGTAAATGATTATTTTTCTATTCAATTTAATTATTATCATGGTACTATTTCTGAATTAGGTGATTATACTAAACTAGATTTTGATGAGAGACTATCTACTTTTTTAAAATTGATTATGAATAGTAATTTATGTGATGTTTCTAAGATTAGTTATGTATTAGAAGCACAGTCTAAAATATTTTACGATGAGTATAATTCATCAGTTTGTGTAGCAGGAGATGAACTTGATAAGTCATTAGTATTTATTGTTGCTTATAATGATCGAGGTGTTTATGGTAGATTTGATAATGATTATTATTTAGTAAAAAATGATCATTTTGATTTATACAGTAAGGAAGAAATTATTAGAGAATTTGATAGTGGTAGATTAGTTGTTAGTAATAGTAGAAATATATTTGCTTTACCAGGAGTTGATTTAGTAGGATTTCAATATAAAAAGAAGGATTAATATCCTTCTTTTAATTCACTATAAATTTCTTGATTAAAATTATGTTCATCTGATTCTATATTTAGTAATTTGTTTGTTGAAATTAAATAAAATGAATAGTCAAGTACATCTGTATTATCATTAGTTACTGGATCATCCCAAGTTAAATCTAGATGGTACCAATTATTGTTTAAATAAACTGAATTCCAGATGTGTTTATTACCTGATATTTTATAGCTCATTACCCCTAAACGTTCAAACATTAATTCCATGGCATCTGTATAGCCTCCACAAATTCCATAACCTTGAATTAGTGGTCCATAAGCTATATCTGATTTATACATAATTACATTTTTTTCATTACGCATAGTATCATATTTTGAATTGTTTATAATATAATCATGCACTTTTTTAATATTATTATTTAAATTATCATTTTTGTCTATTATATTATTTTCTATATAATCTAATTTTTCTTCAATTTTTTCTATATCATCATTAGTATAGCTTTTATAAATATTAATGGTAATTTTTCCAGTAGAGTCATATGATGTTTCAATATGTGAAAAGCCATTATATGGATGAACAAAGTTATTTATATTTGATAAAGTGTCTTGATCATTAGCTAACTGTTTTATATCATCTATGCAACTTATATAATCTTTTGGACAATAGAAGGTAAATTCTTCTTTTCCAGCATTAATAGCTGTGTAATATATATTTAAGATATCTTGATAACATGAAGGAGAAAAATTATCGGTATTTTGAACAAAGTTAAAATCATAGTTTCTATAGTATTGATTTTTTTCACCTAAAGTTATTATTTTATCTTCACTAGGAATTATATTTTTTATATATTCAATAAGTGTATCATTTGATAAAACATAACCAATGGTTATTAATAATATACCTAGTGTTGTAATTAGCTTTTTCATATTACCTCCTATATTATTAATACAATTTTATAATATTTTTTTTATTATGTAAATATTGCAAAGAAAAAAGTCAATTACTTGACTTCTTATTCCATATTATTTTTCATTTTAGTTAATCTTGATTTTAAACGAGCTGCTTTATTTTTATGAACTTGACCACTAGTCATAGCCTTGTCAATTCTTTGTAAAGCTATATTTAGTTTATTACTTGCTTCTTCTTTATTACCAGCTTTTACTTCTTTTTCGAATTTTTTAATAGCAGTTCTCATGCTTGAATTTACTAAAATATTAGTTTCAGTCTTTTTAGCGTTAGAACGCATACGTTTTTTAGCACTTTTAATATTTGGCATAATTTCACCTCACTTTTTATAAACATATTAATTTTAACAAAAATATCAACAAAAAGCAAATAAAAATTGCATTTTTTGTAAATATTATAAATAGGTGAAGAAAATGCATACTATAAATTTAGGTAATTATAATTATCGAACTGACTTAATAATTGAACAGTTGGATGAGAAGAAAAGTGTTATTTATGAAAAAAATGGAGTTAAAGTTAGTAGAATTAGTGTTTCTAATGATGAAAATTTAAGAAATGGTAAATATGTAACTATTTCTTTTAAAGATATTACAGATAAAGATAATTATTCCAGTGTTTTAAATACTTTTATTGATGAGTTCAAGCATTTTCTTGATGATTTTTCATTTGAAAAAATATTAGTTATCGGATTAGGTAATAATGATGCTACACCTGATGCTTTAGGACCTAAAACAATTGATAATGTTTTAGTAACAAGACATTTATTTGAGTTGGGTGAAGTTGATAGTAATTATAGAAATGTTTGTTCTTTTAAACCTGGTGTAACAGGTACTACTGGTATTGAAACTAGTGAATCAATTTTGGCTATAACTAGTAAGTTAAATGTTGACTTAGTAATTGTTATTGATGCTTTAGCAGCTAGAAGTATTGAACGTGTTAATAAAACTATTCAAATAAGTGATAGTGGGATTTTTCCTGGAAGTGGTATTGGAAATAATAGAGGTGAAATTAGTAAAAACACTTTAAATATTCCTGTCATATCTATTGGAGTACCAACAATAGTTGATGCTGTAACGATTGTTTATGATACTTTGCATTATGTTTTGAAAAAAATAAATTATAATATAGAAAATATAAATAATAATAAATTAAAATTAGTAGTTAATGATTCTAATTTTATTAATAGTTCTGAGTTATCAGAAAAGTATAGTAAAGAAGTATTGGGTATTCTTGGAACTTTGAATGATGACGAGCAAAAACAATTATTTTATGAAGTGTTATCACCAGTTAATTATAATTTAATGGTTACTCCTAAAGAAATAGATTTTATAATTGAAAAACTTAGTACTTTAATAGGAATGGGAATTAATAAAAGTTTGCATAAGAACTTTAATACGACAAATTAATTGCTATTAATTATTTATATTATTATTGGTGATTATATTGAAAAAGAGATTTATATCTAAAAAAAGAAAAAAGATGAAAACTTTAAGAATATATTTCTTTTTCCTTTTGTTTGTAATTGGTTTAATTTATAGTTTTATTATTTTGCGTAAAAGTAATATTTCAATAAACGATGGTAATTTAACACAATTTTTAATTGATAATAATTATGATGTAAAATTTAAATCGGTAAAATTATTTAATGATTATAAACCAATAGATTTATTAAATGGTAATTATTTTAGGGAGCAAGTTGTATATAATGAGGAAATAAATCCTATTATTTATATTTATAATTCACATCAAACTGAAGAATATATTAGTAAGGATTATTTTGATTATAGCATACAGCCTACAGTTATGATGGCTGATTATATTTTAGAGGATGTATTTAGTAAAAATAAATATTATACTCTTGTAGAAGAAAGAAGTATAAAAGATATTTTAAATAGTCATAAATGGAATTATGTTTATAGCTATGATGCTAGTAGAATTCTTTTAGAAGATAGTAAAAAAAATAATAATACTTTAAAGTATTTTATAGATGTTCATAGGGATAGTTTAAATCATGATAAGACTTATGTTTCTATAAATGGTCTTGATTATGCTAATACTATTTTTTTAATAGGCTTGGAAAATCCTAATTATAAGGAAAATTTGGAATTTACTGAAAAAATTAATAATATAATGAATAATAAATATCCAGGTTTATCAAAGGGGATTTATAAAAAAGGTGGTGTTGGTGTAAATGGGGTTTATAATCAAGATTTTTCACCTTATACGATTTTAATAGAAATAGGTGGGGTTGAAAGTACTGTTACAGAAGTTTTAAATTCAACTTTAGCATTTTCTGAGTGTTTTATGGAGGCTATAAAGAATGAAAAAGGGGCTATTTAAATTTATTGCTATTGTAGTTATTGTTTTGTTTATAGCACTATATGTTGGACAATATACAGGTTATTATGATTTTTCTACTAACAGAAAAACGACACTTACAAATGACGCTATTAAGAGATTTGAAGATGATTTAGCAAATGGAAAGAAAATTAATGCTAGTGATTATTTAGTTGAAGAAAAAAACTATAGTAATAATTTATCTAGGCTTGGTATAAAAACATCAAAATTAGTAGAAAAAAGTTTTAATAAGGCAATTAGAACAATATTTAACGAGATAGAAAAAGTAATGGAATAATAATGGATTTTATTGTTCCTTTTTTTTATTATTTATTGTATAATTATTATAAGGTAGAGTAGTAGGGGTGCTAGTTATGTCTGATAATAAAGCTTTAGATATTATTTTTAGCAAAATTAATAATGTTCTTACAGATATATCAAGAAAAGTATCTTTTATTGAAAAGTCTGAGAAGTTATTAGATTATGAATCAGAGATATTGAGAGTATCAGAAAGTGATATTCTTCTTTTGGCACGCTATTATTTTGAACTAAATAATAGTGATAAAAGTAAATTTAGAGATTTAGCGGTAAACATCATGGGAAGTGACGATGTAGTTAATCATTGTTTAAACTTATATTATTTAGATAAAAAGGATTTAACAACTGTTTCACAATATAGTTTTGAAAGTAAGGAATTGGAGAAGTTTAGAAAACTTTTACAAGAAGATGAAAGAAGATTACAAAAATTAATTGAAGATAGACCAATAGAAAGTTTAAGAGCAAAAAGAAAAAGAATTCTTGATTTATCATCTTATTTATCAGGATCAAATTTTGAAATAGATGATGTTGATGATTTTTTACATATACTTGATTATATTAATTTTACCTCAAAAGAAAAGACTTATGTTTTAACTAGAATTTTTAATGGTAGCGTTAAATTTTATAAAAGAATGGTTAATAATTATGAAAAATCAAAAGTTTCACCAAAGTTATTAGCTAGTCATAGCAATGTATCTTTAATAGGTAATAATAATGTTATATTACCTAATAAAATATATAATTCTTTAATTAATAATTTTGATAATTTAAGTATTATTGATAGAGTATTAGAAAAATATAATTTATCTTATTGTATTTCTATTAATAATGATAATTCTGCTGATATTTTGGATTTAGCTATAGAAGAAGCTAATAAATTAGCAATAAATATGGTTAGAACTAATGATTTTTCAGAATTTAAATTATTTGATGATGGTATTTTAGTTAAAAAATTCAAATTAAGTGAATTTGTTATTGAAAATATTGATAGAGCATATGAATTTTTTAAAAAGAATAAAAATATTATTGAAAAAATGGAATTGGCTGATAGGGAAAATAGTGAAGATATTTTAAATAACCTTAAAGGTAAAAAATGGGATGAGGTTAGGGAATTTTTAGATTCTATTTATGGTCATGAGTTTGATAGTTATTTTTTACTAGAAGTATTAAAAAGGTTATGTCTTATTATAGAATTAGATTATTTGGATTTTAGTCAACAAGACTTTTTAGATGAGCTAGAAAATTGCTGTGTTGATTTAAAAATTATGCTTGATTATTATGAAAAAGAAATTAATCCTGAAGATACATTAAGTATTGAATATCCATATTTATATTTATATAAAGGGAATAAAGCTTGTTTTGAACAAGATATTTTAAATATTCCAGCTGATTTTTATGGCGAATTATATGAAGTTCTTTCAGAAATAAGAACTGAGAGAGCAACAGGTACTGATTTTGATATTGTATTAGAAAATAAAATAAATTTACGAGTGTCTGAAAATATAAATGTATATTATATTCCATTTGATAGTTTTATTTTATTAATAGGTGTATTTGTTGTTGGTGATAAGGATTCCTATGCTGTTATTGATAATAGAAAAACTGCTATTTTAAATATAATTGATTCTATAAATGATTATAGTGAACAAAAAATTAACAATTTGATTTCAAATGACAAAAAAGTTACTGATAGGATATTAAGTTTTTTAGATAATAATAGAATAGTTTAAGGGGTGAAGATATGGTTTCACAAAATAGTTTAATTAATTTACTACGTGATAATATAACTAGAAAAAAAGAATTAATTAATGAATATTATCATTATCAAGATTCTTCACTTTCTTATAAGGAGGAACTAGAAAAGAAATTAACGAGAGAAATATGGAAAATAGCTTTAGTAGATTTTAAAAGAATTGAAGAAATTATTTCTAATTTTGATATAAGTGATTTGGAAAAAGAAAATATTATTAATCCTTTAAATGATGCTTGTAAAATATTAGAGATAAATTATAATGAGGGTACTACATTAGAGTTAGATAATACGCAGCTAATTGCTATTAATAGTTTTATAAATAATTTAAGAGAATATATTAGTAGTCGTAAGAATTATTTTTTAAATCATGATTATGATATTAAAAAATTAGAAAAATTAACTGATAAGTATAAGAAATTAGTTACTTCTTTGAAAAATCCTAATAATAAGGAATTTATTTCTGATTATGATGTGTTAAAATGTTTATTTAATGAGACTAAAATTTCTGAGGAAGCTAAACAAAATATTTTGATTATGCTTATTAAATATAATAAAAGAATTTATGATTATAGAATGGGCAGGGGTCCTCTTTTAGAAGTAGATAATTATATTAATTTAACTGAAGAAAGAATAAGTGATTTGTTTAAAAAATTTGGATATAATTTTTTAGATTTAAATGATCAAGAAAAAAGATGGATAATAGATAATGGCTATTTTGAAATAGCAGATTCAGTATTTAAAACATTAAGAGATAATAATTTTCCTAATATAGATTTAGTAACTAATGGTCATGTTCTTACATCTTTAATTTTAGGCAGCAATAGAAGTGTAATTGAAAATAGTCTTGCACTGGGAAATAAATATGGTTTAAGTGCTAGTCAATTATTACAAATAAGTAGTTGTTTAATTGAACCACAAGAGTTAAATACTGATAATAAATTAAAACCTTATATTGTTGGTAGATCTACAGATTTTATTTTAAATTTAGATTTATTTGATAGATATGGATTATCAGCTAAGTATGTTTTTAATAGATGTAGGGAATTACTTACATTTCCTAATCACATATTAGTTAGAAATTTAGAAATATTTATGCAATATGATTTTAAGTTTAATAAAAGAAGAAATACTTTAATTGATTCTAGTTTGGTTGCTTTAATGAATCCTAATTTTGATGTTATTGTTGATCAATTTATGGAAACTCATCCTGCTGGTTTTAAGTATATTAAAGATAATTTATGTGCTTTAAGAACTTATACTGATCCATTTGATAGTGTTTTTTATAGTTTATATCAGGCTAGTCACTCTAAAGATGAAGTTGTTGCTTTTAGATTAATTGAAACGGGAAACATTAATAAGATTTGTTTAATGGGTAATATGTCTGATAATAGTGATAATTATTTTGGTATTAATGATGATAATAAGAGGGAAGTTACTGCTGCTATAATTCCACATTTTAATAAAAAAGGGGAATATATATCGGCTTTAGAAAATGCACAATGTGTAGAAATTGATAATGATATTTTCGATAATCCGTTTATTTTAAAATTAAATGAATATTCAACAATAGATCCGCTTTTATATTATTTTGATGGAATTAGAATATCAAAATTGAAAGTTCTTAGAATATTTGGAACACTTATAAACAATGGAATAGTTCCAGATGAAGATAGTTTACTATTTTCTGTTACTTATAATTCTATTATTAATCAAGAGGAATTTGATAAAATTGCTTTAATAATAAAAGAGGTGGTACAGTAATGGATTTTCTAAAAGAAATGGGTTATAAGAGTTTATTATCTAATATTAAACAGTCTAATGATGAAGCACTTATATATAGTTTTATATGTAATAGTAATAATGCTAAAGAGGTAATTAATTACTTTCAAAGTATTGGTATTATGGTTATAGATCAATTATTAGTTAAGAGATTAGAAATTTTTACTATTAATATTGAAAAAATTAAATCAGCTTTTGATAATTATGATTTGGATATATTAGTTCAATTAATCAATGAAGATATTAATACTTTAAGTTTTCTTTAAAAATAAAAAAATGGTTTAAAAACCATTTTTTTATTGATATAATTCTTGTTTTAATAATTCTAAATTATTATTCATAATAGTTGCATAATCTAATTTTTCTGCTCTTTCTGTGTCAGAAATATTATCAAGTTTGTGTAATTCATTAGCTTTTACTTCTGGATATATATCTATTATAGATTTAGCATTATCACTTAATTCATCATTTTTAAATGTATATATATAATTTATTTCTTTGTCTTCTATCAAATCTTTTACTTCATCTAAGACTTTATCAGTAGCATCACCATCAATGCAGTATACTTCTAAATCAAACTTTTCTAAGAATTTTAAAGCTGAATTATCAACAACTATTTTTTTATGATCAGTATTTTGGATTGCTAATCGATATGTAGCGTCTAATTCTGATAAACTAATTTTTGCTTCTTCATAGGCAGCATCTATATCTTTTTGAAGATATGTACTTGTAACATATTCGTTTAAACCCATTCTAATGTTGTTAGCCATCATTAATAGGGAAGATGGATTTAACCATAATTCTTCGGGAGAATAATCAGTTTCTAAAACATAAGAACTATCAATTATTTTTAAACTTGGATTTATTTCAAGTAAATCAACGGCTAAATTTCTTTCTTTTTCTATTAATCCATTGTAAATAAATAAATCAGCTTTACTATAATCTTGTTTTTGTTTTTTATTGATTGTGTAATCTTCAATTTTTACTCCATCTGGATAAATAGAAGTAATGGTTGAGTGATTAGAATATAGTAATTTTGTAATATATTCATTTGAATAATTTGTTACGATTATATTTATATTATCCATACTGTCATTACTACAACCAGTAGTGATTGTTAAAAATGTTACTAGAATTATTGTTAAAAAACTTAATTTTAAATATTTTTTCATTTTTTTATCTCCTTATTTGGTACAGGATCATAACCTTTTGTTCCTAATGGATTACATCTAATAATTCTTTTTAAAGCTAGAAAAGAACCTTTTAATGAACCATGAATTTCTATGGCATCTATTGCATAATTAGAACAAGTTGGTATATGACGGCATTTATTATGCCAAGGACCAGGAATCTTTTGATATATTTTAATTAAAAAAATGAGTATTTTTTTCATATTAATCACCAAATAGTTAAAATCCCTTTTCCTTCTTGTTTTTATTATCTTGCATATTAATTTTACTATAATTTGTAAAAAAAGGCAATTATAAGTATACTAAATAAATTAATTTTGATATACTTATACTGGTGATTGAGATGGAAGAATTATTTCATTTATTAAAAATAGAACCTAAAGATATTAGACTTTATAATACAGCTTTTTCTCATAGTAGCTATGTTAATGAACATAAGGCTAAAAGTGACTATGAAAGATTAGAATTTTTGGGGGACTCAGTTGTAGATTTAGTTATTGCTGATTATTTATATTCAAAAAAATATGAAAATGAAGGCGAAATGACAAAAACAAGAGCTAGTTATGTATGTGAGAATGCATTGTATGAATATTCAATGAATTTAGGCTTAAATAAATATATTAAAGTTGGACATGGAGAAGAAAAAGATAATGGAAAATATAAGAAGGCAATAGTTGCTGATATATTTGAAGCACTAATGGGAGCAATATATTTAGATCTTGGTTATGCAACAGCAAGAAAAGTAGTATTAAATATTATTGTTCCATATATAGAAAATCCAAATATTACTTTTTTTAATGATTATAAAAGTGCTTTACAAGAATATGTTCAAACAGTTCAAAAGAGTTTAGTTTATGAACTTGTTGATGAAAGTGGTCCAGCCCATGATAAATCGTTTACTGTAGAAGTAAAAGTTGATGATATAGTATATGGTGTTGGAATTGGAACTTCTAAAAAAGAAGCAGAACAAGAAGCAGCTAAGGAAGCTTTAAATAAATTGGCTATTTAATTTGAAATTTTTAATAATTAATGATATAATTACTATGCTCTTTTGAGATTGGTCTTTATATCATTTATTATTATGAAAGGAGAAAATATGAGTAGAATTAAAATTTTTAGTTTAGGCGGGTTAAATGAAAATGGAAAAAATATGTACGTTGTTGAGGTTAATGACGACATTTTTGTATTTGATGCAGGTTTAAAATATGATAATGATTTGAATTTAGGTATTGATTATATTATTCCTAATTTCGAGTATTTAATAAAAAATAAGAAAAGGATAAAAGGAATATTTTTAACACATGGTCATGATGAAAACATGGGGGCAATACCTGATATTTTAGAAAAAATTCCAGAAGTTGCTGTATATGGTACAAAATTAACTTTAGAAATTGTTAAAAATGAATTAACAGCAGAAGAAATAAAAAAATATAATTTTAAAGAGATAAGACCTCATTCAAAATTAGATTTTGGAAAAAATTCTTTGTTTCCTATAAGTGTTACCCATTCTATACCTGATGCTGTTTGTTATGTTTTATATACAGATGATGGTGCTATTGTTTATACTGGTGATTTTGTATTTGATGCTACCATGAAGGGAATTTATAAAACTGATATTGGAAAGTTAGCTTATGTTGGAAAACAAGGCGTATTATGTTTATTATGCGAATCAATGTATGCTGATAAAAAGGGGCATACTAGTCCTAATAATAGAGTTGCTGATTTTATAAAAGAAGTTTTATTAGAAAATCCAAATCGTATTATTACTACTGTTTTTCCGGCTCATTTTTATCGTATTCAAGAGATATTTGATGAAGTTTCAAAAACTCATAGAAAAATTGTTATTATGGGTAAATCTTTACAAGATATGATTAATAACGCTATTAATGAGGGATATTTGACAGTTGATGTTGATAGAATTGGTTCTTTAAATGATTTAGAAAATAAAGATGTAGTCGTTTTGATATCTGATGAGAGGGAAAAACCTTTTGCTAATTTGGAACGTATTATAAAAGGTTATGATAAATATATTAAGATCAAAGAGAGTGATACTATATTTATAAGCGAACCAAGTTATGCGGGTATTGAAAAAAGAACTGCAGTTATTATGGATGATATAGCAATGCTTGGGGCTAATGCTGTTAGTTTATCTAGCAAAAGACATTTATTACATCATGCATCTGCTGAAGATTTAATGTTGATGTTAAATTTGATGAATCCTAAGTACTATTTCCCAGTAAAGGGAGAATATCGTCATCAATATGCTAATGCGGAAATAGCAGAAGAACTTGGTATACCTAAGGAGAATATAATTTTAAAACAAAATGGTGATGTTTTAGAATTAGTTGATGGTGTAAATACTAACTCTGTTGAACATATAGAAGTTGATGATATATTAATAGATGGTAATAGTAATGGAGATATTGGTGATTTAGTATTAAAAGATCGTGAAATGCTAGGAGAAAGCGGTATTGTTATTATTAGTTGCACATTAGATAAGCAAACTAAAAAAATTATTGGTGGACCAGAAATATTAACTAGAGGATTTATTTATGTTAAAGAAAGTCAAGATTTATTGGAAGAGACAAAAAATATTTCTAAAGAGGTAATTGAATCTAATATTGATGTTAATTCTAATAGAGTTGATTATTCTAAAATAAAGAATGAAGTAAGAGATGCTTTAGGTAAATTCTTTTATAAAGAAACTGAAGCAAAACCAATGATTATTACTGTTGTTCAAGAAATATAAATTATATGTGCGTAATGCATATATAATTTCATGTCTTCGTAGCTCAGTTGGATAGAGCAATCGCCTCCTAAGCGATAGGTCGGCAGTTCAAATCTGCCCGAGGACACCATTTGATTATAAAGAACTTGTAAAAAGTTCTTTTTTATATATTAAATAGTTTTTGTTAAAGGGGTGTTGTTTAATAAAAATCAATAAATAATTGATATATATATATTTATTTGTTATACTATTTTTAGTGGTGGATGTATATGACAAAACAAAAATATATTATTTTATTAAATTAAATAGTCTAGATTATTTTAAATGATTTTTCATTTTTAATTTTCTAGATATTTTTTTTAGATAGGGGGAATGAATTTATGCCATATAATCTTTATTTATGGAGTGATGAAGAACGAGATATGTTTTTTAATTGCCCAAATGATGAAAAAAGACAGGAATTGTTAGAATCTTTGATTGAATATACAAAGTATGATTTGCATGAAGATTATAGAATTTTAGTTGGTGGTAATAGCCAAATTTGTGAAACATTTATTAATGATTTTTGGCGATTGAGTACTTTTATGGGTATGAAATCTGATAAGTGTGTATTATATGATGAGCTTTCTTACTTTGAATTTCTTTCATATTATACTCAAATAATTGAAAAATTTGATGATCCAGATTGCGTTTTTAATTTAGAAATTTTTGATGATAATAATGAAGTTACATTGTATGATAGAGAAACACCTATTTTAGGTATTAGATGGGTTGACGAAGATCGATTTGATAATCCATATATGATTAGTTGCAGAAAAGCTTTGCAGCAGGAGGAAAAACTAGTTCCTAAAATAATTAGTGGTGATTTGATTGCTGGTAGGAATGGATATTATTTAAATATGTCATTTAGGAGCTTTTTAGAAGATTTTAAGCCAAGTGAAAATTCAAATTTGAATTGTTTATCTGACCTTAATTATTGTTATTCATTTTTTAATGAAAATTTAAAATATTTTTCTTTAGGAGTTAATAGAAAATTAGGAGAAGAAACTTTATTTTATGATGACGGCGATATTCAATGGTTTAATTCTTATGAATTCCCACCTGCTGCATTAGATGTTATTATACTTGGGACTTTAGATAAAACTCCTGATGATGTTTTAGAATTTACAGTTAGAAGTAAACCTAAAGTGTTTCAAAAACAAATAACAACTTTTCCTTCACACAATGGATATAAAGCGATTGATAAAAGTGAGGATATACTTTAAAATATTATTTCTAGGAGGCAATTTATGTCATTAAATAGTGTAAAACAATATTTAAAAAAATATGGTGTTGATAAAAATATTATAGAATTAGATTCATCTTCAGCAACAGTTGCTTTAGCGGCTGAGGCTTTAGGAACTACTGAAGGAAATATTGCTAAGACATTGTCATTTTTAGTAGATGATGGGGCAATTGTTATTGTTGTTGCAGGAGATGCAAAAATTGATAATAGTAAATATAAACAATATTTTCATAAAAAAGCAAAAATGATTCCTTTTGATGATGTTTTAAATATAACAGGTCACGAGGTTGGGGGAGTTTGTCCTTTTGGATTAAATGATGGTGTTAAAGTTTATTTAGATAAATCATTAAAAAATTATAATATTGTTTATCCAGCTTGTGGTAGTAAAAATAGCGCTATTAAAGTTACTATATCTGAATTAGAAGAATATACAGATTATCCTGAGTGGATAGATGTTTGTAAGTAATTTAAAAGTAGCAATAAAAAAAGATATTAGTTTAACTAATATCTTTTATTTTTGTAAATTTCTTTTTTCTTTTCTTAATTGCTTTTGATGTTCTTTTTTTTCTTTTTTGTATCTTTTTTTTGCCTCTAATAATCTTTTTTCTTCTTCACGTGGCATTTTATATTCTTTTAAATCATATAGACTGTAAAAATGACAATTAAAATCAATATTTTTTCCAGGATTTCTTTTAATTATTTCATTTAAATAATCATTTGCTTCTTGTTCATCAACAGGAGGTTCATCATCCATAAATGTCACTATTCTGAAAAAACGATTAATATAGTATAACTCATCTTCTTTTATTATTTTATAGTTGTCTCCAATTTTGGCAGTACCAGATTGTACATTTAAATTTTTTATGCAGGCCTTTTTTAAAGGACCTTTAAAATATTTTGTCATAATATCACCTTGTACTTATTATATATTATTATTTAAAAAAGTAAATAAATTTTTAAAAAGTCTTGAAAAATAAAATTACTTTTGATATAATCTAATTACGTTTGAAATGGCGATGTAGCTCAGCTGGCTAGAGCGTCCGGTTCATACCCGGAAGGTCGGGGGTTCAATTCCCTCCGTCGCTACCAAAAGGAAATTGAAAGAGTATCTATATTAGATATTCTTTTTTTATTTTAGTATTATATATTGTTTATAGATGATTTAATTGTTACAATTATATAGACTAAATACATTAAGTAAAGTGCATTGTAATTAATTAAGGAGAATTATATGAAAAAATGAAAGTATTGTAAAAGTGATATAGATAAGAAAGCAAAAATTTGTTCTGTATGTAAAAAAACAAAAAAAGTAAATTTGGAAGTATTATAGGAAGATTATTATTATCTTTTATATTGATATTTGGTATAATTTTTATTATTTTAATTTCTATAACTAGTCTATTTAATCGAGATACTAAAATAGATAAGAATAAAATATATGAAATGAACGAAAGAATAGAATTTAATGATAGTGCTATTACTGTATTAAAATATGAAACTAAAGAAAAAGAAAGTGATATTTGGACCGCTGGAGATGGAAATGAATTTTATATAATATCTATTAATTTTGAAAATTTATCAAGTGCTGAAAAAAGCTTTTATTCGTCTAACTTTAAGCTAATTGATAGTAATGGTGAGACTTATAGCAGAGAATCATTTATAAAGCATGAAGAAATTGGAAGCGTTACTTTGCAACCTAATGGTAATGTTACCAAAGATATAAGATTTGCTATTCCAAAAAATATGGAACAAGTTACATTAAAATATGATAATGGTTTGTTTGGTAGTACTGTTAAAATTAAAATAAAATAATAATAAAATATGATTGCATATAAAATAGCAATCTTTTTTATTATTAATTAAGTATTTATTTACGTTTTATTTACACGAAAAATGTGACAACACATTGTAAACATAATGGTAACATTATATACTTATTATAGTAGGTGTTGTTGTATGAAAAAGTCTAAGAAAAAAGTCTTTATACTACTACTATTTATTGTAGGATTAATTTTAATATTTAGTGCTATTTTTATATTTAAAAATGATAGTGATTTTAACGCAATTGTTGTTGAATATAAAGATTTATATGAGAAAGGTAATATTCCAAAAGAAAATACTGATTTAAGTGATGTAGATAAAGTAAAGAATCATGTTAATAAGTTTTATGGACATGATAAAGAAAAAGAAAAAATACTAAAAGAATTGGAGCAGTTAGAAAAATATTTAAAATTTAAAGATGAGATAAATTCATATTTTGAAGATGAAAATGTTATTAGATCTACAATAACAGATGAAGAAATAGCAATGCTTACTGAAGAAAAAAATAAATTGAATAAAGACTATCAAAAATTAGTTGAAGATAATATTCAGAATATAAATACTCAATATAATAATATTAAAAGTATTGAAGAAAAAATAAATAATTTATATGAAAATAATCAATTAAAACAAGGTATAACTCATGAGATAATAAATAGTTATATTGATGAATTAAATAAAATACCTCAAAAGAATATTATTGAAAAAAATAAAATATTATTAGATGAGGCGAATAACACTATAAATGCTCGTCTAGAAGAACAAAGAAGAATTGCTGAACAAAGACGTAGAGAAGAAGAACAGAGAAGAAAAGCGGAAGAGGAAAGAAAACAAGCAATTAATGCTGCGTGGGTTAAACTTTCTGTTCCATATATTAGTCAAAATAAGAATAATGTATTAAATGGTTGTGAAGCAGCGTCATTACTTATGGGTTTGAAATTTAAAGGATATTTAAAAGATATGTCTTTGCCAAAATATGCTGAGTTAATGCCAAAATCTAAAAATCCTCAGGAAGGATTTACGTATGATATATATGGTGTAGAGCCAAAGGATATTCCGCATTGGATTGCTCCTGGAGCTTTGGCTGAGTTTGGAAGAAATTCATCTGGTAATCAAAATGTTGTAAATGGTACAGGTTTAACATTAGAACAATTAGATAGAGAACTTGATAATGGAAATCCAGTTGTTATATATTTAACGGCAATGTTTAAGACTCCAAAAACTTGGGTTGAAGGAGCACCACAAAATATTCATGTACAATTATTGACTGGATATAATAAAATAACTGGTCAACATATTATTACAGATCCATGGACATATAATGATGGTAGAACAAAGTGGACTATTGAAAAAAATGTTATCGAAAATTTATACAATGCTTTAGGAAAACAGTCTGTAATTATACGTTAATAGTAATTATAATGGTAAGAAAAATTAATAAAGTATTTATATTGAAATAATAAATGCTTTATTTTTTTTTTATTTTGATGTAAAATTAAGTTGCGTAGTTTTATTGCCCCATAGCCAAGTGGTAAGGCAGTGCGCTCTGACCGCACGACGCGTTAGTTCGAATCTAACTGGGGCAGCCATTTTTTTTAAATAATATACAAAGAGGTGTATTTATGAATAAAGAAGAAAGAATTGAATTAGCTAATTTGTTGTTTCCTAATATAGATAAAGATAGAGAATACTTTGAAAAAATGTATCCTAAGAGAAATTTGCCAGAAGGTGCGATGGTTACTAGATTTGGTCCTAGTCCTACTGGTTTTGTACATATGGGTAGTTTATTTGGTGCATTTATTGATAGTGTTTATGCAAGACAAAGTAATGGTGTTTTCTTTTTGAGAATAGAAGATACTGATGCTAAAAGAACTGTTGAAAATGGAGTTGAAGGTATTTTTAATGATTTGGACAGTTTTGGTATTTATCCTAATGAATCTACTAAGAATGGTGGGAATTATGGGCCATATATTCAAAGCGAAAGAGTAGAAATTTATCAAACTTATGTTAAAGATATGATTATTAATGGTATTGCTTATCCATGCTTTATGACTGAAGAAGAACTTGCATCAATTCGTGAAGAACAAGAAATTAATAAAGTTAGAACAGGTGTGTATGGAATTTATGCAGCTGATAGAGATTTATCATTAGCTGAAGTTAAAGAAAAAATTTCAAATGGTGAAGAATATGTCATAAGATTAAGAAGTGATGGAGATCCAAATAAAACTATAGAATTTACTGATTTAATTAAGGGAAAAATGAAATTTCCTGAAAATGATGAAGATTTTGTGGTTTTAAAGAAAGATGGTGTTCCTACATATCATTTTGCTCATGCAATTGATGATCATTTAATGCATACTACACATGTTATTAGAGCGGATGAATGGGTTTCAAGTATTCCAAAACATGTTCAATTATTTAAAATGCTAGGATTTGAAAGACCTGAATTTTGTCATCATGCACCAATTACTAAAAAAGATGAAGAAACTGGTACTATTAGAAAATTATCAAAAAGAAAAGATAAGGAAGCAGCTGTTTCTTATTATGATGAAGCTGGAATTCCAGTAGATGCAGTTAAACTATATTTAGCTACTATATTAAATAGTAATTTTGAAGAATGGTATTTACAAAATTCTGATAAAAGTTATGAAGAATTTACATTTACTTTTGATAAGATGGCTGTTGGTGGAACAAGTTTTGATTTAGAAAAATTGACTAATATTTCTAAAACATATTTTTCACGTAAAAGTGGTGAAGATGTATTTAATGAAACTTATTCTTGGGCTTTAAAACATGACTTGGATTATGCTAAATTGTTGGAAGATAATAAAAATGATATGATTAAATTTTTGAGTATTGAAAAAGATGGAGCACGTCCTAGAAAAGATATATCTAAATATAGTGATGTAAAAGAAGAATTTAGTTATGCAATTGATTCAATGTTTTATAATGAAAAGTATTCTAAATATGATGGTAATAAGAAATATGATAGTGAATTAATAACAGAATATATATCTAACATTGATTTAACTTTGACTAATGAGGAATGGTTTAATGGAGTAAAGGATTTTGCAGTTAAAAATGGATATGCTGCTAGTCCTAAGGAATATAAGAATAGTCCAGATGATTATAAAGGACATGTAGGTGATATTTGTGAGGCACTACGTGTTATGATTACTGGTAGAACAAAATCTCCTGATTTATTTTCAATCATGAAAGTTTTAGGTAAAGATAAAATAATGGAGAGAATTAATTTTTATAAAGAGACTATTGAATATTAAAAAGGCTTTGGCCTTTTTTTATTGTTATAAAGTTTTTTTTATGATAATGTAGTAATTGGTGATATATAAATGACAAATAAAGAAGCAAAAAAGAAAGTTGATTATGTATTATTAAATTCTTCAGCGACTATTGAAGATTATAATAAATTAGAAAAATTTTTGTTTTGGTATAAATATCAAAATGAGGAGTTTGCTTATAAATCTCTTGCTAGATTGTATTTAAAATTAGATGAGATTAGTAATGCCAAGAAATATGCTATGAAATGCTTGGAAGTTAATGATAAATGCCTTTCTGCTTATAATTTGCTATATAGAATTTTTACATCAGAAGAAAATTATGAAGAAGCATTAAAAAGCTTAAAAATATACAAGAAATTATCAGAAGATATAGGTAAAAATAATAATTATGATTTAGCCATTATTATGTTAGAGGCTTTATCTGATATGAAAAAAGATTATACTAAAAGTTTAAATATATCATATGAAATGGAATGTCCAACTATTTTTGGTAATTATGAAATAGATGATATAATTGTTGAAGGATTATACGAAGATGCTTTTAAATGTTTAGCAAATAGAAATTATAGGGAATTAAAAAAAGATTTAATGGGCATTAATCAATTATGTTTGAGACATAATTATTCTATGAATGTTGTTCCTTTAATTAGTGTATCTGAAGCATTAATTAAAAGAGAAGAAGAATGTGTTAGCAATAAAATATATAATAAAGAATATGATTTTTTAGAAGAATATGATGTTAGTGTAGATACTGTTAAAGATAGTTATGTTGATGAAAAGTTGACATTAGGTAGTTTACTTGATTATATTGATATATTAATATCAACAAATTTTTCTAAAGCGTGTAATCTCTTTTCTGCAGTAGAAGATTATTTACCTGTTGATGATAGAATTAAATTGGTAAAGGGAAAAATTAATGAAAAATTATTACTTGCTAATTTAGATGATGAAAATAAAGATATTTATAATAGATGCCTAAAAAATGGAAGAGAATTATGTTTAAAATATAATTTTAATGATGCATTGGAAAATTTTATGATGGGATTTAATATTACGGAACATCCAATATTTAAATATTATATTGGTAAAGCATATTTTAAAGCTCATAATTATGATATGGCTTGTAAATATTTTGAGTCTTATATAGATGATGGTGGAGCTAAATTAAATAAGGCATATTTTTATATGTCAGTTATTTCTGCTAAAAGCAATGATAAACATAATATGGTTAAATATAATAGTAAAATTAAAGAACTTAGTATGACGTTTAATTCTGAAAAAGAATTTAAATGTCCTTCTTATAATTTTAAAAGTAATAGTCTTTATTTTCAGAAAAAGAGGACTAGTCAAAAGTTAAAACAACAAAATATTAAATTTGTTAATTTGGATGATATAACTGAAAAAATTATAGGTTTACCTTTTGATGAGAAACTTAAAATTACTAGATCTTATTATGAACAAGGACAGATTGCTGTTGGAGATAGGTTAATTAAGGAATTAGAAACCCTTACTGCTAATAATCCAAAAGATAGGTCCAAAGTTAATAAAGAAAAAGGAAAAAGAATGATCTATTTAAAGAATAAACACAATGCATAATTGTGTTTTTATTGATTTTTAACTGATTTTATGATAAAATATAGCCGGTGATTTTTATGAAGAAGGCGGAACTTAGAAAAATAATGACATCAGTATTTAGAAATCCAAATGAGTATAATTTAAAAAGATTAGAAAATACATTGTTTGAATATGCAAAAACTGATAAAGATGGTGGGTATTTTTTATTAGCAAGATATTATTTTAAATTGCTTTCTGATGATAAAGCTAGACTTTATGCTAATAAGTGTTTAGAGGAAAATCCTAATAATAGACAGGCTCATTATTTATTATATAAATTAGATATAATTGATGAAGATTTTATTTCGGCATATAAAAATTTAGATATTTATCAAAGCATGGAGTTGGTAGAAGTTTCTGATAAAACTAATTATACAATTCCATTAACTATGCTTGGAATTTTAAATACTATGTGTGGCATTAAAGATAATGGTGCCGCAACAGCATTTTTAGAATTTAGTGATTTTTTTGGATCATTTAAATTTTATGATGAAGATACTTTAGATGAATATGCAAAAGTATATGATTCATTAAATAATCGTAATTTTGATGAATTAGATTTACATTTAAATAATATGAAAGCAATTTGTGAAGATAAAGAATATCCTGTTGATTTTGGACCATTATTAACTATTAATGATGCTATTAAGAAAAAGATTCATAGTAGAGGTTTTATTCCTAAAAGTTCTAATTCTGTAAAGTTCTATGATACTGATGAAGTTTTTTCAAAATTTAATCAACTTTCTTTTGATGAACAATTAAAGATGGCAAGATTTTATAGTTTAAATGTAAATACTGGAATTGGTAGTAAATTGTTTGATCAATTAATGATGAATACTACAAATAGTCCTAAAAGACGATCAAATGTAAAAAAAGAACAGATAAAAGTTAAAAGTTTATTAGACAAATCTAAAATTAATAGAAATTAACTTTTTTCTTGAAAAAAATATATAAATGTGTTATTATATACGGCAACGAAATGAGGGGTAATATGTTGAGTAGAAAAGAAAATGATTTTATACAGAGATTTTTAAAAAGTAGAGATCATTCAGAAGCGGAATACAACTGTGTAGATCAAAAAATCGAATCTATTAAGGAAGAACAAAATAGTTATTATTATGTTCTTAAAACTAAAATGTTAAATACTAGAGGTAAATATTCAGAAGCTATAGAATTAGCTAATGAGGGTTTGGAAAAATATCCTGGACATTATTTAATTTATTATAATAAGTTTACAACTTGTGTTATGTTAGGAGACTATGAAGCGGCATATAATAATTTTTCTAAATATAAAACTTTATTAACTACTAGATTTGGGTGTCAAGAAACTGTTAACTTAAGTTTACCTCTTGAACTTTTAAGAATGGCGAAGGATATAAAGTCTGATCCGGCTAATTTTTCATTTGAAGGTTATCAAGCTGAATATACTGATTCTTTTGCAAATTATACTTTATCTGATTCTATGATGTTAGATCATTATTATGATGCGATTAAGGCATTTAATAGTGGTATGTTTGAAGAATTAGGAGATATTTTAAATTCTTTGCAAAGTGATTTTGATATTTTTAATTTACCAATTGAAATTAATAGCTTGAAACCTGTTGTGGCATTTATTAGAGAATTTAAAGAGGATAACAAGTATGATGATATTTTAAATTATAATTGGAATACTGGAAGTATATTGGATTTTAGTAATTTAGTAAAGAGTGCTATTGATGAAGGAAAAGAAGTAGATCAAGTTGTAATTCAAAATATTAGTCAATTAAGTTCTACTGATCATAAAAAAGCAAATAAAGCTTTACGTAGTATTTTCGATATTTGTTGTACAGAAGATAATTATGATGAATATAGTGATTTATACTATAAAATAAAAGAAGATAAAATTTATAGTAAGTTGGATGAAATTAGCAAAAAAATTTATGACAGTTATCTTCAAAATGGTGTTAAAGCTTTAGATGATGAAGATTATGATGTTGCTAGAGGATATTTTCAAGCTGGTTATTATACTACTTTTCATCCATTATTTAAATTTTATATAGGAAAAACGTTTTATGAATTAAAAAATTATGGTGTAGCTGAAGAATTTTTTGAATCATATTATGAATTTGGTGGTAGTAAGGGAACAGAAGCTAAGCATTATCTTACATTAATTGAAAGTTCTCATGAAAAAGAATTAGAAACATATGCTAAAAATGGTGTTAGTGCTATTGATGAAATGATGTCAACAATTCAAAAAACTCCTGATGTTGTTTCTTGGAATGATGAACCTGAATTTACTTTATCTAAAGTTATTTCTAGTAAAAAACTTGCTTAAAAAAAGTTTCTATAAAAGAAGACTCAAAAGTCTTCTTTTTTCTTTCTATTACAATGTTTTTTTGATATAATAACTTTGGTGAAGAAGTATGAAACGTAGTGAAGTGAATAGAGCTGATTTAAGCCCTATGATGCAACAATATATGGATATTAAAGATAAATATGAGGATAGTATCATATTTTTTAGGCTTGGAGATTTTTATGAAATGTTTTTTGATGATGCAATAATTGCTTCAAGAGTTTTAGAACTTACTTTAACTGGCAAACAAGCTGGCCTTTCTGAAAGAGTACCTATGTGTGGTATTCCACATCATGCTTATTCTAATTATGTTGATGAGTTAATTGATAAAGGATATAAAGTAGCTATTTGTGAACAATTAGAGGATCCAAAATCTGTTAAGGGAATGGTTAAAAGAGATGTTATTCAAGTAGTTACTAAAGGTACAAGAATTGATTCTAATATAGATTCTAAAAGTAATAATTTCATTGCTAATATATATGATTTTAATTATTGTTATGGAATTAGTTATATAGATATTTCTACTGGTGAAGTGTATGCTACTTTAGTAGAAGGTGAGAAAGAAAAGGTTATTAAGGAGATAGCTCGTAATAATTTTAAAGAAGTTATAGTTAATGACTCTATTGATAGAGAAATAGTAGAAGAACTTAGAACTAATCTAGGAGTTTTAGTTACTATTACAAAAAACGAATTAGATAATGATGATTATCATTATATTTATGATAATATAGAAGACATTAGATTAGTCAAAGCTCTAAAGCATTTATTGTTTTATATTTTGGATGCTAAAAAGGGAGATTTACATCATTTGCAGAGTTGCATAATAATTAAGAATAGCGAATTTTTAGAATTTGATAATAATACCAAAAGAAATCTAGAATTAGTAGAAACTTTAAGAAATAGAGAAAGACAATATAGCTTATTATGGCTTTTAGATAAATGTAAAACAGCTATGGGTTCTAGATATTTAAAACATAATATTGAAAATCCTTTAACAAATAAAAATGAAATATTAAGGAGATATGATTTTGTATCAAAATTATCGACTGAATTTATTTTAAGGGATGATTTAATAAAAACTTTAGATCAGGTTTATGATTTAGAAAGATTAGCTGGACGTATTACTTATGGTAATTTAAATGCTAAGGATTTACTACAACTAAAAAGTTCTTTAAAAGTATTGCCTACTGTTAAAGACATTTTAATTAATATTGGATATGATAAAACTATTGATACTTTTGATGATCTTTACTTATTACTTGAGAAAACTATATTAGAGGATGCTCCTTTCACTTTACATGAGGGTCATTTGATAAAAAGTGGTTATAATGAAGAATTAGATGAATTAAAGAAGATTAGTAGTGGCTCAAAAGACTTTATTTTAGAGATGGAAAAAAGTGAAAGAGAAAGAACTGGTATTAAAAATTTAAAAGTTGGATTTAATAAGGTTTTTGGTTATTATATAGAAGTATCTAAGGGACAAATACCATTAGTAAAAGAAGAATTTGGTTATGATAGAAAACAAACTTTAGCTAATTGTGAAAGATTTATTACGCCTGTTTTGAAGGAAAAAGAAAATATAATACTTGGAGCAGAAGAGAAAATAATTAATTTAGAATATAAATTATTTATGGATATTAGAGAAGTTGTTAAAAGATATATTAGTAAATTGCAAGTCTGCGCTAAAATAATTAGTGAAATAGATATGTTACAGTCTTTTTCAGTAGTTTCTGATAATTATAAGTTTGTACGACCAGAAATTACTGATGATAGAATTATAAAGATGATAGAATGTCGTCATCCAGTAGTTGAACAAGTTATGAAAGATAAATATATACCTAATGATATTATTATGGATAAAACTACGGATATTTTACTTATTACAGGACCAAATATGGCTGGTAAGTCTACTTATATGCGACAATGTGCTATTACAGTTATAATGGCTCAAATAGGTTGCTTTGTACCATGTAAAAGTTGTACTATTCCAATTTTTGATAAGATTTTTACAAGAATAGGTGCTAGTGATGATTTAGTTAGTGGGGAATCTACATTTATGGTAGAAATGAAAGAAGCTAATTATGCTATTAGTGGAGCTACAGAAAACAGTTTAATTTTATTTGATGAATTAGGAAGAGGAACAGCAACTTATGATGGTATGAGTTTAGCTCAAGCAATACTTGAATATATTCATGATAAAATAAAAGCTAAGACCATGTTTTCTACTCATTATCACGAACTTACTAGTTTGGAAAAAGATTTAAAGCATTTAAAAAATGTTCATGTATCAGCTATAGAAGAAGATGGTAAAATAACATTTTTACATAAAGTAAAATTAGGGGCAGTTGATAAAAGCTATGGTATTCATGTAGCTAGTTTAGCTAAATTACCTAAAACTTTAATAGATAGAGCTGATGATATATTAAATGTATATGAAAAGAAGAATATAAAGAAAGAAAACTTTACCCAAACATCTTTATTTGAATTAAATGATTTGGATGTTAAAGAAAAACCTAATGAAACTATTGAAAAAATAAAAAATATAAATCCATTAGAAATGACTCCAATGGATGCTCTTAGTTTTTTGTATGAAATTAATAAAGAAGTTAAGGAGAAAAAGTAATGAAGATTAATTCGAAAAATAAAATGCTTTTAAATTCTAAGGATGTATATAGATGGCCTACTAGTAAATTATTAATTGATTTTATAATTGATAATTATATTGAATACTTTGAATTTGCAGGGACAAAGTGTAATAATGATTCAAGGCATTTTTTGACAGATATAAGTAGAATAGGAAATAGAGAAGTTTTTAGTGCATCTTTAGAAGATAATAATAAAAGTACGAAAGAAGTAGTTACTTCTGATGGCTATGGAAGAGCTCAATATTCATCAATTCATAAATTATATGATAATGGTTCGACTATTTATTTTGTTAGATTTGCTAATTTTTCTGAGGGATCTAATAAGAAAGTGGAAATGACAAATTATAAGTGCGGTTATTATGTGTTTGATGGATCTTATGATATTACTTTTCCACCTATGAGTACTGATTTTTGCACTGATTTAATTAATTTACATGTAATTTCTGGAATAAAAAAACCGTCATATTATTTCAATTCAGCTTGTTTTGTTAGTTCTGGTAATTGCAAAAAAATTGATATTTCTGCTATTGATATTGAAAAAAATGGTAGAAAACGTGACAAACATTTTTTTAATAATTTTGATTTTGATATTGAACATAATGGATTTTACTTTTACCTAGATATTTTTACTAATTTTTCATTAGGAAATGAAAGGTTACCTGGATATGATAAAATATCAAAGATTAAGGAAAAATCTAATTTAGATGAAGTTTTAGTTAAACAAAAAAGTTATTTATGATATAATTTATTATTATAGGAATGGTGTTATGAGAGAAATTAAAAGTATAACAATTGTTACAGAGGAAGATGAATTTTTACCTAAGAAATTTGCCTATATTGTGTATGATAATGAAAAAGACAGACTTTGTACTTATAATGATTTAGTTAAAGAATTAGCAAAATATAAAAAAGGTGGAAGTATCTTTGGTACTAGAAATTTAGATGGTATTAAAAAGAGAAATTTGACTTTTAAAGAATTACAATATAGGGAATATGGACTTTATGAAAGAGTTAGAAATTTAAGATATGAATTAGAAAATGAAAAGGATAAAAGCAGCAGACAATTATCTAAAAAATATGATATAAATTTAGGTGATTTACCTAATATGTATTATATAGAGAGAAGTCATTTTTCTTATGATTGGGCTGGCCAATTTATGGCTACTATGAATAATTATAAAAAGTTAAAAGATTTAGTTTTAAATGAATGCAAACAAAGTGATATTAAATATAGAGAAGATACAGATTTAATTATTAGAGAAGCCGTTGATAAGATTGCTGAGGACTTAGTTGGCAATGCATTAGATGGCTGTCATAGTAGGCAGGAAATGTATATGATGCTTGAAGATAAAAAAAGTAATTGTAAAACGCCTAGAGAAATGGAAGCTTTATCAAATATGATTGAATGTGATAGAAGATTTATGATTTTTTATCCAGCAACATTTTTTAAGAATTCTAGTGAATTGTTAGAAGTAATTGATGATAAAACTTATTGTGATAGAGAAGAGCTATTAAGCAAATGGGCAGAATTTTTGATCGTTTTACCAGAATATTGTGGTATGTTACAAACATTAGAAAATTTTACTAGTGATATTTATGAAAAGAGTACGCAAGAAAGATTAGAATCATATTATGAAAATCAATCCTTTATTAATGATGTTATAATGTTAATGGATCATGATAAGGGCCAAGAAATTTATCATTATCATGCTACTACAAGTAAAAAAGCAGCAGATAATATTTTGGATAAGGGATTATTTCTTATGAGTGGTGATTTAAGCTCTACAGCTTTTACTGAATTTAATTTAGATGATGTTTTAACTTATCAATATCAAGGCTCTGGACTATTTGATACAGTTGGTGATTATGTTGTTGTTATTAGACAACCAGATGGCGAAGATATTATTAGACCTACTACTGATTTAGAAAAAGAAAATAACAATATCATGGCTAGAAGAATGGGGGTAAATACAGCTGTTAATTCATATGTAATAGATTCATCAAATATTGTTGGTTATATTGATAAAGTTAGTCAGAATGTTGTTAAGAATGAAAAATTTGTTAAAAATCCAAAAATAGAAAGTGGACAGAAATAGAGGTGATATTATGAAAACAAGAAGTGAACTTAGAGAGGTAATAGTAAAAGTACTTTATCAGGTTATGATATTAGAAGAAGCAAATCTTGATTATAATGTTAATGATTTAATTAAGGAATTATTAGAAATAGAAAATGAATTTGTTGATCAAAGTATTGAAGGAATATTAGAAAATAGAAAAGAATTAGTAGAATTAAGTAATAAATATTTAAATAATTGGTCAATGGATCGTTTGAATAAAGTTGATCAAGCTATTATATTATTAGGTATTTATGAATTAAAATATACTGATACTCCTAGTATAGTTGCGATAAATGAAGCAATTGAATTATCTAAAAAATATTCTGATGAAGATGTAACAAAGATGATTAATGGTGTATTAGATAAAATTTATCATGAAGAAGAAAAATAAGACTTTGGTCTTATTTTAGTTAATGAGGTGAAATAATGAACGATAAGTATATTACTGTTACTCAGTTAACTAAATATATTAAATATAAAATAGATAATGATGTTAATTTAAACGAGGTATTTTTAAAAGGTGAAATATCTAATTTTAAGGCACATAGTAGAGGACATTTCTATTTTACTTTAAAAGATGAAGGTAGTAGAATTAATGCTGTTATGTTTGCATCTAGTACAAAAAAATTAAAATTTATACCACAGGATGGTATGAAGGTGTTAGTTACTGGTAAAATATCTGTTTTTGAAGCTAATGGAGGTTATCAAATTTATGTTAATGATATGCTAGAAGATGGTGTTGGTAATTTATACATTGCTTTTGAACAGTTGAAGAAAAAATTAGAAATGGAAGGTTTATTTGATCCTACTATTAAAAAGAAAATACCAAAAATTCCAAAAAGAATTGGAGTTATTACTGCTCCAACTGGTGCCGCTATTAAAGACATTATTTCAACAATAAAAAGAAGATGGCCGCTAACTGAAGTGTTACTTTTTCCATCATTGGTTCAAGGAGAAGCAGCAGCAGCGGATATAGTTAGACAAATTGAAAGATGTCAAAATTATGATTTAGATACTTTAATTGTTGGAAGAGGTGGAGGAAGTATTGAGGATTTATGGCCATTTAATGAAGAAATAGTAGCTCGTGCTATATATCAATGCAATATTCCTGTAATTAGCGCTGTTGGTCATGAAATTGATTTTACTATTTCAGACTTTGTAGCAGATTTACGGGCACCAACACCAACTGGAGCAGCAGAGATGGCAGTTCCACAAATGAGTGATGTTATTAATTATTTGAATCAATTAAATATTAGACTTAATAAGGCAATTACTAGTGATTTAAATAAATATAGGCAGAGATTAGATGATGTTAATAGTAGATATATATTTACTAATCCTTTAAGCATATATCAAGCTAAAGAAATGTATTTTGATAATTTAATTGATAGATTACGATATAGTACTACTAATCTTGTTTCAATTAAGGAAAAGAAGTATTTGGAATTAAAAAATTCTTATATATTAAAAAATCCTTATCAATTACTTGATAAGAAATCTAATAAGTATTTACAATTGGTTTCAAAATTGGAAACGCTTAGTCCTTTACTTACATTAAAAAGAGGTTATACAATAACTAAATTTAATGATGAAGTGATTACAAGTTCTAAAAAATTAAAACAAAATGATGAAATAGAAATAGAATTTAGTGATGGAGCTGTTAAAGCTCAAGTTTTATAGGAGGAAATATGGCTGAGAAAAAAGATAAAGAATTAAGTTTTGAAGAAAGTTTAGAAAAATTAGAAGAAATAGTAAAGAAGTTAGAAAGTGGAGAAGTTCCTTTAGATGACGCTATTGATGAATTTACTAAAGCAATGAAACTTTCTAAATCCTGTGATGAGAAATTAAAGAAGGCTGAAGAAGCTATTACTAAATTAGTAAATAAAGATGGTAAGTTAGAAGATTTTAAAATTGAGGAATAAAAAAAGCACTAGTGTGCTTTTTTTTATGCAAATAATTCTAATGCTCTTTCTAATTCAGTATCAGATAGAGGATAAAGACTATTTGGTTCATCTTTTGTACATTTTCTAACCATACAGTCGTCAGGATTATCTAAATTTGATAAATAAACAAAAGTTGTTCTCCCAACAGATACTTCACGAATTATACCGTATTTTATGTCATCTATTGTTACATATTCAATTTCTGTCATTTTATTTTCCTCCTTTTCCACCATATGAAATATCACTTTTTGAAAATTCACCGAGCATATCATTAAGCTCATCTTGTGCAGTTGATATTCTATTTTCTAAAACTCTTTGTTCTGCTAGTTGCGTTAACCATTCTTTTGGTTTTTCTACACCATTTTTTCTCATCATTCCTTCAACATTTGTTTCGGAAGTATAACCGTCTTGATTAAGTATTTGAATTACACGATCAGTGGTTTGCTCATTACTACCACCTAATGTGTAGCATATTTCATTTTCTGTTACGATACCATCTTCAGCGATTTTAGTTGCTACTGCTTCAGTATCTACAATAATTCCATCTCCAGTATATGTTGGTTTACTATGTTTTGAAATAAATTCTTCAAAATCTGCAGCTTCATCAAGAACTTGTCTATAGGCTGTACGATATTCATTAAGTTCTTCAACTCTTTCATGAGTATCAATTGCTCCTTTAGCAGTTACGAATAGTATTCCAGCTGCTATTAATGCTTTTATTTGTCTTTCATGTTTTTTATAGACTTCTTTTGGTAGTTGAGTTAATTTTCTTGTTACTTTTATACCTTTTTTTGATTGCTCATCTTCTTTTAGATGTCTTGGAGCTTTTGACTTATTATGAACTTCTTCTTTTTTTATTGGTGCAATTTTTTCATTACTATTTTCTCTTTTTCCTGAGCTTTTTTCTCTGCCTTCATCAAACATAAATTTAGGAGTATCTTCACTTAAATCATCCAATGTAAATGTTTCATATTCTAATGGCTCGGAATTTTTAATGGCTTCTTTGCCTATAATATAGTCATCATAACTTTCTGGAGTGATTGGCATAAATCCTTCCATGTTAAAACGATTACTTTGTCTTTCGTGATTATTTGTATCCATATACTTTCACCTCTATTATAATTATAAGTTTTTATTTACTTAATGTCAAAATAATTACTAAAAAGAAATGCATGTTTTCAAATGTTTACACTTATATTTGGCAATTTTTAGTGTAAATATTTTTTAAAATTTAATTAATAATATTAATGTAGATTGTTTTAAGAGGTGATTTTCATGAAAATTAAGAACAAACTACATTTATTATTTTTATCTATACTTCTTATTATTCCCTTAAATGTATTTGCTTATTCTAATTATGTTGTTGTAGGAGGAGAAACTATAGGAATTGAAGTTAATTCTAAAGGTGTGATGATAGTTGGCTTTTATAAAATTGATGATAAGTATATAGCTCGTGATGCAGGTTTTGCAGTTGGTGATATTATAGTAAAAGTTAATAATAATAGTGTTTATGATATATCTTCTATGGTCAATTTTATTTCCAAAAGTAATGGAGATGTTATATTTGATGTTTTAAGGGGAAAGTCTCAAAAAAAAGTTAAAATGGTTTTAAAATCTGATTCTGATGGTGTTTTAAAAACAGGATTGTATGTTAAAGATAAAATTAATGGTATTGGTACATTGACTTATATTGATCCTGAAACTAGGATATTTGGTGCTTTAGGTCATGAAATATTAGAAAGTAATACAATATCTAAATTTGAAATTAAGGATGGTTCAATCTATAGTGCTTCTGTTTCTGGTATTACTAAAAGTAGAAATGGTAAGGCTGGTGAAAAAAATGCCAATTATAATAAACAAAATGTAAATGGTACAATTAATTCTAATGAAATATCAGGTATTTATGGCGAATATATAGATAATATAGCTAATTTAGAGACAATAGAAGTCGGAAATCCTTCTGATATATCTTTGGGTGAAGCTTATATAAAAACAGTGATTTCTGGAAATGATGCTTTACTTTTTAAAATTAATATTTTGAATATTGATTTAAATAGTAAAACTAAAAATATTTTATTTGAAGTAATAGATGAAAAATTATTATCTGCAACAGGTGGAATAGTGCAGGGAATGAGTGGTTCTCCAATTATTCAGAATAATAAAATTATAGGTGCAGTTAATTATGTTATTGTAAATGATACATCTAAGGGATATGGTATATTTATAACAACAATGTTAGAAGATGGTGAAAAATAAGGCTTATGTCTTATTTTTCATTTTTTTTCTAGTATTATAAATTTTTTTGTGCTATAATTTTTCTAGAATATAGAGGTGTTTTTATGTATATTGATGTAATTGTATTATTAGTTTTAATATTTATAGTTATTATGTTTTTTAAGAGATTTTCATCATTTGTATTTTTTATGGCAATTATTGATATTTTTCTTAGAATATTAGCATTTATAAAACATAATATAAATTTAAAAGATGTTAGTAGCATAATTGATAAGTATTTGCCTGAAAGTATATCTGATATTATTAATAAGTATTCATCAGGTATAATTAATACTGTTTTACAATGGGCATTTGTAGTTATTATGATAATCTTTTTATCATATATAGTTAAAATATTTTTTAAGAAAAAGAAAATATAGTACTTAAAACGACAGATAAGTCGTTTTTTTATTTGTATATTTATTATGGTGATTGATTTGAAAATTTATCTAGATTTAGTATTTTTACTTAATTTTTTTATTGATTTTTTAATATTATTTTCAACTTCTAAAATATTAAAAAATGTAATTAAATTGAGAAAACTATTATTAGGTAGTTTAGTAGCTTCTTCTTCTATATTTCTATTATTTATTGATTTAAATTCTTTACAATTGTTTTTATTTAAAATAGTTATTAGTGCTTCTATTATATTAGTTACGTTTGGTAGAAAAAGTTTTTTTAAAAATATTAGCTATTTTTATATATTAAGTATAATTTTAGGAGGTTGTTTGTATTTATTAAATATTAGTTTTACGTATAGTAATAAGGGAATATTATTTATTAATAATGGTTTAGTATTTAATTTTTTTCTAAGTATTATTGTTATTCCTATAATTTTATTTTGTTATGTTAAGGAGCATTTAATATATAAAAATACTTTTTCAAATATTTATGAAGTAAAATTAGAAATTAATAGAAAAATATATAATTTGAGGGGGATGATAGATACTGGTAATCAACTTAAAGATCCATATAGTGGTAAAAGTATAATTCTGGTGAGTAATATTAACTATAATAAAAATTTTATATATGTGCCATATAAAGCTTTAAATACAAGCGGTATTATTAAATGTTTTAAGCCTAATAAAGTAGTCATTAATAATAAAGAATTTAATAATTGTTTAATAGGAATAAGTAATGATAAGTTTAATCTAGATAATGTTGATTGTATATTACCAAATATATTAAAGGAGGATTTATGATTAGAGAATTTTTAAAAAAATTATTTTATAAAGTAACGGCAATATTTTATTTAGGATCTACTGATACATTACCTGAACCATTAAGTAAGGAAATGGAGGATTATTATGTAGCTTTAAAAGATGATGGAGATAATCATGCTAAAGATATTTTAATAGAGCATAATTTACGATTAGTGGTATTTTTAGCTAAAAAATATGAAAATACTGGTGTTGATTTAGAAGATTTAGTTAGTATTGGAACTATTGGGTTAATAAAAGGTATTAATACATTTAGTAGTAGTAAAAATATAAAATTAGCAACATATGCTTCTAGGTGTATAGACAATGAGATATTAATGTTTTTAAGAAAAAATAAAAAAGTAAAAACTGAAGTTAGTATTGATGAACCTCTATCATTAGATGGTGAGGGGAATGAACTTCATTTGGAAGATGTTTTGGGTACTGATCCTGATGTGGTTACTAAAGGTATTGAGGAGGAAACAGAAAGAAGATTAATGCTTAATGAGGTCATGCATTTAAAACCAAGAGACCGTGATATTATGATTTTAAGATATGGCTTAATGGGCCATGATGAATTAACACAAAAAGAAGTTGCTGAAAAGCTTGGTATATCACAGTCTTATATTTCAAGAATTGAAAAGAAAGTAATAAAGAGATTAAAAATGCTTGTTAATTGCAATTAAATTATATATAATTTTTATAGTAGGAAGTGGTATAATGGCAAAGTTATTTTTTAGGTATGGAGCAATGAATAGTGGTAAAACGACATTATTGTTACAAGCTGCTCATAATTATGAAGAAAGAGGTATGGAGGTTTTAATTTTTAAACCAATTATTGATTCTAAAGGGGAAGATTTTTTAGTTTCTAGAATAGGTGCCAAAAGAAGAGTTGATCATTTAATAGAAAAAAATGAGAATATTTTTAAATATGTAAAAAATGTAGATAGGGATATTAAATGTATTTTAGTAGATGAAGCTCAATTTTTGGAAAGAGAACAAGTTGATCAGTTAATGATGATAGTTGTTAAACTTAATATACCAGTTATTTGTTTTGGACTTAGAACTGATTTTAAAGCTAATGGATTCCCGGGTTCTGTTCGATTATTAGAAATAGCTCACACTATAGAGGAAATGAAAACTATTTGTTCTTGTGGTAGAAAAGCTATGTATAATGGTAGAAAAGTAAATGGTAAATTTGTTTTTGATGGAGATCAGGTTGCAATAGATGGGGAAGATAAAGTTACTTATGAGTCTCTTTGCCCATATTGTTATTATGATAAATTAGGAAAATATTTAAAATTAAAAGGAAGTAATATTTCTTTTATGGAATAAAAAAAGAACTTAATGTTCTTTTTTTTCTATGTATAAATTTTCTAATATTTTTGGATTATAGTTTTTTAAATCATTTATATTTTCTTCTGGTATTAATATTTTATATGTAATGTTGTTATTAAAGGATTTACTAACTATTTTATAATTATTAAGAGTATATTCTAGGGTTTTTTGATTATCATAAGTAGTAGTTATTTCAATTAAATAACCCTTTATTACTTCAATAACATTTGAAATGCTTAATGTTTCTTGTAATGATTTTGTATATGCTCTTACTAGGCCACCAGTACCTAATTTAATACCGCCAAAGTAACGAACTGTTATTACTAATATATTAATTAATTCTTCTTTAATTAATATATTTAACATTGGAAGACCAGCTGTTCCACCTGGTTCACCATCATCACTTGATTTTTGATAATTTTCTAATATATAGGCATAACAGTAATGAGTAGCTTTTGGATAAAGAGTTTTAACATTATTTAATTTTTCCTTTATTTCTTCTAAATTATTTACTTTGTATATTAATGTTATAAATTTAGAATTTTTAATTATAATTTCACTTTTATAATTTTCCTTTACAGTTTTCATGTAATCACCTAAATTTATTATACGTTATTTTATAGTTTATTTCTAGTTACTATGTTATAATTAATATGGAGGTTAGTGTATGAAAAGAAATAATAAAGATCAGGGTGTTGATTATTCAAGCCTTAATGAAATATTATCTACGGGTAGCAAATTAGTACATATTGTTTATGTAGTAACAATTATAGTATTAATATTATTAGGTACTTATCTATTAAGAGAATGGAAAATATTAGATCTTTTAGGAAAATTATTAGTTGTAATTTCACCAATATTTATTGGTATTATTATTGCTTGGTTATTTGATCCTTTGGTTAGATGGCTACAAACAAAAAAAATACCAAGAATAGCTGGTTGTATTATTATATATCTTTTTTTGATAGGATTAATATTTTTAGTTTTATATGCATTTTTTCCAATGCTTATAGGACAAGTTACTGATTTTATTGGTACTATCCCAGATTTATTAAAAGAGTTAAGACAATTTGCTGATAAGTTCTTCTCATCTGTTCAAACTAGTGAATTTAATGTTGATAGTATTAAGAATGGTTTTTACAATTCGATGGAGACATTTGGAGCTAACTTGACTACGGATTTACCTAATAAGTTAATAAATGCTGGTAAGGCATTAATTAGTGGTGGAGCTAATTTTGTATTAGGACTTATGATAGGTTTTTATATGTTATTTGACTTTGATAAACTAAATAAGAAAATTTTAAAATGTATTCCAAAAAGTTGGAAAGCTAATTATAAGGAATTAGCATCTAGATTAAATACTTCTTTAAGAAATTATGTTCAAGGTGTTTTCTTAATTATGTTTTTAGTGTTTGTTACACAAAGTATAGGACTTACAATAGCTGGTTTAAAGGCACCATTAGTATTTGCATTGTTCTGTGCTATTACTGATATTATTCCATATTTTGGTCCATATATTGGAGCTATTCCTGCTGTGTTAGTTGGATTTACAATTTCACCAGCAACTGGAATATTCTGTATTATTTCTATAGTTATTGTTCAAGTATTAGAAAATAATTTTTATCAACCATTAATTATGGGACACACTATGCAATTACATCCTGTTACTATTATGGTTGGACTATTGATTTTTGGGCATTTCTTTGGTATATTAGGTATGGTACTAGCAACACCTATAGTTGCTTGTATTAAAATTGTATTTATGTTTATTAATGAAAAATTGCATTTTATGGAAGCAATTACTAAGTAATAAAATGTTGACTGAAGACGAGTATTAAGATAATTATTTTTTAGAGAGTTAGTGTTTGGTGTAAACTAATATATAATTCTTAAGAAGCTACTTCACGAGTTTTATCGGGATGACCGTTATGAAAATTAAGACCTAGATAGGATGGTACCGGACTTTGTCCTCCTATTGTAGGTCTTTTGTTTGTTTTAAGGAGGATTTATGAGGATAATTATCATTGGTGGGGCGGCTGGAAGTGGTAAGAATACTTTGGGAATATTATTAAAAGAACAACTTCAGGAATATGGCTATAAACCTTGTGTTATGAGACTAACTGAGACTTTATATTCATATGCTAAAAATTATTTTAATTGGAATGAATGCGAAGAGAAGCCACGTGAGTTTTTGCAAAAAATGGGTATTGAAATAATTAAAGAAAAATTAAATAAAAAGACTTTCTTAATAGATAGAACAATGGAAGATATAGAAATACTTAGTGAATTTTTTGATACTTTTATTATTACTGATGCTAGATTAAAAGAAGAATTTATTGAATTTGATAGAAGATTTAGTGATGTAACAAAAATACTTTTATTTAGAGAAAATTATGATAATGGATTAGATGAGTCGTTGAGAAATCATATTACAGAAAAAGATTTGAATGACTTTGATGATTTTGATTATAAAATAAAAAATACTGATATAGACGAGCTTCGTGAAGAAGCTAAATATATTGTTAAGCATTTAGAAAGAGGTGGAAATAATGAATAAATTAATAGCAGTAGTAGGAATGGCAGGTAGTGGTAAATCTGTTGCGACTGATTATTTAGAGAATGAAGGATGGAGGAAGATTTATTTTGGAGGAGTCGTTTTAGATAAACTTAAAGAAAATAATTTAGAAGATACACCAGCCAATGAAAAAATGATGCGTGAAAAATTAAGAAAAGATTATGGTATGGCTGCGATGGCTGTTGTTTTATTACCTAAAATAGAGGAATCTATTAAGAATAATAATACTATTTTAGATGGTTTATATTCATGGGATGAATATGTAGTTTTACATGAAAAATTTGGTGATAAATTAAAATTAATTTGTGTAGTTTGCGATAAAGACATAAGACATGAAAGAATTGCGAATAGACCAAATAGACCTTTTAATAAAGAAGAAATTGATATAAGAGATACATCTGAAATTGAAAATTTAGCTAAGGGTGGTCCTATTGCTTATGCAGATTATTATATATTTAATAATGGGACAGTTGATGATTATGAAAAAAGATTATTAGAAATATTAGATGATATAGATAAACATGAAGGGAAGTAATATATATGAAGTATATGAGTCATGATGATATAAGAAATACATGGTTTAGATTTTTTGAAGAAAAAAAGCATAAGAGAATTGAAAGTGCTTCATTGATACCAGTTGATGATGATAGTTTGTTATGGGTTAATGCTGGAGTTACACCATTAAAAAAATATTTTGATGGTTCTATAGTTCCAGAATCTAGAAGAATGGTTGATATTCAAAAATGTATTAGAACAAATGATATTGATAATGTGGGTGTTACAAAAAGACATCAAACATTTTTTGAGATGATGGGTAATTTTTCAGTTGGAGATTATTTTAAAGATGAAGCTATTGCTTATTCTTGGGAATTATTAACTAGTGATAAATATTTTGGCATTGATAAGAATTTATTATATGTTACAATTTATCCTACTGATGAGGAAGCAAGAAAAAAATGGATTGAAGTTGGAATGATTGAAGATCACATTGTACCATTAGAAGAAAATTTTTGGGAAATTGGTGAAGGGCCTTGTGGTCCAGACTCCGAACTTTTTTATGACAGAGGAGAAAAATATGATCCAGATGGTGATGCATTAGAAAAGTTTAAAAAAGATGAGGATCAAGAAAGATATATTGAAATTTGGAACAATGTATTTAGTCAATATAATTCTAAAGCAGGTAAAAAACGTAGTGAATATGAAGAATTGCCTAGTAAGAATATTGATACGGGTGCTGGCTTGGAAAGATGGTGTTGTATATTTCAAAATGCTGATAGTAGTTTTGAAACAGATTTATTTCAACCTATTATTAGACATATAGAAGAATTAGCAGGGGCTTTATATTGTGGCCAAAAGGAATATAAAATAATTGCTGATCATATTAGAGCTATTACTTTTGCTTTGGCAGATGGTGCTTCTTTTGAAAATGTTGGTCGTGGATATGTTCTTAGAAGACTTTTAAGACGAAGTGTTAGAGTTGGGAAACAATTAGAACTAGAATGTCCATTTATGTATAAACTTGTTTCTGATGTTGTTGATGTTATGAAAGATGCTTATCCATACTTAGTTGAAAAAAGACCTTTTATTGAAACTATAGTTTTAGAAGAAGAAAAATTATTTTTGAAGACTTTGGATGCTGGAGAAAGACGTTTAAGACAAGTTGTAAAAAATTCAAATGATGGTGTTATTAGTGGCGAAGAAGCTTTCAAATTATATGATACTTATGGTTTTCCATTTGAATTAACTTTAGAATATTTGAATGAACTTGGCTATACTGTTTCTAAGGAAGAATTTGATAAATATATGAACATTCAAAAAGAAACTGCTAGAAAAAATACTAAAAATATTAGTGCTATGGCTAGTCAAAAAAAGGTATTATTAGAGTTTAAAGACAAAAGTCAATTTGCTTATGGAATATATAGATTAAAGAGTCATGTTATTGCTATTTTCTCAAAAGATGAAATAGTTTCTAAATTGACTCATGATGGATATATAGCTTTAGATAGAACTTGTTTTTATGCTGAGGCAGGTGGGCAAGTAAGTGATACTGGTATGATTATTGGTAAAACATTTAAAGCTAGAGTTTTGGATGTATTTAAAGCTCCAAATGGTCAACATATACATAAGGTAAAACTTTTAGATGGAGTAATTAATGCTTCAGATGAATGTGAACTTGTAATTGATAAAGATAGACGAAGAAAAATAGAAAATAATCATTCTAGTGTTCATATTCTTCAATATGCTTTGCAACAAGTTATATCAAATAATATTAAACAAGCTGGTAGTTATGTTGATGATGAAAAATTAAGATTTGATTTTACTTATTCTGGAAAAATTACTGATGATATATTAGTAGAAGTTGAAAAGTATGTTAATAATATGATTGATAAGCAACTAATAGTTTCTACTGAAGTTATGCCATTAGATAAGGCTAAAAAAATGGGAGCTATGGCTTTATTTGATGAAAAATATGGTGATAATGTTAGAGTTGTAAAAATTGGTAAATCTATGGAACTATGTGGTGGTACCCATACTTCTAATACAAAAGAAATTGGTCGTTTTGCGATTTATTCATGGGAATCTAAAGGAAGTAATATTTATAGAGTAGAAGCTGCTACTGGTTCTAGAATTGAAAGAGTTATGTTAGAGGTTGCAAAACCATATAATGATGAATTAATAAAATTATTAGTAAAAGCTAAAAATATTTTAGATATGGCTAAATCAGAGAAGATAAAATTAAATTTTGATATTGATATTCAAAATAAAAAGATTAATTCATATAAAGATTTAATAATTAGTAAAAATGAACTTTTATATGTTCAACAAGAAGTAAGAGATTTAGAAAAAAAATTCAATTCTTTAAGGGAACAAAAGTCTTTACAAAATTTAGATGAATATGAAAAAAATGTAAAAGATTATAATGGAACATTAGGTTTAATTATGAAAGTTGAAAATAAAGATTCTAATCTTTTAAAAGCTATTGCTGATTCTTTGATTCAAATTATGGGTAATGGTTTAGTATTCTTCGCAAATGTAAAAGATAATAATAGCATTAACTTTATTTGTCGTAGTAATTGTCATGTTAATGCTGAAATGGCTATTAAAAGTGCTTCTATTATGGCTGATGGTAATGGTGGAGGAAGTCCAACTTTTGCTCAAGGTGGAGGAAAAGACATTAATAAATTAGACGAAATATTTGAACATATTGGAAAGATGATTTATGACGAAAAGTAATTATTTAGTAGAAGGCAATGATTTCATATCTGTTCAAAATGTTATAAAAGATCTTATAATTAAAAATAATTTTAGTGGTGTAGATATTAATTCTTATGATATGGATGATGTTTCTTTAGATTTAGCTTTAGAAGATTTAGATACTTATGGTTTGTTTTCTAATAAAAAGATAATTATTATAAATAATATTGAATCTATTAATCAGGAAGAAAATAAAAAAAATATTGATCATTTATATCAATATTTGGATAATGCTAGTGGTGATAATTTATTAATAATTTGTAGTAAAAAATTAAATAATACTTTAAAATTTACTAAAGAATTAAAGAAACGCTTAGAATATGTTAAAGCTGAATTAAATAGTTTGGAATTTATAAAAGCAGAATTAAAAGATTATAAATTAGATCCAGGAGTTTCTAATTTGATATTAGAGTATTGTGGTGATGATATTACTAAAATTTTAAATGAATGTTTAAAGTTAAAAAACTATAAATTGAAAGATAAAAAAATATCTAAAAATGATATTAGTGATATTTGTATAAAAAAATTAGGTGATCCTACTGAATTAACGTTTGCTTTTAGTAGATCTTTAGCTGAACGAAATAAGAAAGAGGCATTATTAAAATATCATGAATTATTAGATTATAATGTTGAGCCTCTTGGTATAATAGGTCTTTTAGCAAGTCAAATAAGAATTATTTATCAAGTTAAAATATTATTAGATGAAGGAATGTCAAAAGATGAAATAGCTAATCAGTTGGATGTTAAGGCTTTTAGAATTACAAAGACTATGGAATTATTAAAGTATTATTCTTCTAAAGAATTATTGAATTTATTAGTTAAATTACAAAAGATAGATTTACAAATAAAAACAACTAATGTTGATGCTAATCATTTGATAGAAATGTTTATTTTAAATATTTAATGAAAACATGTAAATTATTTAAAAGTTTACATGTTTTTTATTGTATTAGTATTATTGAAATGATAAAATTAATTCAAGAGAATAGAGATGTATTTTATGGAAAAAGAAAAGTTTGAACATGCCAAAGAACAATTTTTAATTGATGATAAAATATTAAAAACAAAAACAAAGAGAATTAAACGTATTATTACCATTATATATTTATGTATTTATTTTTCTTTCTTGTTTTATTACATCTATAATCGATTATATATTCAAGTCGGTGATATTGCAGTTGCAATTTTTCTTCCATTGTTTGGATTTGCATTTGGTTTTATATTTTTTATTATTATTGGATTCATAGTTATTGAATTATTAACAAAAAAAGATGCAAAGAAACGTAATTCTTCTTATGCTGAATATAATAGATTATTTAAAGAAGTTTATGTTGCAGAGACCTTAAAAAAGACTTTTGATAATCTTGTATATGATTCAAATAAGGGATTAGACGAAGAAGTACTTAAAGCTACTCATATGATATATACTGGTGATATTTATAGTTCTAATGATTATGCTGAAGGTACATATAAAAATGTAAGATTTAGACAAGCCGATGTTCATATAGAAGAAGAGAGAGAAGAAACAGACAAAGATGGAAATACAAGGACATACTATGTAACTATTTTTTATGGTAAATGGATGATATTTGATTTTAATAAGAACTTTAAATCAAATATCTTAATAGAACCGGGGATTGCTAGAAAATATGGTTCTGTGCTTCCTAAATTTAAATGCGTTGAAACAGAGTCTGAAGAATTTAATAAACATTTTTTTATTCAAGCTGATGATTTACATGATGCTTTTTATATACTTACCCCACAGTTTATGGAAGAAGTATTAGTTCTTAATGCCAAAAATAAAAAGGATTTAACGATGTGTTTTTATAATAATCAATTATTTATAGGACTTGATAATGGAAAAGATTCTTTTGAATTAGATTTGAAAAATAATAAAAGTGAGCAGGAAATTATTGATGATATTTATAATGATATAAAAACGATAACTCAGTTTATAGATGGATTACAATTAGATAATCAATTATTTAAATAACTTGGAGGTATTTATGAATAATAATCAAAATATTGATAATGAAATAAAAAATACAAAAATTGTTACTTTTGAAGAATTAGAAGAGTCTAGAATAAAATATAGAAATACTATTTTAATATGTATTTTAGTAGTTATTGGAATTACTGCTTTAATATTGGCTTTCAACATAGATTCAACATTTTTACCTTTTGTTATAATATTATTTGTTGTTATTTCAGTATTTATTTGTTCTAAACCTAATAAAAAATATAAAAGTAATTTTAAGGATTATTTTGTTAAAGCGTCTTTAAATAATATATTTACTGATTTAGTATATAAACCGGATTCTGGTATTTCAAGAGATGTTATTGCTAGTACTGGTATGATGTATATGGGGGATATTTATACTTCAAATGATTATATATCCGGTAAATATAAGAACATTAATGTTGTTCAAGCTGATGTTCATATTCAAGAAGAACATCAAACTACAGATTCAGATGGTAATACTACAACAACATATGTAACTATATTTAAAGGTAGATGGATGATATTTGACTTTAATAAAACATTTAAGGCTAATGTTCAAGTATGCCAAAAGGGATTTGGAAATAATAAAGTAAATACGTTATTTTCAAAATCTAGGTATCAAAAAGTAGAAATGGAGTCAGATGATTTCAATAAAAGATTTAAAACTTATGCTCAAGATCCACATGATGCTTTTTATATATTAACGCCATCTTTAATGGAAAAAATAACTAGATTAGATGATAATAATAAAGGAAAATTGTTATTATGTTTTATAAATAATCAGTTACATGTTGGTATTTATGATAATAAAGATTCTTTTGAACCAACTAGTTGTTTTAAGAAACTTGATATTAATAAAATATCTACTATGATATCTACAGATATTAGTAAAATTACTATGTTTGTTGATGAATTAAATTTAGATAATGATTTATTTCGAAAGGGGGTGTAGTAAATGAATGGGTTAATTATTGCTATTGGAGTAGTAGTTTTAATATTACTAATTTGGTTTATTGCAGTATCTAATAAATTAAATAAAGCAATTGTTAAAATTGAAGAAGCTGATTCTGATATTGATGTTGCTTTAACAAAAAGATATGATGTTTTAACTAAAATGTTGGATACTGTTAAAGGATATGCTAAACATGAAAAAGAAGTTATAATTGAAACAATAAATCTTAGAAAAGGTATGAGTATTTCTGAAAAAAATGAAGCTAATAATAAAATGGATGAAGCTTTTGGTAAACTTAATGTAGTTGCTGAAAATTATCCGGATTTAAAAGCTTCTGAAAATTTTAAGACTTTACAATTATCTATTAGCGATGTTGAAGAACATCTACAAGCTTCAAGAAGATTGTATAATGCTAATGTTTCTAGATTTAATCAAATGATTGTTACATTCCCAACTAGCATTGTTGCTGGAATGAAGAGCTTAAAGAAAAAAGATTTCTTTGAAGCAGAAGAGATAAAAAAACAAGATGTAAAAATTGAATTTTAAAAGTAGACTAATGTCTACTTTTTAATTTTTCTAATTTTTCATATATTTCTTTTAATTGTTTTTCATAACCAACGTCTTTTGGCTGATAGTATTTTTTATTTTTTATTTTGTCTGGTAAATATTGTTGTACTACAAAAGCTCCTTTATAATCATGAGGATATTTATAATCAGGTGAATCTGGTTTTATATTTTTAGGAATATTACCAACATTTCCTTGTTCTATATCTTCTAAGGCTTTATCTAATGCTATGTGAGCAGTATTACTTTTTGGAGAAAGAGCCATTTCTGAAACAATGGTTCCTAAAGGAATTCTTGCTTCAGGTAGTCCAACTCTTTCAGCTGCATTAATGGCTGAATCTAATCTAGGACCAATTGCAGGATTTGCTAATCCTATATCTTCATAAGCTATGACACTTAATCTTCGATAAATTGAATCTAAATCGCCAATTGCTATTAATCTTGCTAGGTAATGAAGGGCAGCATCTATATCACTACCACGTATTGATTTTTGCAATCCACTAAGAACATCATAGTGCCCATCTCCATTTTTATCAGAAAAGAAAACTGGTTTATTATTTATAGCTTTTATTTTTTCTTCAGTTATTTTTTTATCATCAGTAGAGTAGTAAGCTATTTCTAATAAGTTATAAGCATATCTTAAGTCGTTTCCAGAGAGCTTTGCTATTAATTCAATACTTTTGTTATCTATTTCTATATTGACTAAATCTGGGTGCTTTATGGCTTTTTTAAGGCCTTTTATTATATCTTTTGTTTCTAATTCTTGTAATTCAAATAATTGACATCTACTTCTAATAGCTGGATTTATTGAGTGATATGGATTTGATGTAGTCATGCCAATTAAAGTTATTAATCCACTTTCTAGTTGTGGTAATAATATATCTTGTTTATCTTTATTTAGACGATGAATTTCATCTAATATTAAAACCAATCCATCATACATTTTTGCTTCTTCTATAACTATGTCTAAGTCTTTTTTTGTATTTATAGTGGCATTTAAAAAACGATATCTTATACCTAAGTCAGATACTATTGCATTTGCTATAGATGTTTTTCCTATTCCTGGTTTGCCATATAAGATCATGGAAAAAATTTTTTTATTTTTTACTAAATTAGTTAATATCTTTCCTTTACCTATTAGATGTTCTTGACCTATAACTTCTTTTAATGCAGTTGGAGCTAATTTTAATGCTAATGGTTTTTCCATATATATCACCACATATATTTTATCAAAGATAATATAAAATGACTAGAATATCTCCATAAAATTTTATATAATAATATTGGTGATACAATGAAAATTATAGATGCAATAGATGATTTTATAAATTATTGTATATTTGAAAAAGGACTTTCTGATAAAACTAGAGAATCTTATACTAATGATTTAGATGTTTATAGAGAATTTTTAAATGAAAAGGGTATATATGATGTTCAAAATATAAGTTCTTCAGAAATTAAAGAATTTTTAAAAAATAGAAATTCTATAGATAAAACAACTACTATTGCACATAATTTAACAGTTATTAAAAATTTTCATAGTTATTTATTAAAACAAAATATAATGAAAGAAGATCCTAGTGAATTTGTAGAAAGACCTAAATTAAAGAAGTCTTTACCTAAGACGCTTAGTATTGACGATGTTGATAAGCTACTTGATATTGAATTGTCATCGTTATTTGACTATCGTAATAAAGCTATGTTAGAATTGATGTACGGTACTGGTTTAAGAGTAAGTGAATTGGTATCTTTAACTGTTAGTGATATAGACCTTACTAATTGTTTAGTTAGAGTTATGGGGAAGGGCAGTAAAGAAAGAAAAATACCATTAGGTGAATATTCAGTTTATTATTTAAAATTATATTTAGATAGACGTAATTCTATGTTAAAAGGTAAACCCTGCGATAAATTATTTTTAAATAATCATGGATTAGGAATGACAAGACAAGGTTTTTTTAAAAATTTGAAACAATTATTATTTGAAAAAGGACTTAATGCTGATATTTCACCTCATGTTTTACGTCATAGTTTTGCTACTCACTTATTAAATAGAGGTGCTGATTTAAGAAGTATTCAAGAAATGTTAGGACATTCTGATATTGCTACCACAAAAATATATACTCATGTAAGCAATGAAAAAGTAATTGAGGATTATAATAAATACCATCCTCGTAGTCATAAAGGAGATGTTTGATTTGAGATTTAATCGAATTTTTTTAGTCGTTTTAGACTCTTTGGGCGTTGGAGAAACTAGTGATGCAGTTAATTTTAATGATAATGGAGCTAATACTTTAGGACATATTATTGAAAAATGTGATATTTTTATACCAAATTTAAAGAAAATTGGTTTTTTGGATGTTTTAAATATGAATGATGATGATTCTGTAGAAGCATATTATACTATAGCTAAACCTATAAATGCTGGTAAAGATACACTTAATGGTCATTATGAAATGGTTGGAATAAAAAATGATATTCCTTTTAAAACATTTAATAATGGATTTACTTATGATATTTTAGCTGGTATTGAACAAGTTACAGGTAGAAGAGTTATAGGTAATAAGTGCTGTAATGATGATGCAATTATTCAAGAATTAGGTGAAAGACAAGCTAATTATGGTTCTTTAATTATATATACTTCAGCTGATTCTGATTTACAAGTTGCTGCGCATGAAGACTGTATTCCTATTGCTACTTTATATAAGTATTGCGAAAAAATAAGAGCGTTAACTTTAAAGGAAGATTGGAGAATTGGTAGAGTAATTGCTAGACCTTTTACTGGTCATCCTGGAAAATATAGATTAATGAATAATTGTCGTAAGGATTATGCTGTAAAACCTCCTAAAAAGATGCTTTTAGATAGTTTAGTTGATAATAGTTATAATGTTATTGGCATTGGGAAAATTAATGATATTTTTGATGGACAGGGAATTAATAAGGCAATTAAAGCAACTACTAATGCTGAAGCTGTAAATAAATTGATAGATATTATGGATAAGCATTTTAATGGACTTTGTATGGTAAATTTAGCTGATTTTGATAATTTATATGGCCATGCTAGAGATGTAGAAGGGTATGCTAGGGCAATAGAAGAGTTAGATGTAGACTTGCCAATTATTTTAAATAAATTGGAATTAGATGATTTACTTATTATTACTGCTGATCATGGTAATGATCCAACTTTTAAGGGCTGTGATCATACTAGGGAGAATGTTCCGGTAATATTATATAGTCGTAATTTTAAAGAGCCAAAACGTTTAGCAGTATTTGATACTTTAGCTAATATAGGAGCAACAATTGCTGATAATTTTGAAGTAGAGTTTGGTGAAATTGGTACAAGTATTTTAGATCAATTAAAATAAGCTATAAAAAAAGTAGGGGAGGTTCCCCTACTTTTTTATTCATCGTCTTCATTCTCGTCATCTTCATCAGTAGTAGTATTTTCAAAACTTTCACAAATAGTTTCATCAGTTGATTCACATTCATTTTTATCACATGTACAACTAATTTTAACAGAATCTAATTCACAGCAATCTTTATCATTATGATCGCAGGCTTTTACATTACATTTAATTTTATTTTTAGCCATATAATTATATCCTCCTCTCTAAATAATAGTTTGTATAGAAATAGTTAAAATATACATAGTTTAATATTTTAAATTTAGATGGATAATCACCTTGCTTTTAATAAATAAATCGCTTAAAATGCATTTTAGTATTTTTAGGGTAAAAGAGAGGTAATACTATAGAATATTAAATTTGGTATAAATACAAACTAAAATGATTCATATAGAATATAATGTTATGAATATATAAATTGAAATTGTTTAAAGCTGTATTATATTTATGTAAGATATTATTATTTATATCTTTATAATGCATATTTATACATAGTAATAATAATAGAATAGAATAACAAAAAATATTGCAATTAGATATTATTAATAAACTATAATTATAAAGAAGTTGACATAATATCAATTATAGGAAGTTGATAGTTGAGTGTATATACAATAAAAAAGACTGTTTTATCAGTCTTTTTATTTATACTTTTCTTGATTGAATTTCAGCTATTTTTTCTAAAACTTCTTTAGCGTTATCTTCATTAATCTCTGTAAATCCTAATTCTTTTAAAGCTTGAACTTTTGCTGTATTTAATTCTTGTGTACGAGATAATTTTTCTTCATTTTTATGTTCAATATCTTCAACAAAGCGTTTATGAGCAGCACTTAGTTTAGTTTTAGATGCGCCTCCATTATTATATAGGGTCATAGCACTAAACATAATACTTTCGAAGATGAATTGCTTATCATTGTTAAATACAAAATCTGTTGGTTTAGTAAATCCTAATGATTTAGATATATATCCTAGCATATATTTTAATTCAGGACTATTTTCAATTGATTGTAAAAAATGATATAAATATAAATAAGTATTATATGTATCTTTAGTTTTATCTGAAGATAATTGTTCTTTTAATAAGCTAATTATATCAGATAATAATTCTTGTTCTTTACGGTTAAATCCTTTTAAGTCAGCTATGATCTCTTTATTTGAGGAATCTTTTACTCCTTCATTTAACCTACTCTCTACTTCGATAATATATTCACCATTTATTTTTAATTTTCCTAACTCCTCTATTGTTTCTATATTTAATAAACTCAATAGTTTAGCAGCTTTTTCTTTAGGCCAATTATTTATATCATCAATTGCTAAATAATTATATAACATTTGTCTAGATACTCCTAAATATTTTGCTAGGCGTACTTTGCTAATTCCAAGTTCTGTAAGTACTACGTTTAATTCTTTCATACATTGCCCTCCTAATATAATTATAATTATATTGTTTTGAATAATCAAGTGTAAATTGACACTTTTTATAAAATTTCTTCTATTATTCCTCCACCTAAGCAAATTTCATCTTTGTCATATATTACTACTGATTGTCCTTTTGTAATAGCTCTTTCTTTTTCTTTTAAAATTACTTCTAACTTATTATTATCTATTAATTTTACTGTTGCTTCTTTTAACTGACTTCTAGATCTTATTTTTACTAATACTTCGGAATCTAGATTGTCAGTTAATAAATTTATATTATTAGCAATAAATCTTTCTTTAAACAGATCATTATTATTACCAACAATAATTTCATTTGTGTTTTTATTAATATCAGTTACATATAATGGTTCTTTATAGCTAATATTTAATCCTTTTCTTTGACCTATTGTATAGTTAATTAAGCCATTATGATGACCTAAAATAGTACCATCTTTTAGACAAATATTTCCAATTGATGGTAATTTATCCATATTAGCTGATAAAAAGGCCTTATAATCGTCATTTGGTACAAAGCATACCTCTTGACTATCTTTTTTACTTTTGACTGGTAAATCAGCTTTTTCTGCTATATTTCTAATATCACTTTTACTACTATAATTTTCTAATGGGAAAATAATGTAATTTAATAAATCTTTTTTTATACCATACAAAAAGTATGATTGATCTTTATCTTTATTAGCTGCCATTTTTAATTTGCCATTTTCAATTTTAGCATAATGTCCGGTAGCTATATATTCATATCCTAATTCTTTAGCTTTTTCATAGAAAATACCAAATTTAAACTTTTTATTACATAATATACATGGATTAGGTGTTAATCCGTTTTTATAGTTATTAATAAAATCGTTTATAACAATGTTTTTAAATTCTTCAACTAAATCAAATACATAATGCTTTATTCCTAAAATATTACAAACTTCTTTAGCATCTTTAATAGCATTATTAGTTTTTTCATCATCTAGTAATTTCATTGTTGCCCCTACTATATCATGTCCTTGTTGCATTAAAATATATGCCGCAACTGATGAATCTACTCCACCACTCATTGCTACTACAACTTTTTTCTTTAACATATATATCACCATGTTTAATTATACAGTATTTTTTATATTTAAGCTAGTTTTAGTATATGAGGTATTAGATATGCTTCTAAAAATGTAGAAATTATAAAGACTATTATAGCTAGTATTAATATTTTTAAATATCTATTTACTATAATTTTTCTATTATATTCTTTTTTCTTAAATAAATAGTTAAATAACATTATATTAAAACTAATTGAGTAATATACTAATATAAAAATTATAAATATATTTATAATATTAGGAATTATGAATATAAATATTTTAAAAATGTTTTTTATTTTTAATGTATATATCAAACTACTTATAGTAAATCCTAATACAAAACTATTATATATTAGTAGTATTAAAACAAAAGGTATTCCTATTATAGATATTCCTAATAGCCAAATTAATAAGCAATTAATCATATTGGTAGTTAATGTTTTAAATATTAATGATTTTATATCTAATCCTTTATTAGTAAAAAAATTAGTAATACTATCTACTACTAATTTTTGATTTTCTTTTGATATTATGCTTATATATAATATTCCTAATATAAATGCTATTATTGTTAGTAAAGATATTATTATAAATATTTTATTTTTCTTCGTTTTATTTACTAGTTCATTCATTTTATCATCCTCGTTAAATTATATAAATTAGTTGATTATATTATTCATATTAATAATTTACTTTTTATGACATTTATTTTATAATTATGTTGAGGTGTGATTATGAATAGTAAATTTGTAAAAATAGTTTCAATAATTCTTGCACTTGCTATGATTGTTGGATTTATAAGTATAGCTTTTTCTATATAAAAAAGACCAAATAAATGGTCTTTTTTTATTTTAAATAAGGATTGTTTTGTTTTTCTGATTCTAGAGTTGTTATTTCACGATGCCCAGGATATAATTTTATATCTTCAGTATATTTTAATAATTTTGTTATGCTTTCAATCATTTCTTTATTATTTCCTCCTGGTAAATCAGTTCTACCTATAGAGTTTTTAAATACAAAATCTCCAACAAACATAACGTTTTCTTCTTTAAAATAAAATGTTACTGAATCTTTAGAATGTCCTGGAGTATATAAACATTCAAATTTAAAGTCACCAATTGTATATTCTTTTTCTTCTAGATTACTTCGTTTGAATATTTTGATACTTCTTTTTGTTAAAAAGTTTCTTAGAGCTCCAATATGATCAAAATGGGAATGAGTTATTAGTACTCCTAGAACTTTATTCTCACCTATTGCTTCTTTTATTTTTTGATAATCATCTCCCGGATCAATTATTAGACAAGTTTTATTTTCGATAAGTACGTAACAATTTTCATCTAATGCTCCAGTTATTACTCTTTTAATTTCCATTATTTCACTCCTAATTTGCTAATTCTTTGCTGATATAAACATAATTGTAGTTTGTATCAAGTTTAAATGTATAAATATATGTTCCATTTTTTAAATTGTCTGGTACTTTGTTTCCTTGGATACCATGATATTTTACTTCTTCATAAAGCTTTATAATAGTTTCTTTTGAAGTTGCTTTTTTAAGCTCTTTATTTACGCTATATACTGTAGTTGATGGTGTTGCGCATTTTCCAGAAACGTATTCTCCCCTACCTTCTATATATTCGAAACCACCTATGCAGTCGTAACTAAGTTGGATATTGCCATTTTTGATATTTGTAGTTTCTCCAAATAATTTTTTTAATTCTATTTGTAGTGTTTCTTCTTTGAAAGCAACTGGTGAAAATTCAATTGTTTCTTCGCAAGTATATGGATACATTTTAGTATCATCAAAATAATTACAGTTTGATTTATATATATTATTTGTAGGTATCTGTCTATAAGCTAAATATAATTTCATTGAATCATCTAATGAATTATTAGCTAAATCTTCTTTTATATTTGTTTTAACTTTATTATATAAATCTTGTATGATAGTTGAATTGATATTTAATTCTTTTTCTTCTCCTGAAGTTGAAACAGGTGTGCAATTTTCTTTTAGAGAATTTAATTGCATTATGTTTTTGTTATAGAAATAATAAGTTAAAAAACAAAGCCCACCTAAAATTAAAAGTAGGAAAATAGCAAAGCCTGTTCCTTTGCTTTTTATAATAACTTGTGGTGTACTTTCTATAGAATTTTGATTTTTATTTTCTGTTACTTTTCCCTCTTTATTCTCATTCATGATATCACCTATCCTACTATATAATTTTAATATAAAATTATGTTATTTACAATATTTTTAATAAAAAAAAGAAGAGTTTTACTCTTCTATTGTTTCAAATTGAGAATTATACAAATTACTATAGAAACCTTTTTGTTTTAGTAATTCTTCATGTGTTCCTTGCTCAATAATATCACCATTATCCATAACTAAAATTAAGTCAGCATTTTTAATAGTTGATAATCTATGAGCTATAATAAAGCTTGTTCTTCCTTTAGTTAATTTATCCATAGCTTTTTGAACTAGTTCTTCGGTACGTGTATCAACGTTTGAAGTTGCTTCATCTAATATTAGGAATGGAGCATCTTCTATCATACCTCTAGCAATAGTTAATAATTGCTTTTGACCTTGACTTATAGAATCACTATCATCGATAGGTGCATCTAAACTACCTGGTAAAGTTTTAACAAAGTGGTCTATACCAACTGTTTTTAGGGCTGCCCAAATTTCTTCATCTGTAACATTCTCTTTGTTAAATTTTATATTATCTCGTATTGTTCCTTCAAATAACCATGTGTCTTGTAAAACCATTATGAATAACTCATGAATGTTTTTTCTAGTTAATTTTTTTGTAGATACATTATCAATAATAATGTCTCCATTATTTGTATCGTAAAATTTCATTAATAAATTTACAATTGTAGTTTTACCTGCTCCTGTAGGACCTACTATAGCAATTTTTTGACCTGGTTTTACTTTAGTATTGAAGTTTTTAATAATAGTTTTATCTTTATCGTAAGCAAAATTTACATTTTTAAATTCAATTGAACCTTTAACATCTTTTTTATTTAATTTGTTTTTTAATTTACTTTCATCAGTCATTTCTTCTTCTTCTAAGAATTCAAATACTCTTTCAGCAGCAGCTGCTGTTGATTGTAATGATGTCATTGCTTGAGCAATTTGTGATAATGGATTAGTAAATAATCTAACATAAATCATGAATGCTACTATTACACCAAATGATATAATATTGTTCATAGTTAGAATTGCACCAACGACGCAAACTGCTACATAACCTAGGTTACCAACAAAGCTCATAATAGGATGCATCATACCAGATAAACATTTACTAATGAAGTTGCACTTATATAATTTATCATTTAATTTGTCAAATTCATTTGATGCTAATTTATTTCCATTATAAACTTTTACTATGTTATGACCTGAATATATTTCTTCAATGTATCCATTCAAATTACCAATTTCTACTTGGCGTTGATTGAAATATTTTTGAGATTTTCCTAAAATTAATTTCATAAATGAAAAACCAATTAAGCTTGCTAATATTGCAGTTATAGCCATACGCCATTCTGTTACAAACATCATGATGATTGACCCTATAAATAATGTTGATGAAGTAGCTAATGTTGATAGTGATTGATTCATATTCATACCAATCATGTCAACATCGTTAGTTATTCTTGATAAAACATCTCCAGTTTCATGTTTATCAAAGTATTTTAATGGTAAGCGATTTATTTTTTCACTGATATTATTTCTTAATTTTTTAGCAAAATTGTTAGATATTGTTGCCATTAAGAATGCTACTATAAAACCAAATAAAGCACTTATTAAATATAGTGATCCTAAAATTATGGCTATTTTTTTGATTTTATTCATATTAATTTTAGGTTTTATAATGTTATAAATTGATTTAGGATATTTATCAATTTGAGATAGCATATTTTTATTTGTTGTTTTACTAGCAATACGTAAAAATTCTAATTGATCTTTTTTTGATATTAGTTTGTTATCTACTTTTATATCTTCTAGCAAGAATAACATTATGTTATCTGAAATGTCATCTATTTTAAAATCTTCTTTATTTTTTACTTGTTTAAATGTATTCATCAGTTGTTCTTTTTCTTCATTAGAAAATTCATTTGAAGCCATTATCTTTTCTATTTTTTGTGGCATTTTTTCTTCAGATAAATTGTTAGTTATACCTGTTGCTATTTCTTTTAATTTGTCAGTTTGTGGTATGATACCATTACTAATTGTATCAGTTAATTTTGATAATTGATTAGGGGTAACAATTGATAATATTGCACTAACTACTGCTAAGAATAAAGAAACCATTAATAATATTTGCCATTTTTTTAGACTTTTAAATAATTTTATCATTGTTTTGGAGAAATTTTTTGATTTTTCATTTTGTTGTTGTCTTCCCATTGGTCTAGGCATTTTCTAATTCCTCCTTTGATAATTGTGATAAAGCTATTTCTTTGTAGACATCACAATTTTTTAATAATTCTTTATGTGTTCCTGATCCAACACATTCTCCTTTATCTAGGACTATGATTTTATCTGCATTCATTATTGTTCCTATTCTTTGAGCAACAATTAAACTAGTAGCATTTTTAGTGTTTTTCTTTAATTCTTTTCTAAGTATTGAATCGGTTTTATAGTCTAGTGCTGAGAATGAGTCATCAAAAATATATATTTCTGGATTTTTTACTATTGCTCTAGCAATGGATAAACGTTGCTTTTGACCACCAGAAACGTTTGTTCCACCTCTTGATAGATCTGCATTATATTGTTTTTCCATCTTTTCTACAAAGTCTTTTCCTTGGGCTATTTCTATAGCTTTTTTTATTTCTTTTTCTGTTGGTTTCTTTTTGCCATTATCACCGTAAGCAACATTTTCTGAAACTGTTCCTGTAAAGATAACGGCTTTTTGTGAAACATAACCTAGTTTATTGTGTAGAGCTTCTAATTTATAGTCTTTTACATTTATTCCATCTATTAAGATTTCACCATCTGTAGCATCATAAAATCTTGGTATTAAATTTATTAATGTTGATTTACCAGAACCTGTTGATCCTATAAAGGCAACTGTTTCACCTTTTTTTATTTTAAAGTTAATATTTTTTAATATGTATTCATCAGCATCAGAGTATTTGAAAGAAACATTTTTAAATTCTATTGTTCCCTTTTCTTTAGTTTCTTTATCAAAATCACCATCTTTTATAGTTACTTCGCAATCTAAAACTTCATTAATACGATTTGCTGATACTTGTGCTCTTGGCAATATCATAAATATTAAAGTAAGCATTAAGAATGAAATGATTACCTGAATGGCATATGAAGAAAATACTATCATATTACTAAATAAATTTAATTTATCAACCATACAAGCTTTACTGATCATTATGGCTCCTACTACATAAATGCTTAATGTTAATCCATGCATTACTATGTTCATAACAGGTTCTAATACAGCAAACCATCTTTGGTTAAATAATTGTGTATTAGTTAATTCAGTATTTACTGTGTCGAATCTATTTTCTTGGAATTTTTCAGCATTAAAAGCTCTAATAACGCGGATACCAGTTAAATTTTCTCTAGTTACACCATTAACTTTGTCTGTTAATTTTTGAACCTTTTTGAATTTTGGCATTACTATAATTAAAATTATAAATACTGTAATTAATAGTATTAAGACACTTAATGCAGTTAATAAAGACCATTTTAGATTTTTATTGACTATTTTTATTACAGCCCATGTTGCCATTATTGGTGCTTTCATTAACACTTGCATACCCATACCAATAAATACTTCTATTTGAGTTACATCATTTGTAGTTCTAGTTATTAAGCTGCTTGTTTGGAATTTTTTTATTTCTTCCATACCAAATTTTTCTACTTTATTAAATATTTGTTTTCTTAATGTTTTTGAAAAATTGGCTGAAACAAATGCTGATAAGCAGCAGACAATGATTGAACTTATTAAGCTACCAAAAGCACATAATAGCATAAATCCGCCTTGTTTTAGTATATCAGCCATTTTGCTACCTTCTGTTTGAACTAACTTAGTAATTGTGCTCATATAATCTGGTATTTTTAGTTCTAACCATACTTGTGATGCAATCATTAAAAAACTTATAATTATAATGATAATATCTTTTTTTGATAAATTTTTAAATAATTTAAACATTTTTATCCTCCTTGTATATTCCATGAAATATTATATTTAGTTCTCGATAATAATTATCTTTTATTTTATCTTTTTCATGAGAATTTTTAATTGTATTTACGACAGCTTTAAAAAGGCTATGCCCTAAGATACTAAATATGAATTCTGTATCTTCTATTAGATTATTTGTATTTATTAAATCTTTTACATTATTGTATAAATCCGTACATATTATATTTATGTCTTTATTATGCAAATGTGCAAAAATAATACAGTTTTTTAAAATACATTTATACTCTTTTTTTGAAGTGATTTTTATTATTTCATCATATAATTGTATAAATGAATTTTTTAAGTCTCCTTTATTATTTTTAAATATTTTTATAGTTAAAAGGTTTAATTTGGAATTATTTATTTTCATTAAATGTCTGAATAAATCTTCTTTGTCTTTGAAGTATAAGTAGAATGTTCCTCTAGGAATATTAGCATCTTTAATTATTTTATTTAATGATACATTTGGATATTCATTATTGGAAAATTCAGCTATTGCTGCATTTAAAATTATTTTTTGCTTTTCACTTTTTAAATTCATGAAAGTTTGACTAGGCATATTGTCACCTTCTTTTTTTACTGCTTTTTAATTATATGTGACATGTTGTCACTTGTCAAGACTTTTAGAAAAAAATAAAAGGCAGTTATCTGCCTTAATTTTTAATGGTAACCTGTATGGGGTTCGAACCCACGAATACTGCCTTGAGAGGGCAGCGTGTTAAACCACTTCACCAACAGGTCAAATAAATAGTGCCTTTTTGATAAGACACTAATATTTTATCATATTTAAGTTCTTTATACAATCACTTTTTTATCGTTTTACATACCAGGGTTAACTGGTGGTAAATCATTATTTGTTTGTGGTGGCATAGCTTCGATTGTAGGTATTGCTGGGATAACTGAAGGCGCTGGTTGTGAAGCTATGTTTATAGCTTGTGGTTGTTCAGTTGGAATGCTTGCTATTGCTGGTTCAATTGCAGGTATTGCTGGAATTTCTTGAGCTACTGGTGCAACTTGAGGTTGTTCAACTGGCATAGTTGGAATAGTCATTTCTTCAGTAACTTGAGGTTGTTCAATAGGCATAGCTGGAATAGTCATTTCTTCAGCAACTTGAGGTTGTTCAACTGCTGCTTCTCCTTTTAATAATTCGTTTAATTTTACTTTGAAGGCTGTTTCTTCTTCATCTACTAATCCTAAGTGAAATACTTGAGCAATTTGTTCGTGATCAAATAATGCTGTCTCATCACTTGATAAAAATCCTTCTGGATACATACATCCAGAGTAATCATACATTTTATTATCTGTTTCATCGTCATTAGCAATGGCACAAAAACCAGTAATCATTACTCTTTTTGTACCTCCAGTTAACATACATACTGTACCAATTGGTAAAAACTTTTCTCCCTTTTCAATCATTTTTTTGTTCCTCCTTATAATTAACTACATCACTAGTGACGTATCTTATTTATTATATTCTTTTTCAGTATAACATATATTTTTTATGAATACAAACTAAAAATAAAAAAGATTAAAATAATCTTTTTTATTTAAGCCCTTTTATTTTTGATACTACCTGTTGTTTGCCACATATTATACATCTTTGTATTTGATCATCAGATACTATTATTATTCTACGAGAACCATGACCAATACTTTTTAATCCGAAATATTGTTTTGAATTTTCTTTTTTTTCTTCCATTACATATATGTGACTGTAGTCATCAGTACAAAACTTTATTCCTAATTTGTCTTCTACATTTTTTACTTCATTTTCATCATTAGCAGCTAATAAATTTAGGAGTTCTTTATTAACATTTTTATTATCAACCATAAATTATCCCCCTTCATATTCGCATATTATATCACATTTTTAGTAAATATGATACTATTTTATTACTTTTTTAAAATTTTCAATAAGACTATCGACATAAGCACATCCCATGAAACAAACAACTGATTCTTTTTCATTTGCTAATTTTTCAATTGTATCATCACTAATTATTTCTCCACCATTTAATTTATTAGTTATAAGTGATGAAGTAATTCCTGGGTAATCTTCTTGCTTTTCTCTATTACAGTCTATTTCTGTTAAGTATGTTTTATCTGCTATTTTAAATGCTTCTACAAATTCATTTAAAAAGTCTTTTGTTCTTGAGTATGTATTAGGTTTAAATACTACTACAAGACGTTTATTAGGGTATTTCTGCTTAACGGCATCTAGTGTTACTTTTATTTCTGTAGGATGGTGCGCATAGTCATCAATAATTATAGTATTATTAACTTTTTCTTCTGCAAATCTTCTTTTTGCATTATGAAACGTTTTTAGTAAATTATTTATTTCTTCTGGATTTATTCCTATTTCCTTACAAATTATGATTGCGGCTGTTGCATCCATAACCATATGTTTTCCATAAAGAGGTATTTCAAAATGGCCATATAATTCGTTATTAATATATAAATCAAATATGGATCCTGTTTCTAATAGCTCAATATTTTTTATTACAACGTCATTTTCAGGATTAAATCCATAATATATCATTTTTGTTTTACAATTTAATTTTCTTACTTCTTCATTATCTCCATTAGCAACAACTAATTCTTTTGTTTGGTTAGCAAATATTTCAAATGTATCTCTTATATCATTTATATCTTTATAGCATTCTAAGTGTTCGGCTTCAATATTAGTAATTACTGAATATGTTGGATGATAAGCGGTAAAATGTCGGTTGAATTCATCACTTTCTACAACAAAGTATTTATTTTCTTTTGTAGCTTTGCCATCACCAGCACCGATAAAATAGTTACATCCAAGGGTATTTTCTAATATATGTCTAATAATTGATGATGTTGTTGTTTTTCCATGAGTTCCACTAACACCAATGGATGAAAATAGATCAATTACATCCCCTACTATTTCATTATATTTTTTAATTTTTAAGCCTAGTTGTTTTACTCTTTGTAATTCTGGATGATCTTCTTTAAAGGCTACACTATATGTTACAATGGTATCTTTATCTATGTTATGATTGCCATCATAAAAAATTGGTATATTTCTAGATTCTAATCCGTCTTGAGTAAATTTATGTGCTTTAGCATCATCATAACCACTTACTTGGTTTCCTAAGTCACTTAGTATTTGAGCAAGAGTGGACATTCCTGTTCCTTTAATTCCTATACAATAATATTTCATTTTTACACTTCCTTATATTTTTAGTATACGCTATATTTATATTCTTGAAAAGAAAAAGATTGATAAACAATCTTATTTTTCATTTTTTTCATTTCTTGCTTTATATTCAGCTTTTCTTTTGTCACGGCAACTTTTGCATCTTTTAGGCTCATTTTCTAATCCTTTTTCTTTATAGAAAGCTTGCTCTCCTGCTGTAAATGTAAATTCGTTACCACAATCTTGACAAACCAAAGTCTTATCTTCGAAATCCATTATTTACCTCCTTATAAATTTTTGGACTTAGTTAAATAGTTATTTTCAATTTTAAGGAAAGTAAATAGCAATTTAATATAAAATCCAGTTATGTTATAACAATAAACAATATAACATTAAAAAGTTAAATATGCAATTATGTTATTTAGTTTTGACTATTCTTTTTTAGTTTTTCTACTTTTGAATATATACAACCACAATAATTTTGTCTATATAGTTCGTATTCTTTTGATAATTCTATACTACGTTTATATCCATTTTCTTTTTTAAAGTCTGAATATAAATAGTTTGATTTATATTTTTCTCCTAATTCTTCCCCTATTTTATTTAACCAATCTGCATTTTTGTATGGACTTAATGTTAGTGTTGTTGCGAAAAAATCGAATTTTAATTTTTTAGCTATTTTTGCTGTTTCTTCTAAACGCAGATTATAGCACTTATAGCATCTTTTTCCACGTTCTGGTTCATCTTCTAAACCTTTAGCAATAGCTAAGAATTCTTTTGGATTATATCTACCATCTAAAATAGTTATTTCATACTTATATTTTAATTTTTTAACAAATCTTTTTAGTTCATCTAGTCTTTTATTATATTCATTTTTGTCAGTTATATTTGGATTAAAATATAGAATTGTAATTTTAAAATAATTTGCTAATTTTTCTAAGACAGCTGATGAACATGGTGCACAACATGCATGTAATAATAGACTACTTCCCTCTTGTGACTCAGTCATTTGCTTTTTCATTTCTAAATTGTAATTCATCTAATCACTTCTCTTTGGCTATATTATAGCATAATTTTATATTCATAAGTGTATATTTTAATATGAATAAAATTATATTTAGTTTTTTAGTAACGGCAATTGCTGGTTTTTCGACATTATTAGGAATTATTCCTTGTATATTAAAGAAAAATAAAGATTTAATAATAGCTTCATCTTTAGCTTTTTCTAGTGGGGTAATGTTATCTATATCGGTTATTTCTTTGATACCAGAATCGTTAAAATATTTAACTGCTTCATATTATTTGTTTCCTGCCTTTATTTTAGTTTTTATATTTGTGGTGATGGGAATAATTATATCTAGTATTATTGATTATAATATTGAAAAAGCTATAACAAAAAATAAACTGTATAAATTAGGAATTGTTTCTGTTATAGCTTTAATTTTACATAATATTCCGGAGGGAATTACTACTTTTATATCTACTAATGTTGATACTACTTTAGGTATTACTTTATCTTTAGCAATAGCCTTACATAATATTCCAGAAGGAATATCTATAGCAATACCTATATATTATGCTACAGGTAATTTAAATAAAGCCTTTAAATATACTTTTATTTCTGGCTTTTCAGAATTATTTGGTGCTGTATTAGCATATTTATTTATAGCAAAATATGTTACTGCGTTTTTTATGGCTTTAATTCTTGGGCTAACAGCGGGAATAATGATTCATATTTCTGTATATGAATTATTTCCAACTTCATTAAATTATGACAAAAAGAAAACAACATTAATATCATTCTTTTTAGGAATAATTGTAATGCTGTTTTGTGAAATTATTATTTAATCTTTTCTATTTCCAAATAATTCTAGTAATCTTATAAATAAATTAATAAAATCTAAATATAATTGAAAAGCACCATATATAGCTGAATTGTCATCTGCTGTATGCTCAGCTAGTTTAGTTATGTTTTGCATATCATAAGCAATATATCCCATAAATATTATAATACCTATAATACAAGTAGTCATATTTAATGTATTTGACATTACAAACATATTTATTATTTCTAAGATAATTACTGCTATTAGGGCCATTAAAAGATAAATTCCTAGTTTGCTTAAATCAATTTTAGTTGTTTCTCCAATAATTGCAAATATACCAAATATCAAAGCTGTTGCTAGGAAAATGTATATTATTGAAGCTACTTGAAACATTATAAATAAGCATCCAAATGTTAATCCTGTTAATAAGGCATATGTAATATACAGTATTTTTGCAGTTGATGCTTTCATCTTATATATTTTAACTCCTAAGATTAGCGCAATAGCAATTTCTGCTATAAATATAAGCCAATACATTTTTCCACTAAAGAAAAAGTATAAAATGCTTGGTGTTGATGCTGTTATATATCCACTAATAAAAGTTGCTAGTAGACCAATAAATAGCCATCCAAATGTTTTTGAAATTAATTTGTTTTCCATATTTTTTTATCCTTTCTATTATTTATTATTAACAAGAATTTTTCTTATTACACGTTATACTTTCTTCTAAAACACATTTTAGAGTACATTTAAACTTATTATAGATTTTCTTTTTTGTTTCATCATCTATTTCACTATATGGGTCTTTTAGACTATCAGGAATTCCTGTTTCTAAAACCATTGGTTCTCCTTCTACTACTGTTATGACACTTGGAGCATAGATTCTTTTTTCATTTGATTTGATATTTTTATCGTCTAATTCATAGTCATCTAAGATGATATTTAATTTTTTTAATAGTTTGTAATAACCTTTACTTCCTTTTTTTACAGTAATTACTTCACCGTTTTCATTTATTTCTAATTTATCTCTAATTTGTTTTACATCTACATAGTATATTTTATCTATTTTTAAATTATTGGCAGCTTTTATTAATTCTTCTATAACACTGCGGCACCATGGACAACTTGCAAATCCAAAATATACAACAAATGTTTCGCCACTATCTATCATCTTTACAATTTCTTCATCTGTTTTATAAACAAATGGATTTTTTTCTGATATAGATAAACTTCTAATATTTTTATCTTCTTGCTTTTGATTGTTTAATTCTTCATATTCTTTTTTAAATTTTAATGCATCTGTTTCTATTTTTTCACTACTACATGCAGTTAATATAAATAATGTAGTAATAATAGTTATTATTAAATAAATCTTTTTCATATTCTACCTCTACTTAAGTATAATCCAATATTCTATTTTTAGCAATAAAAAGTCTAAAAGCATCCTATTTTTTACAGTTGTCATTAAGAGTTATTGGTATTTTGTATGTTTTTATTTTATTATTACTTATAGCTTTTATTTCAAGATACAATGTTTCTGATGTGAATTTTTTACAGTTTAATGAATAATTATTAACGTTAATTGTTGTATCTTTTAAAAAATCTGTTATAGTTTCCTTATTTTTACTACTACAGCTACTTATTTTTGTCTTACTATCTTTTTCATATAGATCACATTCAATATTATCATAGACTGTTAAGTCTTCTTTTTTACAATAATTTATGTTTGATATATATATTGATGTTTTATCTTTATTATATGCAGCACTACCAGTAATATTAAAATCTTCACAGGTAGTAGTTATAGTTTTGAATTCAAAATCTTTTTTTGGAATTAATATTATTATAAGTATAGTTACAAATAACAATATTAAACTAATTACGTATAGGATAATTTTTTTATTTATTTTATTTTTTTCTTTTCCTTTTATTATTTCATCTATTTCTACATTAAATTTTTCACTTATGTCTTTTAATATAGAAATATCAGGTATACTTTTTCCATTTTCCCATTTTGAAACAGCCTGATATGTTACATTTAATTTTTTTGCCATTTCATTTTGAGTTAAATGGTGTTTTTTACGAATATTTTTGATAAAATCTCCTATTTTTTCTTGATCCATATAATCACCTATCTTTTTAATTCTTTTCTTTTTCCTTTATCTAATAGATCTTCATTTAGTGATAAAAAGAAGTTACTTTGATTATTTGTTATTTTACTATTACTTTCGGGTCCTCTTAGGAGTATTTTTTTATCTATTAGTGGAATGATATGATCACTTACTATTTTAAGTGGTGTTTCACTTGAATTGAAATGTTTATAAGTTGATATTAAGTCTTTTGCTGTAATAATTCCATTTGTTGATAGGAAAAATTCTAAGGTTTCTCTTTCTTCCCCAGCTAATTTTATATCTAGACTTGTTTCAATGTCAGCAATTATTCCTTCTTTTATTAATTGTGTTTTTAAAGATTTTAGCGAGTAATCTAAAAATAATGTGATGTCTCCATCTTCTCTTCCTGATAATACTGTTTGATTATATCCTTTTTTTGAAAAATAAATTCCTTTATTAAACATTAGTGCTGGTAAATTTTTTTCATTTAATAAATACCATAAAGCTGTAGTTCTAGCTGTTCTTTTATTTATATCAAAAAACGGATGTACATAAATTAAATAATATTGTATTATTTGCGATTTTAAATATTTTTCATATTCATTTCCTAAATTTGAAGAGTTTATATATTCTAATAAATCATTCATATAATTATCTACTTCATTTTGATCCACACCAGTAATTAATTTACTATAATTTCCATTTTTTATTATATATACACCTTTTGATCTATAATATTCACCCATATTTTCAATGCTATAATCATTTAATAAACCATTACTTAATAATTCATATAATTCTTTTAAATTATCTTTATTAATTTCTTTTTTAGTTAATATATATTTATAGGCTCTTTCTAAATTTTCTAGACTTTTAGAAATTTTAGAAGTTGGTTTTGTTGGTATAAGAGTTAATGCTGCATTTGAAAAATCTATTTTTGTAATACTTTCATCTTCCTCTAAAAGTTGTAGTAAATCTCTTTTTGAATCTTCTAAAAAAGCATCAGAATAATGTATTTCACTGCCATTATCAAGTTTTAAATTTTTTGTTATTGTGTTCATATAGTATTCTTCCTTTGTTTTTAATATTATACTATATAAAAAATAAAAAGAATAGATATTATCTATTCTTATGATTCTATTTTATAAATAAATAAACTTTCCTCTGCATCATTGCTGGCATATCCTTTATAATCTTTAGCTAATATAACTAATTTTTTGGTAGTTTCAGCATATGATAATAATTTATCTCCTGTTCTTGATAATGATTTTATTTGATTAAAATCTATGCTTTGATATGTTGAATATAATAGATTGATATCATTTTTAATTTTATCAACCCCTGAATATATATTGTTTGTACCATTATGTAAATTATTAGTTAAATTTTCAGCTTTATTTAATGCTTCTTGAGCTTTTTGATTATTAGATAAATATTTATTATTGATTTCATTTGCTATTTCTAACATATCATTAACATTATTATATATCATTTCAGTTGAATCTTTTAATTTATCTAAAAGATTATTATTTTCATTTAATATTTCTATCAAACTTTCACTATTTTCATATATGTTTTTAATATTTATTAAATTTTCTATTTCTTTAGCATCCATTCCAAGATTTGTTAAATACTCTCTTAATTCTGAAATGCTATAATTAATCATATTGTATTCTTTATATAATTCTTCATTATTTCTAATTTGTTCTTGTAATTTAGCAATCATTTGATTGTTTTTTTCTTTTAAATTATTAATTTGTTCAATAGAACCGTTAATATCTTTATTTTCTAAGTTTTCTTTTAGATTTTTTAAATCATTTGTTAACTTATTAATATTTTTATTTAAATTACTATCGTTTGCTAATTTTTTAACGTCGTTTATTGTTGTTTTAATATTTGAAGATACTATATTTGTTCCATATTTAAATGTATTAATTCCATCTTCTAAGTCATTGGCTGCATTTTCTAAAGAAGTAATTTTAGATTTTAAATTGTTTAAAGTGTATTTTATAGAGTCTAATTTATCAAAAACTTTTAAATCTACATCTTCAAGTAATTTTGGTGTTGCAACTAAGTAAACATCATTTAAACTAAAGTTAGTTGTATCATAATTAATTACTATATCTTCTAGTTGCTTAAAATCTTCTATTGGTATATTATCATACATTCCTGGTGTAGCAATGGCAGCTATTATTTTTTTTGTTCCTGTATCTACTTGTTTACCAGTTGATACTTCTACATTGGTATTATTATCGTTACTAATTAATGTAGCCATTGTTACTACGAATGGTGTATATAAATTATTTTCATTTAAGACATTGTTAGTAAATGAATATTTTACAGTTATATGTCCTTCTTTACCAATTATGTCCTTAACACTTTTTTCCTCATCGTTTAAATAGTATTTAACTTTAACATTAATTGGTAATTCTTTTTCAATTTTTCCTTGATATATTATATCTTTACCTGTAGATTTCCATGTTAGTTTCGGAGTGTTTTGAGTAAATTCTTCAGTACCATTAATATTTAGTATTTCTTTTAATAATGTTTCATCACTTACATTTCCTTTTTCTAATTCAAATAAGTGATTATTTACAACTGATTCAACAACTTTACCGGTTTTATCTAAATTAGTATATACTGTTTCAGTTTTTTTAGCTAAGACTGATAATGGACTAATTAAAATTAGTGCTATTGACATTATTGCTATTAATTTTTTTCTCATATTTTTCACTACTTTCTTTATTTTAGTTGTTTTAAAAATAATTTTATCAAATATCATTAATAATGATGGTAGGATAAATAATACTACAAACATACTTATAATTGATCCTCGTGCTAATAATATGCATATTGCTCCAATCATATCAATTTGTGTATATAATCCAACACTACTTGTTGCTGCAAAGAAACATAATGCTGAAGTTATTACTGATGGCATAACAAATGCTAATGTATTTTTCATTGCAATTTTTTTATCTTTTTCAGATTGTCTTTCTTCTATATACTTTGTTGACATTAAAATGGCATAATCAATAGTTGCTCCTAGTTGAATAGTACCAACTACTATTGATGCTATAAATGGTAATGATGTTCCTAAATAAAAAGCAAATGACATGTTTACAAATATAGCAAATTCAATTGTTAATGTTAAAATTATTGGTAGAATTAGAGACTTTGATATGAAAATCAATATTATAAAAACTGCTAGAATTGATGTGTAAGTTACTGATTTAAAATCGTGATCAGCTACAGTTACTAAATCTTTCATAAGAGCGCCTTTTCCAGCAACTATGGCATTTTTGTCATAACTTTTTACTATTTTGTTTATTTGTGTTAATTGGTTATTTAATTTACTTGATGCTAATTCATATTTTGAATTTGTAATTATAAGTTGATATTTTTCACTTCTAATTAATCTTTTAATATTTTCTGGTAACATTATTTCCATACTCTTATCAGTTAATGTTGATGGAGCTAAGACCATATTAATACCGTCTACTTTATTTAACTCTTCTTTTAATTCTAAAATTGTATTTCTAGGTATTTTTTCATCTATTAATATTAATTCTGGTGAAACGATATTAAATTTTTCAGTTAGTTCTTTTTGAGCTACTTTAAATGGTAAAGTATCTGGTAGTGAATCATCTAATTTATAATAGACTTTATAATTTGAGTTTCCTATTATTGCTGGTATTATTAGAATTAATAGAATGAGTACAAATAATTTATTATGGTTAACTGTGAAATTTTGAACTTTTTCAAATGTTGGCATAAATATTTTATGTTTAGTTTTTGTTATTTGTTTGTCTAAAATTAAAAGTAATGATGGAAATATAGTAATAGCTGATAATAGTCCAAAGGCTACTCCTTTAGCTAAAACTAATCCAATATCTTTACCTAATGTTAATTGCATTGTACAAAGGGCTAAAAAACCAGCAAAGGTAGTTAAAGAAGATCCTAATATTGATTTAAATGTTTCAACGATAGCATTTGTCATTGCTTCTTTATTATTTTTATACAATTCTTTTGATTCTATATATTTATGATATAAGAATATTGAAAAGTCTGCAGTTACTCCTAATTGAAGTATAGCTGCTATTGCTTGTGTAATATAACTTATACTTCCAAATATATAATTACTTCCCATATTATAAATTATTGCAGTTCCTATATTTAGTATTAATAATACTGGTATTATATATGAATCAGTTGTAAATATTAATACAATTAAACTAAATATTACAGCAATTGCTATGTAAGTAGCCATTTCGTTTAATGAAAGATTCATAGTGTCTAGAACCATTGCTGTCATACTATCAATTTTACAATCTTTATCTACTGTTTTTTGTAATTTTTTAAATGCTTCTATTGTTTCATCACTAGAAGTTGAATTTTTGAAAGTTACCATAATAATAGTTGTATTATCTTTATAAAGTTTATTTTTTATTTTTCCTGGTAACATATTAGTAGGAATTGTTGTGTCCAATACATCAACAAGACTTACAACTCCATTTGTATTTTTAATTTTTTTAATTTTATTTTCTAATTCTAGTATTTCTCTAGAAGTTTTATTTTCAACTATAACAAAGGCATATGAGCCAATCCCAAAGTCATTAGTTAAAATTTTTTCTCCTTGCAATGTTTCTAATTTATCTGGTAAATATACTAAAATATCGTAATTTATTTTGGTATTCATATATCCTATAGCTGATATAATTAATAATATAAACCCTATAATTAGTATTAATATACTATTATTAGAAATTCCCCTAGCTATTTTTTTCAATTTAATCACCTGCTTTAAGTATTATAATTATTTTTTAATAATTGTATAGTACATAAACGATTTTATGGTTTTTATCCAACATAAACAATCAATGTGTTTGTTATTTATTGCACATTTTGTTGGTTAAGTTTACTTTTATATCAATAAATGATATAATCTAATTGGTGAGTTAATATGGATAATAAAGAAGATTTACGTATTATTAAGACTAGAAAAAATTTATTTGATGGTCTTATTAAAATGATGTCAATTAAAACTTTTGAGGATATTAGAGTATCTGACATTTGCAAAACAGCATTAACTAATAGATCTACATTTTATTCTCATTTTTCTGATAAATATGAATTATTGAGTACATTAATTAAAGAATTAGAAAATAATCTATTAGAAAGTATTATTGAAAAAAATGAAAGTAATGATGAGAATTATTTTATGAATATATTTGAAACTATATTAGGCCATATAGATGATAATTTAGAAATATATTCCGCTATTATAAAAAATAATTATAATAGTGTTGCTTATAATATGATTGTTGAAACTGTTTGCAAAGATTTTAAAAATTATGTAGGCAATAATAAAATTAATTATAATACTGAGGTACCAATAGACTTTGTTATATTATTTTATTCTAGTGCAATTACAAATATTTGTATAAATTATGTTAAATATCCAAATAAATATACTAGAAATGAAATAATAGAAAATGTAAAGAAATTATTACCAGAAGATATTAAATAAAAAAAGTAATGCATTTTGCATTACTTTTCTAATATATCAGCGTTTATATAACAATACTTTATTTTATATTCATTATTGATATTTTCAAATGATATATCAATATTAGTAAATATTATTTTTTTATTATTTATTGTTATTTCTCGATTTTCATCAATATAGCTGTCATAATTAATATTATTTTCATTATAATATTTTATATATGTGTTTATTATATTATTTATATCAATATTTGTTTTATCATCTAATTTATAGTTATTAGAGTATTCATCGTAGGTAATGGAAACGTCACGATGAATTTTTTTATATCCTTCGCAATTTATATAATCATTACTTGACATCCAATATAGAGTTTTCCTATTTTTATTAATGTAGAAATCATTGTTTTTAGTTAAATTCTCTAATTTATTTTCTTGATCTTTAGTTAATTTTAAGTTTATTATTTTTTTATTTCCTTTATCACTTGTTTTTAAATAATTATATGCTCCAGCTGCTCTTTCTATCTTTCTATCGGTATCTTTATAATATTTTAATGCTTTATATTGATTAGCTACTGATAAATCGAAACAATTTATTCCAGGAATTAACAATCCTATAAAAAGTTCAGAAATCATTGCAATTATTAATATACTTAAGTCTTTTTTTCTGTTTGATAATATTATGTATATTATTTCAAAAATAATTGTCGCTATACCTAGATATCTTTTTGGAGTTAAACCGTAGTTTTGTATTCTTAAGAATAATGTGTATGTTTGTAATATTAATAGCGGTATAAATAAATATGGTAATATTTTATTTAATTTTTTAAATAATTCAATAGGTTCATTATTTGTTGCTAAAATTGAAATTATTAGGCTTGAGAAAAATAAGCTTGTAATAATTGCGTAAACACAATTTTCTGGAATGCTTTTGGTTAATAATATTTTTATCATATAAGTATAAATTATTATATATGCAATCATTAATAGTGAAAAACAAACTTTTGTAATTAATCCTTTTACAAATGGTGTAGCCTCTTTACTATCGTGTAAGCTATATATTGATGTTGGTACTAAGTAAAGACCAGTTATTAGAATAATAATTGATTCTAAATAGTTAAGATTGGTACCATTTAAAATTAATTCATCAAATATAAGAGTTAAAATTGAAACACCAATTATAGTTATTAGATATAGTATTCCAATTTTAAATAATGATGAAAAAACATTGATCCAATATTTTGGGAAAGTTAATTTAGAATTTTTGTAGTTTTTGTATATTCCTATTAATATAAAACCTAATATGTAGAAAAGTATAAATCTTGTACTAAAAAGTTCTATTGCCTCTGCTTGAAAGAATATTGGAGATATTATAACTGAACATATAATTGCCCCTAGACGATAATATACAATATTCTTTTTCTTATTAATACTTTCAACACAGAATGAACTCGGTATTAGGAGTAATAGTATTTTACAAATCTGATTTATTAATTCAGCATCAATATCAATTAGTTTGCAACTATTTAGTGCTAATATTATAGTCAAAATTATTATTGATATAAATGTTAATGGAAATTTCATATATATATTTTTATAATCATCTTTTATAAAATTTAAATTAATTTTTTTCATTTTGTTTTACCCTCTTTTCTTTAAAAAGTTATTAGCTTCAGTTAGTACAGTTTTGGAATTTTCATATTCAAATATATTTATGGCTTCTTCATATGTCATTAATGTTACTCCTAGCAGTTCTTCTTTTTGATATTTTAATTCTTGATTTTCATATTCTGCTAGGAAATATACTACTTGTTTCATTGAATTACGCTGTGGTATAGGATGTTCTTCTATAGTTTTAAAGCCTTCTATAAAATTTGGCTTAATCCCTATTTCTTCAAATATTTCTCTTTTTGCTGTTTCTTCTTCTGTTTCACCTTCTTCCATATGCCCTTTTGGAAAACTATGAAATCCCTCTATTTGCTGAATAATGGCATATTTTATTTCACCTTCAATTTTAGTAAAGACTATAGCTCCACATGATTTTTCATATTTCATATTTACCTCCTATATAATTTTTCTCTCTTTTAGCCTTTTAATTTAATATATTAACTATTTTATATTATTATTTTTACCTCTTTCTAAAATATTAATGATTATTCACTTATTGTTTTTTCTAAGAAGATTTTTTTATCAAATCCACCACGTGTTTTTCTTTTTTGATTGGCTATATTTTTCACTTCATTTTCTGTTATACCATTTGTTTTTAGAATACTATTTAAAACTTCATTTAAATCTGCTAGTTCTTCAATTAATTCTTCTTTTGTTGATGCATTTATAACTTCATTAGCTTCTTCAATTAATTTTCTATATAGTTCAAGTTTATACTCCTCATCAGAAAGAATTCTTATAATTGCTTTTTCACCATTATTTTTTATTTTATCTGGAATATTGTCTCTTACTAATTTATTAAATGTTTTTTCCATTTTTTTGTGGTTCCTTTCATTATTGTAAACTTATTTAATAATATTAATTAAATCTATTTCATCTTTTGTTAAATTTATATATGATGATATGTTTACATCATTGATGCAATGTATATATTTATCGTCTATTATATTTAAATTATTTGATTTATTATAAATATAATTAAGCACTTTAAATAATCTCATCTTTAATGCATTGTTTTTAACGGGATTATTTTCAATTAATATAAGTTTATATATTTCCTCAATAAATGGTAAATATTTTTTTAAATTTAGACTTTTATGGGATAATGAATATTTATTAATGTAGTAGTTATACCATATTTTTGAGCATATGCCAACTTTTGATATGATGTCACATATATTAATCATATATAATGTATCTTCACTTAATGATATATTTTCATGAAATCTTATATTTTTTACAGTACTTCTCCTAAATAATCTTGAATATATTCTTCCAATGGGAGCATTTCCTATGCTTTTAGTTATCTCAGTATTTTTTGATGATGATAATTTATCAAAAAATAAAACTAAAGTATCTTTATTAAATTCTATATAATCTTCATCACATTTACGTATTTTACTAATTTTTGTATCAACAATTTCATTATATCCACCAATAATAATATCTAAATTTTTCTTTTCCATTAGTGTATAAGCTTCTTCGAAAAAATTCTTAGAAATTGTATCATCGCTATCTATAAAACAAAAATATTTAGAATTAGAAATATTCAATCCATAATTTCTAGCACTACTTACCCCACTATTTTTAATATGTTTTAAAATAAAATTATCTTTATTTTTGCAATAATTTTCTAGAATTATTTTTGTTTTTTCTTCACTTCCATCATCTATTATATATACTTTTATATTTTTATAAGTTGAATTGTAAATGCTGTCTAAGCATCTTAATAAATCTATTTTAGGGGTATTATACACTGGCACAATAACATCTATCATGATAATTCTCCTTTTTTTAATTTATGCTTTTTATTTAAAATTTTCCATTTTTATATATTTTAAATCTTCAATGGCTTTATCAATGTTCATCATTCCATTACCGACTGGATAGTATACGGGATATACCATATATTTTTTATTATTTATTGAAATAGTATAGCTCTTTTTTCTACATTGTGATACTGATATATTTTTTTCTAATATGATTGAACTAACTTGATTTCCAAACGTAATAATAATTTTTGGATTTATAATATCTATTTCTTTATATAATAATTCTAAATATTCTTTATATATGTCATTAGATAATGCTCTTGCATCAACTTGTGTACATTTCCCTAAATTTGTAATAAATACGCTGTGTTGTTCTATATTTTCATATACTTCATCAGCAAAATTTTCATCCCAGTCATTAGGCTTTTTTTGCATTATTTTATTAAAAATATCTTCATCTAATAATTCAATTTTATTAAATAACTTCCATATATTTTTTGTTCCAATCCACGGTGATTTTCTCCCTTTCCAACTAGGAAGGGATGCTATGTTTTTACCTGTTGGATTCATAAATATAAAACATATATCTGGATTGTTTTTTTGCCCTCCATTATAAATTGAATTTAATTCTTTTGCACCATATTTTAATTGTAACTTATCATATTCTATATTTAAATCTTCTAATTTCATCTACATTTCACCAATTTGATTATTTATAATTCTTTCTTTTTATTTTAGATATCTTTATATTCATAATCCCATAAACTTAATTTTCCATTAATTTTAATTGGATTAATTTTTTGTACATTTTCAAGCTTAAAGCTATATCCATTCCAATCTGGATGATTGATTACGTTGGAATATACTAATTTATTTTTTTTATTTAGCATTTCACGCGCATTTGAGTCAATTTTTATGCAGTCAGTAATTTCTGCTTTAGCAATTATGCAACCAGATGGATATTCTAAATTATAGCATTTAAATTTTTCCATAGCTTTTTTATCAATACCTTTTCCAGCATGTATTAATATTTTTCCACGGTATTTTGTTTTCCATGTTCTAAATTCATACTCTTTTATTCCTGCAGCAATTAGTGAAGCAAATGGCTGTTTTATTGTTATTACTTTCATATTTTTCTCCTTTACAAAAAACTTTTTTTCTAAAAGTGTGGCAGACTCACAATGCCTTGGCAACGGGTTATGGATAGCTCAATCAAATAATTTCATTTTTTATATATTACTTAAAATATCATTTTTTACTTTATCATAATATACTACATGTTCAATTGTTTCTTTTACTTCATTCATATTTATTCCTTTCTAAATATGCGTAGACATACCAATTCACACAACATATTGATTTAATTTTATTTTTTTATCTATTTTTTTACCAATAACCAGTTGATTTTTAAATACTAGTGATCAGTTGTTTCACCTATATTTTATAAAGTTTATCTACGTTCTAATAAAACGACGGACTCAACATGCCTTGACTGCTCCTTATGTATAGGTCATTAAGGTAGTGTGCGGTATTAAGTAGATATGTTGTTAATCTACACAGTGACTTGGTTGAATGCGGTTCGACAACACCTCAATCCCAATATTATTTCATATAATTATTTAATATAAATGCATATCCTCTTGGAACTTTATCATTTTCTATAAGTTCTATTATTTCTTCTTTTGATAACCATTTTACATTAATAACTTCATCTTCTTGATATTTTAATTTATTAACATCTATTTTATTTTCTATCAAAAACACATTAAAAATATATTTATTATATGGAAATTTTACTGTATCAATTTTTTTGTATTCAAAATCTTCTATATTTAATTCTTCTTTTAATTCTCTTTTTAAACCTTCTTCAGCACTTTCACCAGTATTTAAATGACCCCCTGGTATACCAAATTTATAGTTATTCCTTTCCGTAAATTGTTCAATTAAATAATTATCACCATTTTTTATTAATGCATAAGACATCATAATATTCATACCATCTGGAATTTCGTCTTTTCTCCTTACTATGGTTTTGTCTAATCTATTGAAGTCATCATCATATAAATCTAGAATTTCTTCCTTCATAATTACTTCCTTTCCAAAATTACGACACTTTCTACATGAAATGTTCTTGGAAACATATTAAATGGAGTTATACTTTTAATATTGTAATTGTTTTTTAGTATATTTAAATCTCTTGCTAGGGTACTTGGATCACATGATACATATATAATATCTTTAGGATTTATTCTTAATAAATTATTTATTGTTTTATTATCTAAACCAGATCTTGGTGGATCTACTATTATTAAGTCGATATCGGAAAAGGAATCTATTATATCTTCTACTTTACTATTTATAAATTTTATATTTTTTGCTTTGTTTAGTAATTTATTTTCTTTTGCATTTATGATACTTGATTTTTCTGAATCTACGCCTATTACATTATTAACATAATCACTTATATATATTCCTATTGTTCCTGTACCACAATATAAGTCTAAGACTGTTTTTGGTTTTATTTCTTTGGCATTTTTTAATACTTCGTCATATAGTTTTTTTGTTAGAAACTTATTAACTTGAAAGAAAGAATCTATAGATATATTATATACTTTATTACCTATTCTACTTTTTATTGAATTTTTATTAGTTACAACTTTGTCATTTATTATTAGAACATCAACTAAATCTTTTAATTTAGAAAAGGTATTTATGTTTCCTTTGATTTTAAGCATAATTTCACTACTATCGTTACTAGTTCTAATAATAGCTTCTTCTATTGAATTATCTTTATTTAATTCAACTATTAATTCATTTATTCTATTATCTAGTAATTTACAATTATTTATTGGTACTAAATTATTAGAATTTTTCTTATAGTAACCTAGTACATTATTTTTACTATGTAGAGTTACTTTGTTTCGATAATTATATTCATTTGAACATACGGTATCATTTATAATTGATGAATCAATATTGGCAAATCTTTTCATTAATTCAATAACTTTTTGTTTTTTAAAAATATTTTCTTCTTCATAGTTTAAATGCTGTAAATCACATCCACCACAAATGTTTGCAAAAGGACATTTTTCTATTATTCTATTAGGTGACTTTTCAATATAATTAACTACTTTAGCTAAATTATAGTTTTTTAGTTCTTTTATTATTTCAATTTCTACTATTTCATCTTTTAAAGCATTAGTAACAAACGTTACTTTGTCATTAACATATGTTAATCCTCTACCAAAATGGTCAAGTCTATCAATTTTCACTTTCATATTTATACCTCATTTTAATTATAGCAAATTTTACATATATTTAAAATAATTTTGCATACTAATAATGGTGATTTTATGGACTTAATTAATAAATTAAAATTAGAAATTGGACCATCTAAAGATTATATATTTAGAAAATTTATAATAGATAAAAGCGAAGTTTTCTTAATTTTTAATGAGGTATTAACTAGTAGTGATAGTATTAATCAATTTATACTGAAAAAACTAATTAATTTAAAGAGAAAGGATTTAAAAAATTTAGATAATAAAATTACTGTTTCTAATGTAATAAAAATAAAAGATAGCGAAATATTAGATTATATTAATAAAGGTTTTTTAGTAATAATAAGTTATTCAATTTATGCTTTAGAAGTAAAAAGTAAATTAGACAGAGGAATTAATTCTGTTGAAAGTGAATTATCTATTGCAGGACCAAAAGATGCGTTTTGTGAAAATTTTAATACAAATTTAGGATTGATTAGAAGAAGAATAAAAACTAATAAGTTATATATTGATAGTTTGGAAATTGGCAAAAGTACTAAAACAAAAATTGGTATATTATATATTGATGGTATAGTAAAAAAACATCTTCCTGCAAGAATTAAAGAAGTACTTAATCGTATTGATATAGATGGAATAATTGATTCTAGTTATTTAAAAACTACTTTAGAGGGACAAAAAAGTTATTTTCCTACTATAATGATGAGTGAAAGGCCTGATAAGAGTTCTATGGCACTATTAGAAGGAAAAATTGTAATATTGGTTGATATGAGCCCTTATGCTTTAATATTACCTAGCTTTTTTATTGATTTTTTTCACACTACAGATGATTATTATCAGAAGGCATTTAATACTACATTTATTAGAATTATTAGATTAATAGCATTTTTAATAGCAATATTTTTACCGGGACTATATATTTCTGTTACTACTAGAAATTATAATTTGATTCCATTACCACTTTTATTAATGCTTAAAGCTGGAAGAAGCTTTGTCCCCTTTCCTGCTTATATTGAAGCTTTATTTATGATTATTTGCTTTGAAATATTGAAAGAATCAGACCTTAGAATGTCATATACTATTGGATCATCCATATCAATATTAGGAGGGTTGATATTAGGAGATGCAGCTGTTGCGGCTGGCATTGTTTCTCCTATTATGATTATAATAATTGCAATTTCTTCTATTGCTGGATTAATTTTTTCTTCTATTGAATTGGTAAACTCAATTAGAATATATAAAATATTTATATTAATATTAGCAACTGTCTTAGGAATTTATGGAGTTATTATTGGTGCAGTATATATACTTTATAAGTTATTAACTTTGAAAGTATTTGGTATACCTTATTTAGTACCAATTATTCCAGTTGATAAAAATGAACTTAATGATTCATTTATAAAAAAAGAAGAAAGTATTAAAAGAAGAAATAAATTTTTATCTGATAATATTATTAGGGGGAAATATAAATGAGAAAAGTATTATTTATTGTATTTATAACAATTGCCTTTATTCTGGGAAAAGGTAATTATAGGGAACTTAATGATTTGGCTATTATTAATAGTGTTGCTGTTGAATATAATGTTGTAAATGAAAAATATACAATATATATGAAAGAAATTATTCCTAGAAAGGATGATTTAGGTATAAATTATGATTATAAATACTATAAAGCTAATGGTAATAGTATTAATACAGCATTAGAAAATTTAAAGAAAAAAAGTAAGAAAAAATTATACTATAAAAAGACTAAGTATTTGATTACGAATATTAATAATAGTAATTATATAAATGAACTATTGGGAATTAACCCTAAATATATATACCATCCTAGCAGTGATCTTTTTATAAAATTAAAAGAGACTAAGTATTAGCCTCTTTTTCTATTTTACATTCATATCCTGAATTTTCATAAAATTTTTGTTGATCGTTTTTACTTTGAAAATAATTAGTTAATTCTTCGTTTAAGTCATTTATTCTAACAACACTTTTTCCTATTATTAGTGTTGTTTCATTTTGCTCTTCATTTTCTTCAACAATAACTCCTAGAATGTTTTGTAAAAATTCTTTTTCTTCTAGTGCACTTTTTCCTATTATATTATAATCAATTGGCTTTTTTGAAAGTTCCTCTTCAGTCATTTGTTTGTAACTTATAACATTTTCTTCCGGAATATCTTCATTATATTTAAATTTACTTATTATACTATATCCACTAATATAGTCATATTTTGTACATGTTAAAGTTTGATAAGCAATTTTTTTTGTAGAGTCATCTTCTACTATTTTAGCTGGGATTGTTTTTCTAAATATAGGTGGTAATATTATTATAAGAATTAAGATAAAAATTATTAGTATTAGTAGAATATTAATTATATCTATTTTCTTTTTCATATCATCCCTCTTTTCTATTCTTTTTAAACTTATCACATTATAGATAAATTTTCAATTGTTTTATGGTTTAATTATTATTCCTAATGCTGAAGCTAACATAATAGCTTGTTCATAATTAACAACTACACCTAATAATTCCTCTGGCCTTATTTTTATATTTCTTATAGAACATGTTCTAAAGTCTATATCTTTTAATTTAGTTTTATAAAATTCTGATTCTTCTAAATTTGAATTATTAAAACTTAATTTTTTCCATTTTATATTATTAAAACTATTTTCTTTTAGATTACAATTATTAAAATTTATATTTTTAAGATTTGCATTAGAAAAATTACTATATGCCAGATTACAATTATCAAATGTAATATTTTCTAAATAAGAATCAGTAAAATTAATACCTATTAAATTACAATTATCAAATGTAATATTTTGATAAGAATGATTAATTAAGCTTTGATTAGAAAAATTACATTTTGAAAATTTTGAATCACTTATATCTACTCCTTGAAATTTTGCTTTTGAAAAGTCACAAATTTCAAATTTACTGTTTTTTATTTCAAAATAATCTATATATCCTTCTAAGGAATCATTTTTATATTCACTATTAATTAAATTATTATTTATATCTTTATTCATAGTAATCACCATTTGATACATATGTTTTTTGTTTTAAATATTTTATCTTTTTATTATTACAGTATACATTTTTTAATTTTATTTTCAAACCTTTATCTAAATTAAAGTTTGGTCCATTTTGAACTTGAAAATGGATATGAGGCCCTTCTGTATTACCACTATTACCTACTTTAGCTATTATTTGTCCTTCTTTTACAATGTCACCTATATTTACTATAATACTATCTTTTTCTAAATGACAGATAGTACTATATTCACCGTGTTCGTGCTTTATTGTTATATAATTTCCTCTTGAGTCTTTTACATCATTTCTAGCAGGTCTATTTTCATATATTTTTGTGTTTTTGTAACTATTTTCAATATCTACTACAAATCCATCACATGGACACAAAACGTTTTCTAAATAAGAATAAAAATTTTTTTCATTTTTATAATCATCATGATATGGCAAGTCATTTTTTCTTATTTCTAAGTCGTAAGCATATCGTTGTGGTATTATATCCCATGAATGAGAATCTTTTCTTTTAACACCTCCATGTTCTACATACCAAATGCCATTACATGGAATTATATATCTATTTTTGCTCATTATTATCACCTAATTTTTTTAATCTATTTAGACGTTCTTGTAAATTGTTTTTACGATTTTCTTCTTCTATTGTATCTAATTTATATTCGTTATTTTCTAATACTATAATGTTACTTTCATTTACTTGAAAATTTAATTCATCTTTTTTTAATACTATTTTTTCTTTAGTTTTAATATTTTCACAAATTACATAGTTTTCTTCTATTCTATCTATAGCGTATTTTTTCATTATTTCACCTATCCATTTGTATCTGTATTAATTGTTTCAAATGAAATATCTTTACCATCTGAATTTAAAATTATTGTACCATCTTCATCAGTTCTATATATTTTAGCCTCTATTTTTTGTAGTTTATTTAATGTTATGTCTTGTGGGTGATTATAAATATTATTTTTTCCTACTGATATTACAGCAAATTTCGGTTTTACTTTACTCAAAAATATGGCAGAAGTTGAATACTTTGAACCATGGTGGCCAACTTTTAAAACATCGCTTTTTATGTCTTTATCTATGATTTCTCTTTCGACAGAGCTTGGAGCATCTCCCATAAATAAGTAACTTGTATTACCATAATACAGTTTTATTATTATTGAAGTATTATTTAAATTTGTTTGGTCTGTTCCAGAGTATAGTATATTTATTAAGCTGCCTTCAAATTTAATATTTTTATCTATTTCTGGTACTTTAAAAGCTAAATTTTTATTTTCTAATGCTTCAATTACGTCTTCAAATGTTTTAGTAGTAGTTACTACATCAGGCATATAGAAATTACTTATTTCAAAATTATTTATTATGTCGTCTAGCCCTCCTATATGATCTTCATGAGCATGAGTACCAATTACATATTCAAATTTTTCAATTCCCATATTTTTGAAATATGAAACTAATTTTGGACCGTCTTCATTATTTCCAGCATCTATTAACATGTATTTATTGTTATTTGCTATTAAAATTGAATCTGCTTGACCAACATCAATGAAATATATTTTTAATTTAGAATCTGTATTTAATACAACAGGAGTTTCTAACATTTTCTTTTGTGTTGTTGTATCCTTTTCTTTTTCTTGCTCTTCTGGTAGATATATATACGCCAGTATAATAATTATAATAAAGATAAAAAATTTAATTTTTTTCCATTTTTGTTTATTAGTCATTATCTATTCTCTTTTCTATTATTATTTATATTTATTATATCATATATTTAAAACTTTTTATCATACTATTTAATTGACTAAATTTTTGTTTTTTGCTATATTGTTAATTATAGAGGAGTGTGTTATATGAATAACGAAAATAATTCTGTAAATGGTTTGACACCTAATGCTGAAGTACCTACTAATGCAAATGTTGTTCAACCTATTACAGAAGAAAATAATGCAGGTAATATACCTGAAAATTCAGTTCCAGTACAACCAAATACTGAAACTATTACTGCACAAGCAGTAGAGACACCACAGATAAATACTGATAATATTGCTGCACAACCAGCAGTAGAAACACCACAACCACAACCTGTTGTGGAGAATGGTAACCAACCTATTTCAAATAGTGATGGTGATAAAAAGAAAAAAAGTGGCATAATTATTGGTTCTGTAGTTGCTATTATTGCTATTGTTGCTGTTTTAGTTCCTACATTATTAAAAAGCCCAAAAACTGTATTTATTGGTGCTATAGATAAAGCTTATAATGGTATCAATAAATTGTTAGACGTTAACAAATATGATTCTGCTAAAAGTAATGTAAAAATGAGTTTTGATTTTAAATCTGAAGATAGTGAAGCTCAACAATATTTTGATATATTCAATAAATTGAGTATTGATTGCACAACAGGTATTGATTCAAAAAATAAAGTAATTAATATGGCATTTAATACAAATTATGATGGATCTACATTAGCTAATTTAAAGGTTTATGGAGAAAATGCTAAAATATATTTATTTTTAGAAAATATATATGATAAATATATAATGACTGATGTTGAAGGATATGATGAATTATTTGCTGATAATTCTGAAAGTGTAAAAGATATTAAACAAATCTTTAATTCAACAGAAAAAGCTATTACTGGCGCTTTAAAAAAGCAAAACTATAGTAAATCTAATGCAACTGTTAAAGTTGACGGAAAAGACGTAAAGGTTACTAAAAATGATTTAAAGTTGGATGATAAGACTATTAAATCTATTTCTATTGATGTATTAACAACATTAAAAAATGATAAAGACTTTATTAAAGCTCTTAATAATAATCTTTCTAAAGATGAACAAATTAAAGAAAGTGATTTTGATGATGCTATTGCTAGTGTTAAAGAGGGAGAATTTAGTGATGAAATTACTTTATCAATTTATACTACAGGATTATTTAGTGAATTTGTTCAATTTGATATTGCTGACGATTCTGAAGTGATATCTATTACAAAAGAAAATGATAGTTATACAGTAAAAGCAATAGGCAATGGAGATGGTGAATATTTTACTGCTAATGTAACAATTACTGGTGATATGTCTAATTATAAATCAGTTGTAAATGTTGAAGTTCCTCAACTATTTACTGCAAAAATTAATTTAGAAGGTTCTACTAAGTATAATGAGAAAATTGATAAATTAGATGTTTCTAATAGCGTTGATTATCAATCATTAACTGATCAAGATATGGCTACTATCTATCAAAATATATTAAGCAATGAAGGTATTGCTAATTTAATGCAAATGATTGAATCTATGAACGTTTAAATATATAATTTAAATTAAAAATAAACGGTTTTACTACCGTTTATTTTTATTATTGTTAAATAAAAAAACAACTCAATAAGAGTTGCTTTTATTTGCAATAATGGTGCGGGTAACAGGAGTTGAACCTGCAAGCCTTGCGGCACTAGATCCTAAGTCTAGCGCGTCTGCCAATTCCGCCATACCCGCAACAAAATGGTGGACCCTATAGGACTCGAACCTATGACCGCCCGGTTATGAGCCGGATGCTCTAACCAACTGAGCTAAGGGTCCATTGCTATTTAATAATATCACATATTTTTTATTGTTGCAAGAGAAAAAAGAAAAAAATAGGTCTTTTCACCTATTTATTCATCATATTTAGTAAATTAATTTTAAACATATCTTTTTCTGGATTTGTTTTAGAAATCATTACACCCTTATAAGTAGATAATTCTGCTCTATGTCCTTCATCTAAAATTCCTTCTGGTGTAATATTAGTTAATAAGATAATATGCTTTTCTGTATAGACTGTATAGTGTAAAATTATTTCTCCATGAACTTTAGCAAATAATTCGTCTGTAGGTAATTTTAATTCGTAATTTATAGTTTTTTCTTCTTTATTATTATTTACTTCTTTACCTAAGAAATTACCTTTACGTAATTCAGGATAATAATTAAATGTTAATTTTTTATAAGCTAACATGTTATATTTTCTTACTGATCTTTCTTTCTTTCTAAAATCATTTTCATCTAGATATTCAAATATATAAGTATTTGTCATATTTGTCATAATATCCAACCCCCTAATTAGTACTTGAAGTAAACCCCTTCACCTTCAAAGTACACATATTATAGCATAAAATAATTGATTTGTCAAATATTTCAGTTAAAAATCGTGATTTTGAAATTGAATAACAAGTATTTTACATTAAAAATTATATGCTAAAATATGTATAATATTACAAAATAAAAGCCCTTTTAGTCTATAACTAAAGTTGGGCTTTTTGTCTACTTTTTTTATTTGTACAATTAATAAATTATCTTGTGTATTGGAAAGAATCATTACTTACTACTACATTTTCAGCTTCACTGTAGCTTGCAGAATCTTCGTTTGAAACAACTACTGATTCACTATAATCACTATTTGATTCTTCGTATGAGTAGATGTAATTCCAAGCTTCTTCATTTCCTGCTGCTGCTTGTTCAACTACTTCATTGGCAATTATTTCATTTTGAGATTGTGTATTACCAGCGTCAAATTGTGCTCCTGTTTTATTAGGATCTGGTAGTGGATCGCTAGCTGAATAACTTCCAGTTGAATCTGTAGTTATATCTTTTACACTTTCATCTAGATTTCCTTTTGAATCAGAATGATTGTTGTCAAAGTCAACACCATGTCCTAGATCTTTTTCATTTACTGTATTGCCACTATTTATGTTTTTGTTTGCTTCATCTATTTTTTTCTTAAGATCTTCATTATATTGTTTTACTTTTTCTTCATATTCTTTTGCTTTTTCATTAGCTTCTTTTTGTAATTTTTCTGCTTTTTCTTTTGATGCTTTTTCTGCTTCAGCTTTTGCATTTGAATTTTCTTTTTCAATTTCTTTATTTACTTTATCTTCAGCAGCTTTTACTTCACTTTCACTTGTTGCCGAAACAGCTTCTTCTCTACTACTTGTTGTTTTTGTAGTAGTTGTTGTGTATGATGAAGAACTACTTCCTTGATATGAACCACTATTTGTATAAGCAAATACTGTTTCACCAGTAAAGGCTTCGCCTTCATATTCAAATGCTACATTTACTTCTCTTTTGAATTTTTCTAATTGACTTAGATCACGATAACTATCACTTATATTATAGTATCCTTTATCAGTTAATTCCTTAATTTTAGCTTCTTTTACCTTATCATATTTAGCATATTCGCTATTTTCTTCTGCCATAAGACTAACTAATACAACTTTATCAATTATATCATTTGCTTCTTGACATACTCCTAAATCGTTGAAATAGTCTACAGCTTTATCTTCTAATGTATAGTCTATTTCTAAATCTTGGAACATTATTTCAGCAGCACTTACCATTGGAACAATTGAATATTTATATGATTTTAGTTCATTTCTATAATCACTATGAGCGATTCCATTTTGTCTTACTTCATCTGTAATTGGAAAATCTTTATATAATTCAGCATAGAAAGCATTAACGGCATTAATTTTTGCATCACCTGTTGCTTCTTTTGCTTTTAAGAATAATTCATGATATTTATTGTAAAAATCTTTTCCTTCTTGTGAATTGATTAATACACTCATATCTACTGGGCAATCTCTATTTTCAATTACATGTGCTCCCATTAATATTAATTGAGCTGTTTTAAAAGCGTTTTTTAATCCATCTCCATCTAATTCTGCACCATTAAAGATTTGTTCAATCTCAGCTTTTGTATAATTATTATATACTAAATCCATTGCGACAACTTCGTCCCATGTTAGAGCAGCTCTTATATTGCTTCCTGCTTCTATATGTTTATCAGCAAATAATATATTAAAATTATTTAATACATTACTATATTTATGGAAAGCATTTTTTTGAACTTCACTTGCAGATTTATTTACAATATTATCGTAACTATTAATTGCAAGCATATCGTCTAAACTTTCACCAGCTATTTTTTTATCTGCTGGAGCAGTTTCTTCTTTTTTGTTTTCAGCACATCCTGTACCTACTAAACCAAGTGTTAATACTGCTAAAGTTGCGGCTGTAAATCTTTTAAGTTTTTCAGTTAGAGATGGCTTACCTAATCTTGATGATTTATAATTTTCTATCATTTCATCTTTGTTTCTTTTAATATCATTAAATTTACTTTTAATTCTATCTAAAAGAGTAATTTTATTTTTCTTTCTTTCTTTTCTTTTTGCTATTACACCAGCAATTCCGGCTCCAATAGCTGCAAATGGTGCAAATTTTTTAATTTTAGCAATAAATCCTTCTTCTGCTTCTTTTTTATTTTCTTCAGAATCTGGTTTTATTACAACTTCGTTTGGATCATAATCTAATTCTTCAATTTCTTCAACTTCTTCAACAACAGGTACTGGATTAACTAAATTTATACTTGTCATTGGTTTATCACTTTTTCTGAAGTTATTAAAATTAGATTCAAAATCTTTTCCTGACATTTTAAATACATACTTTTGATTTATATATTGCTTTAATGTATCAGAATCTAAATTTTTTTCATTTACGAATTGGGCAAATATTTCTTTACCCTCTTCTTCATTTGTATTAAAGACTGTACCATCTTCATAAAATATACATGTTTGTATTACTGTTTCATTATTTTCGTCTATAAAGTCATAAAAGACTATATTTTTAATTTCTTTTTCCATATATTATTCCCCCTCTATTTTTCCTTTCTATTTCCTGTATATACCCAGCCTTCTTTTAATAGACTAGTGTCATTATATTTACTCCAAGTTGTTTTTGTAGAACCTGCACTATATAATGATCTAGTTTTTGTGCTTGCATAACATACAGTACCATATAAAGGTTCTGTTCTAGTTGCTACATCTGAAACGTTTATTGTTGAATAAATAGGTATTGTTTTTGTTACATATGATCCACAAGAAGCTGATACATTTGAAGATGTTGAAGATGTAACTTTTGATGATGTGGATGTTGTACTACCAACACTTGCTATACTACCAACATATTGATATTCTTTGTACCAAAAGTATGGTAATGTTGTACAAGTTTCTTCACAATAGCTATAATCAGCACCTGCAAATTCATAATGTGTAGTAGCTGTACTTCTTGGCGGATTAGTTGTTTTTATTGTTCTAACATATTTCCAAGAACCTGTACTACCGCTATTTGCAGTTATGTTGTTTACACTTGAATAATTTGTAGTAGTTGTTGTTACATATGTTGTATTATTAACAATTACATAATTATAGTTAGAACATGATTTTTGTTGATATGATCCAGTTTGAACTAGTGTATCTCTATTTCTAACATATTCCTTTTGATAAGTTCCTATTTGTTCTTTACGATCATAACGTTGTAATTTCTTTAGACATGTAGGATCACTGTCTGAACAATTAATAGTTGCTGTTGAACAGTTAACTTTATACCAAGATGACCATTCAGTCCAACTACTAAATTTAGCTCCTGTAACCTTTTTATATTCATATACGTATGTTTTCTTCTCTTCTGGTTTTGGAGGATCAGGGATAATTGGATCTGGTTCCTCTGGATCTGTTGGTTTTGGAGTTGGTTTATCAGGATCTACTGGTTTTGGATCTTCTTTATCAGGCTTTGTTGGTGTTGGTTCTGGTTGTTTTTCTGGTTTACTAGGCTTAATAATTGGTACTATTGGTTTTGTTTCACTAATAGATTCACCTTTCATAATTACTTGTGTTTTTTCTTTTTCACAAACATATGAATCACAATATGTATAGCATCCTAAATGAACTAATATATAATCTTCAGTTTCACTGTCTTTAATATTTACTTTTAAAATATATTCATCAGCTGTTTTAGTTATTTTTACATAACTTTTTTCTACATCTACTGCTTTATTATTTTTGTCAATAAGTGGTGTTATGATTTTTAATCCAATCATTTCACTTAATGTCATTGTACGACTTTCACCTATTTCTTGTGGTAATCTTTCGTCAGTATAATATGAAATAGCTGCATCTTTCATAGCATTAAGGTTGTTATTAAAAATTTGTGATGATATTGCATTTATTTGATCATTATTCAAAGTAATATTGGTATTATCACAATTATTTTTTATATTTTTACTTATAGCTGGTGCCAAAAATTTTGGTAATAACCATATTAATAAAAATACAAATATTATTATTAAAATTAATTTTAATAGGAAATCTCTTAATGGAAATCCTCTACGTTCATAATCTTCATACATGTGCATTCGCCCCCTAAAATTGTTTATTATTTTATCATTTTTTTACTTATTTGTCAAATCTTTTTTTTATTCTTACTATAGTTGTACCACTATTAAAATTGTCTAATTTATAATTATCTACTAATTTATTGTTTTTTAATGCTTCGTGAGTTTCTTTCTTTAATATTCCTGATCCAATTCCATGGATTATTAAAACATCATATTTTTTTTGCTTGTAATTGTCTTCTATAAATTCATTTATTTTTATTCTTGCGTAGTCTCTATCAAATCCATGAAGATCAATTGAGGGATAATTATTATATAGGGAAATCATTATCAAACACCTCTTTTATACTTGGCATCGAATTTCTAGTACCTATATATTTTACAGATAATGCTCCAGCTATTGATGCGTAGTGAAGTGATTCTTTTAAACTATAGTTTTTACTTAAAAAGTATGTAAATGCTGCATGAAATATGTCACCTGCACCAGTTGAATCAATTGCTTTAACACTTAAACTTTTTATTATTTCATATTTATTTTCTATTTCTGTAAAACTCCCCTTGTCTTCTAATGTAATTACGATATTTGTATTAAAATATTTTTTTAATTTATTATAACAATATACTATTGAATCAATATTATTACTATCTATAGAAGCTTCTGCAAAGTCTTCAGCAAAATCTTTTGAACATATCAAATATGTTACCATTTTACCAATTTTTTTATTTGTCTCAGATAACCTTCCAGCATCTAATATGCTTATTGCATTCTTATATTTTTCTAATGTTTCTATAACTGTTTCATAATGTTCACCATCTGTTAATATGAAATCAGGTTCTATTTCTACTTTTTCTTTTAATTTTTTTAAATTTTCTCCTTTTGATGTAATTATTGTTCTTGTTCCTTTTTCTGTGTTTGCAATAATATAACTACTTGAAGTTTTGTGATTTGGAATAATTTCAATATGAGATGTATCCATTCCAGCAATTTTAAAATCATTTATAATTTTTTCTCCAAAATAATCATTTCCTATTGCTGTATAAAAGGCTACATCGGCGCCCCACTGGTTTAATAAATATGCTCCATTAGATGCTGATCCGCCAGCACATTCAATTAATTGATCTGTACGATATTTTTTATTTTCTTTTGGATATATTGTTACTGGGAGTGTTATATCATATGTTGAATGTCCTATACAGACTATTTTCATACTTATCAAATCCTTTCTTAATAATTATAACAAAATATGACAAATAACGCTATAATATAGAAAAATAAAAAAAGAGTAATTCTCTTTTTTATATAAAAAGTAATGCTGTTCCTATTGCTACTGATGATTGACAAATAATATTAGATATCTCTAAAATCCAATGAACTCTTGCATCTTTTAGATTTGCTTTTACCCCTATACAAATTAACATAAAGTAAAAACATATTGCAATTCCATATAATATTACTGGAATAATTAAGTGACTACTAATAGATTTGGCTATTAGAGATATATAAATAAGTAAATAACCAATTGCGCCTATTAATACAGCAATATTATTAAATTTTTTGGTTTTTAAATATATTAGTATTAATATAATAATGGATACTAATATGATGCTTACAAAAATAATCATATTTATATTCATTATATTTTTTATTAGCATTAGACCTGATAAAAATATCCCTGAATTAACATAAAAAACTAAATTTACAGGTAAACTAAATTTCATTTTTCCTAAGCCAACAAGTAGTTTCACTGTAGGTATTGTAAATCCAAAAATTAAGGAAATTATTACTCCTATTATATAAAAAGCACTATATGGTAATGCCATTATTTTGTTTAGATTAATAATTAAAGTAATACTTGTAATTAAATACATAATAGGATTTATATAATCTGTTAATCCTAGGGCTACCGAAAACTTATTCATTTTATTCTTTATATTATTCATATTTTTTTACTCCTCTTATTTTAATTATATCATAAAAAAGAAAGTGTTTATACTTTCTTTTTTATTCATTTAAATAATTATGTTTATTAATTGTTTTTTGCTTTTTTAGGGTTCATTGTTAAAGATAATTGTTTTGCACCTGCATTAGGTCTATTAAAATAAAACTTTTTATTTTGTCTTATTTCATTAAGAATTTTTGTAGTAAATTTTGTCTTATTTTGACTTTGCTCTACGGATTTTAAAAATTGATCACCTTTTTTATAATTACCTTGTGAGTAAAACTGTCTTGCATATATTAATTTAATTGTATCTGTTTGTTCTTCTTTTATTCCTAAATTTTCACATACAGTTTCAACATCTTGCCCACTTTCTAAGATTTTAGATGTTATTTCATCAATATTTTCTATTCCATAATTATTTTCTGTATCGTTATTAAAATCTTCGATTTTCATTTTAAAATAAGCTTTTTCGTCATTATCTTCTTCTAATCCTCTCAAACTTGTAATTAAATCAGTATAATCATATTTTCCATTTTCTTTTTTATTTAAATCTGTAGAGATGGTTAGAAAATCAATGGCTGTAGATATTTTCTTTTTTTTCATGTATGCTAGTCCTAATCTAGCATATACATATGAACTTGGTGTTCCAAATCGCAATAATTTTAAATAATTATTGATACATGAGTCATAGTCTCCATCTTTATAATTCTTTTCACCATTTAAAGCTATTTGTTTAAAATCAATATATTCTTTTGCAGATTCACTATATCTTAATACTATTGATTTATCTGATTCTTCTCCAATACTGAATGCTGAAACATTTGGATATTCGCTAATAATATTATATATTCTTTGTCTTCTTTCTGCAGTCATTGGTTTTAGCAATATTAGACTTTTTCTTTTTAATAATAATTGATAATTTTTTTCTATAAATTCCTTTTCACTATCTCTTTTTTCTAGTGGTTGCTTTTGATTATTGTTTTCTTTTTCAACACCTTGATTAATATTTGAATTCTCTTCTTGTTTTACTGATTGAGTTTTATCATTTGATTCTAATATCTCTGGTGATGTATTTTTATTTGGAATAGTTGATTCAGTGCTTTCTTTTAAATCATTTTCTGTAGGCTCAAAATGAGAACTACTATTTTTATCTAATGTCATTTCAACATTGTTTAATACCTGTAATAATTCTTCTGTAGGTATATTATTTTTTGCTATTTTATTTGATTTTGATATTATATCTAAATATATTCTAGCTTCACTAAATCTATTATTTGATAATGTTACATAAAAGTCTTGTATATAATTGGAAATATCAAACTCAAAATTATCTCTACTAATATAGGTTAACGCAATCATTGGTTTTGTGAAAGCTGCATCTTTTTCTATTAGACTTAACTTTATTAAATCGATTATTAAAAATTCATATTCCGCTTTATTTATAGATTCCATATAATTTTTTAATGTGCTAAAAGCATTTTCTATATCTTTACTTAATAAAAACTTTATTATATCTGAGAATGTTGAACTTGCCTGATTGCTAGGAACAGGTAATTGTTGCTCATTTAATATTTCAATAGGAGACTTTTCTTCACTCTTTTTTATAGATTCTTTTGACGATTTTAATTGTTTAATGATATCACATATATCAATTAATAATAAATTAATAGCACTTTCAGAACTATCTATCTTATTTTTAAAATTATATTCTTCGCATAATTTTAATGCTAAATTGAAATCATTATTATCTATTGCTAAAAATGTATTGGTTGTATCAACAAATGCTATTTCTGGTATTTGTTTACTTTTTTGTAAATTTATTATTTCATATGCTAATTTTAAAGTATATTTATCCATTAAACTTAACTCATGCATTTTTTGTTTTTGTTCTAAGTAATCTACTATATCTTCATAAGATTTTTGTTTTATTAAATTTTTTATTGTATCTTTACTGATACTTTCTACTCTTGTTGCTTCTAATAATAAGTTTACAGTAATTAAATTTTGGATTGTCCATCTATCATATTGCCTTATAAAATCTCTCATTTGCTTTAATGCATATGGAAATTGCCTTCTTAATGCTGAAAATCTAATTTTGTTTTGCTTTTCAATACTTTTATACTTTTTGTCATCTGTTTCAACTTTTATATCATCTATATTTATATTTTCAATAAATTCTTTATAATTATCAGGAATATCTGTAATCATACTCAATAGGTACAAATAGAATTTGCAGTTAGCAGTAGAATATTGATCTTCAGCGGTTAATAATTTATCGATATACTCGAAAGAAGATTCATAGTCATTTTTAATTAGGCTTTCATATAATAATTGCAAACATACTTTTTGGTTATTAGGGTCAAGTTCATAACATCTTTCAAAACATTTAACTGCTTCTATACTTTTTTTATCTTTATTTAAATTTTTTCCATATTCATATAGTTCAGATACTGATTTAAAGGAATATAGTCCTCTTTTTTTACGTTCTAATTGTCCTGATTCTATTAGAACGTTAATATCTTTTGAATTAAATCCAAAACTATTTAATTTTGCGGTTGTTAATATACCTTCATTAATTACTTCATTATATAATTTATTTAAATTTTCAATGTTGATCATTTTGTTGCTCCTTTTTTGTGTTTCTTATCTTTTATAAAATTAAAATATGTCTTAGTTTTTTATTATAGCATAAGTAATTACAATTATTCAATTTGATTTATGATTTTTACATAATAAAAGAAAGATTTTGTCTTTCTTTTACTGTTTATATATCCTATTTTTAATATTATTATCCCATAACTTGACCGCCATTATTGTGAATGATTTGACCTGTTACATAGCTGGAATCATCACTGGCTAAAAATACAAATGTTGGAGCCAATTCATATGGCATTGCTCCTCTTCTCATAGCTGCATCTGCTCCTAATGATGGGATTTTTTTATTTACCCAACAGGCTGGTTGAAGCGGTGTCCAAAAGAATCCTGGCGCAATAGCATTAACCCTTATGTTTTTTGTGGCGAGATTTCTTGCTAGCGATCTTGTAAAACCAACGATGGCACCTTTTGTTGTAACATAATCAATTAACTGAGGATCACCATAGAAAGCTGTTACTGATGATAAGTTAATAATTGAAGCTCCACTTTTTAAATGAGGCATCACTTCTCTTGTTAGATAAAACATCCCGTATATATTTACTTGCATTGTCTTATCAAATTGTTCATCACTAATGCATTCTAATTTATCTTGCTGATATTGAACTCCTGCATTATTTACTAAAATATCGATTTTACCAAATTTCTTTAAAGTAAATTCAACTATTTTTTTACAGAAATTTTTATCTGTTATATCTCCACTAATTATTTCACAAACTCCACCCATTTTTTCTATATATTTCTTTATTGCATTAGCGTCAATATGTTCATTCAAATATGGAATTACTACTTTAGCTCCTTCTTTAACAAAAGCAATAGCACAGGCTCTTCCTAAACCGCTATCACCACCTGTTATAATTGCAACTTTATCTTTTAATTTTCCAGTTCCTAAGTATTTTGGATTATCAAAAATTGGACTAGGATACATTAAATATTCCATTCCTGGTTGAATATTTTGTTCTTGTGCTGGAGCTATAATTTTATACTTGGAACTTTTTATTCCAAAATCATCATAATATTTATAGTAATCTTCACCAAATTTATAATCATAGTTCATTAATTAATTCACCCAATATATTTTATTGTATTTTTATTAATTAATTACTATATTGACATAAAATTTATTATTTTAATATTTTTTTTCAATATATTTCATTAATTCTTTTGTTATTACCTCATATCCCTCATCACTCATATGTAATCCATCTACTGTGTATTCTACTTTTAAGTCTCCATCTTCGTCTATTAGTTTGTCATACATATTTATATAGGTGATATTGTTTTCTAAACATTTTTCTTTTAATAGTTTATTTATTTCTTTTAATCTAGAGTTTTCTCTTCCGCAAATCATTGATTTATCTACTACATCATTATCTGAATCATCATTATTTATTGGGTAAAGAGATTCTACAAATACTTTGGCTTTTGGTCTATTTTTATTTATTAGTTTACATATTTTTATAATATTATTTACTATTTCTTCATTGGATAAGTCTGTGAATGCCATATCATTTGTACCTATCATAATAAATACTTTAGTTGGATTATATATATATACTCTATCTTTTAATAGTTCTAATAAGTCTTTTGTTTGAAAGCCGCTTGTACCACTATTTATTACTGGCAACTCTGGATAAAATTTTTCTAAATTATAAAAATCTGTAATTGAATCTCCGTAGAAAACTATATTTTCTCGTTTGTAATCTATTTGTTCTTTTACTACATGTCTATTTTTTTTGCTTGTTTTACTGGATTTATTGGTTATTTTTATTGTATATAAAGCAATTAAAGCTAATAATATTATTACAGATAATATTGATAATTTAATTATTAATGATTTCTTCTTCTTTTTATTATATATTGAATTAATTATTTTTATTAATTCATCTTTTTTATTATATTTATATATATTTTTAGTATTATGTAATGACTTTTCCTTTTTATCTTTTTTACTCTTTTTTTTCTTACCTGTATATATAATTACTTGTTTTTTTTCTTTTATACATTTTTCTATTATTTCATTATTCTCTTCGCATATTACTATTGTTACTTTTTTTTCTATTTTATCAAGTTCATTATAATTATCGTAAACTAATAGTTTATTAGGATATAATTTTTTAACTGTTTTTTCTATATTTATTTTTTCTGATTTGTCTGTAACTAATGATAATATCATAAATCTATACCTCTCTTACTTGCGCTTTTTATATTATAACTTTTTTTTATCAATCTTAAAATACTATTTTTCCTTTTTTATATAAAAAATAAGAAAAAGATAATCATTTTAATTATCTTTTTCTATAAATATTTTGTTTAATTTTATTTTTTGCATTATGTATTTATCTACTAGTTTATATGATTCTATTAAAAATATTGAGATTAATGTAGATATTAATATATTTGATATTAGCATTATAATAAATTTTAGCCATATGTTAGAAAAACTTAAGTATTTATATATATAATAAATAAATGAAGATGATATTCCTTGCGCAAAATAGAAGAATATTGCATTTTTACCTATATAATTAATTTTATTATCTTTTTTAATTTTTAATTTATCTTTTAAATAGAAAAATAATATTATTGAAATATTAGCAAAGAATAAATATGGCAATGATGGTGGAAATTTTATATCTTGTATATTTGCTATTCCTATTTTATTAATTTTAAATACTATTAATAATACAATAAAATTTACTACTTCTACTAGAATTAATTGTTTTATATCTTTAAATTTATAACTAAATGATAAGTATCCTACTAAATAAATTAATAGATAGAAAGATATTAGCCCATTTAGAAATAACATTGTTCCTTGATTATATGATGTATAAATAAAGATAAATAACATTAAAGCAATTACTGATAGTAGTACTTCTTTTTTATTATCTTTACATAGCTTATTTATTAAATATATAATTGTTGTTCCAATGACTGTTACTTGAATATACATTTTCATGAACCAAATTGATCCCGGTACTACTTCTATTTTAGTAGTGTGTGGGAATATGTATACAATCCATTGAAGTATATCTTTTACTATTAATGTCTCTCTGAAGAATATTAATATTAGTCCTATATATATCACTAGGAAAAATAACCATTTTTTCCATTGATCTATTATTCCTTTTATATTTTTAATAATTGAATTTGAATAATTAAATGATATACCTGCTATAAACATAAATACTGGTACATCTATTAGTAAGGCTAAATTACTAAACCATTTTGGCAAATAGCCCTCGCCTGACCAAAATGCTGTATGTATTAGAATTATACATAGTGTTGCGATACCTCTTAGGAAGTCTATATTATAATTTCTTTCTTTTTTTTGCACTTAATTCACCTGCTTCTTTTTTTGATAATTTTATATTAATTTTAAATGACATAACCATAATTAATAATAATATAATAAAATAGATATAGCTATTATTTGAATTTTCTATATAATAGCTATATATTAAGCTATTTATGCTGATTGACTTGATTTTTTTCAATAAATATATTAGTGATGCAAATATTGTTAATCTTATAATTATAGAGAATTTATTATGTTTTTTAATATCTTTATATACTTTATTAGACACTATTAATAATGTTATTACAATTGGTAGAAATATATAAATTAGTGTTTTTATGGTATATGATATTAATTCAAATAATATTTCAATATTTGTATTACTGCTGACTAATATATATTTTACTACATCTTTGGTTAAATATATTATTAATAATGTACTTAATGATATTGAGGCAAATATTATTATTTTTAGATATTTTTCTTGTATTATTTTTTCTTTTTTTGATATGCGTTTTTGGATTATTTTGTATGTTTTTTTTATGTTATCTATTTTTGTATTTATAAATGGAATAATTTTTTTATCAGTTAGCTTAATCCATATTTTTTCTAAAGTATTTATCCTTAATATATCTATTATTGAACAAATTATAAATATTATTGTTATTGTTATTAAAGCGTGTATAAATAAGTAGCCTGTTCCAAAGTATTCTGGGCAATGAAATATATTATTCCAAATAAATGCTCTTACTAGTTCATTATCATGTATTAGATATATACCAAAGACAGAACTACCTATTAATGATATTATTCTATTATTTTTTGGTGTTTTGTTTACAAAGTATACGAATATAAATATCGAAAATAATAGTCCAGTTATTAGTGATAAAGATAGTGATTTATCTTCCATTATATTAATTAAAATGGTTAATATATAAAATATAATGGAAGATATTAAGGATTTTTTATTATCTATATTTAACTTATATATATTTATATATCCTCCTATTAGATATAATAACATAAACCATAATAATTCATTAATTGGATTATATACATTGAAGAATGTAGGAATTAGACTGCAAAATATTATAGAAACTAATAATATATTTTTTAATTCTTTTTTATTTGTATTATTGAGGATTTTATTCAATATTGGAGTTAATAACATTAAATAAATATATGTTGTTATAAACCAGTATTTGCTATTTATTATTGGAAATAACGATTTAACGAAATAATAAATATCAAAATTATAATTTGATGTTATAAAATATTTAAATATTAAAAAAATTGATACTGAATAGAATGCTACTTGTCCATAAAGTTTAATAAACTTTTTTAAACTAAATTTAGATTTACACATATAATAACCACTTATAAGTATAAAAATATTAACTCCTATTTTCCCACCTATTATAAGCCAATTATAAGTTATTCTGTCAACACAATATGTTAGTGGAACCGTTGATAATCCATGTAAGGAATAATGATGGGCAATTATCAATAACATTGCTATAATTCTTAATAATTCTATGTTTGAATTTTTCTTATTAATTTTTCTTCCCATCATATCCTCCTAATTATTAAAAAGAGAGAGTGTCTCTTTTTTTTATTTTTCTTCTAGATTTTCTTCAATAATAAATCTTGGCCTTTCTTTTACTTCACTATACATTTTTCCTACATATTCACCAATTATTCCAATACTGATCATCTGTATTCCACCTATAAGCCAAATTGATATTGTAAGGAATGTCCAACCGTCAACTGTATTTCCAGTTATCTTTCTAAAAAGTGTATATATCATTATTGCTAGGCTTACAAATAAAATTACAAATCCTATTGAACATATCATTCTTAATGGTTTTATACTAAATGATGTTATTCCATCCCAAGCAAAATTTAGCATTTTCTTTAGTGGATATTTTGATTCTCCTGCAAATCTTTCATTTCTTTCATAATATACTACATCGCTTTTAAATCCTACTAATGGGAACATACCTCTTAAAAATAAATTTACTTCTTTAAAATTTTCTAATTCATCTAATACTCTTTTTGATGTTAATCTATAGTCTGCATGATTATATACACAATCTGCACCTAACATTTTCATAAATTTGTAGAAGCCTTCAGCAGTTACTCTTTTAAAGAATGTATCTGTTTTTCTAGCGCTTCTTACGCCATAGACGATTTCTGCTCCGTTATAATATTTATCTAACATTTCATCTATTGCATTTATGTCATCTTGTAAATCAGCATCCATTGATATTACTATATCTGCATATTTTTTTGCTGTCATTAATCCACCTAATAGAGCATTCTGATGTCCTCTATTCCTTGATAGTGTTATCCCTGTAAAATGTTCTTCTTTTTGACTAATTTTTTTAATTAGTTCCCATGTTTTATCTTTTGAACCATCATTTACATACATTACTTTACTTTTATTTGATATTTTCTTTTTTGCTATTAAATCTTTATATTTTTCTTTTAATCTTTTTGTAGTTTCTTCTAATACTTCTTCTTCATTGTAACATGGTATTACCATATATAAAATTTTTTCTTGTTTTTCCATACTTCTTTCCTTCCAAACTAATTATTATATCTAAATCTAACTTGATAGCTTAATGTTATATCCCAACTATCATCTATAATAGAATCATCTTTTAATGTATCGTAAAATTTATAATCACCATATTTTATTCCATATTGTCTTAAGTTTAATAGAATTCCATGTGAACTTGCAGTTGATAAGGCAATTTCTAAATTTTCTTGATTTTTTGCCATTTCTGCTAATGTCCATCTTGAATTTTTTTCTAAATAGAATTCTTTCCTTATTATATTAAAATATGGGAATATATTCGCTAAAGAAATTACTATCATAAAAAGTACTAATATTCTTTTTGCATTTTTAAATTTCTTATTTTTATCGACACTATGCATTATTAATCCAATTGCCAATATATATAGCGCATAAAAATGTGCAACATATCTTAATCCACCATAACCTATTGGCGATAATGCACATTGCAGATATAAAATAATTGACATTATAAGCAAATATTTGTAATCATTATTATTAAAAATATTTTTTCTATTTCTTATAATTGCATAAATTAGTATTACAATCATTACTATAAACATTCCACTAAAGAAAGTTCCAAATGTACCAAATTGTCCTGCATGAATATAATAGTTTGCTATTTCTTCTTTACTGGTTGTAAATGGTACTTTTAGTGGTAGCTTTTCATTTTCCCAATAATCCCCCACTTTTGAAAAAATATTTATATAAAATATTTGATATGCTTTAAGTCCTTTTTCTGATTTTACAATATCACCTGTTGCCTTTGTTGAATTTCCAGTAATTCCTGGTAAAAATTCATTATATCTGTAAATGTTTGTAACGTATGGTGAAAAGTTTATTATTATTGAAATTATTACACTTATAATAAAAACTATAAATACATATTTACTTTCTTTATAATTTTTCATTTTTATGTCATTGATTAATATTATTAACCATAATGCAATACAATCTAATGCTATAAATAATATTCCATTAAATTTAATTCCAAATATAATTGCTATACAAATGCCTATTAAAATTGGATAATATTTTTTTAGTTTTACTTCTTCTTTCTTCAAATATAGTAATCCAAAAATCATAGCTATTAATACGATGTTACTAAGGGCGGCATCTACATAAAATGTTCTCATTTGACATAATGAAACTGGATTAAATGCGAGAAGTGTGCTTAAAACCAGACTGTTTTTCTTATTTAAAAAGTATGAAATATAGTGATATGATACAAACAATAAGATTATCATAGTTACTAATGTATAACATTTTCCTGTTTCTAATTTTCCTGTTACTTTTTCGATTGTTGCACCGTACGTTGCCATTGCTTTTGGATATACATCCATCCAAAACCACTGCGATTTATTACCGAAAACTGAAAGTTTATCTGGTAAAATGTTTTCTTTTTTATTAAAACTTCTAGCTGATTCTTTATTAGGATTCCATCCTTCTATCATTAATCCTGATTCTATTTTTCTATAACTGTTACCATCAACTGATGTGTCAACAATTTTCATTGATACAATTATAGAACAAAAAAGTATTGATATAACTATAAACGTTAATAATATTGTCTTTTTTATTTTTTTGTTAGAAATTATATAATTAAATATCAATGTGAATACTAATGATAATGGGAAATATATTTTATTAATTGTTATTCCAAAAAAATATAATATTGTTGGAATAATAAATAAAAATGCCATATTAGTAAGTAAACTTATTCCTAGTAATAAGCTAAAATTGTTTTTTTCTTTCTTATATGTCTTAGGATCAATTTCTATTATGTTGTTTTTATCAACTAAATAAGCTTCTTCAGCATATTCTAACATTGCTTTATCAGCTTTTATTGAGTCTGAGTAAAATCTTTTAATATTCTTTTTTTTCTTTGTTTCTTTTTCATATCTAACTATTTTTTCATAGTCATGACAATTTTTTGATTCAAATTTTCCTGTTTTTTTATTTACCTTTGTTGCTATTACTTTTACTTTTAATTTTTTTTCTAGTGGTTTAAGCAAAAACTCTGGTGAGGCTGAAACAATTACATCAGATTCTTTTTTTTGCTCATAATACCATTTCTTAATTTTTTTAGTTTTTTTCTGCCAGAAAATTTTAATATCTTTATCAATATTATTTAATATTTTTAGATAGCTAAATAGCTTTTCCTTCATATAATCTTTATTTTTTATTTTTAATAGATACATTAATATTCCATATATCTGAATTGGCAAAAATATTAATATATATGGGTATTTTTTTAAACAAAACAGATAAAAATCTACAGATGAATCTCCATCATATATAGTCCCATCAAAATCATATGCATTTATCATTTTTTCACTCCTAAAATTTGATTTTATATAATTTACAATATAATTTACTTAATATTTTATTCTTTTCAATTGTTCTTTTTAATAATCCTCTGTCTTCGTAGTATTTATTGTCTTTATAGTCTGGTACTTCTTTTTCCATATATTCAAATGCTTTGTCAATAAATTCCATTCCTATTTTCTTGTCTTTTTGAACTCTTTGCTGAATCGTATAATTAGTAATTATTTTCACTGTTAATTTATCTAATTCTTCTTTAATGTAATGTTTGTTTTCAAAATTTTTTCTTATGATGTCTATAATTTTTAAAATATCAAAGCAGCGTTTGTCTCTTACTGTTGTTTCACTATTCCCATGAATGACATAATAATTTAAACATTTATCTACTTTACCTATTTTTGATGCATTATCTATTGTGGCTATAACAAATGGTGCATCTTCATATTTTAAATTTTCTATAAACTTTATTTCATTATTTATAATAAGATCTTTTTTATATAATTTATTCCATGGACTTAAGTTTATTGTTGTAAGAAGAGAAGGCATTTCTTTTAACGTTGTATTTTTAAAATGTGGTAATAATACTTTTTCAATTGTTCCATTATTATAGTCTTTATAAAAATCACAAATTACTAAATCTAATTTATCTTGCTCAGCTTTTTTAAATAACTCTTCACACATTGTTGTTTCTATATAATCATCGCTATCTATAAACATGATATATTTACCAATTGCTTTTGCAATACCAAAGTTTCTAGTTTTACCTATTCCTTGATTTTTATTTTTATAATATTTAACTCTTTTATCTTTGTAACTTTTTATTATTTCTTCTGTTTTATCAGTTGATCCATCATTTATTAGTATTAGTTCTATTTCTTTTTTTGTCTGATTTAAAAGAGAGTCTATGCATTTATCTAAATATTTTTCGGCATTATATATTGGTACTATTATACTTATATCTACTTTATTCATCTATATCCTCATCCGTTTCTTTTACAATGTATATTGGCCTTTTTTTAACTTCTAAATATGTTTTAGATAGGTACATGCCTATTATTCCTAAAAATAATAATTGTACACCACTTACAAAAATTAAAATACATGCAAGAGATGGCCAACCACTTACTGGGTCTCCATATATTAATGTTTTGGCAATTATAAATATAATTGCGATAAAGGAAATTAAACAAAATAATAATCCTACAAGTGCTGAAATAACTAATGGCGTTGTTGAAAATGCTAAAATTCCCTCAAGGGCATATTTAAATAGTTTAATGAAATTAAATTTAGATTTTCCTGCTGATCTTTCTGGAACACTATAGTCTATCCATTTTGTCTCAAATCCTACAAATGGGAATATTCCTTTTGTATATCTATTATATTCTTTCATTGAAATAACTGCATCAACCATTTTTCTTTTCATTAACCTAAAGTCTCTTGCACCTGGTACTTGTTTAGTATCTGATATTACTCCTATTAATTTATACCAAAATTTCGTAAAAATTTTTCTAAGTAATGTATAATCGCTATGTTTTTTTGTATAAAGGGCCACACAATCGTATTCTTCTTTAGTGATTATCTTATACATTTTTTCAATCATTTCTGGAGGATCTTGCATATCTGCATCCATAATTGCAACATAATCTCCTTTGGAATTTTCAAGTCCAGCAAGCATTCCTGCCTCTTTACCAAAATTTCTTGAAAATGATATATATCTTACTCTTTTATCTTTTTTGGAAAACTTTCTTAATAATCCTAATGTTTTATCTTCACTTCCATCATTAATAAAGATTAGTTCAAAATCTACATAGTTCATTTTGCTCATCAGACTGCATATATTATCATAAAATATTGGTAAAGAATCTTCTTCGTTATAGCAAGGGATAACTATTGTTATTAATTCTTTTTTTGCATTCTTTTTCATTCTTACACCTCAGTTTAAACTTATTTATACAATGATATTTATTATACTAAATAAAGTAGGCATCCCATCACTAATACATATATTATTACAGTTACAATTAATGCTTTATCTGATAATACAACTTCTATTGGATCACCATGAGAATTTCCTTCAATGTTTAAACTGTATAATTGTAAAATTACCATTACTAGTGGTATTGTGAAGAATAAATAATCATTACCTATTCTTGATATTGTTGTTGGATCTACACACCATAATGTGTAAGATACTATTGCTAGTCCTAGACATACATACATGTTTTTATCTAAAAATTCTTTATTATAAAATTCTAATACTTTTCTACTTTTTTGACCATTTTTTATAATTTCATTTCTTCTTTTACCAAAGCCTAAGTAAAATGATGCAAACATAACCATTAGTAATAAGTATTTTGATACTTCTACATCAACTATTGTTCCACCATACATTACTCTAAATACAAATCCTGATACTAATATTACTACATCAATTATTGGTATATGTTTCAACCAGATGCTATATAAAATATTTAATACTAGGTATGCTAGTGGGATAACAAAAATAAAAATATTATTATTTTTTAGATAAGAGAATGTCATTAAACCTATTATTACTAATGATAATAAAGCTATTACTATTTTTGCTTGTGTTTTTGATATTTTTCCAGATGCTAGTGGTCTATTCTTTTTTATCGGATGTAATTTATCTTTTTCTATATCATTCATATCATTTATTACATATACAATACTAGATGTAAATGAAAAGATAAAAAACGCTATTAAACATATTAAAAACATGTTTAGATTAAATAAATTTGAACTAAAGAATAATGGTAAAAATACTAAACAATTCTTTAACCAGTGCTTTACTCTAATTAGTTTTATGTAATCCTTCATAATCTTCCACCTCAAATCTCCAACTATATTTATATCTTAAGTTTTCTTCTTTTATTTCTTTTACTACTGTATAGTTAATGTTTCTATCTTTTAAATCGTAGTAGTAACCATATAAGTCAAATGTACCTAATTTTAATTTTAAATCTTTTACTTCTTTAAATTCTTTTAAATCTTTTTCTATATTTCCAAATGTAATTAAATTTTTATAATTAATGAATGCAAAGCATCCTACATTTATAGTCATTAAAAATATAAGTCCTAATGTATAAAGTGTTTTTATTTTTAATTTTTTGTATTTATTTGTATATACTCCAAGTAATACGCCTGCTACTACTAAGTAATATAATTGTGGAACATATCTTGCCCACCATGATTCACCTATTAAAATCATACTTATTATGATTGATAGGAATGGTAAAATGATATACTTTAAATCTTCTTTTTCTTTCTTTATTATATATATTAAATTATAAATAATATAAATAATGCTTAATGTAAACATAAGAGCAAAAAGAGGACCAAATCCACCCATTCTAACATCTGGTGCAAATAATTCATTTATTTCTGATTTATATACTCTTATTGGACATTTTATTTTTGGTTCTGATACTCCATAACTTACATTTTCTGTTTTTGAATATGTTGAAATAAAGAACTTTTCAATATTATTTTTATTGCCAAATGATTTTGGTTGCATTGTAGTTATAATATCTACTTTATCTTTCCCAATTAATGGATATAATGGATTTAAATGATCTATTGTATTTTTTACATATGAATTTGATCCAACTATAAATATTGCTGTTACAAATACAATAACAAAATTTATTGTTAATCTTTTAAATATTTCTAAGAAATTTTTGTCTTTTCTACTTGCAATTAGCCAATAAAAATAATATACTGCTGCAACTACTCCTGAACAAAGAAGTCCAGTAAATTTTATATTAACAAATACTGCTAAATTTGAAGCTAATGCCATCCATAACAATTTATTAGTTTCTTCTTTTGGGTCTATTAGTATTAATAATAGTATCTCTATTAAAAACAATATTCCCATTATTCCATCTACGTAATATGAGAAAAATTGGGCTAATGTTATTGGATTTAATGCGAATAGTGCTGTTAAAATTGTGGCCCATTTTTTATCCATTATTTTTCTTAAACAGTTATATGTAATTATTATTAATAATACTAAAAGAAAAAATGTAATTGCTTTTCCACTTTCAATATTACCAGTCATATTATATATTGTTGCTGCTACAATCCATGATGCTTTAGGATAATGTTCTATCCATAAGTCTATACGAGATTTTTTATCTATTTTTACGACATTGTTATTATGTTTTTGAAAGTCTCTTGCTGATTCATACATTGGATTCCATCCATTTTTAATAAAAGCTATTGCTGTTTTATGATATGAATTACCATCAACTGTTAAATCAAATGTTTTATTATAAATAAAAGGAACTATTAATAATATAATTAAATATATTACTACTGTAGGTATAATCTTTTTTAATATTTTTTTACTATTTAATATATAAATTATTATTGGTATTGAAACACTTAGTACTTGTACTAATCCTAAACAACTTGTAAAATTAATAAATTGAAATAATGAATATAATACTAAAACTAGTAATAAATATCCTGATATCATCATAAATAGTTTCATGGATTCATTATTTAGGATATTATCGTTTTTTGCTTCTATTTTTTTCATATGTTCTCCTTGTAATCATTTTTTTATTTTAAAGTATAATTTTGGACTTATATCTAATATTAGGCCTTTTATTTTTCTTCCAAATGTATCTCTTAGTAAATCCTTGCTTACTTTTTCTTGCTTTAACTTTTTTAGATATATTTTGTAATCTTTATTATTTAATTCACATATTTTCATTAACATGCTGTTAGATATAAAGCTTAAAAAAACTTTCTTATCTAAATTAGTTTTGTTTATTTCTTCTTTTAGTATTTTATAATTATAATAAAAATCATTTACTTTTCTTTTTGTCCACGAATAATCAGGTGTATTCATAATACTGCCTGTTCTTCTATAATAATTATAACCAATATATTTAATAGAGTTAACAGTATTTGCCTTTATTATTATTAAAGGAGTTAGCCCAAAATCTTCATGTATTTTGTCTTTAGCAAATGCAAATTTTTCTTTTTCATAATATTTTCTTTTTATTGCTAGGGACCAAACACTTTCTACGTAGTGAAATTTTGAAATTATATTAAATGCCTCAACACCTGTTTTATTTTCAAACTCTATTTCATTGTAGTTTGTTATTACATTATCATCTGTTACTGTTCTTATTTGAAATCTTACTAAATCTGGGTTGTTTTTTAGTGATTTATTTATTTCTTTTAATAAATCTTTATCCCAATAATCATCACTATCTAAAAATATTAAATATTCACCTGTTGCTGTTTTTGCACCTATATTTCTAGATTCACTTACACCTTGATGCTTACTATTTATAATTTTTACATCATATTCTTTTGCTATTTTTTTACTTTTATCTGTTGATCCATCATCTACAACGATTACTTCATAATCTTTGTACGTTTGACAAAAAACACTATCTAAGCATCTTCCTATATAATTTTCTACATTATATACTGGTATAATTATACTAAATTTAGGCATTAATTCCACCTCTTTTTTATTTTAAGACATTTTGTTTTTCCTTAAAAAAACACTAATATTTTTTACTAGCATTTATTCTATTACTTTAATTTTATCACTATATAGAATATTTTGCTATTCTAATTATCTTTTTTAATTAATTTTATTTTAATACTAATTGCTTATTGCTATATATATATTCTTCAATATGTATTTGATGTCCTATATCCATTCTATCGTCTAAACTTTGCATTTCATCAAACATTTTCATAAAAAATTGGTTATAGGGGTCATACTTACTACCAGAGTTACTGAATCTTATTGATACTAAATTTTTTGATTTAATATCTCTACTATACCCTTCAACATATTGTTGCGTATGAAAACCAAATATAAATGTTTCATCTTTTTGCTCGATAGTTAGTATATTTGATACAACACTAGATGTCTCATCAGAATACCAAGTTATTTTTTTTGTCTTAGGATCATATATTTCATTTTTTTTATTACTACAGCATAATTTTTCATTTTCAATATCTATAAATAATGTTTCAATTAAAGAATATAATTTGTAATTTTCTTTAGTAATTGTAAAAAAGTCTGATCCTCCAGTTAGCTGTTGATTTAAATTTTTCCCTTTAAGTATCCAATACAAGTCTAAATTACCCATACAACTGATTATTAGTTCTTTATCATCTTCTTTAATAATAATAGTTTCACCTTTTATTTGTTCATAATCAGATGGCACTTTTATAATTTTCACGATTATTCCCCCTACATGTTACACAAAAATAGAATAATATATTATATAAGCTATAATGACCTATATCTTAACTATTCCAATTCCATTCATTTATAAATTCTTTAACAAAATTTTTCATATAATTAGTTCTTTCATTTGCTAATTCTTTTCCTGTGGTTGTATTCATATTGTTTTCTAATCTATAAAGTTTTCTATAAAAATGGTGAATAACTGACGGATCTTTTGCTCCTTCTACAAAGTCTTCACTATTTTCTAGTTCAATAGAATCATCATATAAATGAACGCCATAATGCCCACCACCTTCAAAAGCTCTTGCTATACCTATTGCACCTATTGCATCCATATTATCTGCATCTTGTAATATTAATGAATTTATATCTTTAACATTATTACCATTCCAATTGTAGTTTTCATGATTTTCAATGGCAAAACATATTTTTGATTTTACATCATCAGTTAAATCTGTCTTATCTAATATTTCGTTTACCTTTGGTATGGAATCTTTTGGGGAGAAAAAATGATATTCTTTACTGTTATCTGTCATTATTCTATGAATGTCATGCAAAAATGCTGCTATACCAATAACAATTCTATCTCCACCTTCTTTTTCTTGTATATATAGTGCCATTCTCATAACTCTTTTTAAATGGCTTATGTCATGGCCTGATGTATCATCTTTAAATAATTCAATTACATATGGTTCTATTTCGTTAATATATTTTTCTAGCATTTTAAATCTCCTTTTATATTATTGTAACACTTCTTATGTTTTATATCTACTTGCAAAAAAAGAAAAAGAACATTTTTAGCTCTTTTTTTCTTTATTACAATTACAAGTTTTATTACTTTGACATCCACAAGTACATGTTTCGTCGCATGTGCAATTTCCGTCTTCACATCCACATGTACATTTTCCTTTATTACAAGTACATGATTTTCCTTCTTGACATCCGCAAGTACAAGTTTCATCGTATATTTTCTTTTCTTTTTCCATTTTTATTCCTCCTAATCATTAAATCTTTTAAATAAACTTGTTAATTCATCAATTACCTCTTCATTTTTTATATCATCAGAAATACATCGATAAATATGGTTTTCAAACATAAGATTTGCTAAACTTTTCATGGATTTTTCGGCTGCTACAATTTGAATTAATATATCATTACAATATTTGTCTTCTTCAATCATTCTTTTTATTCCATCTAATTGCCCAGAAATTCTATTAATTCTACTTATTAATTGTTTTTTTTTCATCTTCGCTTCTCTCTGTTTTTTTGCAACAATTACTCATATTTTCACCACCATTAAAATTATATATCTTTTTATTCTTAATAGTAAATAAGGGGGTATATATTTTCTGGTTATCTTATAATTACGTGTTCAAAATATTGTTCTTGAAATTCAGTCAATGCGTTGATAGCATCACCACTATATTCTTTATTCTCTGGAACAATTATTAATTTATCATCGTTATCATTTGTTCTATGTATAATTGCGATACATTTACCTCTATATTCTTTTACAGGTTCAAAAACTCCTAATAAATAACAATCTAATTCTTCACCATCATCGCTAATTGTATTTGGTATGAAACCATAATTAACTGGATATATAAAACCATGTTTTGGGTGTGTACTTCCAAGTTCTCTATCAATTTTAATGTCTATTGTATTCCCTATAAATTTATTATTTTCCATCACAATCCTCCTCTTAAACATTATTTATTTTTGTTTATATTCATCTCTCAATTTCATCCATAGCTTTCCCAAATTATTTTCACCATCTCTATATTTTCCCCATCCCCAAAAAGAATCTTTTGGTGAGTCCTCAACTATATAATAATCTTTTGTTTCTAATAATTTTTTTAAAACATAGGGATTTTGTTCAATCTTTAATCTAAGCAGTTGTTCCATAACTTCTAATTTTTTAGTTTTCCAATCTTTTCTTTGCTTATCTAAATTAGAATAAGCTATTTTTTGAGCTTCGTGTGCTGAATGAGAATTTTTAATCAAATTCACTATTGCCTCATCACTATTCATAAAACTTGCAGCTTGAAAAGCTTCTTCTAGTGATGAATATAAATAACCATCCCATTCTACTTTAAATGAGGAAAAATTATCTAACGGATAAAACTCTCTTGGATAAAATCCTATTACCTCTTCAATTTTTTTTGACATCCAAATATCTCTATATTGTTCTAACTTAATCATATATTTATCTCCTCTTTTCTAAGATAAATATATATAAATATTAGGAAGTATTTATGTCACATTAAAATTTTTCTTTTAATATTTTTATTTTATTAATTCTATTTAAATAAAAGTGTCTTATTTCTTTTTTATTTTCACAATAAGCTGCAACACCCCATTCATTATCTAATGCTAATATTTCGTATGGTCTAATTATTCTTTCAGTCATTCTATCGTGTTCTTTTGAGTAATATTTAATATAACATTTATTTCTATTTATTATAGATTTACTAATTATATTATAATATTCTTTATTTGTAATTGGAATTGGTTTTTCTTTGCTCTCAGGTAATTTAATATTTTGATTTAAATAATATCCTCCATATGGTCCTCTGATTGATTCTATATAAATTCCTGCTAGTTCTAATTCTTCTTTGTATTCTCTTATCATTCTTGGTGATACTTCTATTTTATCAGCTAATTCTTTAATACTATACTTTCTACCATTTTGAAGAAGTCTTAAAAGCATAATTGCATTTGATAGTTTTGTCATTTATTCACCACTTTTTATATCCAATTTTTAATTATGTCTTCACTCTGTTTTGCTTTGGATCCATATATTGAAATGGCATCTTCTAATACATTAGCTCCTGGGCATATTTTCTTTATATCTTCTACTACAGATCCAAGTCCTGATCCTTCATGTGTTGTTATAATTCTTATGGTTTTATCACTAAAATTCAATTGACTTAGTTGAGTCTTAATCTCTGGTGCATATGTTCCCCAATATATAGGGGTCATAATGTATATAATTTCATAATTAGATATATTTGTTAAAGTAGATTTTATTGGAGCATTATCTTTTCTTTGTTTAGCCTCTTCTAGGCAAGTACTATAATCTTTGGCATATGGAACTAGAGGTTCAACTTTAAACATGTCTGCATTTGTATATTTTTGTACATATTCGGCTAATATTTCTGTATTTCCTTTTTCTATAAAACCAACTGCATAATTTTCGTCGGCTCTACTAAAATATATAATTAGATTTTTATTCATGATTTATCTCCTTTATTTTTCTTATATTACATATATTTTAACAAAAAAGCTAGGATATTTCTATCCTAGTTATAAATTTATTCATTAAATTTTTTCAAATCTTTTACTGCTTCTTTTTGTGATATTTCTTTATCATTATTATCAATATCAATTAATTTATATTTTGTATTTCCCATGCCTAGTTCATGCATATATGATAGTTGTCTTAAACCATGTCTAGTTTCTATTCTTTCTACTAAATCGTGATTTTCTTCTTCTTTCATTGCATATACTAAATCTATACATGCTGTGTCTAGTGCACAAATATCTCTTGATGCTAGAATTCCAACATTTGGAGTTACTACAGGTTCAGCTTCTATTCCTTCACAGTCACAAGAAACACTCATATTTCTCATAACATTAACAAATGTAATTTTGTCTTTAAAATGATCCAGAACTGCTTTTGTACTTTCAGTCATACGTTCCATGAAATCTTCTTTGGAAATAGACCATTGATCTTTACCTTCATATGTATGAATCATTTTTTTCCCAATTCTTCCATCGGCACAGCCTATTCCTATATTCTTATTACTGCCACCAAAACCACCCATAGTATGTCCTTTGAAGTGAGTAAGTGTAATTAATGAATCATAATTAACAATATTTTTACCCATTGTCATATGACTAAACCATTTTCCGTTTTTTACTGGCAAATCAATTGCACCATCTTCGTCTGTTATATCGACTGGGCAAAAGTTCCAGCCATTAATTTTTAATGTTTCTCTATGTTGAGAAGTCGTGTATCTTTCACCTTCATAATAAGTATTTGTTTCAATTATTGTTGCGTCTGGACACTCACCTTCTATAAATTTTTTTATCCATTCACTTGGAATAATATTAGGACCATGTGGTTCTCCTGTATGTAATTTTATTGCTATTTTTCCATCAATATTTTCATTAACTTTTTTATAAATTTTTTTTAATCCTTCTGAACTTAAATCACGTGTGAAATATACTATTGATTCTTCACTAGTTCTTTCACTATATGGGACATATTTTTCTCCACCTTTTTTTGCTTCTCTTATATTATTCATCTATATTTCTCCTTTATAATATCTATAGTTTTAGATTATATATGTTTATTTTTTTTGCGTTCTTCACTGTTAAATTCAATGTTACCTATACCATAGTCAATTAATTTGTCATTTCCTTTTTTGAAAGCATTTATAAAAGTTGCACCATTTATTGGGTTTAATTTAAAATTTTCTGGTAATCCTATTTTTGTAAAATAAAATGCATTTCCATATGCATAGGCTCTATCATCATCTAATTTGAAAAAACCTTTTTCAACTAATTCATCTGCATATTTTTGATTTATCATACTCATATAATAATATGGCGATTTTGCTGTACATTTTATTCCGTTAATTATTTTTTCTTCACTATTATCATATTTGAATTGAACAAATGCCGGGTCAAGCAAATAGTATTCATTATTAACTGGTAATACTATAAAACTATGTCCAGTTATATTAGTAGTTATAACTTTGTTAGTACTGCATGGATAAAATGATAAATCTTGTTCTTGTAAATATCTGCCAATTATTCCTTGACACATATCACATTTATTTACCATTTTTTCATCATTCACTATTCTTTTCGTTTCTTCTACTAGTCTAGATATAAAATCTTCCTCATCATCTATAGTAGTTAAAATTTCACTCATTTATGACACCTCCTGATCTTTATTTTGTTTTTATTAATTTATATAACTGAATCTCTATTATAATTTGTTATGTCACTGCCAATTTTTTCATATAATTCTTTTACACTTATTTTTTTATCTTTAATAGCTTTTAATTCACTATCTGTTGCTCCTACAAATTCAACAAAGTGCAATTTTCCATTTGGTGTTATAATTTTATGAAATTTATCATCTGGAATAGTTATTAAACCTGTTATATTGGATTTTCTATTGCAATCTATACCTTCTGTTTGTCCTGTATATAGATATTCGTAAGTATTAAATATTTCTCCTTTTGTGAAAGTAATTCTAGCAATAGATTGTAATATCCCACAAATACATTTTATTTCATCTTCTTCATTTTCATACTTATCTTTTTTTAACTTAAAAGTAAATTCCATTCCATAGCCACTTATATCTTTTATTTCTGATTCTTTTTCATATAACTCGGATAATCCATAGGTTATGAAATGCCAATAATTCCCTGCGTCATATACACTAATTCCTTGTAATGGATCATTTCCACCAAACTGCCAGCTTATTATTGTTCCATAATGTTTTGGATTTTTTTGATTAGGATATATTTCATCACATAATTTAGTTATAGCATCCCATCCCTGTACATTGATTTCATTATTATCTTTTTCTTTTTTCTTATTAAATATACCCATAATTTTTATCTCCTGCTTATGATAAATTTATATTTATTATAACAAATACAATTGGACATTTCTATCTTATATTAATATTTATTTCTGAATATTACTTTGATATAAAACATATCATTAGTATGGTGATAATATGTTAAAAAAATATTTTTATTATACTCTACCAATATTATTTATTTTAGGCGGAGTTGGACATTTTTTATATGATATAACTGGTAATAATTTTATTATAGGTTTATTTTTTCCAGTAAATGAATCTATATATGAGCATACTAAATTATGCTTTATACCACTCTTACTATTTTATTTATTTGGGTATTTTAAATTTAAACCCAATAAGAAAAAATGGATGATATCTTTCACTATTTCATTATTTATTTCTATTTTTTTAATACCTTTACTTTATTATTTTTATACAAATGCTTTTGGCATTGAAAATATGATAGTAGATATATTTATATTTTTTATTTCAATAACAATAGGACAATTAGTATCTCTTCACTATTTTAATTATGGGAAAAACAATTTATATAAAATTTCTATATTTTTATTTATTATGTATGTAATATTTAATGAAATAGTCACTATATCTCCGCCTAATATCCCATTATTTAAAGATCCTATAGATAATACTTACGGTATACAAAAAAAGAACTATTAATGTTCTTTTTTTATTTAAATTCTAATAACCACTTCTTAACTGTTTTATATATACTTTGTCTTTGGGATATATTCTATCTCTATCTATTAATACTAATGGGTATTGTTTAAACCATTCTGGTAATTTTTCGGGATTTTGACAATCTGCTTCACGATATGAGTCTAGCAACATAGTATTTTCACCACAAGCGCCTTTTGTTAATGTATCTGTTCTTCTATATCCTAATCTATTTAGCTCTAAGTCAAAATATCCAAAGTATTTAGAATCAATATTGTCTGCTCTTTTTGTTAAATATTTTTGTACTTCAAGTCCTCCATCGACTATTCCTGTTTTATTTCTTATATATATTTCTTCATAATTTTTGGCTATTAAATATAAATTAGGACATATTTCGTCTTCATATGACCATTTGGTACTTACTAATTTCATAACATAGTCGCCTATTCTAAAACAAGAACATGTAGTTCCTTCTCCAATAAAACCATATTCACTACTTTCACTTAAATCCATATATTTTTCAGTCCAGTCTTCTAGCAAACGACCTAATCCACGATAATATATTGTTTCTAATTTATAGTTTTTACCTCTCCCAAGATAATATTTAATTCGATTTTCAAATTCTCTCAATAATTCTTCATTTATTTTAGTTTTATGTCTTAAATAAATGGCAAGACGATAATCAGATGATGTTTCAAATAAATTATCAGCATCTTTTTCGAAAATTTTCTCTCTTTTTTTGCTTTTTTGATCTTTATTAGCTAAATTATTTTTTAACAATTCAGATGCCAAATAATTATATTTATAATCTTTAAATATAAACCTTTTTAATTTTTGATAATCTTTTTCACGATCATTATTTAATAATAGAATTGCTAATTTTGAAATATCTTCTGGATTCATTAGTTCTGGTAAAATAGTTAATTGTTCATAGTCATCATATGTTACAGATGTTGTATATTTAGTAATATCATCATATATTGTATCTATTTGATCTGGATGATTATTTATTAAATATTCCATAAATAAATAACGAATATGTAGATCTTGGTATCTTGATAATTTATGAATTAATTCTTTATTATTACTACTAAATGCATATTCAACGACATATTCAAAATATTTTTTATCTGCGGAAGAAGATAAAAATATATCAAAATTTTCATGTAATACTTTAAGGCCTAAAGGAGAATTGCATAACATGTTATTTAGCATTTCAGGTGTTACGTCTTTTTTGCCTATTAGTTCATAAGCATCATCAGCAAATTCTGGAATATCATAAATAACTGAAAAGCAAAACGATGGTAAATCTTCTTTTAATTTTGGAAGAAATCCATTTATTATTTCTATTCTATTAGCTGCTTTTCTAACATTTTTTATTAGATGTTCATAATCATATGGTGTCGAGCGATAGATAAAATCTACTTTGCCATCTCTTAAATATTCTAATGTATTAAATGCCATGTATCTCCCTCCTTTTTGGTATGTTAGTATAGCACAAAAAAGAAGATTTTTCCATCTTCTTTTTATAAAAATATTAATATATTATTCTAATTTATATTTAGCTAAAAGATGTTGACTATATGTCAACATCTTTTATTAAGCTTTTCTTTTTATAAATACTATATTAGTTCCAAGTAATAGTAAAGCCAATATTAATTTATATAGATCAGTATCATTAGATTTAGTAATTCCTGTATTTGGTATAGGTATTGCTTCATCTTTTCTTGCTGATATATAGTAAACTTTGATTACATTTTTGTCTTCATCTGATGATATTGTTAATGGATTTCCTTCAACTTTATCTAGTTTGTATCCATCTATGTTTTTATCTTCATAACTATCTATTACGCTTTCAAATTCTGATTCTTCTGTTACTGTTTTAGAGTCATCTTTTTCTCCGTCATAATAGTATTCTACTGTGTAATTGAAATTATCTTTTACGTAGTAAACTTTGATTACGTTTTTATCTTCATCTGATGATATAGTTAATGGATTTCCTTCAACTTTATCAAATTTATATCCATCTTTATTTTTATCTGTATATGTAATCATTTTTCCAAAATATTCATTTCCAGTTTCTTTTGCTGATGTTTCTTCTTCATTGTTGTAGTAATAATTTATACAGTAATTATATTTTTCTCTAGCATAAATTATATCTATTCTATTTTCTTTTTCATCATCTATTGTTGATGGATTTTGACGATGACTATTATATGTAAATCCTTCTTTATTGCCATTTTCTATATAAGAAGTAACATCTATAGTA
>JAZQNW010000007.1:0-5297 GCA_045627525.1 Bacilli bacterium
AATAACTTAAAAACATTATTAAAAATATATGATGAGATAATTGAGGATAGAATTAAATAATATTCTCAGGAACTAACTTAATTGCAAATTCTTTAGTTAAAGAGGAGTTGAAAAAGGGTGCAGTTAATATTGAAAAAAAAAAGTTCAATTTTACTTATTATAATGATAATAGCGATAGCATTAGAGAATTTTAAATTAATCAATATATTAGGTGCTCCAATAAAGTTAACTCATTTAGTATTTATTGTTGCTATTATAAATTCATTGTATATGAGAATAGTAAAACAACAATTTAATTTAAAGCATCTTACAATCTTGTTATTTTTCCTCATATTACCTTTATTGCCCTTATATAGAGTGGTTAACACAACTGAATTTTTAAAAACATATGTTATTTATATTATTATGATTTCTTTCATGAGTTTTTCCTATTTAGATTTTTCAAAAAAAATTAATGCTACCTATAAGATCTATATTTATCTTTTTTTATGGGTTATTTTGTTAGTGCAAATATTAGGAATTATTCAATTTGTCTGTATGAATTACTTTGGTTATTTTTTTCTAGATGGAATCTGGGGAGGATTTCAATTTCATAGAAGTATTTATGGGATGCAATTTGGCTTGTATAGAGCCTATTCAATTTTTCATGAACCCTCTTTTTTTGGTTGGATTTCTACAAGTTCTTTTGCAATTTGTATTTATTTGAAAAAAAAGTTTTATTTAATAAATCCAAAATATTATTTGTTTCAATGTTGTAATGTTATAGCAGTTGGAGTTTCTTTAAGTGCATCAGCTCTATTAATTCTTCTTTTGATATATGGAATCTCAATATTACTAGAAATGAAAAAACCTATTAAATTTATTGTATTAATTTTAATAAGTTTTACAACTTTATTGATATTGGATAAATTTACAAATGTATTTAATTCATTAGAACGAGTAGAGAATGAAATTAATACTAGTGAAACTTCAGGATATGAGAGAATAAACACTCCTGTGCAATATATGATAGCTACTTTTGAAAACTATCCAGTGTTTGGACGAGGATTAGGTCAAGAAGGAAATATAGATGCTGTTGGAGTAATCGGACTATATGAGGGAGTACACAATTCACTATTTGGAATTCTTGTGAATTTTGGTTTAAGTTCAATAATTTTGATTATATATTTTTTACAATTATTTTTTAAAAAAATCAAAAATAATATGGATTATTTATTATTAATTTTTGCACTTTTAGGAATCTATGTTTCAACCGGTGCATATCTCTCACTAGATACTTTCGTTATGCTTGTATTTATTTTATTTATTGGGGATCTACCCGAAAGGAAAATTTCTCGTTTGAATTATAAGGATAATTCTACTGTAGAAAATTAATAGCATATCCGTAAAGGAAAAAGAATTTACATTACTGAATTGGTAATTTAGATTGGGGGTATTATAAGTTTGAAGGTGAGTATAGTTATACCTGTATATAATGTTGAAAACTATATAAGAGAATGTATAAATAGTGTAATTAGTCAATCTTATCGTAATATAGAAATCATTCTCGTAAATGATGGTTCAACAGATAATAGTAATGAAATATGTAAAGAATACGATTTGAAATATCCTTACTTAAAACTAATTACTAAAAAAAATGGAGGCTTATCAGATGCTAGAAATGTAGGTATTCTAAATTCAACTGGAGAATATATTTTATTTTTAGATTCGGATGATTATTGGGATGATAATAACCTTATATACTATTTGGTGCAATATATAGAAAAAAGTCCAAATATAGATTATATATTTTTTAGATATAAGTTTTATTATCAAAAAAAAGGTAAATTTATAGAACCTATATTTAATATTGATGGTAATAAGATTCTAGGAAAAACTGGTCTAGAGTCCCTGGATTATATATTGAGGGAAATGGGGAATTTCCAATGGTATGCATGGGCAGGAATTATAAGAAGAGAGTTTATAATAGATAATGATTTATTTTTTATTAAAGATAGAAAATATGAAGACATGCTCTGGACACCTCAAATTTTTATTAAAGGGAAATTAATTGGTTTTTATAATAAATCAGTATATGTCTATAGACTTGAAAGGGAAGGGCAAATTACTAGCGATGTTTCTTACAAATCTTTAGAGGATAATATATTTGTATCCACCAATTGGTTTGAATATTTAGGTAATTATCCGATTAAAGATAGTTTAAAAAAGGATCTATTTACCAATATAAACTTACGGTACTTCTATGCAATTAAGGTAGCAGGATTTTTAAATTTTAAAGAAAAAAAACAAATTATTATTAAATTGAAAGAGAATAAAGAACTATTAAAATATTGTAATGGGAAAAATATAATAATTATGTTTCTATGCAAGGTTATAGGTTTCAAATTAACCATTAATTTACTTTATTTAGTAACTGTTTCTAAAAATACTCTGAAAATTTCTTCTTAAGAGATTAATAAGGAGTGATATATTATGCCTGATATTAGTGTAATAGTACCAATCTATATTATAGAATTGTCATCTGTATCGAAGTGCAGTTTATCCACTTAGTCACAGTGAATTTTAACTAAATTTTAACTAAGATATTGCTTAAAGTTTGTTCGAAATTTATATATTAGGGAAGGATGATAAAACCTATGGAAATTTTAGATGTAACATTATTCTATCCACCTCAAGTTGGTGGTGCAGTTACGACAACAACTGAAATTGTAAATGCTCTAAGAAGAAAAGAACATAGTGTAATAGTTTTAGCACCCAAAGAAAATCAAACTTTTACAGAAGTCAAAAAGATAAATGATATGAATGATATTTCGGTAAATGAGAAAGAAGAAAATGTATACCGTGTACATGTGCCCAAAAAAAGGGGGAATTGGCTAATGATAATATCATATAGCTTATTTGCTTTACTTAAACTTAAGAGGAAAAATTTTAATTTGATTATTGGCCATTTTCATTTTGGTTCAGGAGTAGGGTGGGCTACTTATATAATTTCTATAATATTGAAATCACCATTTATTTTGAGGGTACACGATGTTAATGAACCCAATTCAACAATAGAGAAAATAATGTACAAAATAAATAAAATCCCATTAAAAAAGGCAGCAAAAGTTCTAACTATTAACACTCCTTCTAAAGAATATTTAGAGAGTAATAATTACAGCAAAAGCGAAAATATTTTAGTAATACCGAACGGAGTAAGTAATATAGGGAAAAAGGAAAAAATAAATGATAATAAAATAAAACGTATTTGTTTTATAGGAACTCTTAGCAATGATAGAGGTTTAATGAAGCTGTTTTCTTTAGTTGATATTTTAGCAGAAAAAAATATGGATTTTAGTATTCATATTATAGGTGACGGATCTGAGTTTGAAAAATTAAAAGGAATTATAGAAAGTAATCTTTTATATGAAAATAAAATAATACTTCACGGTGCTTATACAAGAAAAAAAGCTATAGAGGTACTTAGCGAAATGGATATTAGCATAGGAGTATTAGAAAGAAATAGAACTAACGATTTTCAATTATTATTAAAATTAATAGAATCAATTCATCTGGGTATACCATGGGTAAGTGTTTCTACAAAGGGAGTTAAACAATTTAATTTAGAAACAGATAGTGGAATTGTAATTGAAACTCTTGAACAATTTGCTGATGCAATAGAATTATTATTAACTGATGATGATTTTTATAAAAATAAAGTTAATAATTGTCTAGAAAACTCGGGAAAATTTGATTGGGATAAAATTTCTATGGAATTGGAAAATGCAATAAAAAGTACGTTATAAAAGATCCACTATTTCGCAAACTAAAGCAATATAGCACTTATTGAAGAATCAGAGCTTCTCTATCAGGTTTTAGCAAGATTAGAAGTAATTAAAAAACGATTAAATATTTCATACAGATCGTTTACAAGGTTTGATAATAAACTTATTCCAGAATCACTTGAAACATTTTGCATCTAGAGACCTCTGAACATGAAAGGTGTCCTTATGATAATGCGGTGGCTGAAGTGATGTTTAAGGTATTTAAGACAGAAGATGTCCTTGTTTTTCAGGGAAAATCCAAAAGAAGAAAATATTCTATAAAAATAAGGAGTAAAAATGAAAAAAAATATAAAAAACTTGTTAATTAAAAAAATGCCTGTTAGTGCAAGTAAATATTTTTACTGGAATACTTTTAAAAAAAGACTTAATTTAAAGAACCCAACTACATTTAATGAGAAATTAATGTGGTTAAAGTTATACGAAGATGATTCTCAAAAAGCAAGATGTGCGGATAAGTATTTAGTGAGAGATTATGTTAGTCAATTGGGTTATTCAAATATTTTAGTTGATTTATTTAAAGTTTATGAAAACGTTGAAGAGATTAGCTTTCAAGAATTACCGGAAAGTTTTGTGATGAAGTGTACACATGGATCGGGATTTAATATTATATGTCCTAACAAAGAAAAAATGGATAAAAAACAGACCATAGTACAATTAAAAAAATGGATGAAAAGTGATTATGGCCTTAGAGCTGCCGAACCTCATTATTCAAAAATTAAACCTAGGATTATAGTAGAACGATTTTTAGATGACGAATTGAATGGTCAATTACCTACAGATTATATGATCCATTGTTTCCATGGAACTCCACATGTGATAGAGGTTGGAGTGGATAATGGGGATAAGGAAAAAATGTTCGGTACTTTTAATTGTGATTGGGATGTATTGCCTTACTTTGATGATAGTGTAACACTAGGTGAGGTAATTAATAAACCTGGTAGATTAGAAGAAATGCTAGAAATCTCCAGAGAGTTAAGCAAAGCATTTACCTATGTAAGAGTGGATTTATATTACAGTGATAATAAAATTTACTTTGGAGAACTTACCTTTACACCAGCAGCTTGTTTAGATTATGACTTTATTAATGATGCTGATCTTCAAATGGGGGAATTATTAGATTTGACAGTTTTTAAGAAGGAAGCACTATCTAAAGTTTCAATAAAAAAACCAATTAATTTAGCTTCAAAGATCTGGCCTATGTTATTTTATATAGGGTAATTTTAAAATTCATATGGTCACTAAATTAAATTATGAAAGACCGGGGTGGATTATTTGATTAGCGTAAAAAGAAAATTATTTTTTATAGATTTAATAGATATATTCTTAGCAGAAGAATTTGATCCTAAGCTTACAAAAAAGAATGTTGTAGTGTATAACTACTCCAAAGTTCCTGGTGGAAATTTATTTAAAGAAATTACTTATCAGATTAATTTAGAAAAAGATGAAAGTGAACTTTTGGGAAATATGAGTGCA
>JAZQNW010000008.1:0-6331 GCA_045627525.1 Bacilli bacterium
ATATTTTTTATAATTAATAATAAGTCATTATGATTTCTTATTAATTATATTTACACTCCTTTTCATTTTTATTTAGAACAAGTTATATAGGTAACTACCATATCTGACTTTCTATTCTATATGAATATTTTATCATATATATATTTTTAATTCAAATAAAGATTTGTAATTTATATTATGTATTAATAAAAAAAGTTGATTTAAAAAATCAACTTTTTTATTATTTTTTAATATGTTGTACTAGGTTCGTATACTGTACCTGTAAACCACACTTCTCCAGTTGCTTTATCTCTTATTAAATACATATATGGTTTATCAAATGTTAAATCTATTTCTTCTACAGGAACATCATAAAGATAATCAAAACTATCACATGCAGCTGATCCCATTCCACCCATAACTGTGGCAGCAGATGCTTTAATTCCATCATTTGTAAATTTAATATTTGATTTATGAATGGCTTCTTCTATTGCTTCACCTGATACTCCAGTCATTTTTGACAAATCAGCTTTTGAATGTTCAAATACATCTTTTATTCCTAGCGATTTTAAATCATCCATTAATTTTAATTCATATTCATAACTAAAGAATGGTATAAATCCTTTTATTTTATATACTTTTCCATATTCAAAACTATCTAAAACTAATGGTTTAATTTTACCTAACAATATATTGATAGACTTAGCAGATGCATCTTTTATATATGTTTCTAGGTCAACTGCTATTGGCATAATTCCAATATATTGCAATGTTGTATTGTCATAAGTTTTTAAATCTTTAGCAAAAACTTTTACTGTATCATCAGTGTAAAATTCAAAGTCAGTAGAATAATCTACAAATTTATAATTTTCAGAAATATCAGAAATATAACTATCAACATATTTCTTTATTGCTTCTTCACTTGTCTCTTCTCCACAATGAGGATCTTTTAAGTATTCTCTATACTTTGCTTCTATTTCTTTTCTGATATTATCTTCACCAAGTTCTTTAATAATATCATAATTATTAATAGTTGCGCCTATTTGAGCAGCTTTTACTTTAGATGATCCATTATTAAAATCAATAGTAGAAAATTCAGATTTATTTTCTATCATAGGAACATAATCTGTATATTTTTCATGTTTAAAGTTAACTCTATAATTTTTGTTTTCAACTTTACTTTCATTAGCTTCCCATTGTATTTTATAGTTCCATTCCATATCTATTGCTAGAGCATTAATTAACATAAAATCTAATGGTGCCACAGTTTCATCTGTTAATAGATTATTAATTAGTTTAAAAGTTTTTTCGCTTATCCAATTATTAGCATTAGTAGCACTAGTAAATGGATCATATATTACTTCAGCATTATATTTATCTTTTAGGTTATTAATATAACTTTCATTGATACTATCTTTCATGCTATCTTTAATAAACATGGCATTAGCTAGAGACATATTAGCACTATTAGTATATTTTTTTGATTCATATTTTCCAATAACAGCATCGATTTGTTCTTTTGTCTCTCCACTAGCACCTTCTGAAAGCATCTCTAGTGCATATTTTATAGATAATGGGCTATAAATTTTATTTGTTTTTGCATTTTCTATTTGCAAGAAATATAGGTCAAAATCCTGTAAATCATTACCGTTCATTGTATATTTTGATTCAACTTTTGTCTTTGATGTTTTAATTGATTTTGGTTTTTCTTTTTGTAGATAAGAATATACTCCATATCCTATTACACCTAATAATAGTAAAATAATAAATATTACTAATATTGGTTTCTTTTTCTTTTTAGTTTTGGCATCAATTTTTTTAGCTTTTTCTAATACTTCTTCTTTTTTTGTTTCATCTTGATTAATTTCAACAGGTGTTTCTTCTTTATTTTCTTCTTTCATAGTTTCTCCTCTCTTTATTATTACTTTTATTATAACAAATAAAATATAAATGACATTCTTTTTTTTAATTTAGATTGTATATTGTGTAAACTTTTTTTACATTTTGCTTAATTCTAAAAAATAAAAAGCGTTAATATTAACGCTTTTTTAATTAATAGAAATAAAATGAGTACTTAATTCTATATTTATAGGTGTTCCTGGTAAATATAATTTATTATCAACTGTATTATACCAATATTTAACTTTATTATCTTTTGGTAAGATAATTGTTTTTCCTTCTTTAACTTTTATTTTTTTATTGTTAAAGGATACTGTAAAGTATCTTTCATTATTTATAGTTGGATAATTATATAATAAATTATTATTTATAGTTGTTAGTCCATTCTTTAAAATATATAAATTATTGTAATCAAAGTTATATTTATTTAAGATATATTTTACTTCATTTGCTCGTAGGCCTTTATACATATAATATGGCATTACATCTTGAAGTTCTTTATATGTAAATAAATTATTTTTATCTTTTGTGATATCTTCTCTATCTTCTTTCCATGTTAAATTATCATTGAAATTATATAGATTTACTAATTCTACATGTCCATCTGTTGTAATGATATTATTAGCTATTATATTGTAGTATGTTGTTGAAATTACTTGATAATAATTTGCTTTTTCATATACTTCTTCTATTTTTTTGATTTTTACTTCTTTAAGTTTATTATTTATATATTTATATGTTGTTAATCCTTCAATAAATTCTTCACTTTCTACATCAACAAATTTGTTAAGTTCTTTTATATAAATTCCATGACTATATACTGTTTTTAATTCAGTATTATCACAAAAAGTTATTTTTTTATATTTTGATGATTGACCTTTTTTCTCTATCCATATTGGATATTCAGATGTTTCTTTTCCATTATCAAAATTTATTACTTTTAATAAATCTTCGTATGTTATATCTTCAATATTTTTATATGTATTATCGCTTAATAGAACTTTTGTTCCTTCTACTAAGCATCCACCATTTGCAGCTTCTGCAGTTATATTAATATCACCAGTAACTGAATTTATTGTAATTTTTCCACCACTATATGTATAGTCTGTTCCTGCTGTTAATGTTTTTCCAGCCATTGTTATTGTCACTGTTTCTGGAGCCGCATATTCTTGACTTTTAGGTGTTAATGTAGCTGTATAACTTTTTTTATAATCAACTGTTGCTGCTCCATTAGATGTTAAATTTGTAAGATTATTAGTAACACTAAATGTCCATTTCATTTTAGTATTTGCTGATTTTGTAGCATACCCATTTGCTGTAGTAGCTGATGATACACTAGATGCTCCTGAATTACCCAATTCATCAATACCATACACAATAATATAATACTCGCCTTCTGCTATATTGCTAAATTGATATGTATTAGCAGTAGAAGTAACAGTGTTTTTTAATGTTCCAGTTGATGTGTATAGCTGAATTTGATAACTAGCAACTCCTGTTTCTTCTTGTACTAGTGTCCAATCTGCTGTTGCTTGATTTTTTTGATCATTCATAGTTAATATAGCATTTCCTAATACTGGAGGGTCTTTTTCATGTATTTCTTCTTTATCAACATCAATTACCATTGTACCAACTGTTATTGTTGATATACCATCAGATGATGCCGTTATCGTAACTGACTCCTTTTCTTCGGGAAAAGAAGCATCTTCTTTTGCCATAATATAATAGTTATATTTATTTGTAGAATTGGCTGGTACATTTATTTGTGTAATTTTATTTCCTTTACTATCTACTATGTAAAAATTATTATTACTTAAGATTAAATTTACATTTTTAGTATATGAAAATGAGTTAATTACATCTAATTTTAATGATGTTTTTGTATTAGGGTCTTTTAAATTGCCTGTTGTAGGAGATGAGGATATTAATAAGCTTCCAGTTATTTCTGATGTTTCATCAATAGTAAATTCTGCATTTAGTGTATTTGTAGCCGTATCATCTATATCTCCTTGAAAAGTATAAGTTAACTGCAGTGTAATTATTTTTACTTCTCCTGCAGCTAGTTCATCCCCTTCTGCTATACCCGTTACTGTGCAATTTGCTATATCAGTGTAAGTAGTATTATTTATTGTTACTGTTGATGAAAAGTCAATACCACTATATACGTATTTATCAATAGTATCATTAGTTAATTCAACTTCATAAGTAGCTGTAAAAGTTTTTAATTCTTCTGCAGTGTCATTTGTTAAATTTAAAAATATATTACCTGTTAATTCGTTATATGTTGGATTACTTGATTGTACTACATTACTACCACTTTTATAAGTTATATTTGTTATTTCTACCTTTCCTGTGTATGGTTTAACACTAACTTTTCCATTTAAAGGCAATAAAGCCTCTAACGAGGCAAAACCTATAGTCATACTTGTAATAATAGTTACAAATAATCCTATAATAATAATATAAATAATATTACTTTTATTTTTTTTCATATTATAACCTACTTTAATCTATAAACCCATGCTACTTTTTCATTAATTAATACAAACATAGCTTCTTCTTTGTTTTTTCTTTGTACGTAGTTAATAGGCATTCTAACTTCACTATGAGCATCTAATAATTCTTCAAATGTTTTAACGGTAATTATATTATATTCTGCTAAGTCTTTCACGGTATCAACATTTACAATAATACTATTATATGTTGTTAATATTTTTTCTAATTTAATTTCAAAGTTAGACTTATCTTTATTTCTTTTAACAATTTTAATAATTAGCAATATCAACATTATAAAGAATAGTATTGCTGATGTAGCTGATACACATAAAAATATAATATGTGTCATAGTAATATGTTTTTCACTACCTAAATTGACAGTACCAGAATTTGATTGACCAGATTTTTTTAATTCTATATTAACAGAAGCTTCTGTTAATGGAATTGATAATGAATAGATTGATTTTGTTTCTATTTTTGGATTTTTTATATCATCATATGTAGCACTACTACTTACTATTAAATCAATTTTTAATACTCCATCAATAGATAATCCAGCTGTTTGCTTAAAATCATTCAATATTTTTATATAGTCCTGGTATTTTATTTGTATTTTATCATTAAATATGAATTTATCATTATTATCTAAATTACCTGTTTTTTCATCTAGAGTATATTCCTTAGTCCAATAGTTTCTATTTTCTTCATTTATTTTATTAGCTTTTAATGTCGCTATTACTTTATATGTATATTCTCCATCTAATGGTTTTGAATATTTCATATTATAATCATAATTAATATCAATGTAATCTATCAAACTACTTATATATGTACTTCCACTTTCTAAGTAGTTTTTTTCAAAAAAATTATTTTCTTTTAAATATACTTTATAATCTAAGTTACCAACGTCTGCATATCCGACTTTTATTTGTTCTTTATTTTTTGAAAAATATTGAAAACTAATAATAGCACTTAATGCAAAAACTATTATTAATAATGTATATACAATATATTGAATTAAGTTGCCATTATTCCTTTTCATCTTATCACACTCTTTTATTTCTTACTCTTACTAAAATATTCAGATAATAAAACTGTAGGATATCCTATATAATCAATTTTATATCTTACTACCCCCAAAATTTCTTTTTCTTCTACAACCCAGTTATCTTCTGCATTGTTTGCATCACCTTTGGTTGTAAAAATATATTTATTTTTTATTTCAGTTATCTTAGTTACTCTATGGGTTATAACTACTCCTTTTTTTTCAAAAGCAATTATTTCACCTTTTTTAATTTCTTTTAGTTGCTTTTTCTTATACTGATCATAGATTACAGCATCTCCTCTTTCATATGTACCTGACATTGATTCAGAGGCAATAGCAACCATTTTATATTTTAATAAACCTGAAACTAATAATGTTAAACTAGCTGTTATTAATATCAATGGTAAAGTTATTAACCATGTTGTAATTTTTGATATTTTCAATGAACCTTTATCATTATATTTAATTCCATGTCTATTAAAAATATATACTAGGAATGGTAGTACTATACCAAGCATCGCCATTAAATATTCACTTAGTATTGGATACATTGGTAATACATAAATATAAATACTTATTGATATTTTTAATATTAGTGTTGGTATCCAACTTATATTATATGTTATGTAACTATATAAACACTCATTAGCTATCAATGGTAATATTGTTACACATATATATTTAAAAATGCCTCTAGTGCTTGAAAAATAAGTATAATCAATTCCTATTATAATATTTAAAATAATTATTAATATTGTATAAATTATTATTGGTAATTTATAATTACTACTATTTTTAGATATTGTATATCTTATATATTCTTCAGAAATTATTAATATTATTATTGGTATTATATTTTTTAGAATAACGGTTAAATTATATCCTAATAATGGTCTTTGATATCCTGTAATT
>JAZQNW010000009.1:0-11038 GCA_045627525.1 Bacilli bacterium
AAATGAAACTATGAATAGTTCACTAATAAATTGAAGACAAACTTTTGATTTCTTCATTCCTATTGTTCTTAAAACTCCAATTTCATATTTTCTTTCTCTAATATTTATCATGTTTATTACAAGTAAAACTACTGTTCCAATTATTAACGTAATAATTAAGAATGTTGTTGCAAAGGTTTTTACATTAGATATTGTACTTGTAGCATTTTCAACTTGATCTAAATTTGTTTGAACAGATAGATTTTCACTTAATCCTTTTTCTGTTAATTCTTCATTAAATTTATCTACCGCTTCACTATCAGTAAGTATAAAAGTAGGAGTTGTTGTTGCTATTAAAGCGTCATTACTTTCTACTATTTTTTTAACTACATTAACATTTGTAATAATTGTATTTACTGAGCCAGTAAACATGCTTATCATATTATCGTTATCTTCATTTTGTTCTTCGTATATTCCACTTACAATAAGCTCATAAGTTTTTGATGTGTCGTCGGTGTCAACAACTTTAATCGTGTCTCCAACACTTATATTATTAAGTGTTGCAAGTTCACTATTTATTAAACAATTATTACTTTCAAAATCATCTGATACTTCTCCATCAGAAATTTTATAATTACCATTTATAAACTCATTCATTGAATCAATTGATGAATATCCTTTTAATGTAAAATCACCACTTGATTCATTACTGAACCTTTCTTTTCCACCTGGTCCTCTTCTATTATCATTCATTCCATTATTAGAAGACATTTCTGCTTTATCTAAATTACTTGAGTTTACTCCTAGGCTCATTGTATAGTAATAACTTTTTACATATTTACTATTAGCGTAATTTTCTATATCCTCTACACTAATATTATTAATTTCTCCAAATATATCTTCCATATTTTTTTTTGAGGTATCTTTATCTTCGGGATTAAAATCCTTCATCATATTTTCTCTATTTACTCCCAAAGTCGCTTCCACTTCATATTTTGACTTATAAGACTCTATTAAACTACTTGATGAATTATTAATAGCGAGTGTTACAGCAGTAGCACATGATATTACGAGAATAATAATACCAATTAATAAATTTCTTCCTTTGTTTCTTGTAATTGAAACTATTGCATTTTTAAATATATACATTTATATTCCTCCTTTTCTAAATACAAGTATATTTAAGAAAGATTAAATGAACATTAAAAAAAGCAGATTTATTATTAATTCTGCTTAAAAATCACTTTAAATGTAGTATATCCGTCTTTACAATCAACAGTAATATTTCCTCTATGAGCTAGTGCAATATTTTTTGCTATAGCAAGCCCAAGACCATATCTACCATCATTTCTGTTTCTAGCTTTATCTACTCTATAAAACCTTTCAAATATTTTTGCTCTATCTTCTGGTTTTATTTCATCACCTCTATTTACTACTTCCAAATTTATATTATTTTTTTCTGAATATAATCTTACTTTTACTTCAGAATCTTCATATCCATGCTTAATTGCATTATCAATTAATATACTTAAAAGTTCTTTAATTTTATCTAGATCGCATTCAAACTCTATATTTTTTTCTATCTCTAATGATAATGATAATTTATTTTCAAACATTAAACTTTCAAAACTTAGTGCTTTATTATTAATTATTTTAGATAAATTTACTTTACTATAAACAATATCCGATTTTAAATTTTCTGTTTTAGATAGATCTAATAAATTTAAAACTAATTTATTCATTCTTACTGATTCTTCTTTGATATTATTTAACCACTTTTTTTCTTTAGGATTTTCTTCATAAGTTTCAGCGCTAGCCATAATTATAGCAAGCGGAGTTTTTAATTCGTGAGATGCATCATATATAAATTGTTTTTGTTTTTCAAATGATTCTTCCACTGGCTTTATTAACCATTTTGTTAGCATATAAGAAATATATAAAATTATTAACTCTATTATAATAAATAGTACTATACTTTTTAAAATATTTGATATTAAAAAATTTCTAACACGTACATTATTTATAATTATTAACTCATTTTGATGATTAAAAGAAAATAAATACTTACTTGTATAAAGACCCCCAATGCTATCAGGTTTTATTTTATGTGTATTAACTATATTAACTATTTCACTGTCTGATAAACCATCATTAGCATAATTAATTATATTCCTAACTTTACCAAATCTATCAAATGAAATTATGTATATATCCATGCCAATTAGTATGGGATTATTTGACATATTTTCTCTATCTGGTGATAAGATATTTTGTTTACTTGTAATTTTTTCTATTCTGCTTTTTATCTCATTATATTCATTATTATAAATTGAAACGTTATATACAATTAATATAAATAACAAAAATATTGATAGGATGGAACTAATCAAAATGAATGTTTTATTTTTTAACTTTTTCATTTTTCCACCTCTAACTTATATCCTATACCTCTAATTGCTTTTATTTCTACTTTTGAACCAATGGTTTTTAGTTTCTTTCTAATAAATGATATATATGCTTCCAAATTATTCGAAAAAGATTCATTATCTATTCCCCACACATTATCATATAAAAAATCTTTTGATACGACGTGCCCTGCATTATTTATTAAACATTCAATTAGTAATAATTCCTTATTTATTATTTCTATTTCTTCACCTGTAGTAGAACATTTTAAAATAGGTTTACTTATATCTAATTTTAAATCGTTATATTCTAGAATGTTTTTATTTCTATTATCTTTTCTGAGCCTTGCGTTTACTCTTGCTACTAATTCTTCCATGTGAAAAGGCTTTGTTAAATAGTCATCTGCTCCTATTTCAAATCCTTCCAACTTATCATCAATAGAACTTCTTGCTGTCAACATAATAACTTCTGCTTTTATATTTTTTTCTTTTATATTTTTTAGTATTTCAAATCCATTCATTTTAGGTAGCATGACATCTAAAAGAATTAAATCGTATATATCATTTAAAGCATTATATAGTCCTTCTTCTCCATCAAGAGAAATATCAACTTGATATTTTTCTTTTTTTAGCCTAGTTTCTATAAGTTCTGCTAATTTAAATTCATCTTCAACAACTAAAATTCTCAAAGTAAATCACCACCTATAAATTGATAATAATTTATAAACGTTAAATAAACATTAAATATAAAGATATTATATCATAAAAAAAACTAGATATTTCTATCTTAGTTTTAGTTTACTATTTATTTTCTTTTAACTTTATTTATTTTGTAATTTTTGAATAATAGAGAATAATCTAATATACAAAATATTTTAATTTTCTATGAAATATTATCTTTTTTTATTAATTCTAATTCATTATTAGTTAATTCTCTAACTTCTCCTACTTTTAAATCACTTGGCAAATACAAGTTACCCATGCATATTCTATTTAATTCAGTAACTTTGGCTTTATAGCATCCAAACATTCTTTTTATTTGATGATATCTTCCTTCTTTTAAAGTTACTTTGCCTTTATATTCACTAATTATTTCCAATATAGCTTCTTTACATTCGCCATCATTCAATTTAACTCCGGATGAAAAACCATTAACCATTTCATCAGTAATAGGTATATCTATGGTGACTTCATATATCTTTTTTACATGTTTTTTAGGAGATAATATATCATGGGCAAATTCTCCATCATCTGTAATAATCATTAGTCCTGTAGTATCTTTATCTAACCTGCCTGCTGGAAATATTTTTTTTGTTTTATATTTGTCTGGAACAAGTTCTAAAACACTTATTCCTTCATTACTATCAGTTGTAGATATATAACCTTTAGGTTTATTTAAAATTAAGTAGAAATGTTTATTAATATCAATTTTTTCACCATTGATAACTATTTTAATATCTTCATCATATTTATTATCAGGTTTCTTTACTTGTTCATCATTAACAAATACTAATCCTCTTGAAATTAACTGTTTTATTTCTTTTCGACTATAATTTGTTTGTTCTGAAATTATACGATCTATTCTTTTAATAATATGTACCTCCCATTTATATATTTTTAAATGTATTATTAACCAATTTTTTTATATTAATAAGTGCATTATTATCAACTTTATTAGATATATAAGTTAAATATTCTATATTTCCATCCCCACCTCTAATTGGTGATGAAGTTAAATTCTTAACATAAAATCCATTTGAATTAAAATATTCTATCATTGATTTAATAATATCTATGTGAATTGTTTTGTTTAAAATAACGCCCTTATATTTATCTGCTATATCTTTGCCACATTCAAATTGAGGCTTTATTAAGCATATCATATCAATTTTAATGTTTTCTAATACTATCTTATCTATTATCTTTTTCAAAGAGATAAAAGAAACATCACATACTGCTATATCTATATTTTTAAAATATTTACTATCAAATTCTCTAAAATTGGTTTGTTCATGCAAGTCAATTGCTGGATTATTTCGCAAAGATTCGTGCATTAAATTAGTTCCAACATCTATTGCTATAATTGCTTTAGCACCATGTTGAAGCGCACAATCACAAAAACCTCCTGTACTAGAGCCGATATCCATTACTTTTAATCCTGACATATCTATATTGAATTCATTGATGGCTTTTTCAAGTTTTAGTCCTCCTCTAGAAACATATTTTAGTTTATCATTTTCTAGTATTTCTATGACATCATCATCATTTACTAAAAAATTTGCTTTATCTATTATTTTTCCATTGCATAATACAAAATTATCTTTAATTAATTCTTGGGCTTTTGTTCGAGATGGAACCATATTTCTTATTACCATTTCTTTATCAATTCTCATACTTTTTTCAAAACCTCCTAAAAAATACTTGCCAATTATTTATAAGCTAATATTCTTATATTTTTGTTGCCTTTTACAGGTAATATAATCTTGTTTTATATTTAACCTTAAATTTTTTTGTGCCAAAATCCTATAGAATCTTCAGTTTCAAATCCTGCACTATTATATACCTTTTTTCTCCAATCATATGAATTAATATAAGCATTTTTAATATTCATTTCTTGTAGTCTTATCATTACACCATAAAGCATTTGTTTAGCTAGGCCTTGTTTTCTGTACTTTTCTCTTGTACAAACTGGCTCTATAAATGCAGTACTAGTATTCTTATCTACATAGCAAAAACAATATGTACAGATATCACCATCGTTAGTTACAATTAAACTTTCAAAGCTATCATTGTAAAATTTTGATTGTTTTCTTCCTTGATAAGCTAATGCTCCTTCCCTAAAACTTCCTGTTAATATTCCGTCATCATCAGAAGGCTTAAAGCCATAATGACAAGCTTTTGCTTTTTTGTTATCATCTAATTCTTCTCCAAAAACTTGTCTATATCCATCTGGTAATGTAATTTTATATTCATTTTCTAATGGATGTTGAACATTATCATAATCTTCTTCTTCGTCTTTAATATATCCTCTTCTTAATAATTCATCAGACTGATATTTTAAACTATCATGAGAAATTACTAAAAAATCTACTTTTCCATCTTCTCCTTTTTCAAAAAGTGGAAGAAGTTCTTTTTCTGATAAATCTATCATTTCACTAAATATATTTTCATAGCCTTTTTTTATACAGCTATTAAATGAATCTCCATCTGGAATAATCAAACCTATTATTTCATTTTTTTCTTCAAAAATATAAATAAAATCTGCTGATTTATTTAGCCCTCTTTCATCATGATAAAGAGTGTCAACTCTAAATATTAAGTCATCGAAACGTTCTGGTAACCAGCATATCATATTATTATTTTCTTTATATTGATTTGTTAAAAACTCAATTATTCTATTATAATCTTTTTCTTTATTAAATTTTTTTATTGTCATAATAACCCAACCTTTCTATTCAATTATACAACAAAGAAGTTTTTCTTTAGTTATTATAACATATTACTCAAATAACTAAAAACTAAGATATAAAATATCTTAGTTTAATTATATATAATTTTTTAATATTCACAGCTCTTATGAACTCTTGGATATGGTGTTACGTCTTTAATGCTTTCTATTCCTGTTATGAACATTAAGAGTCTTTCAAATCCAATACCAAATCCACTTCTTTCACAAGTACCATATTTTCTTAATTTTAAATACCAATCATAATCTTCAATTTTCATATCTAATTCTTTCATTCTTGATATTAGTTTATCTAAATCTTCTTCTCTTTGACTCATACCAAATACTTCACCAATTCCAGGCATTTCTAAATCAGCTCCTGCTACCGTACCATCTGGCATTTCTTTCATATAAAATGATTTTAATTCTTTAGGCCACATTGTTAAAAAGAATGGACATTTAAAATAATCTGTCAAATATTTTTCATGTTCTTTTGCTATATCCGAACCATATTCTGGTTTAAATTCAAATTCTTTTCCACTTTGTTTAAGTATTTCTATACATTCTTTATATGTAACTCTTTTAAACTTGCAGCTTAATACTTTTGTTAATCTTTCGATTAGGCCAGTTTCAACATATTTGTCTAAATACTCCATCTCATCTTTGGCATGATCTAGTGTATATTTAATTACATATTTAACTAAGTCTTCGGCAATATCCATGATTCCTTCTAAATCACAAAAAGCTACTTCAGGTTCTATTTGCCAAAATTCAGCAACATGATAAGGTGTATGCGATTTGTCTGCTCTAAATGTTGGACCAAATGTATATACTTTACTAAATGCTTGGGCAAATGTTTCTGCTTCAAATTGTGTTGATACAGATAATCCAATTTTTTTACCAAAGAAATCGTCTTCATAACTAACTTTTCCAGTTTTAGCAATTTCATCTAAATCCTGTGTTGTTACTTGAAACATTTCTCCTGCTCCTTCACAATCGCTTGCTGTAAAAATTGGCGCATGTAAATATAAATATCCTTGTGATTGAAAATATTCGTGTATCGCAATTGATAAAATACTTCTTACTCTAAATATGGCTTGAAACAATGTTGTTCTAGGCCTTAAATATGCTTGTTCTCTTAAAAATTCGCGAGAATGTGATTTTGGTTGTATTGGATAATCTTCTGAACAATCACCAATTAAAATAATTTCTTTTGCTTTTAATTCAAAAATTTGTTCTTCTGCTGGAGATTGAGTTAAGATTCCCTTTACCTTAATTGCAGACCCAAAATGAATTTTTGTTATCTCTTCAAAATCTAATGTATCTTTATCGTATACGATTTGAATTTTTTTAAAACAAGTTCCATCTGATAAATCAATAAAGCCTACTTCTTTCTGCTTACGGTGTTTTCTAATCCAGCCTTTAATTTCTATTTCTTTATCTAATAATTCCTTATAATCTTCATAAATTTTTCTTATTTCCATTTTTGGCTCCTCCTTTTTTATAATATTTTTTTATCTTTTAAATCTTTTAATGTTTTACTTTCCCAACTAGATGCTTGTATTTCAGCAATATGGGACTTTTCTAATAAAAATAGCAATATTCTTGATTGACCAATCCCACCACCAATCGTATATGGCAATTCACATTTTTGAATTTTTTTATGATATGGTAAGTTTAATCTTTCTAAGCAATCAGCTTTTTCTAATTGTTTGATTAGAGATACCTCATCGACTCTTATTCCCATTGATGATAATTCAATAGCCTTATCAAGAGTTTTATCATATACTAGTAAATCTCCATCTAAAGACCAATCATCATAATCTGGGCTTCTTAAATCATGTTCTACCCCTGATTTTAATTTATCTCCAATTTGTGTTATAAAAACTGCCTTTTTATCTTTCACGATTAAATCTTCTCTTTCTTTTGACGTTTTATCAGGATACATATCTTCCAAATCTTGACTAGAAATAAATGTAATTGTTTTAGGCAAATCTACTGTTATGTATTTGTGCTTTTGTTTAATATAAATCAAAGTTTGTCTTATTGCCTTATATATGCTTCTTACTGTTTCTTTTAAATATTCAATTGTTCTATCATCTTTACTAATTACCTTTTCCCAATCCCATTGTTCAACAAATAATGAGTGAATGTCATCTACAATTTCATTTTTTCTAATTGCTTTCATATCAGTATATAATCCTGTACCAATTGGAAAATCATATCTTCCTAGTGCATCTCTTTTCCATTTCGCTAAAGAATGTACTATTTCGAATTTTTCTTTATCTTTCGTAAATGAAACACTTTTTTCTACACCTGTTAATGTATCTTGTAATCCAGAATCTGTTTTAACAAATAATGGACTTTGTACTTTTGTTAGAGACAATCTAGCCTCTAACTGCCTTTCAAAATATTTTTTTGCTTCATCTATTATTTTTATTGTTTCTAAATAACTTAATTCTTTTTTCATTTTAATAACCTTCTTTCTTTATTTATCTTTCATTTTTTCTTAAATAAATCAAGATAGATTGTAGGTACTATCCACTTTTTATATATAAAGTAGATATAAAATGAAATGGAAAATAATCTACTTTATATAATTATGTTGTTTAAATTATTATTGTCATCTAACATAAAATCACATCTTTCCTTCTATAATTAATTTTTTTTAATATTTTTAATATAACTTAAACTTTTATAAAAAACATCTATACTTTCATCTTTAAATAACATATGATTCACCTCTTCCTTTTATAATATAAAAACCCAGTATCATCCTACAATAAGGACGAATACTGGGATCCGTGGTGCCACCTTAATTTATTACTAAAAAAACCATCTATATCTTTATGGATATAAATGGTTTGCTATTACAGTAATCTCTTTTTCAGTTCTAACAAACCTAGCAACATGATAACCGATTGCCCTCGGGACTAGTCTACTAAGAAATATTCTTTTCGGTAGTCTGCTCAGGAGTGTTCTTTCGTCAAATGTTATTATTAGTTCACACTATACCTAACTCACTCGAATAACTTATTTAAGTACTTTTCTCCTTCAACGCACTGATAATATAACATAATTACTTGATTTTGTCAAATTCAAGTAAAGATTTTATAACTAATAAAGACTGAATAATCTCTTATTTAGTCTTTCTAATTTTATATGTAAATCTACAGATAAATAATTTTTTTATTTCAAAATTACTACCTATTGGCTTTTTAAATAGTTTTAATTAACATCTTTAGCAATAATAATACAAATAATAAATATTCTAATTATTATCTACTATTTTGAGTGTTAGTTTTGATTGCAGCTTTATACCCTCTATTTAGTAATATCAGCTTGGCTTAATATTTGTTCATTATATTCGTATAATTCGCTATGTATTAACTATCTTCTTTTTTCCCATATGTTTCTTACAACATTTAATGATAAAGTAGATAATGTGAATCCTATTACTGGTACTAGTGAACTCAAAAATATGTTATTTATTTTACTAATGGAAAATGAATATATAATAACTACAATATATGTAAGAATCATTATACATATTCTTCTTGTCCAACTTGTTTCCCATTTCTTATTTAATTCAACTTTTTTATTTCTTTCTTTTATAGCTGATATTTCTTTTTCAATATTCATACATTCACCAACTTTCACTATTATTATATCACAATAAAAGACTAGAAACCTAGTCTTTTAAATGATTATTATTTATGTTCTACAGCTTTAATTGCAGCTTGTACTACTATTTAATAATGTGGGCTATAAACCTAAATATCAAATTTAAACTTAATATTAATCACAATATTGATAAAATATATTTTTTAAAATTCTACAATTATTATTTCTTTTATCAATTTTTATTATATAATCTGCATAAAAATTGATTATTAACAATTATTTCTATTTACCTTATATAAAACGTCGTATTCATCTTTAGATGGTTCTTCCCATAAAGATTCTAATTTCTTCATAAGTCCTTCATCCAAATAAAAATCAGTCTTATTGTTTCCTTGTTCTATTTGTTTATTTCTTTCTTTTATATTTTGCTGCCATATTTCATCATCCACAAATATATAATGAATTTCACATTCTATTCCTAAATTTTTATAATATTCTCTCACTTCTTGTCTTTCTTTTTTTGACCATAATCCTCTTTCAAAAATTACAGTTGCACCTGCTTGTGCTATCTCTCCTACTTTTTTTGTTAGATATTCACTTAATCTTTTTGAGAAAGTATCATAAAATTCGCCTTGTTCATTATTAAGCAGATTATAAGTTGCTTCATCTGGCGATATTATTACAGCATTTAATTTTCTTTTGTCATATTATTTTATTCCTAAAGCAATTGCTAAAAATACAACTCCCATTATCAAGAATAATATTCCGTTTAATTTTGTTGCATTTCTATCTGCATCAATGAATTCTTTAGGATTTTCTGGATTATATTTTATATTATGCTCGTTACCAATCTTAAAATCTTTTCTTTTTTTACTAACTTGACCTATTGTTCCTTTATATTCTTGACCATTAATTTCAAAGGCATAAATGGGACTATACGTATTTCTTTCATGCCCATCACCATATGAAACATGAACATCAACTATTTTAGCTACTGCAAGTTCTGTACAGACTTTCTTTTTTCTTATCCCACTTTTAAAACTAAAAATACCAACTATAAAGCAAAAAGCAGAAATAATAATCATCGCTATAAAACCATCCATCTTAAATCTCCTTATAATTAATATGCATTATAATATATTTCATAATCTGTATAATTATACCCTTCTGTTACAAACGATACTTTATCTTCTTTTTCCATTGTATCAGCATTACTTGTAACAACTGCCTCTCCCTTATCACACTTTTTATTTTTGTTTTTATCATTATATAATAAGAAAGTTATATTACTAAGAGTTGGTTTTTTATCATGTTTTACAGAAAAATATGCTTCATCATCAATTGTTTCTATATATTTTATTTCTGCATCAATTGATTCATAATAAGATTTACTAACAGTAATATTTTCCATTTTAATTTCATCTACATCTATAGATTTTGGAATATCATGATTTCCCCAAATAATATCTTTATGTTTTGAAGATATTTGATATTTAGACCAATATTCTTGCCTTGATACTTCTTTGCCATCTTTATAAAAGACTAAATCATAAGTAAAGTCAATATCAACTTTATTTGGATTAGA
>JAZQNW010000010.1:0-10292 GCA_045627525.1 Bacilli bacterium
CAGTAATTTCTGTTAAAACATCATCTCTAGAAAAAGAAACCATGAATGAGATAAAGATTGCTACACTTGGAAGCAGTGATGAACTAAAAGTAGGAAATGGTGTTATAGCTATAGGTAATGCACTTGGTTATGGGCAATCAGTAACTACAGGAGTTGTAAGTGCTTTAAATAGAAAAGTATCTATAGATGATTATAGTAATAAAATGATACAAATAGATGCAGCTATTAATGGCGGTAATTCAGGAGGAGCATTACTAAATAGTAAAGGAGAAATAGTAGGAATAAATTCAGCAAAATATTCTTCGAATGGAAGTTATTCTGAAGCTAGTATTGAGGGGATGGGATTTGCAATTCCAATAACAGATGTTGAATCTTTAATAGAGGATTTAATGAATGGTAAAGAAGATACAAATGGAATGACTTTAGGAATAGAAGGATATATGACTAATAGTGGATATATTCAAGGTTATAATCTTCCAAGTGGATTTTATATATCTAAAATAACTTCAGGAAGCAATGCAGATAAATCTGAATTAGAAATTGGTAATATAATAACTGAGGTTGAGGGCGAAGTCGTTGAAAGTGTAAATGATATTAGTAATGTTCTTTATGAAAAAAGATCGGGAGATATAATTAAATTGAAAGTTAAATATATTAGTGGAAGAAAATATAAAGAAAAAGAAATTACTATTAATTTATCCTAAATGTTAGGAGGAATCTATGAAACAATTAAAAGGAAAGGTTGCTTGGTTTAATTCGAAATTAGGATATGGATTTATTAATAATCGTAATATAAGAAATGATATATATGTCCATTATTCAGAAGTTGAAGTTGATGGATACAAAGAATTATTTGAAAATGAAATAGTCAGTTTTTATTACGATGAAAATAAAAACAAAGCAACTAGAGTTAAAGTTATAAAAAAATCTTTTAAAAGAAACAACTTAATTAGGAAGAGATAAATTTCTTCCTTTTTTAATGTTTATTTAATAAAAGCATATTATTATATATTTATAAGGTGGTGATAATATAATAATAAAAAACAAATTGTAGTAAGGGTAGTAAATTTAAGTAAATATATTTTACTTATTAAATAAATTTTAATAAATAAAGAAAGGAATGATTTATGATTAAAGTTAAAATTGTTGGAAGTAATTGTAAAAATGGAAATCAATTATATAAGAATATGCAAAAAGCAATAAATGATATTAAAAATAGAGATATTGAATTGCAAAGAGAAGATTCTCAAAATTCACTCCTAAAATATAATATAAAAAATAAACCCGCTCTTATTATTGATGATAAATTAATATGTGAGGGTAAGGTTTTAAATGAAAGAGAATTAACAAGAATATTAAATATCTCTTACACTTAATAAAATTAGAGAGTTCAATAAAAAGACTCTCTTTTTTGTGATATAATATAAAAGAAAAATAAATTGAAATTTGTTTAAATTTTTAATGTTTGTTTAATAAAACATAAATATAATTTTAATAGGAGGAAGATAAAATGAAAGAAAAAATATTGCCTTTTATAATAGGCTTGTTATTAGGAGCTATTTTGGCAACAGGAGGGTTTTTAATATATTCTAAATCAGTAAGCAGTAACAACCAAAACATGCCACAAATGAATAATAGAATGGGAAATCCACCAGATAAACCAACAGGAGAAATGGGAGAACCACCAGAAAAGCCAGAAGGCGATAATGGAAGTGAACAATCAGAAAATTCAAGTGAATCCCCACAAAATAATAATTAGGAGGGCTATAATGAAGAAAAATACAATAATCGAAATAGTTATTGCCGTCATACTTTTAATTACATTATGCATACTAATTCCTTTTACTGCAAAATCTATAAATGGAAAGAATAATTCTACAAATAATTCAGGCATGCCTGGAGGACAAAATAGTAATATATCCTATTCAGCAGGGACTGAGATTACAAAAGATACTACTATAACAAGTGGAGAATATGAAAGCAGTAAAGCAGATGAAAACGTAATATTAGTATCAGGAAATATTAAAGCAGGTTTATCTAATATTAATGTTAATAAAACAGGTGATTCAGATGGGGGTGACAATACCAGCTTTTATGGAATTAATTCAGCAATATTAGCAAAAGATGGCGTAACTTTGACTTTAAAAAACATTACCATTGAAACAAATGCGACAGGTGCTAATGGAGTATTTAGTTATGGTGGTTCAGCAACAACAAATAATTCTAATAGTGATGAAACAACAATAAATATTAGTGATTCAAAGATAATAACTAAAAAAGATAATTCAGGTGGAATAATGACAACAGGTGGAGGAATAACTAATGCAAATAATTTAACGATAGAAACATCAGGAATTTCTTCGGCCGCGATTAGATCTGATAGAGGTGGCGGAACAGTTAATATTGATGGTGGAACATATAAAACTACAGGACAAGGTTCCCCATCTATATATTCAACAGCTGATATAACTGTAAAAAATGCTAAATTAATAGCAACAGCTTCTGAAGGAATTGTAATAGAAGGAAAAAATAAAGTTACCATAGAAAATGTAAATTTAGATGATACAAATAATAAATTAAATGGTCAATCAACTACTTATAAAAATATATTTTTATATCAATCTATGAGTGGTGATGCTGACAATGGAATGAGTGAATTTACTGCTAAAAACTCAAAAATAACAACTAATAAAGGTGATACATTATATATAACTAATACTACTTCTAAAATTAATTTAACAAATAATACAATTATTAATAATGATTCAACCGGTAATTTTTTAAGAGCAAAAGCAGATTCGTGGGGAAATAGTAATTCAAATGGTGGAATTGTTACTCTTATAATGAATAATCAAAAAGCAGAAGGAAATATCGTAATAGATTCAGTGTCAACTCTTGATATGACAATGAATTCATCAACATATATTGGAACAATAAATAGAGATAATACTGCAAAAACCATAAAATTAAAGTTAGATAAAAATTCAAAAGTTAAATTAATGGGTGATTCATATATTACATCATTAGAAAACAATGATAGTTCAAATAGTAATATAGATTTTAATGGATATAAATTATTTGTAAGCGGTCAATCAATTAATTAAAATGAAATTGTTATGATGGGAAAATATTAATATTTTTAGTAAAATTATACTTAATATGGTAATTTCAAAAGTAATTATAACAATAATCAAACAGCTCAAATAATAGGAAAATTAATGAAAGCTTTATGCTAAGGTATTTTTACCTTAGCTTTTTATTAACTGAAAATGAATATAAATCTAAAAAAATAAAATTAAAAAAAGACTCTTACATAAAAAATATATTTATGTTAAAATGAAAAAGTTGCATAAAAAGGAATGATATTTATGAAAAAAGTTGATTTAGGAAATGATAACATCAATAAACTTTTAATGATGTTTGCAATTCCATGTGTTATAAGTATGTTAATAAACTCAGTTTATAATATAGTTGATCAAATCTTTATAGGTAAAGGAGTTGGAACACTTGGAAATGCTGCTACTAATGTTATATTTCCATTAGTTATAGTTTTTAATGCTTTTGCTGGACTTATTGGAAATGGAGCAGCAGCTAATTTATCTTTAAAACTTGGTGAAGGTAATAAGGAAGAAGCAACAAAAGGTGTATCACAAGCTATAATAGTTTCATTTTTAATATCTATTTTATTAGGCCTATTATCATTTATATTTATTCCTAAGCTAGTTATATTATTTGGATGTACAGAGAATGTTTATAAATATGCAGTTGATTATGGAAGAATAATATGCTTAGGGGCACCGTTTATGATTGTGTATTCATCTTTATCAAATATTATAAGAGCAGATGGTTCACCTAGATACTCAATGATAATGTTAATTGTAGGAGCAATTATCAATATTATATTAGATCCAATATTTATATTTATTTTTGATTTAGGAGTAAAAGGAGGAGCAATAGCAACAGTAATTGGTCAATTTATTTCATTTATTATAGCTATAGCATATCTAAGGAATTTTAAATCAGTAAAAATAAGTAGAAAAGTCATGAAGTTAGATTCATCAATATTTAAAATATTTGGCCTTGGATTATCATCATTTATAACTCAATGCACTGTACTTATTTTATTTGTTTTTATGAATAATATGATGACAAAATTAGGAGCAGTATCTAAATTTGGACCTGACATTCCATTATCAGTATATGGTGTAATATCAAAAGTTAATTCTTTATTTATATCTACCGTATTAGGTATATCAATTGGTGCTCAACCAATACTAGGATTTAATTATGGTGCAGGAAATAAATCAAGAGTAAAAGAAACTTTTAAGAAAGTAATAACTATCAATTTTATAGTAGGTATTATTTTCAATATATTATTTGTATTGTTCCCCAAACAAATAGCAGGTATATTTATTTCTTCATCTGATCCTTCATATGAGTTGTTTATGGAATTTGCCACACTAATGTGTCGTTCATTCTTATGTGTTATGAGTTTAAACGCTCTAGAAATGACTGGAAGTATTTCAATACAATCTTTAGGCAAAGTAAAAAAAGCTACAGCTTTATCATTTATTAGACAAATTATTCTGTTAATACCAATATCATTATTATTCTCATTAGTGTTAGACAAAGGAATTTATGGTTTATGTTATGCCGGATGTACAGCCGATTTAATATGTTTTATTGTAGCATTATTTATAGTTGGTTCTGAATTTAAAAATTTAAATAAATATGAAGATGCGGATGAAAATATAGAAATTAATAATAAGAATAGTTATAAAGGAAAACATATAGTTATTACTATCTCAAGAGAATATGCATCTGGTGGTAGATATGTTGGTAAAATAATTGCAGATACTTTAGGAATTAATTTCTATGACAAAGAATTAATAAATTTAACAGCATTAGAATCAGGTTTATCTAAGAAATATATTAATGAAGTAGATGAAGAAAGTAGAGCAACCCAAAATGATGATAGAATATTTATTGCTGAATCTAAAGTTATTAAAAAACTTGCTAAAGAAGAATCGTGTGTTATTGTAGGTAGATGTGGAAATTACATTTTAAAAAACAATAAAGATACTATTAAAATATTTTTATATAGCAACATGAATTCAAAAATAAAAAGAGCAGTTAAGTATTATGGTTTAAATAAAACATCTGCCGAAAAAATAATTAATAAAGTTAATAAAGAAAGAAGTAAACATTATAAGTTTTATACAAATACTGATTGGATGGATTATAACAATTATGATTTGATAATTAATGTTGATTCATTAGGTGTAGAAAAGACTAGTGAATATATTATTGACTATATAAATAAGAGATAATTTACTTATATTTAAAAATAATTGAATACAGTTAGTTCAAATAGAGTAAAAAATATTTAAGCAAAAAACTAGGATATTTTAAATCTTAGTTTTTTATTATTAAAAAACATTACAGCTAGATTTAATTTAAACATACAAAAAAAGTACAGTTAATAAAAATTATGATATAATATATATAATAGTTGGAGGAATGATGGATGAGATTAAGAATTTATGATACAGGGGTAATGAAAAGTGGAAAAAGAGTTGTACAATCCGGAAGCCCACTTGAATGGTTTTTTGTATGGCTAATAAAATGGATATTTAAGATAATGTTTTTTTGTATGTTTTTTTGGATTATTATTCCCCTTAAATTATTTAAAAAATAATAGTGGTAGTTGAACAAATTGTAATTTATTTCTTTATATAATAATTTAGATAGTGTATAATAAATTAAGAGTAAAAATAGTATATGGATTGCTAATTTTATGACAAATATGATAGGAGGAAGATATAATGAAAAATAAATTGCTTATTTCAATACTTATACCATTTATTTTAATAGCTTTAGTAGTAACATTAATTGGCTATAAATCTTTAAAAAATAATAATAGTAGCAACAAAAACAATACAATAGAGGCAAAAAAGCATGTAACTAAATCAATTTATGATTATGTTTTAGATGCAGGAACATACAAAAAAGTTGATTACAATATTGCTAATAATTTTAACAAAAAATTATATGATAATTGGGGTGGATGTACTGCCATAGCCAAAAATATAGGGGATAATACAATTATTGGAAGAAATATGGACTTGACTATTTCTGATAAGTCAGCATATGTTTTTAAAACAAATATAAAAGATAAATATAAAACTATTAATTTAGCGTATACATATAGAGATTACGCTCCTGATTATTCTGATGCATTAAATGGATTAGAAGATGAATTTTATAATATTTTACCATTTATATCAGATGATGTATTAAATGAAAAAGGATTATATATTGAAGTTAATATGAGAAATGGTGAAGGTGATAAATATTCCTGTTCAGGAACAAACCCCAACTCAAATGAAAAAGTATATATGTTCAGTTTACCAATCTATATAGGATTAAATTGTGCTACAATTGATGAAGCTTTGGAATATATTAAGACACTAAATATATATTCTAAAAAAGGTTACTGGAATTATGCATTTATGCTTGCTGATTCAACTGGTAGATATGGTGTATTAGAATTTGCTCAAAATAAAATACTATGGAATGAAGGTCAAAATGCCCAAGCTAATTTTTACATTGATAATGAAATGAATAAAATCAATGAGTTAAAGGCTGGAGTAGGTCGATATAATTATGTTAGAGAACATATAAATGAAGTAAATACAAAAGAAGATATGTTTAATTTAATGGATAAAGTAAAGTATTCAGGAACATACGCAAATAATCCTAACTTTGATGTAAGAAGCGAATTTGTTGGAACAAAAGAAAATTGGACATATGACTATATCATGTCCGAACAAAACCAAGAAGAAATTAATGAATATATTAATAAAATAAAAAATTTCAATGAAACAGCAACAAGAGAAGATAAGAAAAAGTATGAAGCTTGGGAATCATCATTTACAGAAGTTATAGATATCAAAGAAAAAGCAATTAAAGTTAGATTCTTTGAAGATGAAAATAAAATTTATACATTGAATTTTAATAATTAAAACTAAGATACTTATTGTCTTAGTTTTTATGATAAAATAAAAAAGTGAGTGATATCATGAATATATTATATGATGTTGATAATAAAATAAAAGAAATATAATATGGAAAATATTCACACTATAAAAATAATTGTGAATTAGAACAGACTAGATTGCAATAAATAATTTTGTAATTATATAAAGTATAATAGCAAGAAAGGAATATATAACAGTGATGGATATAATCAATAAAATAATTCCAATAGGAAGAGAAGAATATAAATGTTATGATCTAATAAAGAGTCTTATAGTCAAAAATAATGACTTTGAAAAAATTATAAGTGAAGGCCTAGAAACAAAAAAAATATTGCCATTTGATGAAGATCTTCTGCAAAAATTTAATGAATTAAATGTAAGATGGCCAGTAAAAGATATAGATGAAGTTTTAAAATTGGGTGGTAACATCGGTGGATGCACAACTATGGCATATCAATTAAGTTTTTTATTTGAAGATTGTTATAAATGTGCTGGAATCCTACCTATATTAATAGGAACTAAAAATAGTGAAGATGGAAGACATACATGGGTAGAAAGTTCTGATGGATGGGTATATGATACATCTCTAATGCTTATAATACATAAATCATTTATACCAAGACTAGGTTATCAAGAAAATATAAAAGAACGATATAGTAGTCAACAATTATATTCGGCTAAAAAAGAATTTGCACTAGACAAGGGAATCAAAAGAAGAATTTAGAAACTAAAAATCCTTATAAAAATTTAGGATTTTTTTATTGTAAAATAAATTCAATAAAAAAATAGTAATATATTAATACATCGAGTGAAAAATATATCGATTTTTGTAAATAGAAAAATTGTATAGTAACAAAGCAGTTGTATAAACTAAAAATAAAAAATTATAATTAATAGTAAAAAATAAATTAATTTTTAATTTTTAAATAATCTAATGAATAAAAAATTATAAATCACAGAATTTTATTGACAAATAATTAAAAGTCCATTAGTATAATAACCTATCAAAGTTCTAGAGTTGCTATACTCAAAATATGTGGGGTGGAACTATGAAAAAAAGAATAGAATCGGTTTTTGCGATTTTGCTAGTACTAATTATTATACTAGATATGAATTTTTACTTAAAAAAAGATAAGTCTAGTCAAAATCAAAATACAATAAAGGTAGTAGATAAAAATAAGGAGAAAGATTTAAAAGATAGAATTGAATCATATCAAAAAAAATATAATAATAAAGATATTGTAGCTCAATTAATAATTGAAGATTTAGAAATTAATACATTAATTACTAAATCGAAAGATAACGAGTATTACCTAAATCATGACTTAGCAGGAAAAGAAAGTGCATTAGGTAATGCATTCATAGATTTTAGAAATGATCTTCCCTTAAAAGATGAAAGGCAAATAAATATATATTCCCACAATTCAGATTACGATTCTTATCGTGAAAAATTGCCATTCTATAAATTAGAAAACTATCTAGAAAAAAAGAAGTTTGATTCTTCAAAAAATGTATATCTATATACTAAAGAAAAGAAATTAGAATATGAGGTATACGCAGTCAAGATCATAACAAATGATAATGAACACACTGTATTAGATTCAAATGATGATACCAGATGGAACCAACATTTGAAAAAATTATTAACAGATACTAAGTATTGCAAAGGAAATTGCGCATTAGATAATAATGATAAATTATTGATTCTTCAAACCTGCAATTATCAACCAAGAAATTCTTATATCTTACTAATACTGAAAAAAATTTAAAAAAGGAGAGGATAGAATGAAAAACAAAATAAAAAAGTTAGTTTCTTACTTAACAATATTTGTAACAATATTTGCTAATCCTGCTACAGCAATAGTAGTTAATGCGTTATCTGAAGACTCTAAAAAAGCCGTTCCTTCTGTAACAGTAGGAAAATTAGAAAAATCTGGCGACATTCAAGTAAAAAAATCTGTAACTCCAACAGATAATTTAGGCGAATATACCATAACATTTGATATTCAAAGTGTTGCACAACAAATATCAAAACCATTATATGCAGTAGTAGTTTTTGATCGCTCTGGATCAATGATTTGTGATCCAGATAAAGGTACCGCAGATATACCCACATTTTCATCTAATGCAGCCTATACAGCAGCAGATGGAACTAAAATAAAATGTGGGACCTTTGGGCCAAATTATGATGCTCTAACAAAAGACAAATGGGAAAGTGCAATAAAAGGTGCACAAACTTTCAAAAATTATATAACTAATGCTATGGGGGATAATGCTCATGTTAGTTTAGTTACATTTTCCGACGAAATATCAAGCCCTACAAATAATTTCAACGATGCTAGTTTTGGGCATCCATTAGGGGGAACAGACTTAGCCAGCGCTATAACAAGCGGTATGGAAAAACTAAATAATGATACTAAAAATGTAGAAAATGCAAAAAAAGTAATGTTAATCATAAGTGATGGAGACCCCGATAGTAGACAAAGTGCTACTAATGCAGCTAATACAGCAAAAAATAGTCAAAATAATATTGAAATATACTCAATTGGATATGAAACAAATAATTCAACAAGTGCGTTTTTAAAAGGTATAGCTTCAAAAGAAGAAAACTATGCTGATGCAAGTACAACATCTGTTAGTACAGCTATTAAAAATCTTGCTAATGATATAACTGCAATAAATGGAGCTGAAATAGTAGAAATTCCAAACAGTCAATACTTTAGTTTAAATAATGGCAATAGTAATAAAAAGTTAGAAGTACAAAGTGTTGATAGCAATTCGAATATAGTTACATATAAGCCTATAACATATACTTTAAAAATTGACCAAACATTAGAATCTGGAATATATGAAACAAACGATACAACTAGTACAAAAATAGTCTTAGATGGTGAAGAATTAATAAAAGTAGATAAATCACCAAGCGTAGAATGGACAAGACCAAGTTATAATTATACAGTTAAGTATTATAAGGATAGCGTTGATAATAAAAATGAGTTCTCATCAGAAACAGGAACTAAAGAATTAACAACTGAAATACCATACGATACAAAAAAAGATATAAAGGGATACAAGTTTGATCATATAGAAGGTCAAGAAACTGTCACAAGTAACTCTGAAAATAATGTATTAAATGTAATATATACAAAAAAAGATAATTTACAATACAAAGTATATTATCATTATATGGGATTAGATGGAGAAGAAGAGGAAGTAGTCGCAGATACAGCTAACCCACATATCGCAACATAT
>JAZQNW010000011.1:0-81127 GCA_045627525.1 Bacilli bacterium
TTTTTTAATAAGAATAGTCATGATAAGAAATTATATAATCCTTACAATATAGAAAAATATAATTTTAGTGGTAATTATGATAAATATGATATTTATAAGAATAATAAAGCCTTTACTGTTAGTTATCCTAGTGAATTGCATTTATATGATAAAAATCATACATCATTACAATTAAGTGATAATTATAATGTTTTAGATAAAAAAATAAGCGCTGTTATTACTATAGATGAAACAACTTTATCTAATTATATTAATATGTCTAAAGCTTCAATTATGGTAGATTTAAATGATGAAGCTTATGATGAAGTTAAATTTAATGATATTGTTTATGAGAAAAAATATAATAATAAGAATTATGCTTTTTTAAATTATTTTATATTAAAAGATAAAAAAATTGTTAATAAATATTATATTGGAGTGGAAATAGAATCAAATATGATTATGACAATTTCATTAGAATCTAATTATTTAATAGATTATGAAGTAATTGGAAGAATGATTGATTATAATTTAAAAAAAGACTTTTCTAAAAATTTATTAGATAAAAATGGTAAGGGAACTATTTCTATTAATGAGTATGAAAAATATGATGCTGGTTATAATCTTAATTTAAATATACCTAATGGTTATAAGGAAATTTCTTCTGATGTTAGTATAGTTGAAATAGAAAAAGAAAACATAGAAAGTAGTGAGAGTGTAAATTTAACATTAAATCACAATATGTCAGGAAGTATTTATGAAAAATGTATGAGTAGTGAGAAAGCTTTTAAAAGTATTATAGAGGGAGATAAATATAAAAATAATTATTTAACTACTGGAATTTTAAATGAAACAATTAATGGCAAAGCATTTACTTTTTATATTTCAAGTTATGATTTCAATGATGATAATGGTAATTTTTTATTTAAACAGTATTATGCTAGTGTTTTTTATAAATTAGATGATAATACTTATTTTGAAATGGATATTAGTAATAAAAATTTATCTATAGATGTAAACCTCATTAGTCAATTTACTGATTTTGAAGTAGAGGTGTATTAACATGAATCGTATTAAGAATATAAAATTAACTAATACAGATACTGTAATTATATGTTTAATTATTTTAGGCACGATGTTTTTAATTATTGGAATAATAAATAATAATACTAATTATCTATCAATAAATTCTTTAGATGATGAAAAGTTTTCAGAAAAGTCAGATTTAGATTTTAGTGCTGTAGATTTTAGTAATTATAATTTTTCTGATTATGATAATACCAAATCTGGATTTGAAAAACTTGTTTCTAATATATTAACTTCTAAAAATAATGAAGCTATTAATTACTGTAATAATAAAATATATACAGATTTAAGTAATAATGTTAATAAAAAGATAGATTTATCTTATAGTTATTTATGTAATTTAGATGTTGATTATTTTACAGATTTAAGTGAAGTAATTGCTAAGTTTTATGATGATTTAGGTATTAACCATAGTATTGTTGATGCTTATATAATTGAAAACATGTCTTTTAATTCTTATGCTAATTATACAACTGTTAAAATAGGAAAATCTTCTCAATATACGGCTTATTTATCAAGAATAGCTTTTAATCCTAGATCATTTAGTGATGTTGATAGATTAAAAAGTTCATACGTTAGGGATGTTGATGCTGGATTTCATCCTAAGGGAACTACAGTCGAAGATATAGTTGTTCATGAAACTGCTCATGCTCTTAATTTTTACGTTGAGGCAAAATTATTAGGAATTGATAATTTAGAAGTATCTAATAATGAATCAATTTATCAGGAATTAATTTATAAAATGTTTACTGAACAAAGTTATTCTAAAGATTTAACTTTGAGAGCTGAAAAAAATTTAAATCATGAATATGTTCAAAATGGGGTGCCGTTAAAAAGTGATTTGGAATTTAGAAAATCAATTAGTACATATGCTACTTATGAGTCTAAGGGTCTTATTTATTATGCTGAGACTTTTGCTGAGGCGATGACTGATTATGCGGCAAATGGTGATAATGCTACAGATCTATCTATTGAAATGCATAGATTATTACTAGAGGATCTAGCAAAGTTAGGAGTTTAAAATGAAGAACAAAATATTATATAGTACTTTATTTGTAATAATTATTTCTATATTTATTAATGTTTTTATGGAGCAAAAGCCTTTTGTTTTTAATAGTGATATTACTTTATTAACAGGTAATAGAGGTCAATTTTTTAATACCTTAACATCAGATGGAATTTATAATATTAGTAAAATAAATCAGAAAAAATCAAAAGAAGCACTAGAAAGTGCTAAGTCAATTGTAAAAGTTTTGAAAAAAATTAATAATTATGAAGAAATAGAAAAATATTTTCCTAGAAATGATAATCGAATTTTAGGTGAAGATGTTAATATTAAATCTATGCAATATAATAAAAAATTAGATTTAGATGTTATGTTATCAATAATTGTTAAAAGAAATATATCTTATGATGAAATAATAGGATATGAAATGGTTTACTCTAGTAAAGAAAGATATATTATTAGAGCTTATGCAAAAAATATTACTGGTAGTTGGGGGAGTAGTGAAATTGCTACTGACGGAATATATGAGTTGAATTTAAAATATGAAGAAGAAAGTAAGATGTTTAAAATAGATTCATTAGTACTTAGTTTTGTTAATGACATAAATGAATATTATTCTAAAGTTGATACTGATGAGAGAAATGCTTTTAAAAATGTTAATAGTTTTAATTCAGTTGTTGATAGTTATGTTTCTTTAGGTGGAAAAGTAAATGATAATGTTTCTACAGAAGCAGATTATGTTTATCAAAAAAATAAAAATAGTGTTGTTATTATAAATGGAGTTACTGATGATGGTATTTATGTTGGAAATGAAACTGGTATAGTTATTAAACCAGGGGTAGTATTAACTTCTGCTAGTGCATTATCTAAAATGTTAAATAATGGGGCAAAAAGAGTATATGCAATAGATGCTGAAGAAAATAGTGTTTTAGTTGATGGGGTTATTTCTGTTTATTCTGAATATAATTTAGTTTTATTACATTTAAGTGAAAAAGTATTTGAAAAAATTGAGTTTAATACAACTCCTAATTTAGACATGGGAAATACAATTTATACAATTAGTAGTACTTTAGGATTAGGGTTAGTTTCTAAATCAGGAACATATTATTCTAAATTCTCAGAAGATGAGAATATTTTAGTAACAGCTTTACCATTATCTGATGGTGATATTGGTGCTGGTATTTTTGATAGCAATGGAAAACTGATAGGTATTAATACATATATCCAATCTTCAAATAATTTTGATACTTCAGCTGTTAATTATGCTTATGATTCTTCATTAATAAAAAGTATAATTCAATATTTACCTATTAATTATAGTGATATAAAATATACAAAAATGGATAAATTTGTTGAAAATGATAAAATAGATTTTATTAATAGAGTAAAAAGTAAGAAATGGAAAAAATATAAATCACAATTTGATTTGCAAAATAATTTTCCTGTTAATTTGTATAGTGCATATGAATCCAAAAATAATATTATTGTTCGTTATAAAAATATGAATCAAGATTATTTGAGTAATGATGATATTATTATGGCATATGAAGAAAATTTGATTTCTAGAGGTTATACTAAATTGAAAAGTCATGTCTATACAAAAAAACATACTATAGTAAAAATTAGTAATAAATTTGGTTATATTATTTTGAGGGTGGAGGAATTATAGTGAAAAAGAATCGTAAAAAAGATGATATTGAATCATTAGAAGATGATAATAATTTAAAAGTTACTGAAAGAAAGAGTATAGATGATGAAAAAAATCAAAAAATAAAAAGAATAACAATAGTATTGTTTTTAGTATTAATAACTATTTTAATACTTAGTTATATCTTTGTTTTTAGTAAAACTAGGATTCTTAAATATGCTGATAAAAATTATTTATTTAAATATGATAGCAATTTTAAAGTTAAAAAGGAAAAAATGTCATATAATTTAGTTTCTAAAGATGGTTCAACAACAATAACAGTAAAAATTTTAAAAAGAGATGAAGTATATAAAAGTGAATCAGATGAAGCTGTTTCTAGTACTTTAGCTAGTCAGATAATGAATGATTTAAAAGGTTATTTATTAACTTATAATGAATGTGGTGATCATCTATGTACAATGCTATATGAAAATAAAAAGAATGAAGAACAAATAGAATTGAATATTGAATATAGAGATGATATTGTAGTTATCTATATGTATCATTCATCTAATAAGCAATTTGATATTTATGAAGAATCATTTAAAATAGTTGTTAATTCATTTGTGGAGGTTCAAAATGAAAAAAAAGAAAAATAACAAGTTAAAAAAATTATCTTTGTTATATCTTTTTTTATCATTGTTATTTATTGTACTTTTTTGCTTTTTATTGTTTTCTTTTAAATATGAAAAAGTGAAATTAAAAGATTGTAGTTTTAATGTTTATAAAGATTACAATTATACTTTTAATAAAAAGTATAGTTCTTTAGATAACAGTAATTTTAAATATTCAGCTATTTTTGTCTCTAATAATTCTTATAGTGATATGATAGATTATGCTAAGGATTTTATAATTAATGGTAAAGTTATTGATACTGAAGTTAATTCATTTTATATTAATGGTTATCAAAGTTTTGTTATTAATAAGAATCTTTATTATATAGATAATAATGATAATACTAATTTTTATATAATACTTGTTAATCTTAATGATAGTGTTTTGGTATATTCTTTTGAAGTTCCTAATAGAAATCATAATAGAGTATATAAAAATGTGTTAAAAGGGTTAAAAAAAATAAAGAAAAACTAGAAAAACTAGTTTTTTTGATTGCAAAAAATTAGATAATATGATATAATTTGCATTGCCCGTAAAAAAGGGAGGTGCTTTTTATGTTTGGTTCTAATGTAATTAAAGGAACTAGTTTTAACAAGTTAGATAGTAAATGTAGAATATTATTACCTAAGTTTACATATGCTGAAACAGGTGATAGTGTTGTACTTTGTCATGATGAAAAAAATAGATTTATAGATGTTTTTTCTTCTGAATATTATGAAAGTAAATTAGAAAAATATACTTCTATTGCTGATAAGACTTTAATTGCTGATAATGCTGAAAGAGTTTTGAAAATTAGAAATAAGATGCTTTCTGATTTTCAAAAAAAATCATCAGTAGATAAAAGACGCAGAATTAATATTGGATCACGTTTAGTTGAAATGTTTGTTGAAGGAGAAACAGCTGTTATAGTTGGTATGACAAATCGTGTTAGAATTTTTGCAACAGAAAATGATTATAATCAATATATAAAAAAATTAATAAGAGAGGAAGATATTAAATGATAAAATATAATCAAGAAGAAATGGAAATGAACAATCCAGAATATGAATTAGTTATAAGTGAAGATAAATATAGTAAATTTTATGGAGTTAAGGATAAAGATTTAGATGATCTTTCAAGAACTGCAAAAAAAATAGAAAAAGAATCATACGAGTGGGGCCCTGTTTTTAAATCTGAAATATTTGATTGGGCTAAGGATGATGATGAATTAGCAGAAGTTTTTGAATCTTATATTGAAAATGCCAAGGATATTTTAGGAGAAGATGCTCAATATGATAGCATTATTTTAGAACCACAATTTGGTGTTTTTGTAGATCGTAATAATGATATTTTTAAATATATTTTAGCATTACGTATTCCAGATTTTAAATATAAAAATGGAGATTTTGAAAGTGGATCAATTAAATTTTCGGATGAAAAAAGAAGAGAAACATTTGTTACTAGCTATATAGATTTTAGAATAGGTGTAAGTATTGCTGAATCTAAGCTAGAAGGTTTGTATGATTTTGAAGATGTAGAAAAAAGTGCTTTATCAGATATACCTGTATGCAAAATAGTTAAAAGTAATCAACCTGTTAAAAATTATTGGAAAGTATCAGATAGATAAAATGATAGAAATATCATTTTATTTTTTTGACAATTTTTAATAATAATTATTTTATTTATGTTATAATTAGTATGGAGTGATTATATGAAAATCAAGATAGATAATATTAATATCAATTACATACAATATGGTAAAGGCCCTGATGTATTATTGTTACATGGTTGGGGTCAAAATATTCAAATGATGAAACCTATAGGTGATGGTTTATGTAGTAATCATAGGATTACGATAATAGATTTTCCTGGTTTTGGTGAATCAGATGAATTACAAAGTCCTTGGGCAATATCAGATTATACTTTATTCTTAGAAAAATTAATTAATGAATTAAAAATAAAAAAACCTACTATTATGGGACATTCATTTGGTGGAAGAGTTGCGATTAGTTATTCTGCAGATCATCCTATTACTAAGCTTGTTTTATTTGGTAGTCCATGTATAAGAGTTACAAAAGATTTGCCTTTATATGTAAAGATTTTGAAAAAATTAAAAACTTTACCTGGTTTAGATAAATTTGGTGAATATATGAAAAAATATATAGGTTCACGTGATTATAAAGCTGCAAGTCCCGTAATGAGACAAACACTAGTTAATGTTGTTAATGAGGATTTGTCCTCTTGTGCTAGAAGGATTGAAGAGCCAACACTTTTAATATGGGGTGAAATGGATGATGAAGCACCTTTATCTGAAGCAAAAGAATTAGAAAAAATTATGATTGATGCTGGGCTTATTATTTTACCAGGTACACATTATGCGTATTTGGAAAATTTAGGTCAAGTTATTAATATATTAAATAATTTTATTTAGGAGGATTTTATGTTTGTAGCTTGTTTAGTAATTTTATCATTTATATATGTAGTTTTTTATAAATCTAAGAGATTTTTACATATGCTTCAACAAAATTTATATAATGAAAATAATAGATATATAAAATGGATAATTAAAAATAAGAGTGTTTTTGTTGATACTGATTTGTTTATATTATTGGCTTCTTTAATTGGTTTTTTAGTGGCTTATAATATTAGTAAGGTAAGTATTTTTCTTAAAATAGTAATCATTATTTTGAATTTTTATTTAGGTTACAAGTGGAAAAAGAGAATAGTTAATGATCAAAAAAAGAAACCATTAGTAGTTACTAAAAGAGTAAAAAGACTTATTTGTACAAATGTTATTTTGTATTCATTACCTCTGGTTTTTGGAATGATTAATTATGAAAATAAATTTGTATGGCTAATGATATTAGTGCTTTCTATTATGTCTTATTTAAATATGATAGTAGTATTTATTTGTAATATAATTAATTTTCCAATAGAAAGATTAGTATATTTACATTATAAACGAATGGCTCAAAGTAAACTTAAAAGTATGAGTAATTTAAAAATTATTGGCATTACTGGTAGTTATGGTAAAACTAGTAGTAAAAATATTTTAAGTGAAATACTTAATATTAAATATAATTGTTTACCAACACCTAGAAATTTAAATACATATAATGGTTTAATTATGACTGTTAATAATAATTTAGATAAGTTTGATGATATTTTTATTGCTGAAATGGGAGCTTATGTTAAAGGGGAAATAAAAGGACTTTGTAATTTGGTTAAGCCTCATTATGGTATTTTAACTAAGATAGGTACAGCTCATTTAGAAAGTTTTGGTAGTGAAGAAAATATTATTGAAGGAAAATTTGAACTTATTGAATCTTTACCTAAGGATGGATTTGGTATTTTAAATGGTGATGATCCAAAACAAGTTAATTATAAATTAAAAAATAAGGTAAAAATTATTTGGGTTGGTATAGATAATAAAGATGTTGATGTTAGGGCTTCTAATATTAAATGCTCTTCTAAAGGAACAACTTTTGATGTTACTTTTAAGGGTGATAATAAAAAATATAAGTTTGAAACTAAATTGTTAGGTAAACATAATGTATATAATATTCTTGCTGGATTAGCATGTGGACAACAATTTGGTATTACACCTGATGAATTAATATCAGCAGTGAGCATGATAAAACCTGTTGAACATAGGTTGGAATTAAAGAAGCTAGGTAATTTTTATCAAATAGATGATGCCTATAATTCAAATCCTGATGGGGCCCAAAGAGCTGTTGAAGTTCTTAATATGATGGATGGAATTAAAGTTGTTGTTACTCCAGGTATGATAGAATTAGGAGATAAAGAGGAATATTACAATAAAATATTTGGTGAACAAATATCAGAAGTTGCTGATTATGCTGTTTTGATTGGCAAGAATAGAACAAAGCCAATATATGATGGATTATTAGAAAAGGGATTTGACAAAGATAAAATTATAGTATTTAATGATGTTAGAGAGTCATTTAAATTTATAAATGGATTATGTGATGGAAAGAAAAATGTATTTGCGTTATTTGAAAATGATTTACCAGATACATATAATGAATAGGAGGATAATTTTATGAAGATTAAAGTAGGTGTAGTTTTTGGTGGTGAAACAGTTGAACATGAAGTAAGTATTATTTCAGCCATTCAAGCTATGAACAAAATGGATCAAGAAAAATATGAAATAGTTCCAATTTATATTACAAAGAATAGAGAATGGTATACAGGAGATATGTTGAAAGATATTGATGTGTATCAAGATTTATCATTAATAAAAAAGTATGCTACTAATGTAGTGTTATATTATAAAAATGGTAGTTATGTATTACAAAAAAAGAGTTTCCCTAAAAGAGTAGTTAAGGAAATAGATATAGCTTTTCCAATTGTACATGGTACTAACGTTGAAGATGGAGTTTTACAAGGTTATTTTCAAACAATTGGAATTCCATTTGTAGGTGGAAATGTTTATGCCTCAGTTGTAGGACAAGATAAGGCTTATATGAAAGATGTATGGGCAGAGAAAAATTTACCAATGACTAATTATGTATGGTTCTATGATGTTGATTATAAGAAAGATAAGGATGAAGTTCTTAAAGATGTTTCAAAATTAAAATATCCAGTTATTGTAAAACCAGCAACTACTGGATCTAGTGTTGGTATTAGTGTATGTGAAAATAAAGAAAAATTGATAGAAGGTATAGATGAAGCAATTCAATATGACACTAAGATTGTTGTAGAGGAAGTAGTTAAAAACTTAAAAGAAGTTAATATTGCTGTTATGGGAAATTATGAACATCAAAAGGTTAGTGAAATTGAAGAGGTTTTATCTGGCAATAAATTCTTAACATATGCTGATAAATATATCGGTGGTGGAAAAGCAAAAGGTGCAAAGGTACCAGTTAAAGGTTCAAAAGGTATGGCATCTACTAATCGTAAATTACCTGCTGATTTAAGTGATAAAATGCGTAAAGAGGTTGAAGAAGTTGCTATAAAGGCATTCAAAGCTTTAGGTTCTGCTGGTAATTGTCGTATTGATTTTCTAATTGATGAGAAAGCTAAGAAAGTTTATATTAATGAAATAAATTCTATTCCAGGAAGTTTAGCTTTCTATTTATGGGATGCTAAGGGAATTGACTTTACTAGTATGTTAGATGAAATGATTAATATTGGAATTAAGGACTATAAGAAAAGAGTTAGTAAAACTCATTCATTTGATTCAAATATTTTAAAAGGTTTTGCTGCTAATGGTGGAGTTAAAGGAATGAAAGGTGCTAAAGGAAAACTAAGATAGTTTTCCTTTTTTTGTGTATATAAAAAGCTTCTTTTGAAGCTTTTTATAATTCTTCTGTATCATCTAATTCTTCATTTGTTTTCTTATATTCATAGCGTCGTATTTTGAATTCATCAACAATAGTATTTACAAATTTATTTATTTTCTTTTCTGCTGCTTTTTTGATTATAATATCAAATTCTATTACATCATCATCAACTATATAGTTTGTTATTTCAATGTTATTATCTTCTTCAGCATATTCATTTATTCTTTTTGTTATTTTATCTATTTCTCTTGCATTTAGTACAATATTAAATGTTTCAATTGTTGAATTTGATACTGCTTTATTATTTACAAAGTGATTAACATATCGTAGAACAATATTAGCAAATAATACAAATAATGTTGCAATAATTGCTTCACCAATAAAACCACCTGCACATAATACACCTATAGCAGCATCACACCACATGGTTGCTGCGGTAGTTAATCCTTTTATTTTATTTTTATTATCTTTTATTATTACGCCGGCTCCAAAAAAACCGATTCCAGCAACTACTTGTGATGCAATTCTTGTTATGTCAAATCCTTCATAACCATAATTTTTTAATAGAAATGCGAAGCTAACAAACATGAATGAACCCATTGATATTAAAATCATTGTTCTAAGTCCTAATGCTCTTCTGCGATATTGCCTTTCAATTCCCAGTATAAAGCTAAGTAAAAAACAAAATAATAAATTTATTAAAAATCCACTATAACTAATTTCCATTTTATCCTCCTACTATATGATATTATATTATCATTTTTTTTTTACAATAACAAGATGTTATATTGAAATAAATATATTACCATGCTATTATATTTTTAATTTATTTTATTGGGGGATTATATGAGAATAGTAAAAAATTGTAGTATATATGATTTAAAAAATGAAGAAATAGGGAAGATACATCAAATAGCTTCTTGTGGTTATCCTAAGAAGATTTATAATGATTATTATTCTTCTTTAAATAGTCCAAGAGATTTTGAAGATTTATTTAATAGTGATCATTTACTTGATTTATTTGTTACTCTGGGTGAAGATTGGTTTTTATTCTATGCTACTTCTGAGAGTGTTCCGGGAGTTATATTAATTGATGACTGGGTTTCTACTTGTTCTAAGGAAGATATGCCATTACGTATTAAGGAAATGCTAGTGGCTTTTAAAGAATTACTTTTTAATAATAGAGATAGTTATATTTTGGCTAATTTAAGACACAATACGACTTTTAAATTATATACTAAAATGTTAGAAAAAGGTTATATTGAGCAAAATCCTCCATTTTTAAATATGGTTGATGTTCCTGATGATGCTATGGATGTAATTTGTACTAATGCAGAAAGATATCCTGGAATAGAAGATTATTTAGATTCTAAAGAATCATTTTTTGATCCAGCTACTAATTATGTTTTACATAGTGTTGATTTTAAATTTACAGATAATTTTTTTGAAAAGTTTGAGAAACATTATCAAAAAGAAATAAAAAAATAAAAAGCAACATAAGTTGCTTTTGTTTTAATATTGGTGGGCTGTTAGGGATTCGAACCCTAGACCCACTGATTAAGAGTCAGTTGCTCTACCAACTGAGCTAACAGCCCGTAAAATTAATTTACTCGTTTAGTATAGCACAAAAAGTATTAAAAATAAATAGAAAATTTTAGTTTTTTAAATTTTTATATATATAAAGTTGAAATAATAATAATTTTTTTAATAAAAGAAGGGTAAAATAATAAAAAACACTTGACTTTAATCCTTTTTTTATAGTATTCTATTATTGCAATTTGTGATATTTGTATTAAAAATGTAATTTTGGTATTGCAAATGCATAAGTTTTATTGTAAACTAGAGTAGTATTATGAATTTTTGGACCTGTAGCTCAGTTGGTTAGAGCACACGCTTGATAAGCGTGGGGTCATAGGTTCAAGTCCTATCAGGTCCACCATATTTGCCTCAATAGCTCAGTTGGTTAGAGCACTTGACTGTTAATCAAGGGGTCCTAGGTTCAAGTCCTAGTTGGGGCGCCATTTTTATTTGGCGAGTTGGTGAAGTGGCTTAACACACTGCCCTTTCACGGCAGCATTCACGGATTCGAATTCCGTACTCGTCACCATTTGTTTATTAACTCCGTAGGGAGTTTTTTGTTTTGTTTTTTATGTAGCAGAGAAGTCTTTTTTTTATTAATAGTTGACATATTTATATAAATAATGTAATATTGTATATGCGGACGCAATGTGAGTCATGGAGTAGTACTCAAGAGGCTGAAGAGGCGCCCCTGCTAAGGGTGTAGGTCGGGCAACTGGCGCGAGAGTTCAAATCTCTCCTACTCCGCCATTATAAAATTAACCTTGATTATCAAGGTTTTTTTGTGCATAAAATATGTTATAATAAATGTGTGAGTGTGATATTGATGAAAAGGAAAAATAAAATCATTATAATTTTGATGTTAATTATCTTTTTTATAATGTTTGGCTTGGTTTTTTTTGACAAAAATAGAGTATTTGATGAAGGCATTTATAATTTTATTATTAACTTTAGATGTGCTTTTTTAGATAATTTTTTTAAAACCATTACTAAATTAGGAAATACTAGCTCTATTTTAGTAGTCGTTATTGTTATATCTTTATTTTTTCATAATAAAAATAGTTTATTATTAATTATATCAGCGTTTGATTCAGCTCTTGTTAATTTTATATTAAAACGTGTTATAAAAAGACCACGTCCAGCGCATTTAAGATTAATTTCTCAGGGAGGATATTCATTTCCAAGCGGACATGCAATGTTATCTATCTGTGTTTATGGATTTTTGTTGTATTTATCTTTTAAAATAAAAAATAAATATTTAAGATATTTGTTAATTTTTATTTTTAGTTTTATAATATTAGCAATTGGTATAAGTCGTATTTATGTAGGGGTACATTATCCAACTGATGTTATTGCGGGTTATGCACTAGCTATAATAGAAATAGTTTTTATAGATGAAGTTATTAGATTATGGGGGAATGAAAAATGTATAATGCAGTAGTTAGTTCTTTTGATGGTACACTAGTTGATAATTATGGTTCAATTGATGTATCAACAATATTGGAGATTGATAGAATCAGAAGAAAAAAAATATTATTTATCATAGCAACAGGCAGAGATTTAAATTATGTATTAGAATATAATAGAGATTTTCCGTTTATAGATTATATTATTTCTTTAAATGGTGCTTATGTATATAATGTTAATAAAAGAAAGGTTATATATAAAAAGAAAATAAGTATTACAGTAATAAGAAAGTTATTTAAAAAATTTAATAGTAATGTTATTTATGGATATGATGAATATAGTAAGTTTAGAATTTTAAATTTAGATAATTTAGATAATATTTATAAAATAGATATTATGAGTGATAGGGATAATATAGATAATTTAATTGATGAAATTAGTAATTTAAATTTGAATATAACTTTTAATAAGCAATTTAGAGATGGCGATTATTTTGTTGAAATAACTATGTTAGATACTAATAAATATACGGGATTATTAAAAATATGTAATAAAGAAAAAATAGATTCTAAAGAAGTAATTGCGATTGGTGATTATTATAATGATATAGATCTTGTAAATAATGTTGGTTTGGGTGCTGCTGTAGAAAATGCAATTTCTGAAGTAAAAAAGAAAAAAATGAAAACAAGTTCTAATGAAGAAAAAGGTGTCGAATTATTATTAAAGAAAGTTTTTAAAGATAATTAATATCTTTTCTTTTTTTTAGTTAAGTTTTATAATATTAGTGGAAAGAGAGGTAGTATGAAATTAAAAGTTAAACAAGATGGATATTTATTAGATTATTTATATAATAATTTAGATATGCCAAAAAAGAGAATAAAACAATATTTAACACATGGTTCAATATATGTTAACAATGTTAAGGTTACTAAGTATGATTATCGAGTGGTTACGGGAATGCTAATTGTTATTGATACTGATAATAAAAATAAAAAAGTATTACCTTTCGATATATTATTTGAAGATGATCAAATTATAGTAGTTAATAAACCTAGTGGATTGCTAACTATTTCAACAAATAAGGAAAAGGAAAAAACACTTTATCACATTGTTTCCGATTATTTAAAAAGTACTAATAAATATGCTAAGGTGTTTATTGTTCATAGATTGGATAAAGATACTAGCGGAATTGTTATATTAGCAAAAAATGAGAAAATTAAGAATCAACTACAGGAAAATTGGAATGAATATGTTAGATTACGAGAATATGTTGCTATATGTCATGGGAAGTTTAAAGAAAAGACAGGTCGAATAGTTCAAAAATTAGCAGAAACAAAAACAAATTTAGTTTATGTTAGCAAAAAGAATGATGGAAAAGAAGCAATTACAAATTATAAGGTTGTTAAGGAAAATGATAAATATTCAATGCTTTCTATTGAAATAGAAACAGGAAGAAAAAATCAAATTAGAGTAGCGATGTCTACTTTAAAAAATCCAATTGTTGGTGATGATAAATACGGTTTTAAAGATAAAGAAAGTAGATTATATTTACATGCTAATCGTTTAAAAATATATTATCCAGTAATAAAAAAGGATATTTTGTTTGAAACATCTATACCTCAAGAGTTGAAAAAGAAAATGAATTAATATGGGGAAAGATATGAAAAAAATCAAAATAATTAAAATTGTTTTTTATTTTTTGTTAGTAGGATTAATTTTTTTTGTAGCTTATAATAAGATTAATTTTAAAAGTAATGGTGCTGTTAAAAAAGAGTATATTAGTCATGAATTATTCGGTAATTATTATGATCAGGCTGACTTATTGCTAGAAAATATGTCATTGGAAGAAAAAGTGGGACAATTATTTTTAGTTGGTTATGATAGTGAATTAGCATCAAAACAAGTAAAAGAATATCATCCTGGGGGATTTATATTATTTGCTAAAGATTTTGAAAATCATACTAAGGATTCAATAAAAAGTGAATTGTCAAGTCTTCAAAAGAATAGTAATATTCCACTTGCTTTGGGTGTTGATGAAGAAGGTGGTTATGTAGTAAGAGTTAGTAAATTTACTAATTTTAGGAATGAAAGATTTGAATCACCAAGAAATTATTATGATCAAGGTGGATATGAGCTTTTGGAAACGGTTGAAAAGGATAAAGCAAATTTATTGCTAAGTTTGGGTTTGAATTTAAATTTAGCACCTGTTGCTGACATATCTACAGATGAAAAAGATTTTATTTATAATAGAAGTTTTGGAATGGATGCTCATAATACGTCTTTATATATAAAAAATATGGTTAAATATGCAAATGAATCTGGTATATCATCTACTTTAAAGCATTTTCCTGGATATGGAAATAATGTTGATACTCATACTGGAGTGGCTATTGATAACAGAAGTTATGATGAATTTTTAACTAATGATTTTTTACCATTTGAAAGTGGAATAGAAGAAAAAGTTCCTGTGATATTAGTTTCTCATAATATTATTAATTGTATCGATCAACAATATCCGGCGACTCTTAGTAAAAAAGTTATAGATATTTTAAGAAAAGATCTTAATTTTAGTGGGTTAGTTATTACTGATGATTTATCAATGGATGCTGTTTCTAAATATGTAAATGATGGAACAGCAGCTGAATTAGCTATAAATGCTGGTAATGATATGATTATTACTTTCAATTTTGAAGAAATGTATTATAATATATTAGAAGCGGTGCAAAATAAAAGCGTAGATATTGATGCTATTAATACAGCAGTTAGAAGAATATTAGCTTGGAAATTATCTTATGGAATTATGGAGGAGGTAAATTATGATTATTGATGTAAAAAAATTATATGAAGATATAGATAAATATATGGGTAAAGAAATTACTTTACAAGGATGGATTCGTAATCATCGTAAGCAAAAGGAATTTGGATTTATTGATTTTAATGATGGTACATTTTTTAAGACTACTCAAATAGTTTATGATGATAAATTAGAAGATTTTTCAGAAATACAAAAATTAAAGATAGGTTCAGCTATTGAAGTTGTTGGAAATGTAATAGAATCACCAGCAAAAGGTCAAAAATTTGAACTACAAGCTGTTTCTGTAAAATTATTAGGTGATTGTCCAGATGATTATCCTATTCAGCCTAAACGTCATACAAGGGAATTTTTAAGAGAGCAGGCATATCTTAGACCTAGAACTAATTTGTTTAGTGCAGTATTTAGAGTAAGAAGTGTTGCTGCTTATGCTATTCATAAATATTTTCAAGATAATGGATATGTTTATTTTCATGCACCTTTAATCACTGCTAGTGATTGTGAAGGAGCAGGTGAAATGTTTCAAGTAACTACTTTGGATTTGGAAAAAGTAGCTAAAAGTGGAAAAGTTGATTACAGTAAAGACTTTTTTGGAAAACAATCTGCTCTTACAGTTAGTGGACAGTTACAGGCTGAAACTTTTGCTTTATCATATAAGAAGACTTATACTTTTGGACCAACATTTAGAGCAGAAAATTCTAATACAAAAACTCATGCTAATGAATTCTGGATGATTGAACCAGAAATTGCTTTTTGTGATTTGGATGGCGATATGAAAATAATGGAGGAAATGTTAAAATATATAGTTAAATATGTGTTAGACAATTGTCCTGAAGAAATTGATTTCTTTGATAATTTTGTGGAAAAAGGATTAAAAGAAAAATTAAATAAATTAGTAACAAGTGAGTTTGTTAGAATTGATCATAAAGATGTTATAAAAATATTAAAGGAAGCACCAGTAAAATGGGAATTTGAACCAGAATATGGTGAAGATATAGCTAAAGAACATGAAAAATATATTACTGAATATTTTGGAGGACCTGTATTTATTAAAAATTGGCCAAAAGACATAAAAGCATTTTATATGAAATTAAATCCAGATGGAGAAACAGTTGCAGCAGTTGATTTGGAAGTTCCTGGAGCAGGTGAATTAATGGGTGGTTCTCAAAGAGAAGAAGATTATGAAAAATTGGTTAATCGAATGGATGAATTAAAGATGGATAAGTCTGGATTGGAATGGTATTTAAATTTACGTAAGTTCGGTGGATGCTATCATTCAGGATTTGGAATGGGCTTTGAAAGATTACTTATTTATTTAACTGGTGTTGAAAATATACGTGATGTTATACCTTTCCCTAGAACTCCTGGTAATTGTGACTTTTAAAATTACAAATTAATTTTTGTAATTTTTTTTGTATAAAATTTATAGTTTTGTAAATGTTATTAATGGGAGGAATATTATGAAAAAACTGTTAATTAGTTTATCTTTAGTTATTATTTTACTTACTGGATGTGGAGTGAAAATGAATACTCCTACTGCCAAAGTAGAAGAGTTTTTTGGTAAATATCAATCAATGGATAGTTCTGTATTAGCTCAACTTGATAGTATTATTTCTAATGATGCGATGATGAATGATGAACAAAAAAATGACTATAAAGCAATTATGGAAAAACAGTATCAAAATATCTCATATAAAATAAAAAATGAAGAAATAAATGGTGAAACAGCAACTGTTACTGCTGAAATAGAAGTTTTTGATTATGTTACGTCAATAAATGAATCAGAAAAATATTATAATGAACATAAAGATGAGTTTATGAATAATAAGTCAGAAGAAAATGATTCTAAAAATGATGATACAAATACAAATGATAATGGTAATGACAAAGATGATAATTCTATTGCTAACGAAGTTGGAGATTTGATTGATAGTAGTAGTAAATATATAGATTATAAAATTAAACAATTAAAAGATGTAACAAATAAGAAAAAATATGACATTACGTTTTATTTAACTAAAGATAATGGTGAATGGATTTTAGAAAATATCAGTGATATTGATAGACAAAAAATACATGGATTATATGAAGATTAAAAATACATTATGTATTTTTTTCTTTTTGTTAAAAAAACGTAAAATTTTTATTATTTAAATTAATATCTTTTAATTTGTTTTGTTTTTTGATATACTCGTTATAAGAGTAAAAGAGGGTGTTAACATGATAGGTAATATTATTGAAATAGTGGATAATAGAGTAACATTAAGCTTGGCTATTGATATTAATAAACAGCCTAATTTGGTTGGATTACATCTTGTTTTTGAAGATGGAGTTAAAAGAATAGCGGCTGAAATTGTTAATGTTACTAAAACAACTATGATTTCAAATGTCGTTGGAGAATTTACCAGTAACATGTTTATACCTGGTTCATCAAAAAGACCATCATTTAAATCTGTTGTTAGATTGATAAAATTAGATGAATTAGAATTAATGTTAGGTAATCAAAAAATAGGCCCTAATGAGACTAATTTTGGTACTAGTAATGTTTATGATGGTTATAAAATTAATGTTGATGTTAATGAGTTCTTTAGCAATCATTTTTCTGTTCTTGGTAATAGTGGATCTGGAAAGAGCTGTACAGTTGCTTCAATTTTACAAAAATTATTTACTGGTCCTAGAACTCCTGTAAATTCTAATTTCTTTTTCTTTGATGCATATGGTGAATATAGTAATGCTTTTTCAGGATTACATAAAGCATCACCTAGTATAAACTATAAATCTTATACTACTAATTTAGAAGCTACAGATGGAGAAATTTTAAAAATACCAGTTTGGTTACTTGATGTTGATGATATTGCTTTATTGTTAGATGCAGATAGTCCATCACAATTACCAATAATTGAGAAAACATTAAAATTAGTTCCAATTCTTACTGGTAATTCTGATGCTGTAGTAAAAAGAAAAAATGATATTATAGCTAGAGCATTGCAGGATATATTACTTAGTGGTAATGATTCTACAAAAATTAGAGATCAAGTTACAGCAGTTCTTACAAAATTTAATACTCCAGATCTTAATTTGGAAAGTACTATTGCACAGCCAGGATATGTTAGAAATTTAAAACAATGTTTATATATTGATAAGACTGGTAAAATGCAAGAAATGGAATTGGTTGTTGAATTTGTTAGAGGATATATTTTGGATGAGACAGAAGATATTCCTCCAGAGGACTTAAATCCATTTTATACTTTGGCTGATTTGGAATTGGCCATGGATTTTGCTCTTGTTAATGAAGGTATTTTGAAAAGTGAAAAAGTGTTTGATTATGCTAATATATTAAGTGTAAGATTACATACTTTAGTAAATAGTGATTATAAAACTTACTTTTCATATCCTAATTTTGTTAATAGAGATCAGTTTATTCATGCTTTGTCTACTGACAGTGCAGGTAATAAGTGTCAAATTGTTAATTTTAATATAAATTATATAGATGATAGATTGGCTAAAGTTATAACAAAGATTATTTCAAAAATGTTATTTAATAAAGCCAGTGTTACAATGCCTAGAGGAAGTAAAGCATTTCATATAGTAATAGAGGAAGCTCATAGATATGTTATGAGAGATAGAGATGTTGATTTACTTGGATATAATATATTTGAACGTATTACTAAAGAAGGTCGTAAATATGGTATATTCTTAGGATTAATCACTCAAAGACCTAGTGAACTTTCTGATACATGTATTTCACAATGTACTAATTTCGTTATTCTTAGAACACTTCATCCTAAGGATTTAGATTATATTAAAAATATGGTTCCTAATGTTTCTATGGAAATAGTACAGCAATTAAAAAATTTGAAACCTGGAAATTGTATAGCTTTTGGTAATGCATTTAAAGTTCCTGTTTCAATGTATATAGATTTACCAAATCCTCGCCCTATGAGTAATAATGTTGATATAGGTGCAGTTTGGTTTACACCTAACGTTAATACATCTAATCAAGTTGTTCAAGCACCAACTACAAATAGATTTATTAATGTAAATAATGCTACACATGATGGAATTTAAATAAAATACTTTTGTTTTTTTAATAAATATGATAGAATTGATTATTATAATCGATTAATTGGAGGTTAATATGGCTTTAAATAGATTTATTGATAAATTAGTAGGTGGAGAAGAAGAAACTGAGGTTACTCCTGAAGAAGAATTTTATTCTGTATCAAGAGAAGAATTTCAGTCAAAAAATGGTACAGGTAAAAGTAAAATGATGTTACTTGAACCTCGAGCTTTTTCTGAAAGTCAACAAATTGCTGATTATTTAAAAAGTAGAATATCAGTTGTTGTAAATTTAAAAAGGGTTACACCTGATCAAGCAAAAAGAATAGTAGATTTTTTATCTGGTACTATTTATGCTATTGGCGGTAAAATGCAAAAATTAGGTGGAGGTATTTTCCTATGTGCACCTAATACTGTAAATATTGAGGGAGTTATTAGTGATGAAAATCAAAATGCTAAGGCTTCAGCAAAATCTAAAAAAACTAGTACAAATGAAGAAGAAGACGATTTCTTTTAAGAGTTAGTTTTATTCTGAGGTGATCATAATGGAAAAATTTAGTTATGAAGCTAATGGATATAATCGTAATGAAGTTAATCAATTTATATCTGATGTGATTACTCAGACAGAGGGTATTATTTCTAAATGTCATGAACAATCTTCAGAAATTGAAAGATTAAAAAGTCAATTGAATCGTTATAATTCAATGGAAGATACATTAAAAAATGCGGTTATGAGAGCTGAGACAACGGCGAATGATATTAAGCAAGTAGCAAATAGAGAAGCAGAAATGATTATTACTAACGCTAAGCATAATGCTAGTAGGATTGTTAATGAAGCTTTACTTAAGGCTAATCACATTGAAAATAAGACAGAAATTTTGAAAAATAATACCAAAATATTTAAACGTAAGCTAGAACTAATAATGGAACAACAAAAGGCTGTTGTAGAAGAAATAGAAGTTTTAGAATTAGATTAGTGAAAGACAATTTAGTCTTTCTTTTTTTGTAATATTATGATATAATATGCGCCAATAGGTGATGTTATGGGGACTAAAGAATTATTGAGTTTTTATTTGAATGAAAAAAAGGATATTGGTTCTTCTTATGATTTAAGTGCTTTAGAAACTTTAAATCGAGTTTTAAACGATGATGAATATTCATGTAATATTGATGATGTTCGTAATTTATTGGATTTTATAAATTGTGAAGATGTTAAGTTTAATTTATCTGATTCAGAGTATGTTTCATTATTAAAAAATCTAAAAGGAAGATTTGAGAGTTATTTAAACTTTGCAGAAGATGATTCTAATTTAACTTTACTAGCAATTAGTGTAGGTCAAAAAAAGAATGAAATTGTTAATAAATTTTATCAATTTGAAAAATTTGAACAAACACTTGTTAATAGTTCTCAAAAGAAAAAAGCACTTTTAGTTTCTTTATGTTATAGATCATATGATAGGAGCTTTTTAGACCAATATGGTGATATTTCGGTAACTGCATATGATGTTTGTAGATTTGTTAATTCATATGAGAAAACAGGAAAAATATTGAGTGCCTCACAAATAAAAAATTTACTTGATGGTTTTAGGCAATATTACTTAGACAAAAATGAATTATTGAATGAAGAAAAAGAAATGTCATCAAGAATAAGAGAAAAATATTTACAATTTAGAAAGAAAAATTATACTGCATCAGTAAATAGATTTATTGCAAGTATTAATTTGCAAACTAGATGCTATAATTTTAAAGGCATTTATGAACCATTTAATTATAAAATGTTTGAGCAAATAATTAATGGTAATAATTTATATGGTTTTGAATGGTTAATTAATACTAGGTCTTTTAAAAACTATAGTAACGTTACTGGTTATACTTTAGAAAGCTCAGAAAAAGCAAGCGAACGTTATAGAAGCTCTTCTATTCATAGAGCAGCAATTTACAATAGATATTATAAAAAATTATCTGATTATGAAAAAAATACTGGAGAGACAATGCAATATTTTATAAGAGAAAATGTTAGTCCTTATGATATGGATGATTTTATGGATATAATGCGTTGGTATGAAAATAGAGATGATTTTAATGGTTGGAATTTAAGTCCTGAAATTTATGAAGCAACGGCATGTAAATTACAAAAGGATTTATATGAGAAATTAAAAAAATGTCGATTTAAGGATAGAAAAAAAGTATTTGAAAAGTATCTATTATATATAAAAGAAGATGGTATTGATAGTTATGTAAGTTCATCTAATCTTGAATTGATACTTTCTAAATATGAAGAAGAATATATAGAAGAAAATAGTGAAAATTTGTTTGAAGCTATAAAGAAAAAATATGATAAATTTAAAAATTTATTGGATACTTTAGAATATTTAGGATTAGATAGTAATCATGTTGAAAAAATATTTGAATTAGTTTTAGAGAAAGATCCTACTAAGGATTCTGCCGTGAGATTAATAAGGAAAGCATTAGAAGTTGATACTGATTTTGAAAAAAGTGAACTTTCTGATGAAGAAAGATCAAAATTATCTAGAAAGTATTTGAGAAAGTTTTTGGATGGTAATTATACATCTTTAACTGATTTTTATGTTAGGGAAGGAACAAAAGTGAAAGCTCTTTTTATTGATTCAATTGCATATGTTAAAGATAATGATCCTGATCTTTATCAAGAATTTGTTGATAAAAAAGAATCATTATTAAGTAAGAGTATGAGTGATGAAATTCCTAATTTAGAAAATATTGTTAATGGTATTTGTAATGGTGTAAAAACAAAAGATGGCCACACTAGAGATTTTACTTATTTAGATTATTGTTTGATGACAAGTATTTCGCTTAATACTTTTATGAAGCAAGGTGTAAAGTATGCAAAAGAGCATGAGATGAATACAACTGTACTTTTTAATTTTCAAGAAAAATACGATATGAAAAATCCGTTTAGTTTAAAAGGCATTTTTAAAGAAAATTTTGTTTTTAAGATTAATGGGGAAGATCATAGTGTAACAGAAGAAGAAAAAATTATAGCTCTTGATTATATAAGAGATAAGGAGCTACCTAGAGAATATAGAATTTTTGGTGATGTCGTTAAGGCACATTTAAGTGGTGAATTGTCATATGATGGTAAAATAAAAGTAAATATCAAATAAATCTTGTAAAATGATTTTATTTATGATATATTTCTATATAAAGCAAGTGCGAAAGACGTAATATTAATTAATTTGTAGAGAGCTTGTGGATGGTGAAAACAAGTATGAAATTAATATTAAGATCACTTTCAAGTTGTGATTTATGGATAAGATAAATACGGTAACGCGTTATAGTTATAAGTGTATAAGTTTTCTTATAAATTAAGGTGGTACCGCGAACTATTCGTCCTTATAGGCGAGTAGTTTTTTTTGTTTAAGAAAAGGAGGGAATATGTTTTTAAATATAATTTTATTAATAGTAGGATTTGTAATATTAATAAAAGGTGCTGATTGGTTTGTTGATGGAGCTTCAAATGTTGCGATTAATTTTAATTTATCTAAAATGTTGATTGGTTTAACAATTGTTTCATTTGGTACATCGGCTCCTGAATTAGCCGTTAGTATTAAGGCATTAATTTCTGGCAATGGTGATATAGTTTTAGGCAATGTTATTGGTAGTAATGTATTGAATATATTATTAATATTAGGAGTTGCTTCAATGGTTCATCCATTGACAGTAAAAAATAATACAGTAAAAAAAGAATTACCAATTACGGTATTAATTACAACATTATTTGCAGTACTTTTATCAGATAATATATTTGATAAAGGTGTTATTAATTCATTTACTAGAAGTGATGGAGTGATATTAATATTATTTTTCTTAATATTTATTTATTATTTAATTACGTTGATGCGTAATAAAGTAGAGGATGATAATAATTCTGAAAAGATGCCAATGATAAAAGCTATCGGTTTTACATTACTTGGTTTATTAGGAATTGTTCTTGGAAGTAACTTTGTTGTTGATTCAGCAAGTTATTTAGCAAAGGCAATAGGCGTTAGTGAAAGAATGATAGGTTTAACTATTGTTGCTTTAGGAACTTCGTTACCAGAATTAGTTACATCTGTTGTTGCTACACGTAAAGGAGAATATGATATAGCTATAGGTAATGTTGTAGGAAGTAATATATTTAATATAGGTATTGTTGTTGGTATTCCTGTTGCAATATTAGGCGGTATTAAGTCTATTACGTTTAGTTATATTGATTTAGTTGTTATGGTTATAGCAGCTGGATTATTATATATATTTTCCCGTAATGATTATAAGATAAGTAAAAAAGAGGGAATTACGTTTTTAATTTTATTTGTTATATATTATAGTTATGTTATTTTAGGTTAGGAGGATGTTTATGAAATTTAAAAAATTAGAAACAGGTACAAATGCAGAAGTAGAAGATGAATATGTAAAATATTGGAATAAAGTAGATATTTTAAAAAGAAGTATTGAAACAAGAGAAGAAAATGATTTGTTTGTTTTCTATGATGGACCAGCAACAGCTAATGGTCATCCTGGATTACATCATATGTTAGCTAAATTTTTGAAAGATACTTTTTGTAAATATAAAACCATGAAGGGATATCAAGTATACCGTAAAGTAGGTTGGGATACTCATGGTTTACCAGTTGAATTACAAGTTGAAAAGGAATTAGGTTTTACTGGTAAAGGTGATATTGAAAAATATGGTATTTCAGAGTTTAATCAAAAATGTCGTGAAAATGTTTGGAAAAATGAAAAGTCTTTTTCAGATTTAACAGAAAAAATGGGTCAATTTATTGATTTAAAAAATCCATATGTTACTTATGATAATAATTATATAGAAACTGAATGGTGGATTTTAAAGAAATTTTTTGACGAAGGACTATTCTATGAAGGAAGTAAAATTTTACCATATTGTCCTAGATGTGGTACTGGTCTTGCTTCTCACGAAGTTGCTCAAGGATATAAAGAAATTCCTGTTAATTCAGTTTATGTTCCATTTAAAGCTAAGGGAATGGAAAATACATATTTCTTAGTATGGACTACAACTCCTTGGACATTAATTGCTAATTTAGCACTTTGTGTTAATCCTAATGAAAAATATATTAAGTGTTTATCTAAGGGATATAATTTTATTGTTGCTGAAAGTTTAGCTAATGGTTTATTAGGTGATGACTATGAGGTTGTTGAAGAATATTTAGGTAAAGATTTAGAATATATGGAATATGAACAATTTTTACCATTTATTAAAGTTAATAAAAAAGCATTTTATGTTACATGTGATAACTATGTAACAATGACTGATGGTACTGGTATTGTTCATATGGCTCCAGCATTTGGTGCTGATGATGCAGCTGTTTGTCAAAGATATGGTTTACCTTATTTAAATCCAGTAGGTGAAGATGGATGTTTTATGGAAGGTCCATGGAAAGGTAGACTTGTTGTTGATCCAGAACTTGAAATTGATATTGTTAAATATTTGGCAAAGAATGATTTGTTATTTAAAAAACAAAAAATAATGCATGATTATCCACATTGTTGGAGATGTAATACACCATTAATTTATTATTCAAAACCATCGTTCTATTTAGCTGTTACAAAAATTAAAGATACAATTGTTGAGGCTAATAAGAAAGTTAATTGGTATCCAGAATATGTTGGTGAAAAACGATTTGGTAACTGGCTAGATAATATGATTGATTGGGCTATTTCTAGAAGCCGTTATTGGGGTACACCACTTCCTTTATGGAGATGTGAATGTGGTCATGATATTATGGTAGGATCTCGTGAAGAACTTTCTAAATTAGCAGAAGAAAAAGTAGATCCTAATACTATTGATTTACATAGACCATATGTAGATGATATTCATATTAAATGTCCAAAATGTGGTAAATTAATGAACCGTGTTCCTGATGTAATTGATTGTTGGTTTGATTCTGGTTCTATGCCATTTGCACAATATCATTATCCATTTGAAAATCAAGATTTCTTTGAAAAACAATTCCCAGCTGATTTTATTTGTGAAGGCGTTGATCAAACTCGTGGTTGGTTCTATACATTACTTGTAATTTCTGCTTTTGTTAAAGGATGTAGTCCATATAAAAATGTATTAGTAAATGATTTGATACAAGATGCTGAAGGTAAGAAGATGAGTAAATCTAAAGGTAATATTGTAGAACCATTTACAACAATAAAAAAATATGGAGCAGATGCAGTTAGATTTTATTTACCTTATGTTTCTCCAGTTTGGACACCTTTAAAGTTTGACGAAGAAGGTTTAAAAGAAATTTATTCTAAATATGTTTCAACATTTAAAAATGCATATTCATTCTTTGAAATGTATGCAAATGCTGATAATATTGATCCTAGAAAATATGATATTCCAGTAAAAGATAGAGAATTAATTGATAGATGGATGATATCTAAATTAAATAAATTAGTTAAAAATGTAACAGTTGCTTATGAGGAATATGATTTAAATAAAGTTGCTAGAATGATAGTTCCATTCTTAAATGATGACTTATCTAATTGGTATATCCGTAGTAATAGAAGAAGATTCTGGGATAGTGAGTTGACAGAATCTAAGAAAGCTGTTTATTTGACTACATATGAAGTTTTATTAACATTATCTAAATTATGTGCTCCAATTACTCCTTTTATTACAGAAGAAATTTATCAAAAATTAACTGGTGAAGAATCAGTTCATTTAGCTGAATTCCCTGTAGAAGTTGAAGAATTAATAGATGAAGTTATTGAAGAAAGAATGGATTTAGTAAGAGATATTTGTTCTTTAGGTAGATTTGCTAGAGAAGAGGCTAATATTAAAGTACGTCAACCAATTAGTAGTTTAATTTTACCAAAGAGTGATGAGGCTGTTATTGGAGATTTGGTTGGTGTTATTAAAGAAGAATTAAATGTTAAAAATGTTGAATTTAAGCAAGATATGAGTCAATATCTTGAATATACTGTAAAACCTAATTTTAAAGTTTTAGGTAAAACAATGGGTCCTAGAATTAAATTATTACAAGAAGTTCTTGCTGGTTTGAGTAGTAAGGATGTTAATAAGATTCAAGAAGAAGGTTTAGTTATTTCACTTGGTGGAGATGATTATACATTAACTGAAGATATGGTATTAATTTCTTTAAAACAAAAAGAAGGCTATGCATCAAGTAGTAATAATCGTACTTGTGTAGTTTTAAATACAGAACTTACTGAAGATTTAATTTTAGAAGGGTTAGCAAGAGAATTTGTAAGAAAAGTTCAAAGTTTGAGAAAAGATAGTGATTTTGTAATTACTGATCATATTAAGGTTTATTATAAAGGTACTGATGCAATTAATAAAATGTTAAAAGTACATTATGATTATGTAATGGGTGAAATCCTTGGCGATGAATTGATAGAAGATGATTCGTTAACAGAAGAATATGAATTAAACGATGAAAAAGCTTATATTAAAGTTGAGAGAATTTAATTAAAATTCTCTCTTTTAATTTAGTAAATACTAGAATAAAAAAATTTTTTATAGTAAAATATAATTAATATAGGTTGGTGATAATAGTGAGAAATCCTGAGGTAATTGAATTTAGAAATAGAATATTATTATCGTTATTTTTAATATTAGTAATATCAATAATAATTATTTTCTTTGTAATTAATCGATTTGGTGGTAATAAGTCAGATTTTTTGAAAGTTTTATATAATGATGATACAGCTCTTGTTTTACTATTAGATTCAAAAAATTGTGATTATTGTAGCAATGTAAAAAAAATTTTAGATGAAAGAAATTTGAAATATATTATATATGATACTTATAAAGAACAAGATGAAGATGCTGTTTTTTTTAAATTAGAAATCAGTCAAAATAAGATATTGTTGCCAGCACTTATTTATGTTGAAAATGGTAAAATGAGGTATAGTATTGATAATATAAATGATGATGAGATAGTTAATAATTTTTTGGATAGTTTAAGTTCAAATATAGAATAATGGAGTTGAGTTTATGGGAAAATATGTAGCATTAGTAACAGGTAGTAATAGGGGAATAGGAAAAAGTATAGTAATAGAGTTAGCTAAAGCCGGTGTTAATGTTGTTATTAATTATTGTCATCATGAAGAAGAGGCTTTAGAACTTGAAAAATTTATTATAGATAATTATAATGTAGGAGTTATGTGTATTAAGTGTGATATTTCAAAAGAGGATGAAGTAGAAAATATGGTTAATAGTATTGTTGATCATTTTGGAACTATTGATATTTTGATTAATAATGCTAGCGTGTGTAGAGATAATTTATTACTTGATAAATCTATAAAAGAATTTAAGAGAGTTTTGGATGTTAATTTAATTGGAACGTATTTATGTAGTAGATATGTTGGAAAAGTCATGTTAGAAAATAAGAAGGGGAAGATAATTAATATTTCATCAACTAATGCTATAGATACATATTATCCTGAAAGTTGTGATTATGATGCATCTAAAGCAGGTGTTATTTCATTAACTCATAATCTAGCAAGAGAATTTGCTCCTTTCATTACAGTTAATTGTATTTGTCCAGGATGGGTTAAAACAGATATGAATAAAGATTTATCAATAGATCAGATAACAGAAGAGAGAAAAAAAATATTGTTAGGAAGATTTGCTGAGCCAAAGGAAATAGCTAATGTAGTATTGTTTTTAGTTAGTTCTAAATCTAATTATATTAATGATTCTATAATTAGAGTAGATGGTGGAAAATATAATAATTAGGGTGATTTTATGTATAATAATTTAGGAATTTCGAATGATGTAGTTGAATTGGTAGATAAGTGTGAAGTGGATTGTTTAGAAGAATTTGCTAAAATTGATGAAGCTTGTATGTATAATAGTTTAAAAGTTTTAACAAGTTTTCATAAAAATAAAATAAATGAGTCACATTTTAATATGACTACTGGATATGGTTATAATGATATAGGAAGAGAAGCAATAGAAGATGTTTTTAAAGATGTTTTGGGAGCTGAAGATGCTTTGGTTAGAAATCAATTTATTTCAGGTAGTCATGCTTTAACAGTTTGTTTATTTGGTTTACTTAGACCTGGTGATTTATTACTTAGTATTAGTGGAAAACCATATGATACTTTGGATGAAGTAATAGGTATAAAAGATAATCCAAGTTCTTTAAAAAGCTTTGGGGTAGAATATAAAGAAATTGATTTAGTTGATAATGATTTTGATTATGTAAATATTGAGAAGTATTTGCATAAACATAAAGTTAAAGTTATTGCTATTCAAAGAAGCAAAGGCTATTCAACTAGAAAAAGTTTAGATTTGGTTAAACTTGGTAAAGTAATTAAGATGATTAAAAAAGTTGATAAAGACATTATTGTAATGGTCGATAATTGCTATTGTGAATTTGTTTCTGAAAGTGAACCGCTTAGTGTTGGTGCTGACATAATTGTTGGTTCTTTAATTAAAAATTTAGGTGGTGGAATTGCTCCAAATGGTGCTTATATTGCAGGACGTCATGATTTGGTAAAATTGTGTGCTGAAAGGTTAACTGTTCCTGGGTGTGGTAAAGAAGTAGGTCCAACTCTTGGAATTAATAAACAAATATTACAAGGTATATATATGGCACCTTCTGTTGTAGCATCATCTTTAAAAGTTGCGGTATTAACTAGCAGAGTCTTGGAAGAATTAGGTTATGAAGTTGAACCCAAGTATGATGAAGGAAGAGTAGATATAGTTCAAAATATTGTTTTTAATGATGCTAATAAATTAATAGAATTTACTAGAGGTATTCAAGAGGCTTCAGCAATTGATTCAAACGCAGTAGTTGAACCTTCTGAAATGCCAGGATATGATAATCAAATTATTATGGCTAGTGGTTCTTTTACTCAAGGGTCTTCGATAGAACTTTCATGTGATGGTCCAATAAGAGAACCATATATTGCATATATGCAGGGTTCATTAACTTATCCATATGGTAAACTTGGACTAATGAAAGCTGTAAGTAAAATTATTAAATAGAATATTTTAGAATATTCTATTTTTTTTTTCATATAGTTAATTAGAATAAGGAGGATGTTATGAATAAGCAAAGTTTATGGTTTTTAACATTATTTAGTTTAATACTTGTACTTAGTGTCTATTATATTACTATGCCTAATGATTTACTTAAATCCAGTGGAGAAGTTACAACAAAGCAAACTTTAACAAAAGAGAAAATTAAGGAGACATCTTCTTTAGTTGCTATGAGAGTCAGCTTAGAGGAAGAAAGACAGAGTAAAATGGATGCTATTCAAGAACAATTAACTAATAAGGATGTAAGTGGTGAAGAAAAAAATACATTATATGAACAACTAAAATATTTAAATGAATTAGAAGGTAAAGAAGAAGGTATTGAAAAAAATATTAAAAAAGCTTATGGATTAGAATGTTTTGTAAAAATAGATAATAGTAATGTTAATGTTGTTTGTATTTCTAATAAACATGATGGAACTTTAGCTAATAATATAATGAGATTAGTTCAGCAAAATTATAAATCTAAAATGTATATAACAGTTAAGTTTCAAAAAAGTTAGGTAAATATCTTTCAACAAATTAGCTATTTTTCATAGAATATCTTAGGTGATGATAAAAATGGCTAATACAATATTAACAGCTAGGGAGAGAAAAGTCTTTGAGCTTTTGATAAATAATAAAAGTACTAAAGAAATAGCTAATGAATTAGGAATTAGTGAAAAAACAGTAAGAAATCATATCTCTAATGTTATGCAAAAACTTGGCGTAAATGGTAGAGCTGGTGCTGTAGTTGAATTATTAAAACTTAAAGAATTGTCATTATAATCGTGCTAAATTAGCACGATTTTTCATATATATTTATAGGTGATAAAATGTTAAGAACTAGAGCAATAAAAAAGATATTTAAAACTACTTTAATGATATTTATACTTATAGTTGCTGTTAGTTTTTATAATGTAGAAACTGTACCAGTATTAAAAACTGATTTAGAAATTGAAGAGATTAATAAATTGAATATTTCTAGTATTTATTTATTAAATAGTGATAATTATTTAGTAAAGAGTACTACATTAATAAAAGATGTTTCAAAGAAAGAAAATATAAATAATATCATAAATAGTTTAAAAGTTAATAGTAATGATTTACCTAATGGATTAAAAGGCATAATTCCAGAAAAAACGGTTGTAAAAGAAATAATAATAGGTAATGATTTAATAACTATTGATTTTTCTAAGGAATTACTAAATATTTCTTTAGAATTAGAAAAACAAATGATTCAGTCAATTGTTTATAGTATAATAGATTGTACAAATGCCAAGGGAGTTAGTATATTAGTAGAAGGTGAAAGCTTATTAAAATATCCAATAAGTGGAGAAAAATTAAATCCTGTTTTGGATAAAAGTATTGGAATAAATAATAGTTTTAATTTAACATCAAGGGATAATATTTCAAAAGTAGTTATATATTATTTAGAAGATATAAATAATAGTCTTTACTATGTTCCTGTTACTAAATATATTAATGATGATAGGGAAAAAATAAAGATAATAGTTGAAGAATTATCGTCTAGCTATATTTATGAGAGTAATTTGATGAGTTTTTTAAATAATAATGTTGAATTATTAAATTATAATGAGGAAAATGGTGTAATGATATTAAACTTTAATGACTATTTATTTGATGGTAATGATAAAGTATTAGAAGAGGTTATTTATAGTTTGGCTTATTCAGTATTTGATAATTATGATGTATCTATGGTTATGTTTGAAGTTAATTCTAACAATATTAAATATGTTAAATTAGAAGACTTAGATTGAAAAAATTTTAAAAAGCACTTGCAAGAAAAGTGCTTTTATTGTATAATCTTAGTTGTCAGTTGTGATATGTCTGCGTAGCTCAGCTGGATAGAGCAATCGCCTTCTAAGCGATCGGTCAGGCGTTCAAGTCGCCTCGCGGACACCATTTTGACATAGAAAAGAAACTAATTTAGTTTCTTTTTTGTTTTGTTTTGATATAATTAATGTATCTATAATAGGGAGTGTAATATGTTTTTTGTTATTGGAATTATATCTTTTTATTTGTCTTTAGTTGGTTTTGCTAGTAAAGCTGGGCATCCTTTTTGGTATGGATTAATTCCAATTTTTAATTTAGCTATTTTTTTCTATGATATTGAAATCAATCCTATTTTATTGGTTTTATTTGGATTGGGTTTAATTTTTCTTCCAGATCCTATGATATTAGTAACATGTATATACATATTTATGCCATTTTTAGTTTCTGAAGCTTATGGTAAGGGAATAGGATGGGGTATTGTTGGATTGTTTATGCCTTTTATTATTTACCCAGTTATTGCTTATTTTATAGGTGAATATGCGTATAGTGTGGAGGCATAATATGAGATTTTTTAAAAATAAAAAAATGCTAACAATTCTTTTATTAGTTTTAACTATTTTTATTTATTTGAAATATACAAGGAAAATAGAAGGAAATAATTTAATTAATAAAAATGATAAATTATATGTAAATAATTTATATATGTCTGATGGCAGAATTTATAATAACTATTTGTCAAAATCAGAAAAGAAAATGTATGATAGGTTTATGGAATATATAGCAAAACATAAAATTAATGTAGAAGGAAGCCCTGAATCTTTTGGATGTAAAGATTTTAATGATTGTTTTTCATTATTTAGTAAAGCACATTATGCTATTTTAATAGATCATCCTGAACTGGTTGTTTATTCTAGTTTTAGTGTTATTTATGATGAAAATTTAAAGTTACGTTTTCAATATGCACTACCATTTAATTTTATGGGAGATATAGGAGAAGCTAGAATTAATAGAATTATTGATGATATTAAAAAGAAAACTAAAAATATGTCTGATAAAGATAAAATTAGATATGTATACAATTGGATGGGAAGCAATGCTAAATATGATTTGACTTTTACATATAATTCAAAGAATCAATCACTATATACTGTGTTCATGCATGGTACAGCTGTATGTGCAGGATTTGCTAAAGCTAGTCAAATAATATTACAAAATATTGGTATTAAGTCATATATAGCAGTTGGTTCTAGTACTGGACCCCATATGTGGAATATAGTTGAATATAATGGCAAATATTATTATTTTGATTCTACTGTTGCAACATGTATTAAAGATAAAAAAAGTAAATATTATTATGACGGATTAAATCAAGAATATATGAATACGTATACTTTGGATAATCCTAAATGGTATCCAAAAATAGAAAAAGATAATCTTTTTGAAAGTTAATGATAGTAAATCTATTGTTTACATTTAATTGCTGTGATATTATATATATGTAGGAAGTATATTTTAATCAAATATTTATTTCTCATATTAAAATATATTTTTTTAGAATAACGCGATCTAATCATTAATTCCTACAGAAGAACTTGAAAAAGTTCTTTTTTTTGTGGGATGAGTAATTTTTTTTAGAATAATTAAATAGGAAGTGATGAAAATAAGTCTATGAAAATTGTCTTACAAGATGGAATAAAAGATTGTGGTATTTGTTGTTTACTTTCAATAATTAGATTTTATGGTGGTGATGTATCTAAAGAATATTTGAGAGAAATTACTAATACTAATAAATCTGGTGTAACAGCTTATGATTTGATAGAAGGTTCTAAAAAGCTTGGGTTTATATCAGAAGGTGTGAGTGGTGACTTGACAAAAATAGAAAACAATAACTTACCTTGTATTGCTCATGTCGTTGTTAATAAAAGCTATAAACATTTTGTAGTAATTTATGATATAAATTTAAAAAGTAAAAGAGTTATAATAATGGATCCGGCTAAAGGAAAAAGAGTATTAAGTTTAGCTGAGTTTAAACTATTTTCAACTGGAAAATATATATTTTTAAAACCTATAAAGCAATTGCCTATAGTATTTAAAAAGAAAATCATTAGTAAGGAAATTAAGAAATTTATTGTTTATAATAGAAAAAAATTATTATTTATTTTTATTTTAACGTTTGTATATTTTGTTTTTCATATCATACTTGCCTTTCATTTTAAATATCTTTTAGACTATTCAATTAACTATAATTTAACTAATCCAATATATTTTCTTAGTATTTGCTTATTAATAATATATATATTTAGAGAATTAGCAATTGTTTTTAGGAATTTTTTATTAAATAAATGTTTAAGCATATTAGATTATAATTTGACAATTAGAATATATAGACAGCTTTTATTACTTCCTTATTTATATTATCGTAATAGAACAACTGGAGAAATTATTTCAAGATTTAAAGATTTAAATATTATTAAAACTTTTCTTGTTCATTGCTTTCCTACTATTGTTGATTTATTTGGTGTAATTGTATTTGGTATGATTATGTTTAAAATAAATAGCAAATTAGCTCTAGGTGTAATTATTATAGGAATTGTCATGATAGTGATCCAATTTATTTTTAATGGTATAAAAGAGAAAAAGATAAAGATTATAAGTAATAATAGTGATAGAACTAACTCATATTTAATTGAATCTGTTTCTAATATGGATACAATTAAAGGAAGTCATTTGGAAAAAAGATTTATTGATATATTTTCGTTAAAATATCAAAAGTTACTAGAAAATATTTATGATTATCAGTCTTTGAATGAATTGTTTATTTTTATAAAAAATATTTGTCATGATATTTTAATTATAATTATTTTAGGGTTGGGAAGCTATCTAGTAATTAAAAAGAGGTTATCAATAGCTTTATTAGTAGTATTTCAAAGTGTATTTAGCTATTTTTTGGTTTGCTTAGATAATTTATTGGATTTGTTTAATGAATATGGAAAGTTTAAAATAGCACTTGGTCGAATTGAAGATATGTTCATGATAACTTGTGAAAATTTTGTGGGTTCTTCTTATTATTTATTTTATGATTTGAAAGGTAAAATTGTATTTAATAATTTGTCTTATCAAGTTTCTAATAAAAAACTTTTTTCTGACTTAAGTATTTCTATAAATGATGGGGATAAAATTTTGATGATTGGAAGTAGTGGTTCAGGAAAGAGTACTTTAGTTAAAATGTTGATGAGATATTTTGAAGTTCCTTATGGAAAAATAAGTATTGGTGATATTGATATTAATCATTATCATTTGGAGGTTCTTAGAAATAACATAACTTATGTTGGTAATTTGGATTCTTTATTTACTGATACTGTTTATAATAATATAACTTTGAATAAAGAAGTTTCAGATGAATTATTTAAGAAAGTTGCTGATATTACGATGGTATCTGAAATAGTTTTGGATGATATTCTAGGTTATCAAAAGATGATTGAAGAAAATGGCTATAATTTGAGTAATGGTGAAAGACAACGGATTATTTTAGCACGTGCATTACTTAGAAAAAGTAATATTTATATATTTGATGAGGCTTTTAGTCAGATTGATTATTATAGAACTAGAAAAATATTGAAAAATATATTTAATTATTTAAGTGATAAGACCATAATAGTTATAAGTCATAGATATCAAAAAAAATTGTTTGAAAGAGTATTGAAATTAGAAAATGGTAAAATATATGAAATTGAAAAAATATGAAAAGACTTTTCTTCTTTATTTTTTTATTTATTTGTTTTTAGCTGGAATTTTAATATTATTATTTTATTGCTTTTCTGGAAAGTTTAATAATTATTATGCTATTAATGGAGTTGTTTTTGGTAATGATATAGTAGAAGTTATGGTAACTTCTAGTGAATTGAAAATTTTATACAAAAATGGATTTTTATATTTAGATGATAAAAAGAAAAATTACGATATAGTAAAAGTTAATAAAAATATTTTAAAAACTAAGAATAAAAAGTATCATGAAGTACTAATCAGTTTAGACGTTGATAATATGAAAGAAAATGATATTTTGCAGTTGGTTTTTTGTGATGAAAGGATTAAAATATTTGAAATATTTAAAAGTATTTGGAAGGAGGATAAGTGAGGTCTTTAGCTAATGATGAATTAAGAAATGTTACAGGTGGTTTTTCTGTACTTGGTGCTATATCAATAGCTGCAATAATTGTGTTTTTATCAGGTGTTCTTAATGGTTTTACTGATCCGGCGGTGGACAGTAGTGGATAAAAATAGCAATGAAGAACTAAAAAACATAAGTGGTGGTCAAACTATTAATGGACCAATTATATCAGCATGTACTGATTTTATTGAAATGTTATACAATGTAGGTAGAGGTGTAGGAATCGCTATAAGGCGAATTTATGAGAATAATTTGGGACCGTTATAATAGTTATTAATAAGTGATTTTTAACAATTTTTAGATAAAAATGACTAAATTTTGATAAAAATTATAAAAAAACACGAAAAATGTTGGAAAAGTTGTTGAAAAATAATATTTCTTTTGTTATAATTCTTTTTAGTTAAAAACGAAGGGAGGGATAATGATGGCAACTAAAGTAACCGTTAGAGGAAATTTGGACCAAGCTCTAAGAAAGTTCAAACAAAAAGTCGCAAGAGATGGTGTCCCTTCAGAATGTAGAAAAAGAGAAGCTTATGATAAGCCAGGGGTAAGAAGAAGAGCAGCTAAAAAAGAGGGAATTAAAAACTCTCAAAAGAGAAATCGTGCTAATAATAGAGACTATTAAGATAGTCTCTATTTTATTTTAAATATAAATATGTTATAATAAATAATAAATTAAAGGAGATGAGACAATGGTAGAAAAATTAAAAAATGATATGATTGTTGCAATGAAAAATAAGGAAAAAGAAAAATTAACAGTTATTCGTATGGTTAAAGCTGCTATGGATCAGGAACACATTGATCATAAGAAAGAAATTAATGATGATTTGTTAATAGATGTTGTTAACAAGCAAATAAAAATGAGAAGAGATTCTATTGTAGAATTTGAAAAAGGTAATAGAGAAGATTTAATTGAAAAAGTTAAAAGTGAAATAGAAATATTAATGACATATTTACCTGAGCAATTATCAATGGAAGATGTTATAAAAATAATTGATGAAATATTTGCTGAAGTTAAACCTGAAGGCCAAAGAGATATGGGAAAAATTATGAAAGAAGCACAAGCTAAATTAAAAGGTAAAGCAGATATGAAATCTGTTAGTGAAATTATTAAAGGAAAATTACAATAGAAATGCAAAGTTTGCATTTCTTTTTTATTTTATTTCATATAATTTTATAGGTGATATTATGATTGATAAAATAAAAAAATATATTAACGATAATGAATTTAAGTTAATCTTGTTTTTAAACTGTGTTTATATTACTAATTATGATCAAATTCTTACATTAGATAATGATAGAATATCCTTAAGTGTAAGTAATAGATTGATAGTTATTAAAGGTAATAATTTAGTTCTTAGTAGATTACTTGAAAAAGAAATATTAATTTCTGGTGAAATATTTAATATCGAGGAATTGTATGACTAGTAAATATAAATTAAGAATTACTGGTAAAAGAGTAGAATATTTTATTGGTCAATTGATAAGTAATAAGATTAATATTTATAAAATAGAAAAAGATGATAATAGTTATATTATAATAGTTGATGATTTAGGATTAGATAGTATTAGAAAAATGAAGACTAGTTATAAATTTAAAGTCATTGGTTATTATGGTATAGCAAGAATTAAATATTTATTGAATAAATATAGTATGTTTTTGATATTTTGTTTTTTTGGAATATTATTAAATATATTTTTAAGTAATATTATTTTTGATGTGGAAGTTATTCATAATAATTCATATATTAGAGATTTAGTTTATAATGATTTATCTAGTATGGGTATTAAAAAATATCATTTTAAAGTTAATTTTGATGAAAAAGAGAAAATTGAAAAAAGAATTTTAAATAAAGAAACTAATGATATAGAGTGGTTAGAAATTGAAGAAGTTGGTACTAAGTATATTGTAAAAGTTGAGCAAAGGAAAAAAAATAAAGAGATAGATAATTGTAGTAGAAGAAATATTGTTGCGGCAAAAGATGCTATGATTCTTAAAATAAATGCTGTAGAAGGAGAAGTGGTTAAGAAAAAGTTTGATTATGTAAAAAAAGGTGATGTAATTATTAGTGGTATTATTCATAATAAAGAGGATATTGTATCTGTAAAGTGTGCTGATGGTATAGTTTATGGTGAAGTTTGGTATCAGGTTACTGTAGAATTACCTAAACAATATATAGAAGAAAATGTAACTGGAAAAGTAAAAAGACAATTGGAATTTAATTTATTAGATAAAGATTATACTTTATTTAATAAATTTAATACTTATAAAAAAGAGAGTATTAGTTTAATTAATTCTAATATATTACCAATAGGAATAAATTTTACAAATTATTTGGAAACTAATATAAAAAAGAAAAATTATAGTATTTATAATTCGGAAAACGATGCTTTAAAAATAGCAGAGGTGAAATTATTTAATAAGCTTCCTAAGAAAAGTAAGGTTATAACTAAAAAAGTTTTGAAAAAGTTTGATAAAAATAGTAAAATAATAATAGAAGTATTTATTAAAACTTATGAGGATATAACAGAAGTTAGTGATATTTTAGAACTAGATATTGAAACTAAGGAGTGATATTTAATGTTTGAGCCACTTTCAAATACAATTTTAGGTGTTGTTAGTTTTACTTGGCCAATGGTAATTATTTCGTGTGTAGTTTTAATATCTTTACGCCTTAGTTATATAGTAAAAAATAAGATGCATTTTACTTTGTATAGGGAATTATTATTGCTTAGTTTTGTTATTTATATTATGTGTTTATTCCAAGTTGTTACTTTTCAAGATGATATTACATGGTCTACTAATAATTTTATTCCTTTTAAAGAAATATTGCGTTATAATATAACGGATCGATTATTTTATAAAAATGTTTTAGGTAATATGTTAATGTTTTTACCATATGGTTTTTTTGTAAGTTATTTACTTGATAATAAAAAATCGACTGTTCCATTGATACTTACAATTATAGCGTCTTGTTCAATTGAATTTGTTCAACTATCAATTGGGAGAGTATTTGACATTGATGATATTATCTTAAATATATGTGGTGGACTATTAGGATATTTTATTTATCATTTGTTGGATAGTATAGGGGATAAATTACCGAAGATATTTAAAGATGAGTGGTTCTTAAATGCTATTTCAGTAATAATTTTAATAGGAATAATTTGTATGTTGTAGGAGGATAAATGAATAACGTAGAAATATTTAATCAAACGGAAATTAAAATAAAGGAGTTAGAAACAGTTTCAAAAGTTTTAGATAGTGCGATAGAAAAGGAAAAACTTGAGAATGTTACCTTTAATCTTATTATAGTTGATAATAATTTTATACATGAGCTTAATAAAAATTATCGTAATATTGATAGAGAAACAGATGTTATAACATTTGCTTTAGAAGATGATGATACAATGATATTACCAGATGGAGTTAGAGTTTTAGGAGATATATATATTTCAATTGATAAGGCAAAATCTCAAGCTTTGGAATATAATCATTCTTTATTAAGAGAATTATCTTTTTTAGCAGTTCATGGATTTTATCATTTATTAGGTTATGATCATATGACTAAAGAAGAAGAAAAGATAATGTTTACTAAACAAGAGGAGGTACTTGAAGCTTATGGGATTGTTCGGTAAAAAGAAAAATTTATATGTTAGGCCTGATTATAAAAGATTGACTAATAGTTTTAAATACGCATTTAAAGGTGTTAAGCAAGCTTATGATGGTGAACAAAATTTAAAGATTCATACTATCATGGCAGTAATTGTTATTATTAGTGGTTTTTTATTTAAGATAAGTTATGTTGAATGGTTAGTTTGTTTAATACTTATTGGTTTAGTAATAATGGCTGAATTTTTTAATACTGCTATTGAAAAAGTTGTTGATTTAGCATCTCCAGAAATTCATCCTCTAGCAAAAGCAGCTAAGGATATATCTTCATCAGGAGTATTAATTATGGCTATTATGTCAGCTATTATAGGATTAATAATATTTGTACCAAAAATAATTTTATTAGTAGGAGGAATTATATGTTAAATAGATTATTAGAATTACATAAAAATAGTTATGTTCCAATTTCTAACTATCCGGTTTCAGCTATAGTTGTAGCAAAAGATGGAAGAGAATTTCCAGGTGTAAATGTAGAAGATGCATCTACTAGAGCAGGTACTTGTGCTGAAAGAACAGCTATATTTTCAGCTTTAACAGCAGGTGTTAAAAAAGGTGAGTTTGATTGTATCCATGTATTAACATCTTCAAGTGAGAGCATAGGAATGCCTTGTTTTGTATGTCGACAAATGATTTCAGAGTTATTTGATAAAGATTGCAAAATTATTTGTTATAATACTAAAGGTGAAAGTATTACTCATACTGTTGAAGAGCTTTGTCCTTATCCTTTTGGAGAGGAAGATTTAAAATGAGATGCGGCTTTGTTAGTTTAGTTGGAAGACCAAATGTTGGAAAGAGCACTTTACTTAATAGTGTATTGGGAATGAAATTAGCTATTACTTCAGATGTTAGTGGTACTACAAGAAATGTTATTCAGGGTATTTATAATGATGATTCTTCACAAATAGTATTTGTTGATACTCCAGGTATTCATAAGCCAACACATAAGTTAGGAAATTTAATGAATAAGAAAGCTTATACATATACAGAAGGTGTTGATGTAATTTTATTTTTGATAGATATTTCTAAAGGATTTGGTAAAGGTGATGAATTTATTCTTAATAAAATAAAAGATAGTGAAGTTCCCGTTTTTTTATTGCTAAATAAGATTGACCAAGTAAAAAATAAAGAATTATTATTAGAAAAAATAAATGAATTAAAAGATCTTTATAGTTTTTCTGAAATTATTCCAATTAGTGCAGCAAAAAAAGATAATATAAATGTTTTGATTGATTGTATAAAAAAATATATTCCTGAACAGGATGCTATATATTCTGAAGATGAATTAACTAATGTAACTACAAGATTTATAATGGCTGAGTTTGTAAGAGAAAAGATATTAGAACTTACTCATGATGAGATACCACATACTGTTACTTGTTATGTGGAAAATTATGAAGAAGATGATGATAAAGTTCATATACAAGTATTGATTGTTGTTGATAGAGATAACTTAAAGAAAATTATTATTGGAAAAAATGGCTCTATGTTAAAAGAAGTTGGAACTAGAGCAAGGATAGATATGGAGAAATTTTTAGGAAAAAAAGTATTTTTAGAGACTTATGTAAAAACATTAAAAAATTGGCGTGATCAAGAAAAATATTTCTTGGAATTAGGTTTAAAAGATGATGATGAATAAAAAATGATAAAAATCACCACTATATTAATAGAGGTGATTTTATGGCAGATATTTTATGGGATTTATTTAAAAAAACTGGGGATATAAAATATTATAATTTATTACAATTATTAAAGAAGTGATTAAATGAAAATAGAAAATTTTGAAGGATTAGTATTAAGTGAAACTAATTATAGTGAATCAAGTAAAATTTTAAATGTTTTTACTAAGGAATATGGTCTTATTGGAATTATGTCTAAAGGTTGTCGTGGTGTAAAAAGTAAACTACGAGGTGTTAGCAGGAAACTCATTTATGGTAAATTTCATGTCTATTATAAGGAAAATGGTTTATCTACTTTAATTAGTGTTGATTTGATTAATTCTTATTCCAATACGTTAATGGATTTAGAAAGAGTTAGTTATGCTTCTTTTTTGATTGATTTAGTTCTTCAAGTGGTAAGACAAAATGCTAATTCCGAGATTTTTGATTTAATAATTAGTACCTTAGATAAAATAGATACTGGTCTTAGTCCTATTGCGTTATCAAATATTTTAGAATTAAAATTACTAGATTATTTAGGAGTTAAACCCTGTATAGATTGTTGCAGTAAATGTGGAAGCGATAAAGCAATTGTTACTTTATCTAGTGATAGTGGCGGATACGTTTGTAAGAATTGTTATCAAAATGAGGGACTAGTTAGTGATAAAACAATAAAAATGATTAGAATGTATTATTATGTTGATATAAAAAATATTACTAAATTAGATGTTTCTTCAGAGGTTACAAAGGAAATAAATATGTTTTTAGATGATTATTATGAAAGATATACTGGACTATATTTAAAAAGTAAAAATTTTATTAAGAAAATTCAAAAATTATCTTCATAATATTATTTATGACTTGACATAAAAATAATTAAAAGTATAATAATACTTATATGTGTGATGACTGAGGCGGAAACTCACGAGCAGTATAAAACAAAGATGATTCTTCTAGAATAAATAAGGTGGAACCGCGCAATAATATTTCGTCCTTACATATTCTAGAATTTTTTTATTATAAGGAGTGATAATATGGAAAAAATGACAATGGAAAAGTTAGTTAATTATTGTAAACAATATGGTTTTATATTTCAAGGAAGTGAAATATATGGTGGATTAGCAAATACTTGGGATTATGGACCATTAGGATCAAGATTAAAAAATAATATTAAAGATTCATGGAGAAAAAGGTTTATTCAAGAAAGACCAAATGCTTATGAAGTAGATGCTGCCATCCTTATGCATCCTAGAGTATGGGAAGCTAGTGGTCATGTTGGTAGTTTTTCAGATCCTCTTGCTGATTGTAAGTCATGTAAAACAAGACATCGTATTGATAATTTAATAAATGATTTTTCTAATTCATCAATTGGTGATGCAATGAGTAATGAAGAAAGATATAAATATTTAATTGATAATAAAGTACCATGCCCAAATTGTGGAAAAACAGATTTTACTGAAATTAGAGAGTTTAATCTTATGTTTGAAACTCAAAGAGGTGTAGTAAAAGATGCTAAAAGTACAATCTATTTAAGACCAGAAAATGCTCAAGGTGAATATGTTAATTTCTTAAATGTTCAAAGAAGCATGAGAGCAAAGTTACCATTTTCAATAGGGCAAATTGGTAAAGCTTTTAGAAATGAAATTACTCCAGGAAATTTTACTTTTAGAACAATTGAATTTGAACAAATGGAATATCAAACTTTCTGTAAGGAAGGATCTGATAGTGATTTATATGATTATTTTAAAGAGTATGCTAAAAAATATTTTATGGATTTAGGTATAAGCGAAGAAAAGCTAAGATATCATAATCATGAAAAATTAGCTCATTATGCAAAAGAAGCTTGTGATATTGAATATAAATTTAATTTTGGATGGGGCGAAATAAATGGTACTCATAATCGTACAAATTACGATTTAAGTCGTCACCAAGAATTTTCTGGAACTTCTCAAGAATATTTAGATCCAGAAACAAATGAAAAATTTATACCATATATTATTGAATCTACCGTAGGTTGTGATAGAGCAGTATTAGCAGTTCTTGACAATAGTTATTGTGAAGAAGAATTAGAAGATGGTACAACTCGTGAAGTTATGAAATTTCATCCAGCAATTGCACCATATAAGGTAACTGTATTACCATTAGCTAAAAAATATCATAGTGAAAAAGCAATGGAAATATATAATATGTTAAGCAAATATTTTATGGCAAGTTATGATGAAACTGGAAGTATTGGTAAACGTTATAGAAGAAGTGATGCTGTAGGAACACCATGGTGTATAACAATCGATGATGAAACTATTAATAATAATACAGTAACAATTAGAGATAGAGATACAATGGAACAAGTTGTATTGAAAGTAGACGAATTAGTATCATATATCGAAAGTAAAATCAATTTTTAGAGGCTAATTAAGTCTCTTTTTTTCGCGTTATATTGCAATTATATATTTAATATGTTATAATATCTAAGCATTTGTAATAAGGAGGAATTGATAATATGTTAGTTAATGGCATATCTTCAAAATGCAGTGGTTTTTTTATGAGTGATGAATTAAATCCCTCTATATTAAATAATAAAAGATATAAATCTATAGTTGAAAAAATAGAATCAATTATTACTGAACAATTTATTTCTTTAGATTTAACGGATATTAGTACTTTTTCTAATTTTGATGATATTTTTAGTAAAAAAATTAAAATAGATATGGAAGAAGACGGTAATGGTTTTAAATTTGAATTTCAAAATAAGTCAAAAGAAGATGATTCATTAATTATAAATTATAAATCTATTAGAGTTAGACTTTTGAAAAATGGAGATATAGATTTTAAAGATTTACCAGATGATAGTTTAATGGTAACTGAAAAATCTGCTGATGCTAGTATTAGTGGCAATACTATTAAGTGTTCAATGCCAATAGTTGAAAAAACTATATTTGATAAAAATGGTAAACAATTAGATTTTGAAAAAAAGGTTTTATTTGATAAAACGGAAATATTAGATGATACTTCATCTTCATATAGAAAATTGATAAGAATTTTAAGTGAAGAATTAGATAGAATTGATAATACAAAGGATGATGTTTGTGAACATATTTATCTTTATAGAAAAGATTCTGATACTAGTTGCGTAACATTTAATGGAGAAGATGGCAATATTTTAGAGAGAAGTTTTTCAATTAATCTAAATGATGCTGTTACTTCTAAGTATTTAGCTTCAGTTTGTTCTATCAGTGGTAGAAAGTTAGATTATAAAGATTTAACAAAGTTTTTAGTTAGTTTAGATGATGCACAAATTACTAGAGTTATAAGTAATATGATAGATGAGAAATCAACATTTGCGTTTAATAGAGATCACAATGTACCATGTTATGGAACAAGAAATAGTTTTCAAAAGCAAAAAAATTCTAAAAATAACTAAAAAAGTTAAAAAAATGTTGACAAATAAAGCTTAAATGCATATAATTGTACTAGTCGAGAGAAAAAGGAAAGAGATTTATATCCACCTGATCAGCGAATAGCGATAGGTCAAATGCCAATTAGAAATAATGCGATTAATTATTTAAAAGGTTTTTGAGTGGGTATAATGTTTATATCCGCTTTTTCTTATTTATGGAGGTGTTAGGTATCGCAAACAATAAAAATAACATGTTGATTAATGATCAAATTAAAGCTAGAGAGGTTCTAGTAATTGGCCCAAATGGTGAGCAAGTAGGAATTAAATCTATTCAGGATGCATTAACTTTAGCTAGTTATGCAGCATTAGATTTAGTGCTTATCAGTCCAAATGCTAACCCACCTGTTTGCAAAGTAATGGATTACAATAAATATCGTTATGAAAAGCAGAAAAAAGAAAAGGAAGCATTAAAAAGACAAAAGGCCAATATGTCTGAATTAAAGGAATATCGTTTATCACCAGTTATTGATGTGGGAGATTTCGAAACAAAACTTAGAAATGCTACTAAGTATTTAGAAAAAGGCGATAGAATTAAACTTACAATTCGTTTTAAGGGAAGACAACTTGCACATACAGAATTAGGTAAGGAAGTTCTAGAACGTTTTGCATCTCGAGTTTCAGATTATGCGGATATAGAGCAAAAGCCTAAGTTAGACGGAAAAACTATGACTATGTTATTAGTACCAAAGAAAGATAAATAATAGGAGGAGTTAAATATGCCAAAAATTAAAACACATAAGGGAACAGCAAAAGTTTTAACAGTACGTAAAAATGATTGCAAAATTGGAAAACCAGGAAGTCGTCATAACACTGGTTCAAAATCAACATCTTTTAATAGAAGTTGTAGAAAGGGATCAAGCCTTAGTAAAGCTGATCAAAATAGATTAAAAAATATAATCTAAGTATTAAGGAGGAAGAATCATGGCAAGAGTTAAGAATGGAGCAGTTACAAAAGCTCGTCATAAAAAAGTATTAAAAGCTGCTAAAGGTTACTTTGGTAGTAAACATAGACTTTATAAGTCAGCTAAAGAACAATTAATGCATTCAGGACAATATGCATTCAGAGATAGAAAACAAAAGAAGAGAGATTTTAGAAAATTATGGATTACAAGAATCAATGCTGCATGTCGTCAAAATGATATTAGTTATTCTAGATTTATTGAAGGTTTAAATAAAGCTGGTGTTGAAGTTAACCGTAAAATGTTATCAGAAATAGCTATCAACGATCCTAAAATGTTTAGTGAATTTGTAAAAGTAGCTAAAGATGGTAAAGCTGGAAAAATAACTAAGGCTACAGAAGTTGCTGGAAAAGAAGTTACAATAAATGCTTCAAAAACTGCAAAAGCTCCAGCAAAAAAAGCTGAAGTAAAAGAAGAAAAAAAGACAGCTACTAAAGCAGAAAAAGTTGACTATTCTAAAATGACAGTAGCTGAATTAAAAGAAGTAGCAGCTAAGAAAAAAGTTGATGTTGCTGGTATGAAAAAAGCTGAAATTATTGCAGCTTTAGAAAAATAAACATATTAGTGAATTTACTAATCTAGTGCCTTAATGGTGATTAGTTTTAGAAACTAATAGAAGATTAAAAAACGAAGGAGAAAATTAAATTATGACAATAGTATCAATGAATTATTTATTAGAAGCTGGTGTTCATTTTGGACATCAAAAAAGAAGATGGAATCCAAAAATGAAGGAATACATCTATACTACAAGAGATGATATTTATATTATCGATTTACAAAAAACAGTAAAAAAATTAGAAGAAGCATATGCAGCTATGAAAGAAATAGCTGAAGCAGGTGGAAAAGTTTTATTTGTAGGAACTAAGAAGCAAGCTCAAGAAGCAGCTGAAGAATCTGCTGTTAGAACTAACATGTATTTCGTTAATGAAAGATGGTTAGGTGGAACTTTAACTAACTTTAAAACTATTCGTTCAAGAGTTAGAAGAATGGAAGAAATTGAAAACATGGAAAAAGACGGTGTTTTTGAAATGCTTCCAAAAAAAGAAGTTATTCAAATTAGAAAAGAATATGAAAAATTAAACAAAAACTTAAGAGGAATTAGAGATATGAAGAAAATGCCTCAAGCATTAGTAATCGTTGATCCTCGCAAAGAAGAAATAGCTATAAAAGAAGCTCATATATTAGGAATTCCAGTATTTGGTATAGTAGATACTAACTGTGATCCAGATGTTGTTGATTATGTAATTCCTGGTAACGATGATGCTGTACGTTCAGTTAAACTTTTAATCGGAGTTTTAACAAATGCAATTGCTGAAGTTAATAATAATGAAGTGTTAGACTTTATTACTGAAGATGATAAAGCAAAAGCTGAAAAGAAAATGGCAAAAAAAGAAGCAAAAGAAGAAAATAAAAAAGAAGAAGTTGTAGAAACTAAAAAAGAAGTTGAAGTTAAAGAAGAAAAAGTTGAGTCAAAAAAAGAAGAAAAAGATTTAGCTAGTTTAACATTAACTGAATTAAAGACTATGGCTAAAGAAGCTGGAGTTAAAGGTTATTCTGCAATGAAAAAAGCTGAAATCATTGAAGCTTTAACAAAATAATTTGATAATTATGTTTTTTAGGAGGGTGGATGGGATTCACCCTTTTTTATTTTAAATAAGTTAGTTAAAGAGGAGGATTTTAAATGTTTAGTGCAAAAGATGTAAAAGAATTAAGAGAAAAGACTGGAGCTGGTATGCTTGATTGCAAAAAAGCATTGGAAGCTACAGAAGGAAAAATGGAACAAGCTATAGATTGGCTAAGAGAAAAAGGTATAGCAAAAGCAGCTAAGAAAGAAAGCAGAATAGCAGCTGAAGGATTATGCCAAATCGTTGTAAAAGAAAATAAAGCAGTTATTCTTGAAGTTAATTCAGAAACTGATTTCGTTGCTAAAAATGAAGAATTTACAAATTTCGTTGATTATTTAGCAGAAGTAATATTAAATGAAGAAGTAGAAACAGTTGATGATGTTTTAGCTGTAAAAGATGGTAATGAAACAATTGGAGATAAATTAGTAGCATTAGTAGCTAAAATAGGTGAAAAAATTAGTTTTAGACGTTTTGAAAAAATAACTAAAAATGATGATGAAATTTTTGGTACATACAAGCATATGGGTGGAAAAATCGGTACTGTTGTAGTAGTAAAAGGATCAAATGAAGAAGTTGCTAAAGATGTTGCAATGCAAGCTTGTGCAATGAATCCAACTGCATTAAATAGAGATGGTGTTCCTGCTGATATGGTTGAACATGAAAAAGAAGTTATTAAGGCAGAAATTAAAAATGATGAAAAGAATGCTGGTAAGCCAGATGAAATCATTGAAAAAATGTCTATTGGTAGATTAAATAAATTTTATAAAGAAATTTGTTTAGAAGAACAAGACTTTATTAAGGAAAATAAATTAACTGTAAAAGATTATGTAAAGAATAATGGCGGAGAAATTATTTCTATGGTTAGAATAGCTGTTGGTGAAGGTATTGAAAAGAAAGAAGAAAACTTTGCTGATGAAGTAATGAGCCAAATTAATAATGCATAGTTTTAATTAGATATTTATATGAAAGAATGTATTTTTTAGTACATTCTTTTATTCAATTATTTTCTTGATTACTTTTGTTTATATAATAATAGAATTTTTTATGATAATATTATTATAATTAATTAAGGAGAAATAAATATGATTTGTAAAAATTGTAAAAAGAAAATTAATGATACTGCGGTTTTTTGTGAATATTGTGGAATGAGAGTTTTTAGTGAAGATAGTAGTAAAGAATATAAGACACATAATATTGATGAAGATAAATTTGATTTAATTATTTTAAAAATTTTAAAATACTTTTTTTAGTGTTAGCTATTGTATTATTTTTCAAAAGTTTTATATGGGTTATGTTAGTAGGAATTTTTAGTTTATTTGCAATTCCTAAAATACTTAATTTATTATTTGTGGTTTTTATTTTATTTGGATTAATTTGTGGTCTACCATTAGCATTATTTTTCTTTTTTAGACATTTAATTAATAAGAAATAATACTTTATTTTAGGTAATATTTATAATATAATATTTTTAAGGAGAGATTGATTACAATGGACATAGAAATGATTATGTTAGAATTTAGTGAAAAATTAGATAAGGCTTTAGAAAATTTAGAAAAGCGTTTTACTACAGTTAGAGCTGGGAGAGCAAATCCTTCTAGTTTGGATGGTATTATGGTTGAATATTATGGTAGTATGACACCATTGAAACAACTTGCTACTATTTCTGTACCTGAAGCTAGACAATTACTGATTAAGCCTTTTGATAAGAGTTGTTTAAAAGATATTGAAAAAGCAATTTTGACCTCTAATTTAGGTTATAATCCAGGTAATGATGGAGAGACTATTAGAATTGTTATTCCAGAACTTACTGAAGAAAGAAGAAAGGAACTTGTAAAGCAAGTTAAGGCTTTGTCAGAAGAAGCTAAAGTATCTGTTAGAAATGTTAGACATGATACTTTGGAAAATTTGAAGAAGTTAGAACTTTCTGAAGATGAAGAAAAAGCTTATGAAAAAGATATTCAAGATGAAATTAATGAATATAACAAAAAAATAGAAGGTTTATTAAAAGAAAAAGAACAAGAATTGCTTACTGTATAGTAAGCATTTTTCTTTTTTGAGGGGGTAGTATTATGAATAATGTTAAGAATACTTTTGACAAAGGAGTTTTTGGTGAACTTAGAGCTTTATGTAATGACAGTAAAGCTAGTGATATTATTAAAAAATGGAAAGAAGAAAAAGTACTTACAAGTTTGGAATATCAAGAATTATTAAATTATATATATGAAGATGCCAATAAAAAAGCGACTACCTTTTCAACTTTTGATTTAAATAATAAATCTAAAAATAGAGAAGTTTCAAAAATGTCAAATTTAATTATTGATAATTATCAAAGGGTTTGTGAAGGGGTAAATATAACAAGACAAAATATGACTTATCATAATATTACTATATTGGTTGATCAAATTAGTCAATCTGATAAATATTTTAGCTGTTTTATAAATTTTTGTGCTTTATTGAAGTTAAGGTTAGATGAAAAAAGCTTTATACCTGATATTATGACTATGAATTATTGCAGAAATCAAATTGAATGTGCTAGTAAACAATATAAGTCATTTCTTAGGAATGGAAAAAGGCATCATCTAGTAAAAAAAACAGTTTAATATTTTTAATTTTTATGTTATAATACCGTTATCGATGTTGATTAAGGAGTAGTAGTAATTGATGCTTCTAAAGAGAGCTTGTGGTTGGTGCAAACAAGTGAAGATAAATTATGAATTCGCCTTAGGAGTTCTTATTAATAGTAAGCGTAGCTCGCGTTAAGAGTTTTAAGTGTATAGTAATAACTATAAAATAAGGTGGTACCGCGAATATTCGTCCTTATATTTATAGTTATTTTTTTTTAAGGTGGTGACTATGGATAAATTTATTTTTGATTTAGATGGAACTTTATTAAATGCGGATTTTTCATTTGAAATTGATTATTTTGCTTCTGTTTTAGATAAAGGTGTTGCTAAAGAATTTGATTTAATTAGATTTCCATTATTAACTGAATATGAGAACAGTCATTATAAATATGATATTATGGAACTCAGTGAATTTTTTTATTCAAAATCTGGAATTAATATTACACCTTTAATGATTAAGGAATGGATTAGAAGAGGTGCTAATTGTTCTGATACTATTATTGATGGTGTAGAAGAGGTTTTAAAATATTTAAAATCTAAAAATAAAAAAATAGTATTATTAACTAATTGGTTTAGTGAATGCCAATTATCTAGATTAAAAAGAGCTGGTATTTATGATTATTTTGATGAATTTTATTGTGGAGATAGTTGTTTAAAACCAAATTTAGATAGTTATAAATTAGCTTGTGGTAATACGCCATATGATAGATGTGTAATCATAGGTGATACATTTAAAAACGATGTTTTGGCTCCTAGTGAATTAGGAATAACTGCAATATATTTTTGTCCTAATGGTGATGGTATAGAGTTTGAAAATAAGATAGATAAATTAATTAAAATAAAGGAGATGTTTTAAGTGAAGTTAGAAGATGTAAAAGAATTATTAGAAAATGATTTGAAAAAGAATTATACAATTAATGAATTAAATGATTTAAAAGTAAAATATTTAGGAAAAAAGGGATTGATTACAGAATTAAATCAAGAAATAAAAAATATTCCAAATGAGAGAAAAAAAGAATTTGGTCAAAAAGTTAATGAACTTAGAAATGACTTTAATCTTTTTTATGACTCTGCTAAAAAGAAAATGGAAGCTGATATTTTAAATGAAAAATTGAGTAAAGAAGCTATTGATATTAGTTTACCTTCTATAAAAATTAATAATGGTGCTCCTAATATTTTGGAAAAAGTAATAGAAGAGGTAGAAGAAATCTTTATGTCTATGGGCTTTGATGTTGTAGACGGGCCTGAAGTAGAAGAAGATAAATTTAATTTTGAAATGTTAAATATTCCTAAAGGTCATCCAGCTAGAGATGCACAAGATACTTTTTACATTGAAGGTGAAGAAACTTTGCTTCGTAGTCAAACTTCTCCTGTTCAAGTTAGAACAATGTTAGATGGAAATGGCGTTTCACCTATTAGAATGATTTGCCCTGGTAAGACATATCGTCGTGATGATGATGATGCTACTCATTCACATCAGTTTATGCAAATTGAAGGATTACTTATTGATAAAGAGGTTAGCCTTTCAGATTTAAAAGGAATAATTGATATATTAGTTAAAAAATTATTTGGTGAAAAAGTTCAAACTCGTTTTAGACCAAGTTATTATCAGTTTACAGAGCCTTCTGTTGAAATAGATATAAGCTGTTTTAATTGTCATGGAGATGGTTGCTCATTATGTAAGCATACAGGATGGATTACAATAGCTGGAGCTGGAATTGTTCATCCTAATGTTCTTAGAATGAGTGGATATGATCCTAATATTTGGAGTGGATTTGCTTTTGGATTTGGTGCTGAAAGAGTAGCAATGTTGAAATATGATATTAATGATATTAGAGTATTTTATAATACAGATTTAAGAGAAAATAGAGTATTTGATAGGAGGGATGATTAATTATGATTAGTTTAGAATGGGTTAAAGATTATATTGATATTGATGATCAAGATTTAAAAGATTTGGCTGTTAAGATTACACAAGCAGGAATTAATGTTGAAAAAGTAATTTCTAATCATATTGATAATCTAGTTATTGGAAAAGTTGTTGAATGCAGTAATCATCCTGATAGTGATCATTTACATGTTTGTCAAGTTGATATAGGACAAGAAGATTCGCTACAAATTGTTTGTGGTGCTTCTAATGTTCGTAATGGAATAAAAGTAATAGTTGCATTACCGGGTGCTATTTTGCCAGGAAATTTCGAAATAAAGAAAAGTAAAATTAGAGGTGTTGACTCTAATGGTATGATTTGTGCTTTATTTGAAATAGGTTTAGAAGAAAAAAATGATGATACTTATGCTAAAGGAATTTGTGAACTTGATGATGATGCACCAGTAGGTGATGATCCATTTAGTTATTTAAAAATGGATGATACATTATATGAATTAGATATACATAAGCATCGTAATAATGACTGCTATTATCATATAGGATTTGCTTATGAAATTGCAGCTATATTAAATAGAAAAGTAACTTTACCAGATGCTATATATAAAGAAGATTCAGATGATGTAAATAATCATTTTGACTTGGATGTAGAAACAGAAAAATGTCCTTATTATTTAGCTAAAATGGTTAAAAATGTAAAAATAGGGGAATCACCTGAATTTATTAAAAGACGTCTTATTGCAGCAGGAATGAGACCAATAAATAATGTTGTAGATATTTCTAATTATGTAATGCTTGAATATGGACAACCTCTTCATTTCTTTGATAAGGATAAGCTAGGTAGTTATGTTTTAGTTAGAGATGCTAAAGATGGTGAAGAAATAGTTACACTTGATGGTAAAAAAAGGACTTTAAAACACAGTGATATTGTTATTACTAATGGTGATGAAGTTGTTTGTGTTGCTGGTGTTATGGGTGGAGAAAATACAGAAGTCACTGAAGAAACTCATAATATTTTAATTGAAAGTGCTATTTTTGATTCTGTAAGTATTAGATATACAGCAAGTAATTTGGATTTAAGAAGTGAAGCATCTATTAGATATGGTAAGGGTTTAAATTATGAATATACAAAAAAAGCCATTGATAGGGCTTGTAGTTTATTAGAAAAGTACGCCTCAGCAACAGTACTTAGTGGAACTGTTTGCCATGATAAGATTGATAAATCACCTAAAATAGTTGAATTTTATCCAACTGATGTTGATAAAATTTTAGGTATTACAATTAGTGAAGAAGATATGAAAGTTGAATTAGGTCGATTGGATTTTCCATATGAGTTGAATGATGGTAAATTTAAAGTTACAATTCCAAGAAGAAGACTAGATATTGATCCTAATGTTAATGATATAGCAGAAGAAATAGGGCGTTTATATGGATATCAAAATTTAATTTCCACAGTTCCTGTTACTCCAATTAGAAGGGGTCAATATGTTGGAGCTGTTAAATATCGTAAACTTATTTCTAGGAGACTTAGAAGTTTAGGCCTTAATGAGTCAAAAACATATACTTTAACATCACCAGCTATGGCTCAAACATTTGATTATGATCAAAAGGATAAAATAATTTTACCTAATCCAATGAGCATTGATAAAAGTGTAGTTAGAACTAGTATTATTCCATCTTTGTTAAATGTTTATGAATATAATAAAGCTCGTAAAGTAAAAGATGTATTGTTATATGAAGTTAGTAATACTTATGATAAATATTATAATGAATATCCAAAAGTAGCAGGTTTACTTTCTGGTAATTATTTATCTAGTGATTGGACTAAGCCTGTAAAAGTAGATTTTTATTTAGTTAAAGGAATTGTTGAAAATTTACTTAATTATATGGGATTTGAGTCTAGATATAGTTTTGAAGTTGGTAATATTGCTGATTTACATCCAGGCATTAGTGCTAATATTTTAATTGATAAAAAAGTTGTAGGTATTATTGGAAAAGTTCATCCTAATATTTCTAAAGATGATATTTATGTATTTGAACTAGATATTAATAGTTTAATGATTAATACAAGGACATTAAAATACAAAGAAGCACCTAAATTCCCAGGAATGGAAAAAGATATGGCTTTTGTTGTTGATAAAAGTGTAGAAGCTGGTAATATTATTTCTACTATTCATCGTACTGCTGGTAAAATTGTTGATAATATATCTGTTTTTGATGTATATACCGGTGATAATGTTGGCGAAAATGAAAAGTCTTTAGCTTTTAAGTTACATTTTTCTGATCCTACTAGAACATTAACCGATGAAGAAGTTATGAAAGTGTTTAATAAAGTTATTGAACAAGTAGAAAATGTTCATAAAGCAAAATTAAGAGATAAATAAAAGGATTAGCTGTTTTCAGCTAGTCCTTTTTCAACTCTTTTTTGAATTATTTCGATAATTTTATTTTTTAGTTCTTGATCGGCATTTTCCCAAACTAATTCAAAAAATACTCCTAATCCAGGTAAAGTTACTTCATCATTTGATTCTACCGATTCATCAATAGCATTTTTTAAAGTTTCATAATTATCACCTTTGAAGTTATTAATAATATGTTCTCTAATACTCATTTCCATAGTTTTCCTCCTCATATATATATTGGGTTAAAATAAATGATTTTATACGCCAAACTTTTCTTTTTGGTTATTTTAGTGTAAAATATTTTTTGGTGATATAATGCAATTAGAAGTAGATGGAAAATCATATGATATTGTTATAGAAAAAAAGCCTAGTACTAAAAATACTTATATTAGAGTAAAGAAAGATTTGAAAATACATGTTACTACTAATACATTTACAAGTAATAGATTTATTAAAAATCTGATAAAAGAAAATTATGATAATTTAGTTAAGATGATTGATACGCAACTAAAGAAAAAAGAAAATAATTCGGGATTTTTCTATTTAGGTAAAAAATATGATATTGTTTATGTTGAGAATGATGATATTTTCTTTGGTGATGATAAAGTATTTATAAGTAAGGATTTTGATATAGATAAATGGTATAAAAAGCAAGCTAAAAAAATATTTAAGGAACATCTAGATATTCAATATAATAAATTTACAAAGAAGATACCGTATCCAGATTTAAAAATACGAAAAATGACCAGTAGATGGGGAGTTTGTAATTTTGTTTATTATATAGTTACTTTGAATTTAGAATTGATAAAAAGAGATACTAAATATTTAGATTATGTAATAGTGCATGAGCTTTCACATTTAATACATGCTGATCATTCGCCTGACTTTTGGGAACTAGTAGAAGAAAATATGCCTGATTATAAAAAATATAGGAAGGAGATGAAAGATTTTTAATGGTTGTTACAAGTTTAGAAAATGAAAAAGTAAAAAAATTCAAAAAATTACAGAAAAAAAAATATAGGGATCAGTATGGAGAATTTATTATTGAGGGTGAACACTTAATTTATGAAGCTTTTAAGAAAGGTTTACTTATAGAATTGATTTTAGAAGAAGGAGTTTCCTTATCACTTCCAGTTCCATATACTTATTATACAAAGGAAGTTATGAGTAAAATATCAACTATGGATACTCCTAGCTCAATTATGGGATTGTGTAGAAAAAGGGATGATGATGATTTTTTAGGAGATAGAATATTAATATTAGATGAAATACAGGATCCTGGTAATTTAGGAACTATTATTAGGAGTGCAGTAGCATTTAACGTTGATACAATTGTTTTATCTGAAAATACAGTAGATTTATATAATCCTAAAGTTTTAAGAGCTACACAAGGAATGTTATTTCATATAAATATTATTAATAGAATGTCAAATGATATAATTCCTATCTTAAAGAATATGAATATTCCTATTTATGGTACTAATGTTCATGGTGGTATTGAAGTTAAAAATTTGAGTAGTGATGAAAAAAAGAAAATTGCTATAGTTATGGGGAATGAAGGCAATGGTGTCAGAAAAAATGTTCTTGATATGTGTGATAAATATTTATATATAAATATGAATGAAGATGTTGAAAGTTTAAATGTTGCTGTTGCAACTAGTATCATATTATATGAATTGGAGCGATAAAATGGTATATGTAGGTAAAATTGTTTCTACGCATGGAATTAAAGGTGAAATTAGAATACTTAGTGATTTTGAATATAAGGACAAAGTATTTAAAATAGGAAAAAAAATAATAGTAGATGATAAAGTATATAATATAAAAAGCTATCGTCATCATAAAAATTTTGAAATGGTTACACTTGATGATTATCATGATATAAATGATGTTATGTTTTTAATGAAAAAGAAAGTTTATATTAATGAAGAAGAATTAGATTTAGATGATAATGAAATATTAGATGAAGAACTTATAAATTATAATGTGTTGACTGTTTCGGGTAAATGTGGCATTATAAAGGAAATATTTTTTGGTGGACCAGGAAATAAAATAATTAGAGTTATGTTTGATAGAGAAATTTTGATTCCAATCGATTCACCAATGGTTAAGGAGATATCAAAAAAAGATAAGAAGATAGTAGTAGATATTATAGAAGGAATGTAGGGGATAAATATGAAAATTGATATTTTAACATTGTTTCCAGATATGTATAAGGGAATATTTGATGAATCAATAATAAAAAGAGCAATAGATAGTTCTAAAGTTGAAATAAATCTTCACAACTTTCGCGATTATTCTAAAGATTTGCATCATAAAGTTGATGATACACCATATGGTGGTGGTGCAGGAATGGTTCTTACTTGTCAGCCAATTTTTGATTGTGTAAGATCATTAAAAACAGCTAATACTAAAGTTATATTATTAACTCCTGATGGTGAAGTTTATAAACAAAAATATGCTTATGATTTATCTAAGGAGCAACATATAATATTAATATGTGGTCATTATGAAGGCTTTGATGATAGAATTAGAAGTATATGTGATTTAGAAATTAGTATAGGTGATTATGTTTTAACTGGTGGTGAAATTGCTAGTATGGTAATAGTTGATTCTATTGTTAGATTATTACCCGGAGTTATTTCAGATCAATCACATTTGAATGATTCATTTAATAATAATTTATTAGATTATCCAACTTATACAAAACCACGTGTATATGAAGGAATGGAAGTCCCTGAAGTTTTGGTTTCTGGTGATCATAAAAAAATAGAAGAATACCGTTATCAAGAAAGTTTAAATAAAACAAAATTACGTAGACCAGATTTATTAGATTAGTAGGTGAAGTATATGTATTCTGTTAATAAGAAAAAAGTAGTTAAGAAAAAATGGAAATTTAAAGATTTTTCAGATATAGAAAATATTTCAGGTTTTTTGATGCCAAGTAGAAAAGCTTTTATAATTGGTGATGATAAAATTAGTAATGTAGTTGTTGTGTCAAAAAAATTGGCTCAGCCTATTGTTTCGACAGTTGTTTCTAAAAAATATAAAAAACTTATTAATGAATTAACAGATTTATTATTAACAGATGATACAGATGATGGTGACTGCTATAGAGAAGCTCTTAATCAAATTGAAAGATTTAGAATGATAGTAAAAAATAAATACAGAGATTTTTTATTAGACGAAGAGTTAAAAATTATGGCTAAGCAGTTAAAATTATTACAAAAAGAAGCTAAATTACAGTTTGCAGAAATACAAAATAGTATGATTATGTATAATGAAAATTATAGGAGTAGGTAGGAATTATTAAATTAATTCCTTTTTTACTTGTTAATTTTTTGTTTTTGCGTTATTCTATCTTACTAAGAAGAGGCATTATTATGAAAAAGAAGAAGTTTATAATATTAATGATTATTTTATTTTTTATGGTTATAGAATTTATTTTTATAATTAATTTTAGTAGTGATGATGCTATTTTATATATTGATAATAATAATGCTAATTATAAAGTTTATTTAAATAATGGTGATATATATAGTTCTAATAATAAAAATGGTGCTTTTAATGGAAAATCGATAGATAGGATAAAAATAGATTTTAATTATATTACTACATATAAAGAAAGAGCTAGCTATAATGGTAATTATTATTTAAAATCAAGATTTAAAATATTAAATGATGAAGATAAAGTATTATATACCAAAGAAGAAAATTTAACAGAAAAAAAGTCTATTGATAATGTTGATGAAATTATAAGTACTAGTATTAATTATAAAGAATATTTAAGTAATTATAAGAAAAAAATGGAAAAATATAACGGTATAGCTTTAGTTGATATTGTAATGTGTATTGATACTAATGGGGTTACAAAAGATGTTTCGGCTGTTACTATTCCCCTTACTGATAATTTAATAGTTATTAATTACAATGCTATGGGAAATTTCATAAATAATAGAGCTGGTAATTTTAATTATTTCTATTTTGCATTTTTAATAGTAGGAATTGTATGTATATTAATTAATTTAAATCCAAAGGAAGAAGATATAGAAATATTAGATGTTTTTTCACCAGTTCAGTTGTCATTTATGGATGTGTTTGGAGATTTGAATGAAAAAACTATTGATACAGAAGAAGAACTTGAAATTATATAGTTAAAGTGTTGATTTTTAATACTTCTTGTGATATAATCTTGGTTGTCAGTTGAGATGATCCGCTTTTCTTATGATTATGATCATTGGTAAATATATTTTGAGAGGAGAACTTAATATGAGTAATATTATTGACAAGATTAATGCTAAACAAATTAATCCTAATGTTCCTGAATTCCGTGTTGGTGATACTGTTAGAGTTGATGTTAAGATCATCGAAGGTAAAAGAGAAAGAATCCAAGCTTTCGAAGGTGTTGTAGTTGCTCGTAAAGGTGGAAGTGTTTCAGAAACATTTACAGTACGTAAAGTATCAAGTGGTGTTGGAGTAGAAAGAACTTTTCCAATTCATTCACCAAAATTAGCTGGAATCACAGTTGTACGTACTGGTAAAGTTAGACGTGCTAAACTTAACTTCCTTAAAGACAGAGTTGGCGGATATCGTATTAAAGAAAGAGGACAACAATAATAAAATAAGGCCAATGCCTTATTTTTTGTTTAGGTGATATTTATGGATGAGAATAAAAAAGGTTATATAAAAGAATATTTATCATATTTTATAGTTATAATTGTAGTTATTTTAATAAAAATATTTATTGTTACTCCAATTAGAGTTAATGGTCCTTCGATGAATAATACTTTAAAAAATAATGATATTATGATTTTGAATGAGATTAGTTACAAGTTTAATGGATTAAATAGATTTGATATAGTAGTAGTACGATATAATGATGAACATTTAATTAAAAGAGTTATTGGTTTGCCTGGTGATACAATAAAATATGAAAATGATGTTTTATATGTAAATGGAAAAAAAGTTAAAGAAAATTTTGATCATGCTGAAACTGCTGATGTAGAAGAGATTAAAATTCCAGAAGGTGAATATTATGTTATGGGAGATAACAGAGTTAATTCAACTGATAGTAGAATTATAGGTACAATTAAGTTAAAAGATATTAAAGGTACTACAAAATATACAATTTTTCCATTTAAAAGGTTTGGTAATAAAAATTAGACACATTATAGTGTCTTTTTTTTTCTATTTAATTATAAAATATATTAAAATTTATATGAAACATTGATATTTAATGTTATAATTTTAATAGTAGAGGTGATTATGTGGGTAATATTAAAAGTTATATAAAAATTCCTATTGTTTTTAGTGCTATTATACTTAGTATTTTTATATTTTTTGTCTTTGACATTATTTTCAGACTAGTTAATGAATATACTGATAGTCAAGTGCTTACGATTTTATCTTCATATGAAAATAAAGTTGTTGAAGATGAAGTTAAAGCTTATGCAAAAAGCATTGATAAAAAAGTAGAATTTGAATATATGAGTGATTTAGATATAGTTGATGAGTTGAATAGTCATAGTCATTATTATGATGCTGTGTGGATATCTAATTCTATGTGGTTATATATGCTTGATAATTCTTATTTAACTAGTGATTCAAAATCTATAAGTATTAGTCCTATTGTATTTGGTATTAAAAAAAGTAAAGCCCAAGAATTGGGATTAGTGAATAATGATAATATAACAAATACTACAATTCTTAATTTGATACGTGAAAAGAAAATAAAATATGTAATGAATTCTGTTACACAAACTAATTCTGGTGCTACGGCGTATTTAGGATTTTTATCATCCCTAGCTGGTAATCCAGAGGTTTTAACTAAAGAGATGTTAGATGACGATAATTTGATTTCTAATATGATTGATGTTTTCTCTGGAGTTGAAAGAGTTAGTGGTGATGAAGGGTATCTTCAAGAGATGTTTTTAAATGATAGTAGTTATGAAGCTGTTATTGCATCTGAAGTGACATTAATTGATATTAATAAAGCATTAAAAAATAAAGGTGAAGAACAACTATATTTAATTTATCCTACTGATGGTGTAGCGATAAATGATTCAACATTTGCTTTTATTAATAATGACAGAGAAGGTATGAAAGAGACATTTTTAGATATTCAAGAATATTTATTAAGTGATAAAGGGCAAAAAATTCTTGAAAATAGTGGTCAGCGTACTTGGTATGGTGGTATAAGTGATAAAAGCAATTCTAAAGTATTTGATAAAAATTTAGGTATTGATACTACTAAGTATTTAAATGTAACTAAATTCCCTTCAAAAGATGTTATTACTTATGCTTTGAATTTATATATTGATAAATTAAGAAAACCAACTCATGTAGTCTTTTGTTTAGATTATTCTGGTTCTATGGAAGGCAGTGGAGTATCAGATTTGAAAGATGCTATGAATTATATTTTAAATTATAATGAAGCATCTATTGATAATTTGCAATTTTCTGAAAAGGATAAAATAACTGTTATTACATTTAGTAGCAAGGTTAACAATGTGTGGTCAACTGATAATGGACATGATACTGAACAGTTAATAAATAATATTGAGAACGAATCTCCAAATGGCGCTACAAATTTATATGATGCTACAATTAAAGGGCTTAATATTTTGAGTAAAGATGATGATACATATACTAAAACTGTTATTGCTATGACAGATGGTGAAATTAATATGGGATCGTTTGATGATTTAAAATCTACTTATAGAAAATTAAAAAATCCAATACCAATTTATAGTATTATGTTTGGTCAAGCTAATGAATCACAACTTGAAAATATTGCTGCACTTTCTAATGCAAAAGTATTTAATGGTAAGTCAGGATTGTTAGAAGCTTTTAAAGAAGTAAGAGGATATAATTAAGGTGATGTTATGAAAAATAGTGAAGTAGTATCAGCAGTAATTGGTGGAACATTTTTTGCGGTACCATATTTGGCATTAGCTGTTCCTATCGTGCCATCATTAGCTATGGGTGCAGCAGCTTTTGCAGCAGGAGAATTAGTATTTAAAAAAAATGTTATTCCGGAATTAAAAGAAAGTAATTTTAATTTGTATCAGACGTTAGAAAATGCAAAAAAACAAAATAATCATATTCTTGATATGATTCCAATGATTGAAGATGAAAATATAAGAAAAGATCTTAATGAAATAAATGATACAGTTACTAAAATAGTTAAGACTATTGAAAAAAATCCTGATAGAGAGAAAAAGATAAAGAACTTTTTTGATTATTATTTACCAGTAACAGTAAAATTAGTTGATAGGTTTGATGAAATAGAAAATCAAAAAATAAGTTCTAAAGAAAGTAAAAAATTTTATGAGTCAACAAGTAAAACTATAAAGGAAATAAATGATGTTTTTAAACAATTTTTAAATAATTTATATGAATCAGATATGATTGATACTAATGTAGAAATAAAAGTTCTTAATTCAATGCTAAAATCTGATGGTTTAGATAAAAATAATTTAAAAGTAGAGGAGGATAATCATGAATAAGAAAAAGATAGTTGGTATTTCAATATTTGTTGCTTTAGTTTTAATAATTATTTTAATTAAAGTATTTGGTAATGGTAATACTAATGGTAAAATTTCACATAAAAATTTAAAAGATGTATATGTAGCAACAGGTGGTGGAAAAGAAAATTTCTTAGCTGATGAAAGAGTAAATGAGATTTTAAATGATAAATATGGAATTAATGCTGTATTTGATTCTTGGAGTAATGGTAAAACAGTTGTTAAACCATTAATTCGTGAATCGATAGGGCAAGGTGATTCATATATTGCAGAACAACTTAATAATGGTGATAGCAGTATTGGTATAAATTCTGATGGCGTTTCTAAGTATGATGCTTTGTTTACCTCAGATCAACGTTTTTATGATTATTATAAATTAGCTCCAAATAGATCTTTGGGTGAGGCTGAACGTTATACTGTTTTAGAGGGTGGACTTACACTAAATACACCTATAGTTATTTATTCATGGAAAGGTGTTGCTGAAAAATTAATTAGTGAAGAGATAGTTACTCAAACTGATGGTGTTTATTATATTACTAATATGGATAAACTTATTGATTATATCTTAAATGGTAAAACATGGAACGATATTGGACTTACTGATTTATATGGTAATGTTAATATAGCATCAACTGATCCAGTTACATCTTCACCAGGAGCAACTTATTATGGATTATTATTATCTATTTTAGGTAAGGGTCAAATATCAGATGAAAATTTAGATTCTGATCTTTCAAAATTAAAACAATTTTATCAAAAATCTGGGTATATGAATAATACACCTGCTGATTTATTTGAAAGATATTTAAAAACAGGAATGGGTGGAGAACCTATGATTGTAGATTATGAAAAAAGTTTGATTGATTTTATTAATTCTAATCCTAATGGATTTAAGCAAGTAAAAGATGATATTGTTGTTTTATATCCAAAACCAACTATTTGGAATTCACATTGCTTTGCTGCATTTAGTGATAATGGTAAGGAATTGTATAAAGCATTACAAGATCCAGAAATTCAACAAATTGCTTGGGAAAAATATGGATTTAGAACTGGTATAACTGGTGGAAACTATGATGTTTCATCAATAGGTATTGCTATACCAAAAACAATAAATAGTACTGTTAGTAGTCTTAAAATGGACTATTACAATAAATTGATAGGTTATTTAAGTGAATAGGAGGTATTAAATGGCTGCATTAGAATTAAAAGTAGAAGAAAAAGATGAAAAGGTAACAAAATTAGTAGAGGGTGAAGAAAAATTAACAGAGGAAAAAATAGAAAAGTCGCTTAATTATGATGAATTAAGTGCCACTGAAAAGAAAGCAGTAGATGAGTTTAATGAAAAAATAGATGTTTTCGATTCAACTCAAATATTACAATATGGTTCTGCTGCTCAAAATAAAATTTCAGAATTTTCTGATTCTATTTTGAAAGATGTAAAAACAAAAAATACTGGTGATACAGGTGAATTGTTAGCTAATTTGGTTGCACAAATTAAAAGTTTTGATACATCAGTTGGAAGTGAACCAAAAGGTTTATCCAAATTATTCCATAGTGTTAAAAGAGAATTCGATACTATACTTGCTAAGTATAATAAAATAGAAAATAATATTGATACAATTGAAAAAGGACTTGATAATAATAAAATTCAATTATTGAAAGATATTAGTATTTTTGATGAAATGTATCAAAAAAATTTAGATTTCTTTAAGGAAATATCTTTATATATTATTGCTGGTGAAAGAAAATTAGATGAATTAAAAAATAAAACATTACCAGAGTTGAAGAAAAAAGCAGAAGAAACTAATGAACAATTAGATATTCAAAAAGTTCAAGATATGGAAGCTCAAATTAATAGATTTGAAAAGAAGATTTATGATTTAAAGACTACACGAATTATTTCTATTCAAATGGCTCCACAAATAAGATTATTACAAAATAATGATGCTGAACTTGTTGAAAAAATCCAAAGTTCTATTACTAATACTATTCCATTATGGAAAAATCAAATGGTTTTAGCTTTAGGTATAAGTGATTCTAAACGTGCTTTAAAACAACAACAAGCTGTTTCAAATTTAACTAATGAGATGTTACAAAAGAATAGTGAAACATTAAAACAAGGTGCTTTAGAAGTTGCTAAGGAAAGTGAGAGAGCTATAGTTGATGTAGAAACACTTAGAAAAACTAATAAAGATTTAATCGATACTTTAGATGGTGTTATTAAAATACATGAAGAAGGTCGTGCTAAGAGAGCTGCTGCTGAAGAAGAACTAAAGAGTATTGAAAAAGAATTAAAAGATAAAATATTAGAGATAAATGTAGAAAAATAAAAATAAAGCATTATTTTAATGCTTTTTTTAGGAGGTTTTATGGACAATAATCAAACTTTGAAAGATATATATAAAGATTTCTTTGGTGGTAGTTTAAGTGATTTTTCTACTAATTCAGATAGTGATTTTAAAGTAGATGAAGAGATAGTAGAAAATGATGAAATTAATTATATAGATAAAATAGATGAATTATTTATCAGTGATGAGTCTAAAATATTATTAAAGAAAATTATTAGTTATATGGAAAAGTATGATAAAAAGGAAGAAACTAATTATATTAGTTTTAATATTTCTTTAGAAACAGATGATAATAATTTGAATAAAGAAATTTCTGATATATTAAATTATTATGCTAAAAAGTATAATTATGTTGATGGAAATAGTATCACTAATGTTACTTTATATAAATTAGAAAAGCCTGATGCTTTAACTGAATTTTATAATAAAAACTCTTTAATTAATATAACGGATTTAGATGCTCTTGAAATGAATGATGTTAATTTTAAAAAGAAGTTTTTCTATATTTTAAAAGAATCTATAGGTTTGAAAAAGATTACTATTGTTACAGGCAAAAAAGAAATATTAAAATCTTTTTTACAAAACGATGATAGATTGTCTGATAGTTTTTGCTTTAATTTATTTGGTAGTATTCCAACTAATAATGATGTTTATAATGATATTTTAGATAAGATTGATAACATGAACTTTGATAAAGAATTTAATATAAAACTATTAGATTATATTACTAATACTTATTCTAAAAGTAATTTGGATTATAGTAGTTATGTTAATGATTTATATAAATATATTTCATTTAATAAAGATCTTCCTAAAGTAGAAGAGGTTAAGTCAGTTGATGAAGTATTTAAAGATCTTAATGAATTAGTTGGTCTTGAAAAAGTTAAAAAGACTTTATATGATTTAGTAGATTTAATTACTTTAAAAAATAAAACGCATGATGATTTGAAAATTAATAATGTTAATTTACATATGGTGTTTTTAGGTAATCCAGGTACTGGTAAGACTACTGTTGCTAGAATGATTTCAGAAATACTTTATGATTTGAAATATATTAAGCAAAATAAATTGATAGAAGTTAGTTCTAAAGATTTAGTTGCTGAGTATGTAGGCCAAACAGCAGTTAAAACAATGAATGTAGTAGAAAAAGCACTTGGAGGTATTTTATTTGTAGATGAAGCATATGCATTAGCTGATAAGAATGGTGAAAATACTTATAATGGTGAGGCAATAGCAACTCTTATAAAAGCTATGGAAGATTATCGCGATAATTTAGTTGTTATTTTTGCCGGTTATACTAAAGAAATGCAAGATTTTTTAGATTCAAATTCGGGAATTGTTTCTAGAATAGGTTATACCTTAGAATTTGATGATTATACTAATCAGGAATTAATTGATATATTTAAAGGTATGGTTACAAAAGCTGGATTTATATTAGAAGATGGTGCTTTAGATGAAGTTAATAAATTAATAGATGAACATAGGATTGATAAGAATTTTGGTAATGCAAGATTTATTAGAAATGTATATGAAAAGTCAATTATTAATCATGCTTCAAATACCAAAAATAATAAGAGTAAAAAAATTCTTAAAACAATTACAAAAAAGGACATTAAATATTAATGTTCTTTTATGTTATAATTTAGTTAGGGAGATAAAAATATGAAAATTATTTATGAAAAAGCGAAAATAGAAGATGCTTATGATTTTGAAGAGGTTGTTGCTAATTCATGGAAAGAAACTTATGCTTCATTATTACCTGATGAATATTTAGAAGAAAGGGTTAATAATGTAGCTTTAAGAGTTCCTAAGTATGAAAAAAATTTTTTTGATACTAGAATAAAATCTTTTGTAGCAAGAGATAAAGAAAAAATTGTTGGTATTTTAAAATATGGTATTTCAGATAATAGTAAATATAATGATTATGGTTATATTCAAGCTTTGTACGTTTTAAAAGAATATCAAGGATATGGTATTGGTAAAGAATTATTTAAAATGGCAATTTTAGGACTTAAAGAATTGGGTTATACTAAAATAATGTTGGAGTGTATGTGTGGTAATGAGACAATTAACTTTTATAAAAAATATTTAGGTAAAGTAGTTGAAACTATTGATTTTTCTATTAATAGAGTTGGAAATGTAAGAGCAGATGTTTTGATATTTACGGATTTAGATGAAACATTAAAAAAAATATCGTTTAAATAGCGATATTTTTATTTTTGATTATCAAAGTCGATATTAATTAATAGGTTTTGGGTTACTGCTTCTCTTTCATTTTTTATTTCACTAAAATTATAAATAAATAAGTCACAAGCTTCCCAAATAGAGAAAGAAAATATAAAACTAAATACTTCACGAATAAATGCTGCCTCTTGAATTCCATATATTTGAATGTAACAAATTACTAGAAATAATCCTAAGCATAGAAGTGTTATTATTTTATTTCGGCATTTAATATAAGCTTTTTCAATTTTATATAATTCAATAGCATAGTGTTGTTTTACTATTTGCCTTATCAAATTTTGTTTATCTATATTTATTGAAATTCCTTTTATATGTAATTTTATTTGAATATCATTTTCTAGCATTGATGTTTTTCTTTCTATATAATCATATATTTCTGGATTTAAATCAGTTTGTTTATTTGAAGTTTTTGGGTCAATTAATTCATTTATATTGTCTACTGTTAAGTATATATCAGCAATATTAGAAGTTGATAAAAATTCTTTTTTTATGTAGTTATCTAGATATTCTCTTTTAGAATATTGTTTTATCTTTTCATTCATTTTCTTTTTAAACTCATTCATATATAATCACCTACTATGTTGATTATAATATAAAATATATAAAAATAAAATTATTATTTTAATGATTTAATTTTTTTACAATTCATTTACTTATAATATGTTAATTATAGAAATTTTTTTTACTGACAAATTAATGAGCATTTATTATAATAGTTATATAAAGTTGGTGATATTATGAAAAAATTAAAATGGATTATAATAATATTTTTAGTAGTGGTAATTACGTTATCGTATTTGTATGGAAGAAATTTTTATGAAGCAAAACCTATTTGTGATAAATATTTACAATCTACTGATAAGATTAATGTTATAGAGGAAAAAAAATATATATTTTTCGATAGTGAAGAGGCAAATAGAGCATTGATTTTTTATCCTGATTCACGAGTTGAAGCTAAGAGCTATGCTAAATTAATGCATAAATTTGCTCAAAAAGGATTTGATGTTTTCTTATTAAAGTTTCCATGTAGAATGCCATCATTAGGAACTAATTATCCTAATAAAATAATTAGCAAATATAATTATGATGAAGTATATTTAGGTGGACATTCAAATGGTGGAGTAGTTGCAGCTAATTATTTATTTAAAACAAATAAAAATATTAATGGAATAATATTTTTAGCTTCCTATTCTAATTATAAGATAAAAAATGATATAAAAATAATATCAATATATGGTGAAAATGATAGAGTACTAGATATAGAAAAATATAATGAATTAAAGAATAATTATAATGATAATTTTAAGGAATTTATAATAAAGGGAGGAAATCATTCTGGTTTTGCTAATTACGGAAGATATAAAAAAGATGGTTATGCATCTATTACTAGTAATTGGCAACAAAATAGAACTGTAAAACTTGTTAATAAAACAATTGGTAATAAAACCAGTAAAATTAAAATTATTAATAGAAAAAATTAAAATAGTTATATTTTAAAAAGACATTGTTTCTTTTAAACTGCGGGGACTAAAAATATAAGCATATTAGATATCAATCCATATACTCGATTTTATTTTTCCTTTATTGTGAATTAAATTTTTAATTTTATCCATACTAATGGTGAGGAGGAATTTATGACACAAAAAGAATTATCATATATGGAAGATGCTATTGGTCATGAAGATAATATTGTTAAAATAATATCTGATATGATAGAAAAAATAGACGATCAAAATGTAATAACTTTTTTAAATAATGAACAAAGTAAGCATAGTACAATTAGAGAAAATTTAGTTTCTAAATTGAGAGGAAAATTGAATGAATAATCAAATTGTATTAGATGAGTATTTGCTTATTTTAAAAAGTACAGTTGAAGTTTATGTTCATGGTACGCTAGAAAGTTCAAATAAAGATATAAAAGAGTTATTACAAAATAGTTTGGTGGATATTTTAAAAAGTCAAGAAGATACATATAATATGATGGTATCTTATGGATACTATAATGTTAAGAATGTAGATAATAGTATAATTAAAACTACATTAGATGAAATTGAAAATAAAAATTAGAGTATTACTTTTATTTAATGAAAAGCATATTAGTTTAAAATATGCTTTTTTTATGTTATATTAATATTATATTTTTATTTATAAAAATTTTTTGAAAGTGGTGCTTTTTATGAATATACCTAAAGTTAATTTTAAAAAGATGTCTTTGGATGAAAATATAGAAACAATTAAATGGGCTTTTTTTGAAGATGGTGAAGATTTGGACGTTCATAATTTTACTATTCAATATTTTCCCGAATTAAAAGATATAGATACAAATTTATCAACGGATGAAATTAATATAAGAATAGCTGAAGTCGTTGCTAATGATTATTATCAATATGAAAAAAGAATTGAATCTGAAGTTGAAAGATATAATAAATTATGGGAATCTTTTAACGATAAATATTTTGAAACTTTATTTGATTTTTTTGATTGTACTTTTCCTAGTGATATTAATGAAATAGAGGCATCTGTTGGATTAATTCCCGTTTTTCCAAGATACTTGGATACTTTAACTTTTTCTGTATCAACAGGTATTGATGATGATAAATTAGTTGAAATAGTAGCACATGAGACACTTCATTTTATATGGTTTGAAAAATGGAAAAATATTCATCCAGAAACACCTAGGAGACATTATGATACTCCATACTTAGAATGGAAATATTCTGAAATGGTTACAGACCCAATATTAAATAATAAACCATTTAAAGAAATGTTTATTTTTGATGAAAAAGGTTATGATAGCTTTTATGATTTTTATGATGGTGATGTACTTGTTATGGATAAATTGAGGGGAATTTATTCGACTGATGATGATATTAATACTAAGATAAATTCTGGCTTTAATTATTTAAAAAATTATTTTAGTAATGAAAATAGTAAATCAAAATAGTGTTTTGTATATTTTTTATTAGAATAATTATTTCTAAATATAGAGGTGAAATATATGAAAAAAATATTATATTTAACGGACTTATATTATGATGCAAATGGTAGAAATTATAGTGAAGAAGATATTTATATAACAGGAAGATTAAAAGATTATTTTGATGTTGTGTTATGTAATCCTAAAAATTCGGAAAGTTTTGAAAATAATGTTGATTTAATTGTATTTAGAAATACCGGTGGTGTAAAAGTATTTAAAGATATTTATGATTCATTTGTAAAAAGAGTTAAGAAAAATAATTTAAAAACATTTAATGAGTTTAATGGTAAAGCAGATATGTGTGGTAAGCAGTATTTATTAGATTTAACATTAGAAAAATATCCTGTAATTCCTACAATAGATACAATAAATAATATAAAATTATTACCTGATACAGAAAAATATGTTATAAAACCTAAAGATGGTTCTGATTCAATAGGACTTGAATTTTTAAGTAAAAGTGAATTGATAGAAAGAAATCTAATTGATGGTAATACTTTAATTCAACCAGCGATAGACTTTAAATATGAAGTGTCTTTTTACTTTATAAATGATAAATTAGAATATGCTTTATATGCTCCAAATAAAGATCAAAGATGGAAACTAGAAAAGTATATATATAATGATGAAGATATGGAATTTGCTCAAAAGTTTATTAAATGGAATGGAATTAAAAATGGAATTCAAAGAGTAGATGCATGTAGAACACAAGATGGAAAATTATTATTGGTAGAGTTAGAAGATTTAAATCCTTATTTATCAATTTTAAATTTAGATAAAGAAACAAGAGAAATATTCATAAATGATTTAATAAATGCTTTTAATAATATTATTTAATTTATTTTTGAAAGGTATGATAATATGGAAACTATAATTATTAATGATTGTAATTTAGAAAATAAAGATATTGATAAATTTGGTAAAAAAGTAAGGGCATTGCTTTTGAAAGATGATAAGGTTTTGATTGCTAAATATTGTAATGTAGTATTATTTCCAGGTGGTTCTATAGATGAAGGAGAAACAGCAGACCAAGCTATTTTAAGAGAACTTCATGAAGAGCTAGGTATTCAATATGATATTACTGAATTAGCTGAATTTGTTCTTTTAAAATATTATCAGAAAAATTATCCTACAAGAGATAATAAAATAGTAAATAGACTTCAAGAAACTAAGTATTATATTGGTAATTATAAAGGGATAAATTTATTGAGTACTGAAAGAACTGAAAGTGAAAAAAATGGTAATTTTAGTTTGGAATTAGTAAAAATTGATGATTTTTTTAGTTTATCTAATCAAGTTATAGTAAATCCAAGAAAAGCTTATTTTGATAGAGAAAATAGTGAAGTGATAAAATTATTAAAAAAATTCAAATAAATAATGAATGCTGTACAGTATCACTAGAGTTATGGACTCTAGTGATATTTCCTGTTGTTTTTTTGTTAAAGATGTCATAATGATATCGTGAAAAGGAGAGATTATTATGAATCAAGAAAAAATAGGTAAGTTTATATTAGAATGTAGAAAAAGAAAAAAATTTACGCAGTCTGAGTTGGCTGAAAAATTAGGAGTAACTGATAAGTCTGTTAGCAATTGGGAAAATGGAAGAAACATGCCAGATTTATCTTTATTTAAATCTTTGTGTGATATATTTGAAATATCTATAAATGATTTAATAAGTGGAGAGATAGTCACAAAAGAAAATTATCAAGAAAAATTTGAAGAAAATATAATTAATACAATAGATTATACAAATAAAAAAATAGTAAAAAATAGTAATTATATTGGAATATTGTTAATTATTTTTGGAGTAATATTAGCTGTAACAGCAATGACTATTTTTCCAAGTGAAAGTAGTTGGGGTAGTGTTTATTCTGTTTTAGGAGCAATAGTATCTTTAATAGGTATTTCAAAATTAACTAGGCGATTAAAATATGTTAAAAGGTTGTTATTTAACTTTGGATATTTTATATTGTTTATTAGTATATTATTTATATTAGATTATGTTAGTGTTATTAATATACATCAAGCACCTAGATTTTCTAAATATACAATAACTGCAGATAAAACAATTTATTATGATACGTTATTTTATGATGTAGTAAGATGTAATAGAGATTCTAAAAATGAATATTATAAGGTTTTAAAAAATAAAGAATATGATGAAGATAATATAGAAAAATATTGTAGTAAGTAAAATTTATTTTATATTTCTTACTCAGCAATATATATTAATATTTATTATAAATATTATTTTGGGGTGAAAATTATGAAAAAAAATGTAATTAAAATAATTATGATGATATTAGGAATAGGTGTATTTGTAGAAGGCATTATAATATCTATTGATGGTATTGGTAGATTTGCTATGATTTTATTTGGTACTATATTTTCAGTGATTGGTTCAATACTTCCATTTGAAAAAAAATAAATAGTAATTCTTTTTAGCTTAGTAGAAGAATAATATAATAAATGAAAAAGAATAATTATTTATTATAGTTTATTGGAGTGTATATAATGCTAAATAAGATTTGTTTTTATTTTTTATTATTTACCATATATTCCTTTGTTGGATGGGTTATTGAAGTAGTTGGTAAATTAATAGAAAAACGTAGATTTATTAATAGGGGCTTTTTAATTGGCCCAGTATGTTCAATTTATGGCTTTGGATGTATAGCTATGATACTTTTACTTACAAAATATAAAAACTGTCCACTATTATTATTTTTTATGGCAATTTTAATTTGTTCAGTATTAGAATATTTTACTAGTTATTTTATGGAAAAAATATTTCATGTAAGATGGTGGGATTATACTAGAAAAAGATTTAATTTAAATGGTAGAATATGTGCTGAAACTATGGTGCCATTTGGTTTATTGGGATGTTTGGTAATTTATGTAGTTAATCCAGCATTTAGTAAGATTATATTAGAAATTCCAGCTAATTTAATTAATATAGTTGCTTTTATAATTTTTGGATTATATGTCATAGATAATTTTATATCTATATCAATTATATTTGGATTTAAAGATACATTAAAGACTTTTGAAAAAGATGGAACAGAAGAAATAACAAAAAAAGTAAAAGAAGTGTTATTAAAAAGAAATTTGTTGTATAAAAGATTAGTTAATGCATTTCCTACTTTTTTAAGTAAAAAAGAAAGAATAGTGCTTTTAGAAAAAAATAGCAATATCATTGTGTTTGGTAAAGTTCAAAAAAAATATAAGGATGTTAATAAATAGTATTTATAGTAGGAGAATAGTTATGAAAATAAATGAAAAATTACAAGATTATATAACTAGTAATGTATTTCCTAGTTATCAAAAAAATGATATAGGACATAATTTAGATCATATAAAGTATGTAATTGAAAGAAGCTTAATGTTTGCTTTAGAAGTTGATAATATAAATTTTGATATGGTGTATACTATAGGAGCTTATCATGATATAGGTCATTTTATAGATGCAAAAAATCATGAAAAAGTATCTGCTGAAATGTTATTGTTAGATGATAATTTAAGATTTTTTTTTACAGAAGAAGAAATTAAAATAATGTCAGAAGCTGTTTTTGATCATAGAGCAAGTATGGTTGGTGAGCCTAGAAGTATTTATGGAAAAATTGTTTCTTCAGCTGATAGAAATACATTAATTGAAGATCCATTAAAAAGAACATATGCATATAGAGTTCTTCATAATCCTGATGATTCATTAGATGAAATAATAGAAGAGTCTAGACAACATATAATAGATAAGTTTTGTAATAAGGGTTATGCTACTGAAAAGATGTATTTTGATGATTTAGATTATAAAAAGTTTTTAGAAGATATATCTTCCTTGGCAAATAATACGGAAGAATTTAGAAAAAAGTTTATGGATATAAATGGTTTAAATGATGAAAAGCCATTCATTATTTGTAAAACACATTAGTAAAATAATGCTTTTTTTTATGCTATAATATATTTATATAATATAAAATGATTACAAAAAATTTATTTAATAATACAATATTATGTAATGGGGTGATTATGTGAATAAGATTAAAAAAAATAGTAAAAAGAAGATAATTATTATATTGATATTATCGTTGTTATTGTGTATGTCAGTATTATTTATAATATATGTAAATGATTATTATCATGCTTCTACTGAAATGAATCATTATTTGAAATCTGATAGTTTGGTAAAGGTAAAAAAAATAAAAGAAGGTTATTTTTTTGATGGTAGTGGTGAAGATGAGGCATTAATATTTTATCCTGGAGCAAAAGTTGAAGCATCATCATATTCAAGAATAATGTATGAGTTATCTAGTAATGGAATTGATTGTTTTTTATTAGAAATGCCATTTCATCTAGCTTTTTTTGGAATAAATAAACCTGATAAAATAATAAAAGATTATAAATATGATAGATATATTTTATCAGGGCATTCTTTAGGTGGAATAGCTGCTACTTCTTATCTTTTAAAAAATCAAGATAAGATAGATACTATTATATATTTAGCATCATATCCGAATAAAAAATTACCAGATAGTACTAAATCATTATCAATTTATGGTTCAAATGATCAAGTGTTATCAATGGAGTCTTATAATAAATCTAAAAATAACTTTTCTAGTATTTCTCGTGAAGAAATAATAAAAGGTGCTAATCATGCTAATTTTGCTAATTATGGTAATCAAAAAGGAGATGGAAAAGCAACTATTTCAAAAATAAAACAGCAGGATTTGACAGTAGAGTATATTAAGGATTTTGTAAATAATTAAGAGCATATAAGAATAGTTATATTGGAGGTTTAAATAGTGAAGTTTATTAAAAAATATAAAGTTTTTATTGTATTTAGTATCTTATTTTTATTAGTCTTTTTACAGCATAACTTACTTACATTGTATCATGATGATTATGCCAATTTATCTTTATCTTATGCAGGAATAGATGTAGGAAATAGCGGTCATTATTTTACGTTTAAACAAATGTGTAATTTCTTATTTCAATATTATATGGTGTGGGGTGGAAGAGTATTATATTTATTTGTTCTTTTAATTATCTTTAAACTTGGAGGGTTATTTTTATTTAAAATTGTACAAAGTTTAGTTATTACATTTATCTTTTATTTAATATATAAAATTGTTGTAAGTTTTAATCCTAAAAATAAAATTTTGCCTTTAATATTTAGTTTTTTGATGTATGGAACTATGGAGATAATGGTATTTAGAAGTGGTGTATTTTGGATGGCTGCATCTGTTTTATATTTATTTCCGATATTGCCATTTCTTTTATTTATATATTTATATTGTATTAAGAAAAGTAATAACATATTATGTGGTTTTTTGATATTTATTAGTGCTTTTTCGCAAGAACAAATAGGAATGATGGCAGTTAGTTTTTTAATATTTTATATAATAATTGGCTTTGTTAAAAAAAGAAAAATTGATCGTAATAATCTTTATATGCTCATTTGTTCTCTTGTTGGATTTGGTTGTTTAATGCTTGCTCCAGGAAATTATGTACGAATGAACGGAGTAGGACAATTTAATGAATTTGGAATAATAAATAAAGTTATGTATACACTTCCTAATATAATAGTTACATTATTTAGTGGTGATACTAAAATATTTTCTTTATTGTTTTTTGGAATATGTATTTATGTAAGTTATTTATTAATAAATAAAAATATGGGTAATAGATATTTAAATTATGTTAGTTTAGTATCTAATACTATTATATTTAGTTTAAGTATTTACTTTAATGATGGTTATTTTAAATATTTTAGTTTAATTAGCAATAATAGAATATTTGATATGATTCTTTATAGTATATTTATTATTCAATTTGGATTAATAATTTATGATTATGTAATTTATTTTATTAAAACCAAAAATTATATACTTTTATGTACTTTTATTAGTTCTTTGTGCTCTATAGGTGTTATGATTATTAGTTCTTATTTTCCTTTTAGATCTACTATGCCATTTTATTATATGAGTTTAATAATAATAGTATATTTTTTAAGTAATGTTAGTAATAAAAAAATAAATGGTATTTGTGTTGCTATAATAGGTTGTTTATTTATAACTAATTATTTAAATATCTATTTAGGTTATTTAGATAATGATAAAATTAATAAATATAATGATAAAATAATGAGTAAGGCTACTATATCAATTAAGAATAAAAATAAGAATTATATTAAGTTAAAGAAATTAAATAATGATACTTATACTAATGCTCAATATTATATTAGTGATACTTATTTATATATTAAAAACTATATGTACAATTATTATAATATACCAGATAATATTGAGTTGATTTATGAATGATTATGATAAAAACATTATTTGTTTAATTTGTCTTTTTATGTTATAATTTGTGTAACAATTTAAGACAATAATATGTGTCTAAAAATGACTGAGTAATTGATTAAATCAATTATTATATAACTATAATTTGGAGGATTAATATGAAGAAGTATTGGAAAAAAATAGTGATTTTTATAATTGTATTATTGATTGTATTATTAACTGTATTGTTTATTGGTAAAAATCATCTTCGTGGGGATGAAATTCCATATAAAGATATACGTTATTATATACCACCTGTTGATTCATATTGTTCATGTTTAAATTTAAGTGGTGATAATAAATTTTTTGAATATGATTGTGATAGTGAACCTTCTAATATGCCTTTTTCTGGTGAAGTTTATGATAAATATTATTATAATAAAAGAAAGAATATTATAATATTTAAAGGCGATGGAAGAAAAAATGTTAAAGCACAGGTATTAAAATGGACCGAAGATGAGTTTAAGATTAAAGTTTTAAATTCATCACGTCAATGTACTATATGTTCTAGTAATGGAAAGGATATATATACTTATTATAAATCTTCTGATTCAATGAAAGGAAAAGAAATTAAAAATCTTATCACTAAAAATAATTTTCATTTTTCAGTTTGGGATGGTAATACAAAGTATTATAATTTTTATGATAAAGAAAATGATATATGTGGTAATTGTGAAACTTCTTCTACTGATTTTATGATAAATAAAATAAAAGATAATAAGAAATACTTTGTTAAATATATTCGAAATAAGAATGGTAAACTTGTTTATTTAGATATTATTCCTGATTATTAATATTAATAGATAAAAAAATTAAATGCAGATAGATTTTAAATCTATCTTTTTTATGGTATAATTTAATAGATTTAAAACTTTAAGGAGTAATTTTATGAATAAAAATTAATTGACATCCTGGCTATATTACACTTTTTAAAAGAATGGGGATGAGATAATGAAATACTTTGTTCAAAATACAAAATCAATATATCAAAATACTATAGATGAAATAATACAAAATAGAAAAAATGAGATATTTGCTTTTTTTAATTCAGAAGAAAAAGAGTTACCATTTAATATATATATTTATGATTCAATTGAATCATTAGTAAAAGGATTACGAATGAGAGGATTTAGTGACATGCCAGATTATATGTGTGCTTGTCATAAAGATGAAGATAATTCATTAAATTTTTTTGAAACAAAAGATAATCCAGGAGAGAAAGAATGGTCAAAGGAAGAATACAGCAATGTTATTTTTCATGAATTAATTCATGGTATTCAATTTACAATTTTTGGAACAACACCTGAATGGATTAACGAAGGAATAGCTAAATATTTAGATGGAACTTATAGTAAAGGTATGGAATGGCTATTAGATAATTACATTAATAATAATGAAATTCCAAGTCAAGATGAAATAGAAAATGAATTTGGTATGCATGAATATGATAGTTATGATTATGCATATTTAATGGTTAGTTATTTAATAGAAGAAAATGGAAAAGACTATTTAATAAAATTATTAAAAGATAAAGAAAAATTAAATAGTGAAAAAGAAGGATTATTGAATAGATCAATTAATTATTATAATGCTAAATATAAAAAGAATGGACTAAGAAAGTTATAGCCAAAGTGAAATGAAAAAATTGCAAAGTAATTTTGATATGCTATAAAAAAATTAAAAGAAAATGATAAATAAAGAAGTGAAATAATTAGAAGGATAAATTAGTGTGAAAACAATGATTATTAGTACGTTTCCGGGATGTGGTAAAACTTATATATATGAAAATCAAGATAAATACGATTATAAAGTTATGGATAGTGATAGTAGTAAATTTGAGAAATATAATGGTTGGGAAGATGAATATGTTGAACACATAATAAGTAACATAGGGAAATATGATTTTATATTTATAGCTCAATATCCGAAAGTTTTAGAATTATTAAATAAAAAAATATTCCATTTATAGTTGTCGCTCCCGATAATAGTGATAGTTTATCAACTAAAGAAAGACAATTAATAAAACAACAATGGTTTTGAAGATTTTTGTTACGAAATAATGCACATATAAAAAATTTGGAAAATTGGCTCAATGATTTAAAAACGAATTATGATAATTGGACAAGTTATGATCATTTAACATTGAATAACCCTATTGAGTTAGTTTTGTTAAAAGAAAATGAATATTTAAGTGATAAAATAGAGTATTCATTTTTAAAAAAAGAAGGAAAGAGATAATAGTATTTGTGAAAAATTATGAATAGTTATAAAAAAATGTTAAATATATTTTTATTGAATTTATATTTAAAGGAGTGATAAATAATGGATATGTATCAAAAAAGAAAAATGTTAGTTAATACATTAATAATTTTTGATATATGTTTTGTATTATTATTTATCTTATTAGCAATATTAGAAAGTCCATATCAATCATGGGATTATAGTGATCCAGAGTGGTCTGTAATTGGAACTTTATGGCATTCATTTGAATGGGTGTATTTCAAAGTTGCTCCACTTATGATTATTGTTATAACAGCAATACTTGGAGTAATATTTGTTAAAAAGAAATAAATAATTACAAATTATAATTTATAGAAATGTTAAAAGCCTTTGACAAAATTCCAAAAGACTTCGCTAGATTTGTTTATAAATATTAATTTATAATTGTATGTGAAAGGAGATAGTGTATGAAACTAGGCGAAAAAATTTTAGAATTAAGAAAAAAGAATGGATTTTCACAAGAACAATTAGGAGAAAAAATTAATGTAACAAGACAAACTATATCAAATTGGGAATTAGGAGAAACATCTCCTAATCCAGAACAATTAAAATTATTGTCAAAAGTATTAAATGTTAGTATTGATGAATTGTTGGATAATGATATACAATCAGTTTTAGTAGAGAAAGTTAGTAATACAGAAAAATTAGCAGGATTAGTTTTAAAAGTTTTAAAATGGTTAGGAATAATATTTATAATATTTTTAGTTATAGATGTTGTGGCTTTAATTTTATTTTCCATTTCTGGAAATTTTGTTGAATATCATGGTGCATCCACAATTTGTAAAATAGAAGATAAAGAATATGAAATTGAATTTGGAACAGACAAAAAGTTTAGTTGTAAAAATTGTTCAAATGTGATGAAAGAAGAAATAAAAAAAATAGTTGATTTTAATGATATAGATAGTAGTATGGTAAAAATAGAAAAATATTTTGAATCCAATAACGGAACTTGTGAATAACAAATTACAATTTATCTATTAGATTCTTGATATAAGGAATATGTCGAAATAACTAGGAGATGAAAATCTTCTTTTTTGATGTATAATATAATTGTAAAAAACTAAGTGCAAATATTTTCGCACTTAAAAGTTGGTAGAATTATTTGTTTATTTTTTATAAACTGAAGGCATGAAAGGAGAGAGGTCTAATGAAGTTTGGAGAAAACTTAAAACTAATTAGAAAATCTAAAAAAATATCACAGGAGGAACTTGCAGAAAAACTTGGTGTTGCAAGACAAAGTGTTTCTAAATGGGAAACAGGAGAAAATTATCCAAGTATGCAAAATATAATGTGTTTATGTACAATATTTAAATGTAAGATTAATGAATTAGTTCATGAAGATTTTGTTGATATAAACTTCTTAGACGAAGAGATTAAGATGAGTGTTGTAAAGTTTAAAAAAGAAGAACAAAAGAAAATGAAAGGTATTAGCAAGTTTATATGTATTATATCTAAAATAGGTAATATAGCTGCTAAAATATGTTTAGTAACATCTATATTATTGTTTTTTATAGGCACTATAGCTATGGCCAATACAAATGTTAATACTAAGGATCAAACAATAAAAATCTTTAAAGAAAATTATAGTTATCAATTTGAAGATGGAGAAATGATATTAAGTTCTAATGATAAAATTACAGGTAAATTTGCAATTGCTAAAGGTGAAGAACAAACCATAAATGAGTTTTTAGTATTTAGCAAGGCTAGAAAAGTTACATTTGTAGCAATTATGTTTTTATCTTTAACTATTATTATGTTAATTATCGTTAAAATAACTAATTATATAGAAAAGTTATTTAGAAACATAAATGAAAATGATACTCCATTTGATATGGATAATGTATATTACATAAGAAAAACAGCAATTGGTATTTTCTTATACTTATTAAGTCAAGATGTATTAGGAGAAATTGCTCAAGCAATTTATTCATTAGAATTAAATATTGATGTGGATTTATCTAGTTATATTCTTGCACTTATTATATTAGCAATTTCATATGTATTTAAATATGGATATGAAATTCAATTAGACTCTAAAGGAAAGATGTATGGTGAAGTAAATGAATAATAAACAAGTAATAGAAAAAGTACAAGAAAAATTTAATTTAGATGAAAAATCATTAAAAATATTTACTAATATTATTAATGATATTCCAGTAATTGGAAAAAAGAATAAATCAAAAATGATTTCTGCTTTTATTGAACAACTTAGCATTGATGAAGAAAAAGCAGAAGAGTATTATGAAGTGTTTTCTGAGATAATAGCAACAGCATTAAAAGATAAATTAAAACATCCATTTAAAGATTTGGATAAAGAAGACAAATAGTTCGTATTATTTTAATGCTTCGATTTTTAAGTAATATTGCGCAATAACTTGAGGATGAAAATCCTCTTTTTTTGTTGTATAATATAATTGTAAGAGAAAGACAAATAGTAATTTGTAAAGGAGAAAAAATATGAAAGATTTTATTTTTGCAGCTTTGCCTTTTATTATCATAGGAATATGTTTAGCAATAATATGTGCTAATTTTAAAAAAGATAAAAAGACATATTGTTCAGAAGGAATGTCTATAGGAATGTGTCTAGGCGTAGCATTATCTTCTGCTTTTAAAATGAATATTGGATTAGGAACAAGTCTTGGTATGTTAATAGGTGAAACTATAGGTATATTAATAGAAAAGAAAGATAAATAGTTGTTTCTAGAGGAGGCACAATGATGAAAATAGATAAAATTTGTAGTGATGTATTAAATAAAGAAATGAATATTGCTATATATGTTCCAGAAGAATACAAAGATGTTAATTTGCCTGTTTTATATTTTTTTCACGGAAGAACTGGTAATGAAAATATATTACAACAATTAGAAATTGATGATATTGCTTCAAAATTAATAAAAGAAAAAATAATTCAACCAATGATTATTGTATGTCCTAATATGGATAATAGTAGAGGAATAAACTCATCTAATAATTATAAAGAAGTTCAAGGAAAATATGGAATTGTACATTTGGGATTATATGAGGATTATTTAATAAAAGAAGTAATTCCCTACATTGATAAAAACTATAAAACAATTTGTAATAGAGAAAGTAGGTATATTGGTGGTATATCATCTGGAGGATATATTGCATTACATAACGGATTAAGGCATCAAGATTTATTTTCAAAAATTGGAGGACATATGCCAGCGATAGATTTGAGTTATGTAGATGAAGATGAATGTTATTTTGAGAATGAAGAAATGTGGAATAAATATGACCCAATTACTATTGCAAAAAATAATGATATAAATAATATAAAAATATATTTAGATGATGGAAACGAAGATGAAGGGAATTTTTATTTAGCTTGTGAAAAATTATATGATATTTTAAAAGAAAAAAATATTGATGTTAAATTTAATCTTTTTGAAGGTCATCACAATGCAGAATATATAGTATCAAATTTAGAAAGATATTTAAAATTCTATAATTCGTAGAGATAAATTACAATTTGTGGAGTTGATTATATGAACGATAAAATAAAAAAGTTATATGATAAAGATGATAAAATTGCATATAATAATTTGATTGAATTAGAAATAGAAACAACGGAATCCGATGAATTATATAATTATTTTGA
>JAZQNW010000012.1:0-26795 GCA_045627525.1 Bacilli bacterium
AATACATTTTTGATATTCTTCTTCGTATTATTCATATATATCACCTACTATAATAAGTATAACATACTGTAAAACAAAAAAGAATGATAAATCATTCTTTACTAAAATAATCATCTACCATTGTATTGCTAATAGTTGAAGACGAATTAGAAAATGTACTTTTTGCACTTTCCATAGTAGTCATAAACTGTAACATTTCTTCATATGCAGCATTAGAACTATATGTACCAGCACCTAAATAATATCCATTTGAACCATTAGACATATAACAAACTAAAAAATCATAACCATCAAGAATTCCCTTTACTAAAAGAACATTCTTATTATTATATTTTTCTTCTTTAGAAACAATATTAGATAATCCTATTGCTGTATAATAATCAATAAATAAATCCTTTTTAGAAACAATAGTCTCATATGATAATGAATCTCCACTACCAATTGCTAAATAGGAATCCCCAACTTCATTACGCAAAACAGCAACATAATCTTTACTATCTATATATCCTTCAGAGTCTTCAAATGACCAGCCATCAGGAACATTACCAGTTAATCCATTAACTGTTACTTTATTAACTTGTGAAACGTTAGTGCTATTTAAATTACCACTATTTTTAGAAGTTATTAAACAGCAAGTTATAATAGTTGCAATAGCAATAACAGCTACTACCATAATTACAATTATATTATTTTTATTATTAATACTAGCTGTTGCTGACTGAACATTAGTGTTAGTTTGCATCATCATAGTACTATTAGTCTGAACAGGAACACTTTGATTTTCAATAGTAACAGTATTATTTGATATTGGCTGTTGAACTGGTATATTATTTATTTGAACACCAACATTAGATGAAACAGGTTCAACTGGAACACTATTACTAGGATTTTGTTGTGGTTGAACTACTTGATTCAAATTGCACCCACAACTTGTGCAAAAAGCATCTCCTGGATTTATTTGACTATTACAATTTGGACAATTCATATATACACTTCCCTACTATAATAAATTATAGCATATCAAATAAAAAAAAAGCAATAAAGCATTAATAAAATACTAAAACAAAATAAAACTTACAAATATCTAATTTGTAAGTAATAATCAAATGGAGCGGATGAGGGAAATCGAATCCCCGTCACAGCCTTGGCAAGGCCGTATTCTAACCACTAAACTACATCCGCATAAATAAATTGGAGGGGCCTACCGGATTTGAACCGGTGATCAGGGTGTTGCAGACCCACGCCTTACCACTTGGCTAAAGCCCCATTACAAATAGAATTATACCAAAACAATTATAAAAACACAATAAAATCTTTCACTTTTTATTATTTTATGCAAAAAAAGAGAAGTAAATTACTTCTCTGTAAAATCACAAATATTTTTATAATTATATTTAAGTTCGCTATTTTTTATAATTGGAACCAATCCACTATTATCATTATAAAAATATAACATATCACCAATAACAATTTTAATATTATTATTTTTAACTGACCACTCTGAAACATTACTAAAATTAAATAAATAAACAGGATTTTTTAAATCATCAATACTAATTCTACAAAAATCACCATTTTTTGTTAAAAAGTAATAATACTGATTATCTTCTTTAACACTAACTGCATCATATTTAGTTTCTAAAACATTATTAGTAACATCATTAGTAAAATATACTTTATCCTTCAAAAATTCTTTAGAATTTATATTTTCTAATTTATTATTTATTAAAATTTTAAAACCATCTTTTTCATTTCCAACTTCTTCTATCTTTCCCTTTTCAGGATTAAGAGAATACTGAATCTTATTATTTAAATCAGTATAATAATACTTACCATCATATTCACCATTAACATACATATTTGTAGATATTCTAGGATCTATATCAATTCTATTTTTACCTGAATTTTTAATATCAGTTAAATAAAATTCGGCATACTCATTACCAGAGGTTTGATCGGTATTAACTGAAACATAAAATCTTCCAACAATAGCAGATATATTATTTTCATAAGTATCATTATTAAGCCAATCTCTTTTATCTATTTTACCATCTTTTAATACATATATTCCTTTATAAAACCACATTGTAAATATCATATCATTAGGAATATTATCAATATATATATCATAATTATCCTCTTTTATTGATGAATTACTATCTTTCCAAGAGGAATAATTATAATTTTGCTTTTTTAATTCTTTTATTACTTTGTTTATATCAGTATTATTTATTTGTTTTAAATATGAATAACTTACTTGCTTTTTCTTATAATTGCAAAAAATATCATCATTTTTTCCTCTTTTAAATATTGGAAAAATACAATATAAATCATTATAGTTATAATATTTTATATCTTTTATAACATTACTTTGTCTATTAAATTCACCACTATAATAAAAATCAAAATAATGATTTTCCTTATCTAAAATTTCAAAATAATAATTACTCTTTTTATTTTGAAAAATCATTTTTTCTTTTATTAAATATGAATTATCTTTTGTTTTTATTGAATAATTAACATTACGATGTTTTATTAAGGACTGAATAACAGCTTGACCACCACATCCAATAAAAATCAAAATCAATAAAATTGGAATTAGTTTTTTCATATACTACCACCATTATAATTATAGCAAAAAAAAAGAAAATTATAAAGTAAATTAATTTTCTTAATTTAATGATTATCATGTTCTTTTTCTTTTCTATAATACTTTTTCTTAGCTTCCATTATATAAGTACTAATAGCAGTTTCTATTTCTGGTAATGAATCTAAAGATAAATTAGAAAGTGTAATAAATTCTTTTACCGTATCAATATATACTTTTCCCCAAATAATTCCACCCTTTACTTTTAAATCATTGAATAAATCAGGTGTTACAGAATCCAAAAAATATCCAAATATAAGTCTTTTACGTCCTAATAAAATTCTTTTATCAGTAACAGCAATAACATATGTATTAACAATATCTAAAGGATTATCATTTTTTTGACCAACAAAAACATATAATGGTTTCTCATCAGGATTTAAATGTTTTTCTACTACTGAAGCATTCTTTTTTATTCTCCAAGCAATAGTCATAGGATGTTTCTTTTTAAATTTCATAGCCATCTTATATATTTTTCCCATAATAATTCCTCCAAAATTAATATTTAGTTAATTATATCATAATATATAAAATATTAAAATATGAAACAATAAAAAAAACAGTAAACTAATTATTTACTGCTTTGCTCTAAATATTCTTCGTATGGAACACATCTATCAATAATGCTACCATCATCTAATATTTCAATTACTCTATTTGTAACTGTACTATTAAGTTCATAATCTCTAGAAGTGAATAATATTTCACCTTGAAAATTAATTAATCCTTTATTAAGTGATGTAATACTTTCCAAATCCAAATGATTTGTTGGTTCATCTAAAATTAAAAAATTAGGACTTTCTAACATCATTTTAGATAACATACAACGAGCTTTTTCACCGCCTGATAAAACATTAACTTTTTTAAAGACATCATCACCAGAAAATAACATTCTACCTAAAAAGCCACGTAAAACAGTTTCGTCTTTTATATCATAATATTGACCAATCCACTGCATTATATTTTTATCAGTATCAAAATAATCATTATTATCTTGAGGTAAATACCCTGGAACAATAGTTTTTCCCCATTCAATTGTACCCTTATCATATTTTTCTTTACCAGCTAATATATTAAACAATGTTGTTTTAGCCATATCATTTTGAGCTATAAAAGATATTTTATCACCCTTTAATATTGTAAAAGAAACCTTATCTAAAATCTTTTTACCATCAACTATTTTTGTTAAATTTTCAACTTTTAATATTTCTTTACCTGCTGGTTTCTCTATTTTAAAATCAATATATGGATATTTTCTAGATGATGGAATTATCTCATCTAATTGAATTTTATCTAACATCTTTTTACGAGAAGTAGCTTGTTTAGATTTAGAAGCATTAGCGCTAAATCTCGCAATAAAAGCTTGTAATTCTTTTATTTTTTCTTCTTTTTTCTTATTAGATTCTCTCATTTGTTTTTGTAATAAAACTGATGATTCATACCAGAAATCATAATTTCCTACATATAACTTAATTTTACCATAATCAATATCAGCAATATGAGTACAAACCTTATTTAAAAAATGACGATCATGTGAAACAATAATAACTGTATTATTAAAATTAATTAAAAATTCTTCTAGCCACTTAATTGCTTCTAAATCCAAACTATTAGTAGGTTCATCCAAAAGTAAAATATCTGGATTACCAAACAATGCTTGAGCAAGCAAAACTTTAATTCTTAATTTTACAGGAATATCTTTCATATAAGCATAATGAAATCCTTCTAAAACGCCTAAATTATTTAAAAGAAGCGCTGCATCAGATTCAGCATTCCATCCATCTAAATCCATAAATTCAGCTTCCAAATTAGCTAATTTCATACCATCTTCTTCGCTAAATTCTGTCTGTTGATACATCTTTTCTTTTTCTTCCATTATTTCATATAATTTTTTATTTCCCATAATTACTACATCAATAACTCTCTTATCATCGTATTGATAATGATCCTGTCTTAATATAGATAATCTTTCATCCTTAGAAATAACGACATTACCGGTTGTAGTTTCCACTTCACCAGATAATATTTTTAAAAAAGTTGATTTTCCTGAACCATTAGCACCAATAAGTCCATAACAATTACCATTAGTAAATTTTATATTAACATCTTCAAATAAAGTTCTCTTTCCAAACTTTAAACTAACATTATTAACTTGTATCATATAATCACCTCAAAGCTACTTTATTTTACTATATATATGAATAAAAAACAAGGATTAGTCCTTGTTCTTTTTACAAAATATAGAAACAGTTTTTGCAAATTCATATAAAATAATATCACTTTTATTTATTGCAAAACTTTTACCGGTAGCCTTTCCACCAATAGTTAAAGCGGCTACAATAGCAGCTACAATCAATCCAGTAAATAATAAATCTAAATTATAATTATTAGATAATATTATTGATATTGTTGTAGCAGCTGTACCAGAAATAATTCCACAAACATCACCAATAACGTCACAACAAAAATTAGATACCTTATCAGCATTCTTTTTAAATTTAACAGCTATATCTGCTCCTTTTACTTTTCTAGAATTCATAGAATGAAAAACTTTTTCATCACTACTTGTAACAGCAACACCAACTATATCAAACAATATCCCTATAAATATAAATAATAAAGTAATTACAATTCCCCAAAATAATGACATATTTGGAATAGTTGCTTGAGATACATATGATAAACAAAATGATAATATAAATGCTGTAAGTACTATTTTAAATATCCACTTAATTTCTACTTTATTTTTATTTATTTTTTCCTTTTTTCTAGTTTGTTCTACTAATTCATTAAATTCACTATTCTTAACTTTCTTCATATAATTCACCATATATATTTTATCATTTTTTAAAACAAAAAAATAGTATTTATACAAATACTATTTTTAACTTCATAAATAATGGCTATAAATATAGTTAACCTTGAATCTTAGGTCAAGTAGGATTTCCCTAATTTCTACAAATCCGTTACCAGAAATGCGGTTCCCCTTTAAAGAAATTAATGTGATGTCACCATACACATGACTTGATTGCCACTTAGTATCCACTGCAATCCTATATTAAGCACTCTAGGAGATTTCCCCCCCAACACTTTACTATTAATTCTTTTTTGCAACAATAATTTCAAAATGCAATACTTATTAAAGTTGGCCAACTAAATTAAGCAAGATCATTTATCCCAATATTATCACTCAAGACAAGCTACACTGTACATAGCTTACGCCACAATACAGGTTTAATCCTATTTCGTAATAAGTCCGTCAGTATAAATACGTATAGGCTTACCACAATAATAGGTCTCCGCAAATAATGGGTCGTTGATCGTATGCCATTACGGTCGCCCATTACTCTCATCTCCAGCATCCACCCCAAACTGGGCGTAAGAAGCAAACACCAGAGGTTTCATCGATATGCTCTTTAACGGTTTTTTAATCCCGTCTTCCTAATAAAGTAATTGACTAGAATAGTGTGCCATCAATTACGTGTTACATTATATCATATTCTATTAGTTTTGTCAACTTTACAACTATATAGCACAATAAAAAAACTGCTAAAAAGCAGTTTAATTATTTCTTATTTTATTTACATAAGCATTTATTTTTCCTGGCCATGCAGAACTTGCTGCATATTTAGGAGCAATCTTCTCAACTGTATTTAATCCTACAGAATAATAATTTCTACTTAAGTTTGAAATAAATCCAGCTATACCATCATCTAAAGTTGGATATGCTTTATAACTACCCCCATTACATCCAGGAGCTCCTTTTTGTCCACCAACATTATTACAACTACGGCATAAATTAGAACATCTAGAGCCACATCCTGTCTCATGTAAAATAATAGCAGTTGCTACATATGGATCAACACCCATTTCTAAACATTTGCTAGCAATAATATAACCTTTACCAGCCATAACATCGCTACCTAAGTTTCGATCCAGTTTAGCCGCTAATTCTTCTAGAGTCATTCCTTCATATACTTCAACTCTAGGAGGTATATATATAGAAGCTGGAACAGTTTCCATTTCAACAGGTGTAATTTGTTCCCCTTCTGAATTTACTTCCAATTTTTTAGCATCCATCAAATTAGTTGCTATCGCCATACTACTAACATCAACTTCTTTATAATCCAATTTTGAAACTTTTACATTTTCTGAATTATACTGTAGTTGAACGCCAACAGAAATCATAGTTATCGCAACTATTCCCAATGTAATACCGATAATTTTAATTTTTTTCAAATTATCACCTCAAACTGATAATTAATAACGAAATTCTACCATTTTTTACGACTTTTGTCAAATTGACAACTCTTCAGTTATAATATAACAACTCCTAAATCCTTGAAAAATATAGAAATTATTATTAAAATAAATATAGGTGATTATATGAGTGATATCGAACAATTAATTAGTTGGATTAAAGAATCAAAAAAAACAGTATTCTTTGGTGGAGCTGGTGTTTCAACTGAAAGTGGATTAAAAGATTTTCGAAGTAAGGATGGTTTATATAACGAAAAATATGATTATCCTCCAGAAGAAATATTATCAAAAACATTCTTCTACAAAAATACTAGTGAATTCTATAAGTTCTATAAAGATAAACTTAACTCTCTAAAATACAAACCAAATATTACACATGAAGTATTAGCTTTAATGGAAAAGAAAAAATTATTAAGCTGCATTATAACTCAAAACATTGATGGTTTTCACCAACAAGCTGGTTCAAAAAAAGTTTTGGAATTACATGGGTCAATAATGAGAAATTATTGCGACAAATGTCACAAATTTTATGAACCTGATTTTATTTTCAATTCTAAAAATATTCCCACATGTACTTGTGGAGAAATAATAAAACCTGATGTTGTATTATATGAGGAACCACTTGATTTTAATACAATGAAAGAAGCTATAAAAGAAATACAATCTGCTGATTTATTAATAATTGGTGGTACTAGTCTAAATGTTTATCCAGCTGCTGGAATGATTGACTATTTTAATGGTAGACATTTAGTATTAATAAATAGAGGTAAAACAGGAAAAGAACATAACTGTGATTTAATTATTAATGATAATATAGGTAATGTATTTAAAAAAATAAAAGAAGCAATAAACTAATTTGCTTCTTTTATTTATTAATTTTAAATGTACTTGGAGCATATTTTTTCACTATTATTAAAGCTATAAAAATATATAACCCTGTAAGAACTAAACCTACACTAGAAAGTACAGCAGCTGAAACTTTTAAATTACAAGCTAATTCAAATGTAATAAAATATATACCAAAAGATGCTAAAGTATAAGAAAAATTCTTTAATTCTAATTCCTTAGTAAATGGCTGTAATAAATAATAAATAACTAAATAATGAACTGAAAAAAATACACTAAGAACAATTATAAATAATGGTATAGTTATATAATTAATAATACTAGTACCACCAGTTAAAGCCAATAAGATAATTGAACCAAGAGCTAAAACAATTGCTGGATAAGAATTTATTTTTATTAACAATTTTAATCTTTTTTTAAACAATCCCAATAAAACATCAGGCTGTCTATAAAAATTATAAGTTAACATAGCATGATCACAATTATAAAACATAGCTTGTGTAATAATAGCTCCCCTATTTATAAAATACATAATCAATAACAACCAATTAAAACGATATATAATAGCGCTATGAATATATAATGATGTATTTAAACCAGGCACAAATAAAGAAACTATCAATCCTACTATAATAAAAGCTATTATCAAAGAATAATTTTTAGCACTTCTAAATAGTATTTCCCTATGTCGTTCAAAGAAAATTGTATTAAATAAATCATATCCATGCTTACCTGCTATTTTCTTACTATTTATTATCTTATCCTTATCTTTTATTGACACTAATTCTTGTCTAGAATAAGTCTTACTTTGATCAGAATTTACAGCCTTTTTCAAAGTATTAATTCTTTTAAATAATAATCCATAATGCTTAAACTTAGATAAATAAATATAACACACTGTAGCTATTGGTATAAATAATAAAATAGAAATAAATATAAATTTATTTGTAACATAAATATTAAAAATTGGTAAAAAAGCCATTAGTAAAAAACTAATTAATAATGTATAAAACAATTTATAGTTAATTGTCCAATCATAACCATAATTATGATAAAACCACACATTTATAGTCTCACCAACAATTCTAACCAATGAAGTAAATATAGCTAACATTAATACAGTATTAAAACCATATCCAATTAAACCGCCAATACTTGCAAGGCATAATATATTCATTACAAAATTTAAAAATAAATTCCACCATAAATTTGCTTTCATATAATCTTTAGCATCCATTTTAAATAATATAATTGCCAAATATTTTTTTATACCTATACTAAGCAAATGATTATTACAAAACATTCCAATAATAGTAAATATAAAATATACATGAATAAAACTTTCTTTAAGCGAATTTTTCATAAATAAATTACAGATATAATATAAAATTGAAAAATAGAAAAATTTAAATATTATCATTCTTAGAAATGATATAAAAGCTCCTATAATTCTAATTAACTTCTTCATTCCTGCTCTTGCATAAACATCATCTTTAATAATTCTACCAAACATTTTCCTTAGAGCATAAATATAAGAATTTATAGAATATGTCAAATCAACTTTTAAAGCCATTCTTAAAGTTTTAATCATTCTTTTTATCCTTCAAGCTATTAATAATTTTATCTTTATATTTTTTTGTACTTAAATCTTTCTTCACTACTAATTCCAATTTTTTATTATTTAATATTACTATTTCATCGCACAAATCTGTTGCTAATTCCAAAATATGAGTAGAGAAAATAATAATATGATCTTTTTTTAATGATTTTAATAGTTTTTTCATTTCTTCTTGAACAACAATGTCTAATGATGTTAATGGTTCATCCAACAAAATAATTTTAGGCTTAGCTATAACATTAATTAATATTTGCATCTTATTCTTCATACCATGAGAATAATCCTTTAATAGTTTATCTCTATCTTGTATTTCTATTTTTACCATTTCAAAATAATCATCAACAGTTTTATCTTTATCTATCTTATCTTCATTTATTTCCATAAAAAATTGTAAAAATTCTCTAGCTGTTAAAAATTCTGGTACAACAGGTGTTGATATAACATAACCAATATCACTAGGGCTTAATTCCCTAGAGCCAAATTCATCATTTAACATAAATACGCCACTATCGATTGAAACATCTTCATTTAAACAATTAAAAAATGTCGTTTTTCCTACACCATTACGACCTATAAGTCCATATATTTTACCAGCTTCAAAAGTAAAATCTATATCATCTAAAACGCACTTATCCCCATAACTTTTTGTAAGAAATTTAATATCAAGATTCAAACTATATCACCTCACTAAAAATATTATAACATAAAAAGAAAAGACTACAAAGTAGCCTATTTCAATCCATGTTCTTTCATATAATTTTGTTCATAAATATAAGAATCTCGGCACATTTCCTCTATTCCATATTCAGCTTTCCATCCTAATTCTTTAAAGGCTTTAGTAGGATCAGCATAACAAGAAGCTATGTCGCCTGCTCTTCTTCCAACAATCTTATATTTTACTTTTACATTATTAACTTTTTCAAACGTTGTTATCAAATCAAGAACACTATAACCTGTACCAGTACCCAAGTTATAATAACTTACACCAGGTCCCTCAAATACTTTATTTAATGCTGCTAAATGGCCTTTAGCTAAGTCAACAACATGAATGTAATCTCTAACACCAGTTCCGTCTGGAGTGTCATAATCATTACCAAAAACTGATAATTGTTCTAGCTCTCCAGTTGCCACTCTAACTATATATGGCATCAAATTATTTGGAACTCCTTTAGGACTTTCACCAATTAAACCACTACTATGAGCTCCTATCGGATTAAAATATCTAAGAATAACAACTGAAAATTCATCTTCAGCTATAGAAACATCCTTTAAGATTTGTTCATTCATTAATTTTGTTGAACCATACGGATTTGTTGTAGATAAAGGAAAATCTTCCTTTATTGGTAACTTTTCTGGTGAACCATAAACAGTTGCACTTGATGAAAATACAAAACCTTTACATCCAAATTTTTTCATAACCTTACATAACTTCATAGTAGAAGTTAAATTATTTTCGTAATATCGTATTGGTAATTTTACTGATTCCCCAACAGCTTTATATGCCGCAAAATGAATAACAGCATCTATATCATTTTCTTCAAATACTTTTTCTAAAGCCTTTTCATCACAGACATCTATTTCATAAAATTTAAATGTTTTACCTGTTATTTTTTCAATTTTATCCTTTACATCAATAGTTGTATTATATAAATTATCCGCAACAACTATATCATAACCATTTTCTAACAATTCAACACAGGTATGACTTCCTATATACCCTAATCCACCAGTTACTAATATTTTCATTATTTATCTCCTCCAAATAAATTATTATATTCTTCCATCACTAATAACATCTCATGTCCTATTTCTCTATCTATTGTATTATTTAAAATACTTTCATTTAAAAATTTTTCTAAATCACTAATTGGAATATAAAACATTCCAAATTCAGTTTGTCTTTCTAATTCATCATAATTAGTCTCATCAATATTAGGTAAATCATCAGTATTTATCTTATAATAATATATTTTACTACATACATTTTTATCAGAATTGAAATAATTTTTTGCATATGTCATTATTTCCATAAAAGGACCATTAAAATCACTAATATCTATACCTGTTTCCTCTTTTATTTCTCTAATTAAAGTCTCTTCCATATCCTCATCTTGTTCCATGTGACCACCTGGAAATTGATAAGTATTATTATTATTAGCTATTAAAATTTCATTCTTAGAATTTACAATTAATCCTTTAACTCTAACAACTTCATAATCTAAATCTTCTATTTCTAAATTATCTTTATTTATAAATACTCTTTTCATAAAACTCCTTTAATATATATATTTTTCCCAATATTCAATAGTATCTGACTTAACAGTATCAAAATAAGTATCAATCATAGTAGAAATATATATAGATTTTTTTAAAATTGGATAATTTGTTGAATCAAAACAACTATATCTAGTACTACCAGTCATATATTCAAATGTAGATGCTCTATCTTCATCTCCATTCGTTTGAGCATAATTATTAACAAAATAAGAGTCCGAATTTAATGTCTTATTAAAAGAATACTCACTATTAAACTGTCCATATGTAAATCCAGCAGGATTATATCCATTCCAAGATAAGAAATTACCACCATTTAATTCAATATAATATTCAATATAATGATATAATTCATGATTAATACTATCCTCTATTGGATAATCTGTAGCAATAGAAATTGATACATTATTTTTTTTAAAATCTGTAACACCGGTAACATTTGAATAACTATAATTTTTAATTAAATAAATAGTTAAATTTAATTTTGTTTCCGAAATTTCTTGAAAAAAGCCTTCTGGGTATAGTGATAAAATATATTTTAATTTAGTTAAAGCAGCATTTATATCATTACTATTCCTTAATGAATTTGTACTCATTTTTCCAGTAATATATCCATCAGTTTGACTTCCATATAAAACTTTTATTCCATACAATTTTTCAATTTCTTTTGCTATGTCATTATTAATTACACTAGTATTATAATCTACCTCTTTATTCAAATCATTATTATAGATAACTGAATTCTTTAATGTATCATCATCTACAGTAGTTATTAAAGTATCATCATCTTTATTTAAATTTAGGGGCATTACATCTTTAACAGGATCAAAATATTTAGGGGCATTTATATCAATATAGATGCCTACAAAAATAGGTATAATAGAACAAAAAATTAAAAATTTAGCAAAAATTATAGACCTATTTTTCATAAATTCACATCTCCTATTATAAATAAATTATAACAAAGGCAAAAAAAAAAGACAATATAATTGTCTTTCATATACATATTAATTTGCATTAGCATTAAGTAAGCTTATTTGAGAATACAAAGCCTGTGCCTCTGCAGTTTTACCTGCTTTATATAATTCACCAGCTTGTCTCATTAATTCTTCTATTTTAGTTTGATTGACATTTATATTATTCATTGCACCAAAATCCAATTTAGAATGTTGTAAATTTTTTGAACTAGCTAATTTATTAAATTGAGAAACATTAACTAAAATAGCCTTAACTCTATCATTGCTTTCCTTTTTAATACTCATTGAAACAGGAGCTGTAGCTGCCTGAACATTAGGAACAGAAGCAACATTTGAAACATTCATATTAGCAGTCTGAACTTGAGTCACCAAATTATTTGAATCAGGTTTAATTGGTGGTAACTCAAAAGAACTATTGCTAACAACATCATTAGCTGGAGATTGAACAGAATTATTTTCATTCATTTCAAAAGTCTGAGCAGTTAAATTACTAGAACTAGCCGCTATTGTTGCACCTGGTACTGAAGTACTAGCCTCTGCTGTTACTGGAGTAACATTAGTATTACTATCAACAGTAGGATTTTGAACACTATTTGTCAATGGTATAGAATTAACATTATTATCAACACTAGGAGCTTGAACATTATTTTCTACTGAAGTAATATTAACATTACTATCAGCACTAAGAGCTTGAGATTTATTTTCTATTAGAGCAACATTACTCTTCTCAACTTCAACATTATCTGCAACTTGCTCAAAGTTTGATATATTACTGTTTAACTCTTGTACATTACCCATTGTATTAGAAATTAAAACTATTAATTGATTTATTTTATCTTCACATTGCTTTTTTTCAATAGAGTCTACAGAAGAGTTATTTTTTTGTAATACTTCAATTAATTCTTTTATTTGCTCAGCTAAAACATCAAAAAAAGTTGCTTTTACATTTTTTATTAAATCATTATTTTCAACTATTTTATTCAAAGTAACCCCTCCTTAATTACACATTTGCTATTTTTTTAAGGAGATGTTGAACGTCATTCCATTCAATATCATCAATTATTTCTTCTATCTTATATCCTAATTCTGTCTTAAATAATCTAGATATATAAATAACTTGATCATTTTCCCCTTTTATTTCATTCTTAGTATAAACAATATATTGTCTCAATCCATCATCAGAAATCAAAAAAGTAACAAGTTCGAATATCGACTTATTACCAACACTATCAATAATTTCAATCATTTCTTTACTATTCATAGCACAATCCCTCTATTCTAAAATAATTATACAAAATTTTTTTGAATAAGTAAACTACTTAAATTGAAACATTAACCACTCTGGCTTTACTAAAAGTAAAACGCCTATTATTAACATTAAAATACCACCTATTAAATGTGAATATTTATTATATTTAGTTGAAATTCCTGTTACCTTCATAGTAAACATTGCTATAAAAAACACTATTAAATCATCTATTAAAAAGAAGAATATATAAAGAAGCGTATATAAAAAAGCGTTTATTCCTGTAATATTATTAATAGCCAATAATTGTGTAAATATTAATGGTAATCCTGCAGAACAAGCTAATTCTATTAAATTAACAGATACGGCCAATCCAATAACCCCTATTAATCCTAAGAAGAAACTTTTCTCATGGGTAAATTTTTTAATTCTATCAAATATTTTTTTTCTCTTGTTATTTGATGTAACCTTACATCCACTCTCTTGACTATCATGATAACTTTTAAAATTAATAAAAGCTCCTATTATAGCCACTATAGCGATAATATTTCTAATTAATATTGATGTAGTAACTTTAACAACTACACTAATCCAAGCTAACATAATAGCCATATAAACTAATGCAGAGCTAATTAAAAAAGTTAATCCATAAGTCCACATTCTTTTTTTATCTTTCATTCCAATTAATACACTAATTAAAAATAATAATACCCACATAGCACAAGGATTAAATCCATCAACAAGACCGATAACAATAGCAGCAGTACCTATAGTAGTTTTTTTCATATTAATTTTACCTAATATAGGAACATCTACTATTGAACTTTCATCAGATTTCTTTTCTTGTTCTGTAAAACCATCTTCATTATTTTCTTTTAAGTAAGTACCATTTTTTATTTGTTCTACAACATCAACATAATCATTTTCCGAATAATACTTAATAGCTCTTAATATTTTATCACCGGCTGCTGGAGCAAATCCAGATATTTTATTCTTTCCAATAATTGTAAGAGGAACACCAGTAGTATTTATTTCTAACTCATCTGAAACTTTCTTCATAAATTCAGCATTATCTTCATCATACCAAACTTCATATTCAACTATTTCAACATTATCATAGTCATTTAAATTATCTTTAAAAAATTCCTCTTCTTCTGCACAATGAGGACAACCATCACCATGAAAAAAATAAATTTTTATTGTATCAGCGTCTTTAGCACTAACTGGCAAAATAGAAATAAAAAAAGTTAAAATAAATACTAATATAAAATTAATTAATTTTTTCAATTTAAACCACCTATTTCTTCTAGTATATTTAAAACTTCTTTTTCTTTTTTTTCACCAGAAAATCTATATATTTCCTTCTCTCCATCAAAAAATATAAATACTGGTAAAATATCCCCAGGATTATATTTTTTTACTTCATCTTCATCCATATCATAATCAAGTTCCAAAGTTTCAATATTATATTCTTTCAATATATTTTTCCAGACTTTACTCATAACTAAACAACCACTACACCAAATAGCATTTATTTTTACAACTCTCATCTAATCACCTAACTAATTTTTCTAACTTTTCAATGCATTTTGAAAAACATTCAATAAATTCATCTATTTCAGCTTTAGTAGTTAAATAAGATAAACTTATTCTCATACTATGACTTGCTCTATCTTCATCTCTTGTAACTGCATAGACAGCCTTAGAATATTTGCCAGTTGAACATGCTGTTTGTGTTGATACATAAATATCATATTCCTCTAAAGCATGTAGCATAGTTTCTGGTTTTATTCCTTTTAAACTTATATTAACAACATGTGGAACACAACATGAATTACTATTTATAAAAATATCTAAAGTAGAAAGTTTAGATATTAAATAATCATTTAATTCTTTTACTTTTTTACTTTTATCATCAAAGTCCTCATAAACTAATCTTAAAGCTTTAGCAAGAGATGCAATTAAAGGAGTAGCTGGTGTTCCACTTCTAAAAATAGTTGTTGATTTACCACCATGAATAATAGGTTCAATAACTATACTTTCCTTTTTTATTAAGCACCCTACACCTTTCATACCAAAAAACTTTTGGCCAGAAAAGCTAGCTAAATCAACTAAACTTAAATCAACTTTTTCTTTACCAATACTTTGTGTCATATCACTATGAAAATAAGCTTTAGAATATTTTTTTACTATTTCACTAATTTCTTTAATTGGTTGTCTAACACCAACTTCACTATTAACAGATGCTATAGATACTAAAATTGTATCATCACTCATTTTTTCTTCTAAATCAGCTAAGTCAACCACACCATTTTCATCTAATTTTACAAAATCAACATCGAATCCAAGATTTTGTAAATAAGAAATAGGTGCTATTACTGATGAGTGTTCTAATTCTGTTGTAATAATATGTTTACCCCTATTTTTATATTTTAAACATATACCTTTAATAGCTAAGTTATTAGCTTCACTTGCTCCACTAGTATAAATAACTTCGCTTGTCTTTACCCCAAGAATTTTAGCTATTTGACTAGTAGAAGCATCTATTAATTTTTTTGACTCAACTCCTAATTTATGTAAAGAATTAGGATTACCTATATATTTTTTAGTAACTTCTACATAAGTATTTAATACTTCATCATTAACAGGTGTTGTAGCACTATAATCTAAATAAATCATTATTATCACTCTTTTCCATTAAAAATTATATCTTAAAATAAAGCATTTATCAATAAATTAGCCTATAAAAAAACTCAACTTATAGTTGAGTTAATCACCACTAATGTTATACAAATCATAATTAAGTTTAGCAACAGCTAATTCTATAGTCATTAATCTCTCTTGATCATCTAATTTATTATTTTCTTTTAAAAATCCTACTATTTTTTCTGCCGCATTTATGATTTCATCTTTATTATCTAATAAATTAATTTTATCCATCATATAATTCATCTAAATCACTCCATCACTTATTAGTATTTTGATAATAATCTCTTTCTGCTATGCTTAATGATATTTCATCCAAATCATCCATATCATCATATGCATCATTAAATACTTCCTCTATCATCGATAAAATTTGTTTTAAATTACTACATGATTGATAATTAATATCATATCTTTTCAAAACTTCTATTTCTTTATTAGTTAGCATTAGACCATTAGAACATTTTACTAACTCATTAGATTTAAAATCTAAATTACCAACCAATTTATCAATATCAAATTCCATATATTCACCTATTTGCAAACATATCCATTATTCTTAAGTCTTGTCATAAGTTCACCTTCTGTATATTTATCTTTTACACTTAAAGTAACAACTTCACTACTTTTTATATTTGGATTAATTTTAATTTGTAAACCATTATTTTCAAAAAATTCAATATTATTTAAAATTAAAGTTTCATTCTTATCAACTTCCACTTTAATAACAATTGAATTATCATTAATTGTTATTTTTACTGAATCCTTATCCAAATATTCATACGTTTTTTCTAAAGCAAACTTAAATGCTTCTAAATTACTTTCTAAAGCATATTTATCAGGAAAACTTATTGTCCTAGTCAAAACCATTTTACTTATTTTATTACTATCTAAATTAGCAACTAAATCTTCTTTAACAGTAATTCCAAAGTCATCAGTATTAACTTTACTACATTCTACATATGGTTGTTTTAAATTAACTATTAAATATATAATAATAACTAATACTAAAATTGTTAATATCAAAGGGAATAAAATATTTTTCTTTTTCATAATTTTCACCTCTAATTTATTATAACAAAATTTTTAAAATTATTAACATATTTTTTATTATATATCAAAAAAATTAAATTTTCAAAAAAAAATAGATGCCTTAGCATCTATTTATTATCCCATTTCCAATTTTTAATATAAGGCATATCTTCACCATATTCACTTATATATTCTTTATGTTTAGCAAGCATATCATTACACCAATCAACTAAAGCTTTTGATGTAGTTTTATATCTTGGAATTTCTTTCAATACAGACATAACTAAATGGAAACGATCTATCTCATTTTGAACTCTAATATCAAATGTTGTTGTAATTGTTCCTTCTTCATTATATCCATGAACATGAATATCTCTATTATGACGTTTATAAGTTAATTGATGAATCAAAGATGGATAACCATGGAAGTTAAAAATAATTGGTTTATTTTTAGTAAATATTGCATCATACTCTTGATCACTCATACCATGTGGATGAGTTTCAGGAGATTGTAATTTCATTAAATCAACAACATTAACAACTCTAATTCTTATACCTTTAACTGTTTTTCTTAAAATATCCACAGCTGCTAATGTTTCTAGTGTTGGTGTTTCACCACAACAAGCCATAACAACATCTGGATTTCCGCCATCATTACTAGCAAAATCCCAAATTCCTAACCCTTTAGTACAATGTTCTTTAGCCTGTTCTCTTGTCAACCACTGTGGACGTGGATGCTTAGATGCCACTATAACATTTACATAATTTTTAGTTTTTATGCAATGATCAAAACAAGACAATAAGCAATTAGTATCTGGTGGTAAATACATTCTTACAACATCAGCTTTCTTTGTAACTAAATGATTTAAGAAACCTGGATCTTGATGTGTATAACCATTATGATCTTGTTGGAAAACATGTGATACTAATAAATAATTAAGTGAAGCTATTGGAGCTCTCCACGGAATTTGATTAGATACTTTTAACCACTTAGCATGTTGACTAGCCATAGAATCTACTATTCTAACAAATGCCTCATAACTATGAATAAATCCATAACGTCCAGTCAATAAATATCCTTCCAACATTCCCTGACATAAATGTTCAGACAAATATGAATCCATTATTCTACCAGTAGTAGATAAATATTCATCCTCATTCTTTATATTTTTAAAATTCCAAGTTCTATTCTCAACTTCAAACATATGATTAAATCTATTAGATAAAGCCTCATCAGGACCAAACACACGGAAATTTTTATTTTCTTTATTTAGAACAAATAAATCCCTAATATAATTTCCAAGTTCAATCGTATCTTGTCCCTCAATACAACCCGGTGTTTTAACTTCAACCGCATAATTTTCCCAATTTGGAGTTATTATTTCTTTTAAAATTAAACCACCATTAGCATAATTACTAGCTCCCATACATTTTGATGGTGTTGGACATAATTCTCTTAATTCTTTTATTAATCGTCCTTTTTCATCAAATAATTCTTCTGGATGATAACTAAGTAACCATTTTTCTAAAAGTTTTAAATTTTCTTGTTTATCTCTAGTAATTGGAATAGGTACTTGATGAGATCTAAAACTACCTTCAATTTTTTTAGAGTCAACTTCCTTAGGTCCAGTCCATCCTTTAGGAGTAGTTAAAATTATAACTGGATAATTTCCCTTTCCTGCTTTTCTTACTTTCTTAATTTCCGCAATTACTTTATCCATTGTTGATGCCATTAACTCATGCATTTTAAGTGGATCATTACCAGTAACAAAGTAAGGTTTCCAACCTAACCCATAAAAAAAGTCTTCAATTTCAGCTTCACTCATGCGTCCAAATACTGTTGGATTTGCTATTTTAAATCCATTTCTATGTAAAATTGGTAAAACTGTTCCATCTGTCTTATAATTTAAAAATTTGTTAATATTCCAAGAAGTTGCTAATGGACCTGTTTCAGCCTCACCATCACCAACGACACAAGCAGCAATTAATTCAGGATTATCTAATACTGCTCCAGCTGCATGAGCTAAACTATAACCAAGTTCTCCACCTTCATGAATAGAACCAGGAGTCTCAGGAGCAACATGTGATGAAACACCACCGGGGAAACTAAATTGTTTAAATAATTTTTTTAATCCTGATTCATCCTCTGTTATTTCTGGATAAAATTTTGAATAAACACCCTCTAAATAATTATTTGCAATCATTGCTTGACCACCATGTCCAGGGCCAGATAAATAAATCATTTTTAGATTATGTTTTTTTATTGCTCTATTTAAGTGTAAATAAACAAAGTTTTGACCTGGTGTTGTTCCCCAATGTCCTACTACATTTGGTTTTACATCAGTAATAACTAATCCTCTTTTCAATAAAGGATTATCAACTAAATATAATTGTGCAGCTGATAAATAATTCAAAGCCATAAAATACTTATTAGTTAAATGTAATTCTTTTTTTGATAATGTTGGCATATACAACCCTCCTATTATAATAATATTATAACATAAAATTAGTCAAAAAAAAGAGCAAATGCTCCTAATTTTTATCTATGATTTTATAACAATTTAAATCAATTCTTTTTTAACACATATACTAACCATTTATTGTTTTCACTACCGCCTTCTTTATGAAAATTCAGAACTTCATAATCTGTTTTAGCAATTATATTATCTAAATCTTCTTGACAATAATAATTATAATATCGATCAATTCCCATATGATATTCTCCAGGAAAATCAACCCATTCTTCATCTACTTCACGTGTTTCTCTATTAATAGCATTAAAAACAAAAATTCCATTTTTTTCTAATGCATCATACGTTTTACCTATAACTTTTAAAGCATCATCCTTAGTAAAGTGAACAAATACTCTCCAACAGAAAATACCAAAATATTTTTCTAAAAATTCATCTTCTAAAACATTAAATTTTACTGGATCTAATCCATTATTTTTAATAGCCTCAATAAAATCATCAGCTACATCACTAGCTGTAATATCATATCCTAAGCTTTCTAAATATTTAGCATTTTCACCATCAGCCGAACCTATTTCTAAAACTTTACTACCATCTGGTATAGAAGAAAAACTTTCTCTAATAAAATTTTGTAATTTTTCTTTTTTTCTTTTTGCTTTTTCTATATCAAGTTCATCATGTTCAATACTATTAGCTAAATATTTACTTGCTGTTTTTTGATATGCTTCCAAAGTTTTTTGATTTTGTAAACTCATTTTTTATTCAACCTCCACTTTCATTATAACACAATGTTTTTTATATTCACTTTCCATATATAAATACTAATATATTCGTAATATAACAAAAAAATAAGTGACAATGTCACTTATTTTGAAATAACTTCACAAATCAAAGTACTAATTTCTGTAGGATTATCAATTGGAAGACCAGCAATCATTTTAGCTTCAGCATATAAAATTCTTGTATACTTAATAAATTCATCTTTATTATTTTCATACAATTCTTTTAATTTATTACTAATTGCATGTTTTTCATTTATTTCAAGAGTTTTTTCAGCTTTAATTCCCATATCATTAGGCATAGCATCAAATACTTTTTGCATTTCTATTGATACATCACCATGACTAGTCAAACAAACAGGATGACTCTTAAGTTTATTAGAAAATTTAACTTCTTTTACTTCTTTTATTTCCTCTTGCATTGCTTTCAATAAATCTGAATTATCTTCATTTAATTTTTTAGTATTTTCCTTCTCTTCTACACTTTCTAAATCTAAATCAGCACTTTCCACATTAACAAACTTTTTACCTTCATATTCTTGAATAGCGGTAATAGCAAATTCATCTACATAATCAGTTAAATATAAAATATCATATTTTTTATCTTTTACCTGTTCTACTTGAGGCATAGAATCAATCTTTTTAATATTAGATCCAGCAGCATAATAAATTTTATCTTGATCAGATTCCATATTATCAACGTATTCTTTTAAAGTAATTAGTTTTTCTTTATTAGCTGAATAAAACATTATTAAATCTTTTAATTTATCCTTATCCTGACCATAATTATTATAAATACCGTATTTTAATTGAACACCAAATGATTGGAAGAATGAAATATATTTTTCACGATCATTTTTTAATAAATCCTCTAATTCCTTACGAATTTTACTTTCAATATTCTTAGCAATCAATTTTAAGCTATGAGATTCTTGTAAAATTTCCCTAGAAATGTTTAAAGACAAATCATCAGTATCAACAACACCTTTAACAAAACTAAAATAATCAGGTAATAAGTCAGGACACTTTTCCATTATTAGTACACCACTAGTATATATGCTTAATCCTTTTTCATATTCTTGAGTATAATAATCATATGGTGCATGACTTGGAATAAATAATAATGATTTATATGTACACATTCCTTCTACATTTGAAACTATTGTTTTTAATGGACTATCATAATCACTAAATTTATCCATATAAAAATTATTATAGTCTTCTTCTGTTACATCTTTTTTATTTTTCTTCCAAATTGGAATCATACTATTTAAAGTTTCTACAACTTTTGTATCTTTATATTCCTTTTTATCTTCATCAATCATCTCATGATGAGTAACTTCCATTTTAATTGGAAAACTAATATAATCTGAATATTTTTTTACTAAAGTCTTTAATTCATACTCATCTAAATATTTACAATAATCATATTCCTCAGTGTCATCTTTAATTTTAAGAATTATTTCTGTCCCACATTCCTTCTTTTTACCCTTCTTTATAGTGTAACCATCAACACCTTCACTTTCCCATACATAGGCGTCTTCACTATCAATTGATTTAGAAGTAACTGTTATTTTATCACTTACCATAAAAGCGGAATAAAATCCTACACCAAATTGTCCAATTATATCAACTTTTTCATCTTGAGACATATTTTCTTTAAAATTCAAAGAACCACTCTTAGCAATTGTTCCTAAATTACTTTCTAGTTCTTCTTTTGTCATACCACAACCAGTATCTGAAATTGTAATTGTTCTTTTATCTTTATCAAAAGATAAATTAATATATAAATCATCTTTATCAATCTTTACACTCTTATCAGTTAAAGAACGATAATATAATTTATCTAATGCATCACTTGCATTAGAAATTAATTCTCTTAAAAATATATCCTTATTAGTATAAATTGAATTAATCATTAAATCTAATAATCTTTTAGATTCTGACTTAAATTCTTTCTTTTCCAAAATAATCATCTCCTATAATTTGCTGATAAACTATTTATAGCACTCTTTTTAGCAGATGTCAATAATGAGTGCTAATAAAAAACTTTGAAAACAAATTCAAAGTTTTTTATAATTTATTAATTACTAGATGATAATCTTTTAGCTAGTTCTACTATTTGATACCAAGTAGCAGCACCAACAATACCAGTTGCTTCTAATCCTGTTAATAATTGAATTTCTTTAACAGATTTTTCTGTTAAATCATCAAAAATACCATTTATTTTAACTCCAGATATATTTCTACCATCTTTACAAATAATATATAGAAAATTTTGTAATCTTGAAATATTTTCCCCACTCATTCCTTTAAATAAAAAATAACCAGGATAAAAATCATTTAAATCAACCAAATATTTTGTTGCGACATTATTTATTGTATATAAATAAGCATCTTTCAATTTTGCCCAAGTATTAGCATCTACAATTCCAGTTACAGGCAAATTATATTCTTTTTGAAAAGCCTTAACCAATTGTTCAGTATCACTATCAAATGTAATACCACTAATATTTAAAAATGGAATATTTTGATTAAAATAAGCAATTGTATTCAAAAGATAATTTAATGGCCTGATAAATTCACCAGTTGAACCTAATTCCAATTTTTCTGGATAAACCAACTGAGCATCTTCAAAATCAATACCCTCTGCATATAAATCTGATACTTTTGTAACAGCATTATATAAATACTTTATTTTATACCATGTAGCTTTATCAACCTCACCTGTTACCGGCAGATTAAAAGTTTTTTGAAAAGCTTTTACAGCATCTTGTGTATCGATAGTAAAAAATGGGCTATCATCTATTATTGCTGGAATAGCGGGATAATTCTGACCAATTCTATTTAATTGAATTTTTAATGTTTTAACAAAATTTCCAGCCGTACCTATTTTTATAGGAAAACCAGGATATGATAAAATATTAGCTTCAACCGGAGCATTATAAATAATTTTTATATCTTCTCCATAATAATTTTTTAAAATTTCAAGTGGCGTTTTACCTTGTCTTGCTAATTCAACTGTTCCCCACTGTGAAAGTCCATCACACGTAGTTTTTATTCCATCACAATATCTAGCAAACAATGGTTGAACATGATCAACTCTAACAATATAATTATTAAAAAGTTCATCAACAGCTTGAGCAATTTTTTCAAAAAACTGACGCCCCTCTTTATACGATTGATCATAACTAGGACTACTAGTAATATCAAAATCATATCCTTTTGATCTATACCACTCATTATAAATTCTACTTAAAGCAAAAGATGTTTGAGCTAATATATTAGCAACTATCGCATTAAGTGGCCAGTTCGGATATATTTCCCCAGATGCAACATTTTTTATATAATCTTGAAACGGAACTGTAATATTTGGCGCATCTTCATCAGGAGCTCCTAAATGAACAACTATATCGGTTGGAATACTAGCTGCTTTGACTGCCACTACTTGCACCCCCATTTTCACTATTAGCATTCATCTTGACATATTGAATAACTCTAACATCACCAAATATAGCAACAGTATATTTGTTTATGCTATTATACTTTTGACTTCTAGTATTAAGATCATATGTTGTATACGGAGGTGAAATATTTTCATTAGCTATATATTGGGCAGGTGGTGCAGGCAATTCAATATTAGAAATCATTCCATTTTCATCTGTTACTCCCTCAAAGAAAATAACTCTATTATTTCCAATATCTTTGCTAATTATAATTTCAACTCCTTCTATTGGTATAGCCTGATAAGCCGTAAAAGTTTGAACTTTTAAATATCCTTTATCTGGATTATCTTTTATAAAATTATTAAATTCTGATAACTTTTTAAAATCATCATATGTAATATAATTCATTATTTACCATCCCCTTTTATCTTTAATATTTGACCTACACTTAACTTATTATTACTCAAATTATTTAAAGTCTTAATACTATTAACAGAAACATCATAATCTAAAGCAATTGAATCTAAAGTATCACCACTCTTTACTGTATAAGTTATATAGTTAGGTTCTATATAACCATTGCCAACGCATTCAGCGCCTAATGGTATTAATTCTATTTCACTTTTAGGAATTTTAAGTATTTGACCTACGCTTAAACTTGTATTTTTTAAATTATTTATAGCTTGCAACTCATTAACACTTATTCCATATGTTTGAGCAATATTATATATAGTATCACCACTCTTTACTATATATAATTGATAATTATCATTCATACTTTCCATATAATCATTTCCTGGTAATAATAATTTTTGACCAATACTTAATGAATTAGTATTTAAATTATTTAGTTCTTTTATAATAGCTACCGTTGTATCAAATTTTCTGGCTATACTATATAAGTTATCACCACTTTTAACTATATAAATATTACTATTATTTACATTCGGACTATTAATAGGTACTTTTAATTGCTGATTAATATTTAGATTATTAGATTTCAAGTTATTTAAACTAATTATTTCACTAGCTGTTGTATTATATTGTCTCGCTATACTATATAAAGTATCACCCTTTTTAACAACATATAAAGCAACAGTTTCCTCCGTTGGAATCATTATTATTTGCCCTAATGATAAATTATCAGATTTTAAATTATTAACACTTCTTATATCAGAAACACTTACTCCATACTTTTTTGCTATACCATATAAAGTATCACCGCTTTTAACTATATATGTTTGCATATTTCACCTCTATAAAGTATATGTTAAAGCAAAAAAAAATAATAACCGAAGTTATTATTTTAACTTAACATTTTAATTATTAATGCTGAAATTATAAAACTAAAAGATACTATCATTAAACAAACACCTATAACTGAGGCATAACCAGCATTAGAAGAATCTCTCTCTTCCATTTTTTCTTCACTTTGTTGTAATTTATTTTCAGACATAAATACGACCACCTTTCACATATTAACATCTATATTCTATAAACATTATAACATAAATTTAAAATTTAATACTATAAGATTTAAAATTTTATTAATTTGACACATACAATAAATAAATAAACATAAATTAAATTAGGAGGTAAAAATGAATTGTAAAGATAATGAAAAACCACATCGTTTTTCAAACTGTTTTGTATTAGGACCTACTGGACCTACTGGACCTACTGGGCCTGCTGGAGCTGAAGGTGGACCTACCGGACCTACTGGACCTACAGGTGACATAGGGCCTACTGGACCAATCGGACTTACTGGTGACATAGGGCCTACCGGACCTATCGGACTTACTGGTGATATAGGACCTACTGGACCTACTGGTGATATAGGACCTACCGGACCTACTGGTGATATAGGACCTACCGGACCTACTGGTGCTACTGGTGATATAGGACCTACTGGTGCAACACCAAGTTTAACAATTGGAATAGTAACAACTGGTGCTCCAGGAACAGATGCTGCTGCAACCATCACTGGAACTAGTCCAAACTTCGTTTTAAATTTAACAATTCCACAAGGTCCTACAGGACCAGTTGGACCATAAAATAAAAAAACAACTTGATAAAGTTGTTTTTTTATAATGTCTTTCCTATATATGTTATTACTACAGATCCACCTGTTGATGATGGATTAGAACCAACTAATTTTGATGTAATACTACTAGATAGACCTGAGTATGTTACATCTTTGGCAATGAATGATGAACCTCCACCGCCACCACCGGCATTGGCTGCGAATGCATTAGATACACCTCCTCCTCCACCACCGTAGTAACCAGCTCCTCCACCGCCACCACGTTCGTAGCCTTTTCCACCAGTAAGGAATCCACCATCACTAGCACCACTTCCTTTAGCACCAGCTGTAGTACTACCACCTTTTCCTGGAGTACTAGTGTTATTTCCTCCACCAGTTCCATTTTTTCCTGAAAATACACTTCCGGCAGTTATTGATGAAACGGTCGAAGTCATATTGCCTCCGTCTCC
>JAZQNW010000013.1:0-150112 GCA_045627525.1 Bacilli bacterium
AATTAAATATAATAATAAAAGTACTATTTAATAACTCATATGATGTAATAACTAATATGCAATAAATAATTATATTTAAATAATTTATCTTTAAATATTTATATAGTGTTTTTATTAAAAATGATATTATTAGAAATATTACGCCATTATAGAACAAAAGATTTGTATATAATAAATCATAAATAACGCCTATTATAAATGATGTAATATGATAATTTTTCTTAAATAATGGGTAGATTATTATTAGACTTACTATTGTTATCATCGGAGTTAAGTATGATAAGTTATTATTTATGAATGGCAGTAAATTAGATAATAATCCATCTAAAATTAATGATAAAACTATTATTAAATATTTCATTTTTTCTCCTTTAATATTGTAACATAATGGATATTATTAAAATTAACGTCAGTTTTAATATAAGCAATTTTACTTAAGTCGTATTTATCTATTTCAGTTTTTGCTACTTTACCTATATAAATACCTGATGGAAATAATTCTCCTAAACCACTAGTTAAGACTGTACTATCTTTTTTAATTTCTAGATCTTTTGAAATTTCTGTTATTTTCAAAAGATTATTTTTTGAATCATATCCTGATAAAATAGCAAAGTTATCTTGATCATTTATTTTTATGGAAACACTCACTTTATAATTTTCATCATTAGCAGTTAGTAATTTTACTTCACTATATTTATAGTAAACTTTTGTTATTTTACCAACAAGACCATTTTTAGTAATAACTGGCATATCAACTTTTATTCCATTTTTCGATCCTTTATCAATAATAATTGTATTAAACCAATATTCTTTATTTCTTGATAATACTGTTGCATTTTCATAACTAAAATTTGTTAATGTCCTGTTTAATTCTAATGTATCTTTTAATTCATTTATCTCTTTAGTTAAAGAATCATTAAGATTTTTTTGAATTAAATAATTAGAACTCTGATCAATATTTTTATCATCATTTAAATATGTAAATGGATTAAATAATTTATTAATATCTAAAAGTATTGTTGAAAATATATTTTCTACTTTTGTGATTTTTCTATTAAAGTTAAGAGATACTATCAAACTTATTATTAGTGTAATAATTATTGCTATTGTTATAAATTTTTTCTTTTTTTTAAACATTTAATATATTATTCTCAAAAAAACTATAATAATTATTATCACTCACAATAATATGATCTACTACTGGTATCCCTTGAATTTTTCCTATTTCAACTAGTGATTTAGTAAAATTAATATCTGCTTTACTTGGTGTTAGATCTTCGCTTGGATGGTTATGCATACAAATAATACTATTTGCACTTAACCTGTATGCTTCTTTAAACACTTCCCTTGGATGAGTTATACTTTGATTTAATGTTCCCATAAATAATAATTTCCTCTCTATTAATTCTTGTTTACTATTAAAATAAAAGCAATAGAATAATTCTTGTTTTTTATTAATGAATAAATATCTTGATGTTTCCCATAGAGTTTTAGGATTAGTAATTCTTTTATATTTTTTATTTTGCTTTAAAAAAATTCTTTTACCAAGTTCTATAGAAGAAATTATTTCTAAAGCTTTAACTTTACCTATTCCTTTTATTTTTGTTAATTCTTCAATTTTAATATCTTTTAATTCTGTTAAAGAATATTTTTTTAGTATTTCTAGTGCCAAATCATTAACATTTTTTCTTTTAGTTCCAGTCTTAATAATTATAGATAGTAATTCACTAGTAGTTAAATTTTCCACTCCATATTCTATTAACTTTTCACGTGGTCTTTCTTCCTTTGGCATTTCTTTTATTGTGTAATAAATAATATCACCTCAATATATTATTATCATATTAACAATTATTCTTTTTTAAATAGCTCTTCATAATTAGCAAGTATTACCTCTTCTATTGTTAATATTTCATTTTCTTCTTTTGTATTTTCCAATAATAAATCAAATTGAGTAACATTATTATAAAATTCTTCATTATTTAAATTAACTTCTTTTATGTAAACTTGATACCCTTTATCTTTATACATTTCTTTTAGTTTGCTAGCATTTTTCTCAGTTCTAGTTATTCCTAAATAGACATAGTATTTGTCATTATGGTTATCTACTAATTTTGTTGCTAATTCTTTTGTGTTCTCTTTCATGGCTTTTTCATTAGAATAAACACCCTCTTGAAGAAAATAATATGTTTTGCCTTCATTAAATACATTTTTTATGTTCGGGCTGTTTTCTTTTAAATAATTTCCTAAAAATGCACCTATACATATTAAAATTATACTTGCCAAAAATGTTTTTTTCATATTATCACCATTTGTATAATATCAAATTGCTTTGATGAATTTTGTCGAAAAAAAACAATCTCCTATGTGAGATTGCTTTTTATTTTAAATTTGTTTTTCTAATATAAGTAATTTTTCTTGTTCTTCTTTTAATTTTTTTCGATCTAATTCAACAATATTGCTTGGTGCTTTATTTACATAATTTTCATTAGATAATAATTTTTCTCTTCTTTCAATTGATTGTTTTAATTTATTAATTTCTTCTTCTAATACTTTTGTATCAATTTGTTCTTTTTCAAAATAATAAGTTATATTGATATTATCAGATTTATAGTGACACTTATTCATATCAGCTGTTTTTTCTTTTTCTAAAGATGCATCTGTTATTTTTAATTGTGATCTATAAATTATTTCTAATGATTTGTCTTTACACTTTAAATCAATAGGTGCTGTTTTTTCTATTTTATTAGATGCTTTTAAATTACGAATTGAAACTATATCTTCTAGTACTTTTTCCAATTGTTCTGTTTCTTCTTTATATACTTCGTTTTTATTGTATTCAGGATATTTATCAATCATTATAGATTCATTATCTTTAATAGGTAACATTTGATAAATTTCTTCTGTTACATATGGCATAAATGGATGTAAAAGTTTCAAAATATCTGTCAATGTTTCTAAAAGAACTGTTTTTGTTGTATTTGTCATATTTGATTTTGTTAATTCTATATACCAATCGCAAAAATCTTCCCAAATAAAGCTATATAATTCATTACCAACATTATGAAATTCATATTTATCCATATTTTTTGTAATATTCTTTATAAGTTTATTTTTCTTAGTTAATATCCATTTATCGTATAATGTTAGGTCCTCTTTATTTATTTCTTTTTCTTTTAAGTCTTCGATATTCATAAGAACAAATCGTGAAGCATTCCATAACTTATTGATAAAATTCCATGATGATTTTACTTTTTCCTCATCATATCGTAAATCCATTCCAGGTGCTGAATTAGTTGTTAAGAAAAATCTTAATGCATCACATCCATATTCGTCTATAACATCCATTGGATCTACACCATTGCCTAGCGATTTAGACATTTTTCGTCCTTGCTTATCACGAATAAGTCCGTGTATCAAACAATCTTTAAATGGTCTTTTTCCTGTGAATTCTAATCCTTGGAAGGTCATTCTATTTACCCAAAATGGAATTATATCATAGCCAGTTACTAATACGTTATTTGGATAGTATCTTTCAAATAATTCTGTTTTTTCAGGCCAACCTAATGTTGAAAATGGCCATAAAGCACTAGAGAACCATGTATCTAGTACATCTGAATCTTGTACCCATCCTTTTCCTGGACATTCAACTTGAACTTTTACTTCATCATCTTTATACCATGCTGGTATTCTATGTCCCCACCATAATTGACGTGAAATGCACCAGTCATAAGTTATTTCCATCCAGTGATTCATTGTTTTTTCATATCTTGGTGGGATAAAGTTAACTTTAGTATCTTTGCTCTTTTGATTTTCTAAAACAGCATCAGCTAGAGGTCGCATTTTTACGAACCATTGTTTTGATAAATATGGTTCAACAACAGCATCGCTTCTTTCACTATGACCAACAGAATGAATCATTGGCTCAACTTTGATTAATAAATTTTCTTTTTCTAAATCTTTTATTAATTGTTCACGACATTCTTCTCTTGTCAATCCATTGTATTTTCCAGTTTTCTCATTCATAGTAGCATCTGGATTCATAATAACTATTCTTTCTAGATTATGTCTATTTCCAACTTCAAAGTCATTAGGATCATGAGCTGGTGTTATTTTAACACAACCTGTTCCAAAGTCTGGATCCGCATGTTCATCAGCTATTATTGGAATTAATTTATTTACTACTGGTAAAACGACATTCTTACCAATTAGGTGCTTATATCTTTTATCATTTGGATTTACCGCAACAGCAGTATCACCGAATAATGTTTCTGGTCGTGTTGTTGCGATATCTAAATATTCATCACTATCTTCAATGAAATATTTTAGGTGATAAAAAGCTCCTTTATCATCTTTATAAATAACTTCTTCATTAGATAATGCAGTCATTTGTTCTGGATCCCAGTTTATTATACGCTCTCCTCGATAGATTAATCCTTTTTCATATAACTTTATAAAAACTTCTGTTACAGCTTTGTTTAAACCTTCATCTAATGTAAATCTTTCTTTTGTGTAATCAACTGAAATTCCCATCTTTGCCCATTGTTCATGGATTGTATTAGCATATTCATCTTTCCAAGCCCATGCTTGTTTTAACCATTCGTCACGATCCATTTCACGAGGTTTGATTCCACTTTCCTTAATACGTTTATCTATTTTTGATTGTGTGGCAATTCCTGCATGATCCATTCCTGGTAACCATAGGCAGTCATATCCTTGCATACGTTTATATCTAATAATTATATCTTGAAGTGTTACATCCCAAGCATGACCAATATGTAATTTTCCTGTTACGTTTGGTGGTGGAATAACTACACAAAATGGTGTCTTATCACTCTTTGAATCTGATTTAAAATACCCCTTACTTTTCCAATTTTCATATTTTCCTGTTTCTACTTCTGTATGATTATATTTTTTATCTAACATTTTCCTCTTCCTTTCTATTTTTTATTTTTTGTAATCATTAGACTCGTACATAATCACCATAAATTATATATTTCATATTATCACCCCATTGAATAAAAAAAGACTAGTCATCCCAAAGGACGAGCTAGTCGTGGTACCACCTTAATTTTATGCTTTGTAGCATACTTGTTTTTGATAACGGATTTATCCGGGAATTCTTACTTAATTTCAGAAAACATGCTCCTCTGCTACCTTCAACATTCTACTTTGTTAATTTTCACCATACATTAACTCTCTATAAAAGTATTATGTTTACTCCTCAGACTCATCGCATCTGTTAAAAAATATAACATATTTTTATATATTTATCAAGTTTTTATTATTATTTACTCATTTCTGTCTCATATAAATGACGATATTCTTTGCTATTTTTTAGTAATTCTTCATGTGTTCCTTCATTTTCAACTTTACCATTATTTAGATAAAGTATTCTATCACTGTTAATAATTGTTGATAATCTATGAGCTATAATTAATATTGTATATTCCTTTTTCATATTATCAATTGCCTTTTGGATACTTGCTTGTGTTTCATTGTCTAAAGCTGATGTTGCTTCATCAAAAAGTATAATTTCTGTTTTTTGAACTAAGGCTCTTGCTATAGCTAATCTTTGTCTTTGTCCACCACTTAGGCTTATTCCTCCTTCACCTACTATAGTGTCATATCCTTCTGGTAATTTTTCTATAAATTCATGTAAGCAAGCTGTCTTGCACGCTTTTATCATTTCTTCTTCTGTTAAGTCTTCTTTTACCAATTTTAAATTTTCGCGAATACTTAAATTAAATATATATGGATTTTGACTAATTATTGTAATATTTCCACGAATTGAATCCTTATCTAATTCATTTATATCAATGCCATCAATTGTAATTTTTCCTTCTTGAATGTTATACATTTTACAAAGTAAACTAAATATTGTACTTTTACCAGCACCACTTTTGCCAACAAAAGCAACTGTCTCATTGGCGCTAACTTTAAAACTTAAATTATCTAATATTTTTTGTTTGTTTTCATAGCTAAATGAAACATTTTCAAATTCAAAATTACCATGAACTTTTTTAATATGAGTTTTACCAAATTTTTCTTTTGAAAACTCTGGACTGTTTATAATATTAAAAATTCTTGTAGATGATAAATTGAAATCTTTTGCTCTTTCTAATAATTGACTTGCATAATTAACAATAGATGTAACTCGTGACATATAGTTATGTACTACGAGCGCGCTTGCTATTGCTAGTTGTCCTCTTATTATTAATGAAACAAGTAAAAATATCATTCCAGTATTAAATAAATCTATTAAACAATTTCTAAAAAATCCATATGTACGGTCTGTTTTCATCATTGAATAACGTTGTTTATTCAAATCAATTATTTTTCCTTTTAATTCTTTCATAAAACTTTTTTCTGAATTTAGCATTTTTATATCTCTTGATCCTCTTACTAACTCTCCTACAAATCCAGAAACTTTTTCGTTTTTCTTTCTAAACTGTTTATCTTGCTCATTATATTTTGATACTCTTTTTTTCTCTACTATATAAATTATTGTAATCATAATTATTAAATAAATAAATGCAACTTTATTTATTATAAATATCGCTGCAAAAATTCCTATGTTAGTAATAATATTAGATAAGCACATATTCAAAACATTAAATATATCTGCAATTTTACTTGTATCATTTGTTAATCTTTGTATAAATACGCCACTAGAATTTTCATCTAAGCATCTGTTTTCTAGCCTTAATATTTCTTTGCCTAATGCTATTTGAATTTTTGTAAATGTTTCGCGATAAATTATTTGAGAAAAATATCTGGCTAAATAATTCATTAGATTTCTTAACCATTCTACAGCTAAAATTATAATACTGATAAATAATACCTGGTTAAAAGCATTGTCTGTTAATTTTACTATTATTTGGGCACTAAGAATCGGTGCACAAATACTTATCATTATTACAATTATATTTCCAATAATGTAAAATATCAGATTTTTCTTTTGATCTTTTGCATATGTCCATGCAAATTTCAAGTTTTTTATTAATTCTTTCATATATTACTACACCCTTAGTTATTATAATATGATTTTTAAATTATGTAAATTATTTGCTATTTGATTATTTTTTGATAAAATATAATTGGAGGTAAAATATGAAAGTTGTAAATAATACTAGTACGGTTAAACGTGATGATTATATTAGTTGGGATGAATATTTTATTGGGATTGCTAAACTTTCTTCTATGAGAAGTAAAGATCCTTCTACTCAAGTTGGTTGTTGTATAGTCAGTAAGGATAATAGAATTTTATCTGTTGGATATAATGGAGCTCCTAATGGTTATAACGATGACGAATTCCCATGGGGACGTGTTGGCGAAAAACTAGATACAAAATATATGTATGTTTGTCATGGTGAATTAAATGCAATTCTTAATTACAAAGGAAATACAAGAGATTTTCAAGATGCTAAGATATATGTTCATTTCTTTCCTTGCAATGAATGTGCAAAAGCAATCATTCAAGCTGGCATTAAAGAAGTAATTTATTCTCATTCTTATGACTATGATAATCATAGCGATGAGATGGAGGCATCAATTAGAATGTTTGAAAAATGTGGTGTTAAATATCGAAAATTTGAAGCAGACAAACATAAAGAATTAGTTTTAAAATTAGAAGATTAAAAAAAGACATTAGAATTTATCTAATGCCTTTTTTATTCTGTTATTTTTTGTACGTCTTCGTAATTTTTTCCTTTTAAGTCAATTAATGTTTTTTTCATTGTTAAATTTTTTTCAAGTGTTCCAAATTGAACATCTGCGATTTTTTCTGTGTTAGCTATATTTTCAACATTTTCCCAACCATCAATAACTTTTCCAAATGCTGCATATTCGCCATCTAAATAATCAGCTGTACCTAGCATAATGAAAAATTGGCTTCCAGCTGTATCGTTAGAGATACTTGTTCTGGCCATAGAAACAATTCCTTTTTCATGCTTTAAATTATTTTCAAATCCATTTGATGAGAATTCACCTTTTATTGTATAACCTGGTCCACCTGTTCCAGTTCCAGTTGGATCTCCACCTTGTAAAACAAAACCTGGCATCAATCTGTGAAATGTATTATTATCATAAAAACCTGTTTTTACTAGTGAAATAAAATTATTTACTGTATTTGGTGCTATTTCTGGATATAATTCTATTACAATAGAACCATAATTTTCAACATACATTGCAACTACTGGATTTTCTGTTTCATATTTTTCTAGTTTAATTTCATTTCCCTCGATATTATAATTTATATTTAATAAGTTTTCTTGCATTTTTTTCTCCTCACTATTACTGCATCCTGTTATAAATAAACTCAATACTATAACTGCTAATATTACAAACTTTTTTTTCATTTCTTATTCCTTTCTAGGATATCTCTTGCTGCTACCAATCCTGTTGCTGCAGCTGCTACTATATTACCTGCTTTACCAGCACCGTCGCCAATAAAATAAATGTTATCATTTTCTAATTTAAATTTATTATTTGTTGTTATTTCATTAGAAAAGAATTTTATTTCTGGACCATATAGTAATGTTTCACCATTATTTATACCTGGCATTATTTTGTCTAATTTTTCTAGTCCTTCTAATATATTTATCAGAATTCTGTGTGGTAATACTAACGCTAAGTCTCCTGCTACGCAATCCTTTAATGTTGGTTCAACAAATCCTTTTTCTATTCTATGCCATTCAGAGCGTCGACCATTTCTTAAGTCTTTTAACGTTTGAATGATTGGTTTACCATCCCCTAATACATTTGCAATTCTTGCAATTGATTCACCATACATTCTTGTATCTGTTACGGGTTGAGTTAAATTTACTTTTGAAATAAATGCAAAGTTACTGTTATTAGACTTTTTATCTTTTAGTGAATATCCATTTACGCAACAATAACCTTCATATGTTTCTTTTGATACATATCCACCTGGATTTGAACAAAAGGTTCTTATTTCATCTCCATAAGTATCAGTTTTTATAAAAATCGTTGGTTCATATAGAATTTTACTTATATCTTCCATAATTTCTTTTCTAAATTCAACTCTGACTCCTATTTCAATGCTTTGAGACATATATGGAATATTATATTTATCAGCCAATTCTCCTACCCATTTAGCTCCTGTTCTACCTGGGGCTATAATAACATCTTTTGCAGTATATATTGCTTCTTTATTTTTTTCTTTACAAATTATTTTATGTTCATTTTCATTAATTGTTTTTATATCTAAAACATCACATAGTTCTTTTACTTCTACTCCATTATTTTTTAAATAATTTGTAAGCTCTGTTATACATTTTGGTAAATGATCTGACCCTATATGTTTATTTTTGATTAATAGTAATCTAGCTCCATTTTTTGCTATTTGCTTTTCTAAATTTTTTGCTTCTTCAATATTTGTTGGAAATATTTCAGCATCCATTCCAAATTCATTAAATATTTTTTCTGAGTCATCTATTAGTTGGTATGCTTCACTTTCAGACATATATTTAAATAAATCTGATTTTCCTAATTTGGGAATAAAGTTTAGTTTTCCATCGGAAAAAGTACCAGCGCCACCATATCCAGATAATATTTGACATGGCTTGCAATTCTTGCATGGTTGCTTATTTTCAGCAATTGGACAAGTTCTTTTATGAGCAAATTTTCCTTTATCAAGTAACATAATCTTTAATTTTTTATTTTTTTTGCATAATTCATATGCTGAGAATAGACCTGCAGGTCCAGCTCCTATAATAATTACATCATATTTCATTCTATCACCAATTGTATTTTATCATGTTTTTTATTTTTTTACTATTTAATTATAAATATATGATACAATATAATTGGTGATAATATGACTAGAGAAGAAAAAAACAAGGGAAAACAAAATGAAATAATTGTTGAGGAAAAAAGAGACAAAAGAAAAAAAGGTGTTTTAATTTCTTTTGGTATTTTAGGACTTATTATTATTTTATTTTTGGTATTTTACTTTATTAATATTTATACAACTAGCATTGTAATTGTTCGTGAAAATAGAATTATAGAAAAAAATTTACCAGATGAGTTTAATGGTTTAAAAATAATTCAATTTTCTGATTTAGAATATGGTAGTACTATACATGCTAATGAAGTTAAATCCTTAGTAAAACTGATCAATTCTAGAAATCCTGATTTAGTTGTATTTACTGGTGATTTGATTGATAGTTCATATAAAATTGATTCTAAGGAATTAGAAAAGCTGAGTACTGAGTTTGGCAAAATTAATTCTACTCTAGGAAAATATGCTGTCATTGGTGATGAAGATAAAAATAATGTTATTTCAGTATTTAATCAGAGTAATTTCACTATTTTAAATAATGATAGTGACTTGATTTATAAAAATTCTAATAATCCTATTTTATTGGTTGGTGTTTCTAGTTTATTGTCAAAGTCTAATAATTATGATAAAGCTTATAATTATTTTAATCAAGAAACGTATAATTCTAATATTTTTACTATTTCTTTAATTCATGAACCAGATATGACTGATGAAATATTAAATAAGTATAGAAGTAATTTGATTTTAGCTGGACATTCTCACAATGGTTATATTAGATTTCCAGGTGGCAAATCCTTTTCAAAAATAAAAGGAGCTAAAAAATATGATCAAGATTTTTATAAAGTTGGTGATTCTAACCTTTTCATTTCTAGTGGTATTGGTACAGATGGTAATGGAATCCGAATATTTTGTCAGCCTAGTTTAAATTTCTTTAGAATATCAAATAAGTAATTTTTTATTTTTAGAAAGAGTTTTTCTTTCTTTTTTTTGGTTTCTTTTTCATAAATAGGAATTGATCCTATTTCTTTATTATCTAAATATATTTTTATTTTTCCAGATTTGTTGTTAGGAATATCTATCACTGTTTTTATTTTTGTATATTCTTCTTCTGTTAATGGATATATAAATGAATCTTTTAAGTATAGTTTTCTTGTTGTGAAATTTGGATCTATGTGAAATTTGTTTTTATCAACAATTTTGTAGTTTTTATATTTATTATATACATTTTCATATATGTCTTTATGATTTTCATAGGGATTACTATCGTTTAATGTTACTACTGTTACATTAAATTTATTTTTTGTGGCAGTAGTTACTAGTGTTTTTCCTGCTGATGGCGTATATCCATTTTTTCCACCTGTACAATACTTATAATTTGTTAACAGTTTATTTCTATTATACCAAAGATATGTTTTATTAGCTGTTTTGACAGTATATTTTTTGGTTGAAGAAATTTTTCGATAATTATCATTTTTATATGCATATTTAGATAGTAAAGCCATATCATAGGCAGTCGAGTAATTTTTTGTTTCTTCATCTAAGCCATGTGGATTTTGAAAGGTACTATTTTTCATACCTATTTTTTGTGCTGTATTATTCATAAGTTTTACAAATTTTTTTTCGCTACCAGATATGTTAATTGCCAAAGTAACTGCAGCATCATTTCCGCTTCTTAATAGAAGGCCATATAATAGATCTTCTATTTTCATTTCCTCTCCTACTTCTAAATATATACTCGTACCATACATTTTTAGAATCTCTTTTCCTGCTGTTCCTATTCTATTTATATCTGAATTTTCTAATACGGTAATGGAAGTTAAAATTTTTGTCGTTGATGCAATAAGTCTTTGGGTATTAATATTTTTTTGATATAAAATTCTTCCACTATCTAAATCCATCGCAATACTTGACTTAGCAGTATCAGCAAATACATTAATTGGTAATAGCACCATAATTATAATAAATAAGTATTTTTTCAAGTATATCACCTAAAAAATTATATGACTTTTATAGTTAAAAATGATTTTATTTTTATATTTTGTGGGTGATGATTATAATTTGCTAATAATAAATTAGAAGGAGAATTTTCTTATGAATAATACATTTTATACTTTAAAGGAAAAATTTTATAAAATAAAGGATAAAGGATGGATTAAATCTATAAATAAAGGTTTAGGTAGTATTGGCAATACTTTTGAATATGAATTAGGTCTTAGAAGGAATGATTTTGAGATTCCTGATTTTTATGATGTAGAAATAAAAGTTAAACAAATTGGATCACAACCTTTTATTTCATTATTTAGTGCAACCTTCGATGGAAAATATTTATTTGAAATAAAACGCTTAGTCAATTCACATGGATGGCCATCAAAAACTTTTCCAGATGTTAATGTTTTTTATTCTAGTGTATCTGCTAGTAACTTTTCGTCTATTGGCAAATATAAAAAAATGAAATTATTTGTTAATTATGAGCTAAGACGTATTGAACTTAATATTTATAATTTACGGGGGCAAATTATTGATAAAAACTATTTTTGATCTTTTGATATGTTAAAAGAAAAATTGTTTAGAAAACTTAAAAAATTAGCATTTGTTTTTGCAAACAAAAAAGTAGTAAATGGTGAAAATTATTTTTACTACTCTGAAATTCATTTTTTTAGATTGAAAAGTTTCGATACTTTTATAAAATTAATCGCTGATGGTACTATTATTATATATTTTAATAATGGTGTTTATACTGGGCAATATCATACGGGTCAACCATGTGATCATGGTACTACATTTAAAATAGCCTATTATGATTTAAATAAACTATTTTATGAAATTGATATTTAGATTTTTTATAACAATCATATTTTATTTTTGACGTATTAATTTTCTTATAAAAAAAGTATTGAAATAAATCAATACTTTTAATTTCAAATGGTCGGGAAGACAGGATTTGAACCTGCAACCCCTTGGTCCCAAACCAAGTGCTCTACCAAGTTGAGCCACTTCCCGATATTATGGTGCGCTCGAAGGGATTCGAACCCCTGACCTTTTGGTTCGTAGCCAAACACTCTATCCAACTGAGCTACGAGCGCATATGCATCAAATGTCAGGTACGCATATATATAAAAAAAATGGTGGCTCCAGCGGGAATCGAACCAGCGACACAGGGATTTTCAGTCCCTTGCTCTACCGACTGAGCTATGAAGCCATATATGGCGGTTCCAACGGGGCTCGAACCCGCGATCTTCTGCGTGACAGGCAGACGTGTTAACCAGCTGCACCATGGAACCATGCCTAAATTAATAATTGGTTGCGGGGAGAGGATTTGAACCTCTGACCTTTGGGTTATGAGCCCAACGAGCTACCGAGCTGCTCCACCCCGCGATATATGGCGGAGGAAAAGGGATTCGAACCCCTGCGCCGCTTGCACGACCTCCCGGTTTTCAAGACCGGTCCCTTCAACCAGACTTGGGTATTCCTCCATCTCGCCCTTTTCAAGCGACAAATTGATTATATCACAATAATTTTATGCATGTCAATAAAATTTATGACTTTTTCTTGATTTTTCAATATATTTGCTTTTTTATATAAAAAACTCACAACAATCAGTTGTGAGTAATTTCATATGGTGCCTAAGGCCGGACTTGAACCGGCACGAGGGTTGAGTCTCGCAGGATTTTAAGTCCTGTGCGTCTACCAATTCCGCCACTCAGGCAATGGTGACCTGTATGAGATTCGAACTCATGACCCTTTGATTAAAAGTCAAATGCTCTACCGACTGAGCTAACAGATCATATATAAAAATGGCTGCCTCGGTTAGATTCGAACTAACGCATGTCAGAGTCAAAGTCTGATGCCTTACCACTTGGCTACGAGGCAAACTAGTGGTGGAGAGAGATGGATTCGAACCATCGAACTCAATGAGAACAGATTTACAGTCTGTCGCGTTTAGCCTCTTCGCTACCTCTCCAAAAAAAATGGTGCCGAAACCAGGACTTGAACCCGGAACCTACTGATTACAAGTCAGTTGCTCTACCAATTGAGCTATTTCGGCACTTAAATAAAATATGGTGGGCGATATAGGACTCGAACCTATGACCCCCTGCTTGTAAGGCAGGTGCTCTAACCAACTGAGCTAATCGCCCGATTGTACCGGTTGACAGTTATAAATATACCAATTTATACTTATTTTGTCAACCTAAATGTTAATTTTTTTAAATTTTTTTTACTTTTTCTTCAATTAATTCCTGTTTTTTTTGATTTATCCAATAATCAAGTTTCTCTGACAATGTTTTAAAACCGTTTTTTGTTTCTTTTATCTTATTATTATTTTTTCTTGTTATTCTATAATCATCTAAATTTTTTATACTTAATTTCACATGATGTTCTAATTCATCTTCATCAATTACTTTTGCTTTTATAGTTTCTCCAATTTTTACATAATCATTAATATTTCTAACAAAATTACTTGATATTTCTGATATATGTATTAATCCACTATAGTAATCATCAAGACTGACAAAAATACCATATTTTTCTATTCCAGTTACACTGCAAGTAACTTCTTCACCTATTTTAAATTTTTTCATTTGATAATCCCTCTAGTGCTTATTATATCATCTTTATTATTTAATAACAAGAAAGTTTATTTACTATGCATGTTAACTGTTGTATAATTATTTGTGGTGATTAATATGCAAAACAACGAAATTGAACTAAGAATTATATCTATCATTGATAAAATCAGACCTTTTCTTATTAGCGATGGTGGAAATCTTGAATTTGTTAAATATGAAAATAACATTGTATATGTAAGATTATTAGGCGCTTGTGAAGACTGTCCTATGATGGATGTAACTTTAAAAGAAGGCGTTGAAGAAATAATCATGAACGAAATCCCTGAAGTAAAAAAAGTTGTAAATGTTGATAGTTAAAAATATTATAACCAATCAATTTTTGGTATTACTGAGTATTTGCTAATTATTTCATATATATTATTTATATATAGTTCATATTCTTTTTGCCTTTTTATTATTGAATTTAGTTTTTCTGCTTCTGCTAGGCTATTTACTATTTGATCATATTTATCAAAATATTCTGTTGGATATAATATTCTTGCATATAATAAATTGTAATTAATTATATTATGATTTATTTTTTTTGCAAAAAAATCATTTAAATTTATTTTTTTATACTCATTAGACCAAAAAATATATTTTAAATATTCACCTATATCTCGTTCTTGATAATCTATAACGCAATTTAATGGATTAAAATATTCATCAGCATTAATTCTTTTATGGCATATCATTTTTACATTATTAATTTTTTTTATATTATATGAAATATAGCTTATAGCATTTTCAGCTATTCCAATATAGTAATCTATACTTTCATCAATTATCTTATATTTTCCTCTAATATGATTCATCTGATATTCATAATAATCATTTTTATTTCTCCATAATTCATACCAATTACTTCTATCTAACAAGTAATCTGTATTTTTTACTATTATTGGCGGAATATTTGATATTTTTTTTGTTTCTTTTTCCATTAATATATAGTTTTTATTATTGTATGGAGTTACTATATCACCCATTCTATTTTTTATAATTTTATAGTAATTTTTTTTATTGCTTAATAAATTATAAATTTCATAAATTTCATTTATATTATATATTTCTGAAAAAATATAAATTTTATTTTTACTTCTAACATAGTTAATACCATTTATTTTTGATAAAATTACATCATTCAAATCATAATAATACATAATTGTATTTTTCATATATATCACTCAGTAAATTTTATTCAAAAAAAAACAGAAAATTACTTTCTGTTTTTATTTATTTATTTATTGCTTCTAACAATTCATCAATCGTTCTATTATATTTTTCTTTCATTGATATATATTCTTTTTGTTTATTTTCATATTCTTCACTTTCAGAAGTATATTGTTTTACTATTTTTTCATGTTCTAACTTTTTAGCTTCTAGCTCTTTATTATGTTCTTCTAATCTTTTTAATGTTTCAATTAAACGATTATGAATTTCTTCTGTTGCTTTCTTTTCTTGTTCTGCCTTTGCTTTTGCTTCTTCTAATGCTTTTTTAGCATTATTTTCTTCTTGCTCAGCACGAAGTATATCTTCTTTTAGCTTATTTGCTTTTTCTATACAATCTTTTAAATCTGGAATATCACTATTTGATGATATTATACCTTGTTCTAATTCAACATTACTTTCTTTTGTAGTCATTGGATAATCAAATTTATAATTATCATTAGAAGAGCTAAATTCTCCTTTTGGTGGTTCAATTATTTCTGTTCTTTCTGGAACAACCTTTGGCATTTCACGTTGTTCTATTTGCTCTCCAGTTACTGGCCTAGCAATTGCTGTTTCAACAACAACAGGATTAACTGCAGGAACAGTATCATTAACTACTTCAGCTGAATTTGTTGTTTCTGATGGTATAGAAGTTTCAAATAAATTTGTTGATACTTGATCATCAAAACTTTGAGTGTTCAAATCATTTTTTTCTGTATCTTGAATTTCATCAATGGTTTCTACTGGTATTTCAGCTTTATTAGATGAACTAACTGCAGGTGAGACAAATTTTTCTATTTTTGCACTTCTAGCCATATTTTGACTAATTTTAGGAGCTATATCTTCTGCTATTATAGAATCTTTAGTTTCACTTGTAAGAGGAGCTTCCACTACCATTTTTTCGTTATTTGGATAACATGATTTATCATTATTTAAGTACATATTATCTAACATTGATTTTTTTACTTTTAAAGCTTTCTTACCAATTGTTTTTATTGTTATTTTTTCTTCTACTTTTAAAATATAAATTTTACTATCAAGATTTTCTTTTATAGGAGAAACTTGTATAAAATTTGTGGACGTTGTATTGTTTTTATTTGGTTCTTCAAAATTAGAAATTGTTGTTTCTGATGCAATTTCTGGTTTTTCAGAATTTGGAATAGTAGTTTGCGAAACACTTTCTGTTTCTTGTTCTTTTGGAGCAACTTCTTGCTTTTTAAGAAAATCATCATATTTTTTATAAATATTAACATATGATATTTGTTTGAATTTTATTTTTTTTGAATCAGATATTAATCTTATTAAGCTATCAGTTTGTCCAAGTAAATTAACGTTATTTAATATAGACATTTTTAAGACCTCCTTTATTATTCGGCCTTAGATAATTCGCGTAAAACGTCTTTTATTCTATTCCATTCAGATTCATCTTCAACGCCTAAAAGTTTTGGTTCTCCACTTGAACGATCAATATTAGATACATATACAGTTATGTTCTCATTTTCATCTTTTTCATTTTTTGTATATACCACATATTCTTTTTGTGTATCTTTAAATTCAAATGCCAAGATAACCTCAACTTCTTCAATGGCTCCATCTTCTGAGACAATTGACATCAATTTCTTTTCCTTATCCATATTTTGTCCTCCCTTTTACTATTCTTCTATTATTAATTTTATCATATTTTTAAATAAATACAAGCATTTTTATTTAACTTTTTTCAATAGAAAAGTTTTTGCTCCATAGCTACAATACTCTCTTTTGTATTCATCTAAATACTCTAAACTATTTATTTTATTTGCTTTTTTATTCTTCGGATCATTAAAACCTTTTAATCTTACTTTATCATATGAATAATCTCCAAAAATATAGTCATACGAGTCAAAGTAATCTGTTAATTTTTCTGATACCACTTGAACATCCAAGCAATCATTTTCATTTTCTACTACTTCAAATTTTTGGTTATTTATTTCGACTGTTTTCATATTCCACCTCTTCATTATTATAGCACGTAATATTATTTTAGTGCAGTCGAAATTATGTTGGATGCTGATTCTATTCCATTTATATAGTAATTTGGGATTTTTCCTTCTATTATTTTTATCGTTAATGGCGCTAAAAATTCTACATGTGATTTTTTTGATAATTTAGGCATAGTAATTTGTTCTTCTACTACTACTTTTACATTTATTTCTAGCATTAAATTGTTTATTCCATAGTTGCTTATTTTTGTATTTATTGTAGATTCTACACCACCTATAAATGATAATTTTATTGGAATTGTCGGTCCTATATTATTAAACAAAACATTTTTATAAAGTGCTCCTATTGGTATTTCGCATAAAACACCATTTTTATCTAAATCTACTATTTTAAAATTACTAGATAATTCTAAATCTTTTATATTTCCATCTTCTAAATTTGTTAATTTTTCTTTAATACTTTTTGTTATTTTGCTTAATAATTTATTCACTTTTTTCGTATCATAATCCAATATTTCTATTTCATCATTACTATTTTTATTTATAGTAAATAATTCTCCATCATATTCTTTTGATATGATATCATTTATCGTAGAATTAACAATGTTACTTACAAATCGTTTTGATTCGATGTTTGAGTATTTATATAAGGTAGGATTTATCTTCCTGCCTAAATATAGTAATAGAAAAAATGATATAATTGTGGATATTATTATGCTAGTGAATATTTTTTTTATTTTATTCATTAATATTATTTCTAACTAATATAACATCTTCTCCTATTTTAGTTATGTCTTTCCAGTTTATTTCTTTATCGCTTTCTCTATTTAGTGAAAATAATGATTTATTCGTTTCTATTATTAAAGTTTCTATTTCTCCATTTTCGTTAATATTGGCATCTATTATATTTCCAATGTTTTTTCCATCATTTATATTTACAATATTTTTAGTCTGCAAATCTGATAATCTCAAAAGTATCACCTACTTATTTAAATATATTAGTTTTTATTTACTTTAAGACCTTTTTAAGTTGTTTTATAGCTTTTTGTTCTAATCTTGATACTTGTGCTTGACTAATATTTAGATCATTAGCTATTTCCATCTGGGTTTTGCCTATTATATATCTTTCATCTAATATTTTCTTTTCACGATCTTCCAAATTATTAATAGCTTCGTTTATAGCAATTTTATTTGAAAATTCTATATTACTATTTTTTTTGTCTTCTATTTGATCAAATAAGTATATTGTGTCTCCTCCATCATTATATATTGGTTCAAACATACTTATAGGTTCTTTTAATGATTCTAATGCACTAATAATTTCATTAGTTGTAACATTTAAATTTTCAGCTAAATATTCTATAGGAGGTTCTATACCATTTTCTGATATATATTTTTCTTTTATTTTTAATGACTTATATGCAATATCCTTTAGTGATCTACTAACTCTTATTGGATTATTATCTCTTATATATCTTCTTACTTCACCTAAAATCATAGGAACTGCATAAGTTGAAAATTTTACTTCATGTGATAAATCAAAATTGTCAATTGCCTTAATTAAGCCAATACAACCTATTTGAAATAAGTCGTCCATATTATCAGTCCTGTTAGTAAATCTTTTCAAAATTGATAATACTAGTTTTAGATTTCCTTCTATTAGTAGGTCTCTTGCAAAATTATCTCCTTCTTTTACCTTTTTAAATAGTTTTACCATTTCATCATTTGTTAAAACAGCAATGTTATTAGTATTAATTCCACTTATTTCTACTTTGTATTTTGCCATAAAAAAACTCCTTTCAAATAGATTATGTTTGAAAAGAGTTTTTTTTATACATTAATATTTTTCCAAAAAGCTTTCTTTCTTGCCATCTTTTTTTATTGCTAATAATGTATCTATATTTACATTTTCGCTGGATTTAAAGATGTTATAAGCTACATTTTTGTTTATTGTTTCTAAATTTTCAATCAATTTTTTTATTTCTAATCTTTTTGAATCTTTTAATGATGTTTTTTGAGTAAATTTACATGCACAATTAATGAAGTGTAGTTTATTACAATTTGCCCAATTAATAATATTTTTTTCTCTTATTAAATATAAAGGTCTGATTAATTCCATATCTTTGAAATTAGTACTTTTTAATTTTGGGGGCATGCTTTTGAATTCTCCACCATATAATATTGATAACATAATAGTCTCAATAACATCATCAAAATGATGCCCTAGAGCTATTTTATTACAACCAAGTTCTTTTGCTCTGGCATAAAGAAAACCTCGACGCATTCTTGCACATAAATAGCATGGTGAATCGCTGGCAATCTTGTTTGTCACATCAAAAATATCAGATTTGAATATATTTATTTTTATACCCATTTTTCTAGAATTTGTTATTATTTTATTTAAATTTTTTTCAGTATATCCAGGATCCATTACTATATACTCTAAGTCAAATTTTACTTTACCATGTTTTTGCAATTCTTCTAAACATTTTGCAAGTAACATTGAGTCTTTTCCTCCAGATATGCATACAGCTATTTTATCATTTTCTTTTATTAAATCATAATCTCTAATTGCTTTTGTAAATGGTCGCCATATTGTCTTACGATACTTGGTTATAATGGTTCTTTCTATTTCTTCTTTTTTTGTCATATACTACTCCTCTAAAAAATTAGCTCCTTTATGTGGTTCTTCTCTTAATAGGTCATTATAATCTTGTTGACGTAGTGCTTCATAAATAACTATTGCTACACTATTTGAAACGTTTAGAGCTCTAACTTTATCTGTCATTGGAATTCTCATGCAATGGTCTAGATCTTTTTGAAGTAATTCTTTAGGGATTCCTGTTGATTCTTTTCCAAATATGAAATATAAATTTTCATTTTCACTATTACTGTAATCAAAGCTAGTATGAGGCTTATGACCATATCTTGTAAAGTAGTAATATATTCCCTTATTTTTTGATTTAAAATCATCAAAGTTTTCATATATTTCATATTCTAATTTATCTATATAATTTACTCCACTTCTTTTTAAATGCGCATCATCTATAACAAAACCTAGTGGTTTTATTAAATGTAATTTTGTATTTGTGGCAACACAAGTGCGCATTATATTACCGGTATTTTGTGGGATTTCTGGTTCATATAATACTATATTATTCATATTTTCCTCCTAATATAAAAGGAGATTTAATCTCCTATTTCATTTAATTCTATAAATTGTTTTGTTTTTTCTATTGTTAATTCGCCATTTTTTGCTTGTAAGACACTTGATACTTGTGCTTCTTCAAAATATACAAATGTTGGGTATGATGTAGTTAATCTTGGCTTACTAGCATATTTTTTATTAAAGTCATCTATAAATTGTTCGGCATTTACGCCTTTTAAATCTAAGTAAACTATGGAATCTTGTAAATTTTTTGCGTTAATGAATTTTTTTAATTTTTTCTCATAATTGCGACAATTGATGTCATTTGCTATACACATATATATTGTAACATTTTGATTTTCTGTAACGTAATGATCTAGCTCGTCTATTGTTATTTCTGAGAGTGTTTCTCGCAATACTGGTATTTCTAATTTTGAATTATTATAAACTTTGTAACAATTGCATAAATATATTGTTAGGCCTATTGTTAGTATACAAATTATTGATATTATTAAATAATTTTTAAACGTAATTTTTTTATTTTCTTTTTTTTCTTTATTTTTAGACTCCATAAAATTCCTCCTAATATGTTTTCATTTTAACATATTTTTTTAATTTTTTATATAGAAAAAATTAAAAAAGTAGTTTTAATTGTACACTACTTTTTATCATTAATTAGAATTTTCTTCTACAACTTCAGGTTGTGTTTCTGCTTCTACTTGTATTTCTTGTGAAACTGGTTCTACTGGAGTTTCATATTCGACTGCAGGTTCTACTGCTTCTTCTACAACTTCTGGTTGGACTTCTACTTCTACTTGTGGAACTGGTTCTACTGGAGTTTCGTATTCAACTACAGGTTCTACTGCTTCTTCTACAACTTCTGGTTGGACTTCTACTTCTACTTGTGGAATTGGTTCTACTGGAATTTCATATTCAACTGCAGGTTCTACTGGAGTTGATTCTATTATTGTCGATATATCTTCAGAATATTCTGGAGCTACATCAATTTGAGTTGGGGTGTATGGTTCAGATGTTGTTTCCAAACCAATAGCATCTTTTGTTGCTATTGATTGTTCTTCTACTTCTTGAATTTTTTTTAACTCCTCTGCTTGAGTAATATCTTCTAGTTTTTTATTTTCTATTTCTTCCTTTTGTTGTAATTTTCTATAATCTTTTATTTTTAATATATATAGAATAAATAAAATTACTAGAATTGCAAAAATTATTATTAGATTTAAATAATTTGGCTTTTCTTTTGTTTTTTCTACTTTAGGGATTGCCAATTGTTCTGCATCTGATATCACTGCTTGAGTAATAAACATATCATTGGAATCTATAAGGGGATATTCTATATATCCACCACTTACTTCAACTTCTTGAACAATCAATCCTATTTTATTTGATTCTTTATTAAAACTATAAATATTTAATTTATCATTATCAGTAAATTTGTCTCCAACATAAATTCTTAATTTACTATTTGCTGGAATACTAGTTTTTTTATCAAAACTTATTAATATTCCATTAGAGTAATTTGTTAGTTTTCCTAATTCTGATGAAATATTTTCATTTTTAGAAATATGTGGATAAATTTCAGATTCATTTTCTATTGCATTGCCATCAATAATTAATGTATATATTAGTTGATTATTTGCATCATATTTATTAAATTTTACTGTTTTTTTAGAATTCTTTATCTTTTCTATATTATCTTTGTTGATTATTGTATCTTCTTTTAATTTTATATTGATATCATCACTTGATTTTTCTAATGTCTTATCTAAATCTTCAATATAGTTTCCATCTTTTCTCATTATGGCAACGTTTATATTATTTATAGATCCATTTTCAGCTTTTATTGAAATTGTAAATGTATTAGATCCTATTTGTAAATTTTTGTTTCCTACTCCCGCTACTGTAGCTTTTTTATCATTTGCTTCGGCATTAATATTAATATTAGTAGTATCATAGTCAACGTTTAGTATGTAATTGTTATTATCAACTTTTGTCAATTGATATCCATCAATACTTATTGACTTTAAACTATTGTCTGATGATCTTGTATCCTGAGGCGTTGGAGTTTGTATTACGTTTGGTTTTTGCTCAGGTGCTGGCGTAGATTTTTGTATAACATTTACTGTTACTGTTCTTGTTTGTCCCGCAATACTCTTAGGTTCATCTTCAAATGTTGCGCCATCTAAAGTAATTGTTATTGTTGTAGTTCCAACATTTTTTCCTGTGACAGTAATAGTTCCATTTTTTGTTTTATTTTCTTCAATTAGCCCTGTTTCCCATTCAGAGGGGGTTACAGCTGCGATATTTGGATTGTTTGAAACTATTTTTGCATCTCCGATTATATTAAAAAATGAAATGTTAAATGTTTTAGAACTTCCAACTTCAATTGTTAAATCGGAAGGTGTTACGGAAACACTTCCCGCTGAAAAAACGCTTATCGGTATTAATAATACTATTGTAAATGATATTATTAGTAATTTAATTAATTTTTTCATTATTTACCTCCCTTTTTTAATTCTTTTATTCTATTGTAAATTTTTACATAATCAAGATAGTTTATTTGGTTATCATCGTTCATATCTCCAGCTTTCAAATATTCTTCAACTAATAGTTTTTTTGATAAATTAGGATGTTTTTCTTTTTGAATATGGTTATATACTTTTACATAATCAGTATAACTTATATTGCCATCTCCATCTGTATCTCCTATAACTGATAAACCATAATTAAATGTGTTACCGTTTATTGTAATTTTTATTTTTTCACCTGTAGCTGCTAGAGCTGAATTGCTTAATAATTCTGTACCTTTGTAAGCTTTTATTGTACTATCAAATGGTTCTATAGTTCCTAGATTTGTATTAACTATTGAGTTTATTTTTGTGTTTATTGGTATTTTTAATAGCATATTTTCACTTTTTGTAGCGCTATTAAATGTTAATTTAGATTCAATATCTGTATTAGGAATCCATTTTACGTATAATTTTGTTCCTACTGTTAGATTATAAGTTTTTTTAGTTCTACCAATGTAACTATTTTCATCATCCTTGTTTGTATACCATCCAGAGAAAAGATATCCTTCTTTTTCTGGAGGTGTCAATAGCATCTGCTCAGAGTCTACGATTATTTCATCTTCAGATGTTTCTGGTGAAGCAGTATTTTCTATTTCATATAATCTTGTTGGGCGTAAAACTACGAATAAATCTGATCCTGGAAATTCTTTTGTTTTGACATTTGGTCCATAGTCATAATCTCCATTTAAGTTCTCATAAATTTTTTCTTCACCGTTTTCTATAGTAATAGCCTTAAATTTCTTATATTGGCTATCTCCATAATACATATATGTTTGCGCATTGTTATTAGAATACGTTATTATTAAATCTCCAAACTGTAAATCTGAATAATATAAATATGGTATTCTATCACCAGCTATATTGCCTTTAACTTTTCTTCCACCATATAAACCTGGTACCAACATTTTATTAATTTTATATTCTGTTGTTGATTCATCGATTGAAATTTCAGAATTAATTTTCCTAGAATATACATCATAAGGTTGAGTGCTATCTACACCAGTATCATTATTGAATATGGTGTTTTTTATGTCATTGTAATTCAAATATGTTAAGTCAATATCTAGATTATTATAAATATTTTGAATAAATGTTAAACTGTCTGTCGACATATTGGCAGAAATATATTCTGTAATTTTTTCTATTTCTTCGCTGCCAAGTGTTGAGTTTATTTCAATATTTAAATCTGGCATATTTAGTTTATTTTCTGTTTCAGTAGTTATTTCAAAGCCAGGATTCATTACTTTATCTATTTTATCTTTTATTTTTACGGAGAAAGAAAATGTTTTTTCTTCATCTGATTTAATAGTATATTCATCAAAAATTATTCTATTTTCTGATACAGTATAAGTGGAATTTTCATCCATTACTAATTCTGTTCCAGCTGGTATTACTGCTGTTATATTTAATTTATATTCTTCATTACTTCTTTCAGCAGTTTTCCAATTTTCTTCACCAACATAACTAATACAAGAATTTTTTCCTCTTACACTTGAATTCTTATATCCTTTTGTTGAATCTGGTATACGACAATATCCTATAGTACTTATATTCTTTAAATCTAAGTTATAGGTTATTGTATCATTTGAGCTAACGGAATTATATTTTGATAGTTCTTTTCCAGTTGAGTTTGTTGCATATTGCTCTACCTCCAAGTTTTTCAATTCACTTCTTGCTAGAGTATTTCCTAAGTATTCTTCATAGTTATCTTTGTATTGTTGATATTCAATATCTTCGGGATTTATTATACAAGAATCTTCAGTACAAAATTTATTTATTGGACGCATGATGCTTATTGAATGAGTTTTATATGATGTTGTTGATGTTTCTGATTTATGGAAAACATTATAATTCAATAAGTCATCTACTGAAATAAATCTTACAGAGTACCAATCAATCCCAGCACTACTGTTACTTTCTAGTATCTTGCCATTTTCATCAAACTCTACATCTACTCCAGTTGAATGAATAAATCCAGGTGTTTCACTATCATAGGCAGTGCCTACATATATTAAAGTATGACCACCTAAATTTACACCATAGTCATTACTGTTGCGTTGTTCTAAATAGCTTAATATATCACCTGGTTGTAAGGTACTTTTAATATTCTCGATTATTTCACTTTGTGTAGTTTCATCTTCAGAATATTCGTAACATTTATAGTTTTCATCATTTTTTGTACATGTGCTTTGATTTAAATTATTTTGGTAATAATATACTGGTACGATGGAGTTATCATTTATTTTGTATTCAGGGTCTTCTTTTAATTTAGTATTGGCTCTAGAATAATAAGCTAAATCATTAGTAATTTTGATTTTTGCATATTGTTGCATATATCCTACTTTCCATCCATAGGCTCTATTTAAAGTACATTCTTCATAATTATCGGAACATTTTTCTTTTTCAAATTTAAAAGGTTCGTTATCTTTTTCATATAATTTATAAAACGTTGGTGATTCAATTTCATTTTTAACATAATTTGTAGCAGTCTGTCCTTCTGAACTATCAGTAACATTATTTAGTATATCACCGGTCATATATTCACTCATGTAATAACCTAATGAGTGCATATATACCATTTCAGTAAAACTAGAACAGTCTACTGCATAGTGGTTAGTTTTACTTACTAATTCTGGTGTTGTTGTTAAATCGTGGTAAGAAAAAGAACCGGCCTGATAATAATTCCCCTGATTAATACCACTATCAGTTGAATATTCTTCATAGTCTGAATATGTATTTTTATATAAATATTGTAATGCTGTTGAAACAACCATGTCTTGCAATTGGGCTCTAGTATATGTTGTTTCATTAGCAAATGAATTCTTTGCAGCTACTATAGTAATAACTACGGCTACAATATATATGCTGATTAATGTTATTTTCTTTTTCATACTATCACTATCCTATATATATTATCTCTAATATAATTTTATCATAACTGATGTCAAAAAAAAAGAATTATTGTTAATAATTCTTTAGGTATTTTTCAATATTTTCTTCATTATAAAAGTCTATTCTTAAGTTGCAATTTTCTTTTATAAATTTTGATATATTTAGTTTTTTAGGCTCATAATTTAATACATGAGTATTATAACTATCATAATAGACTGGGAATTTTCTTTGTTTTAAATCCTGTAGTTCATAATTTATATCATCTTCTTGCAGATTTAGAATATTGTCTTTTATTATCATATTCTCTACTCTGCCATATACTAGTATTTCAAAATTATAATTGTTTCCAAATTTATCTTGATACATTTTTATAAACTCTTCTATTTCTTTTTCAGTCAATTCTACTGATAATGTTATTGACTTTAAGTTATATTTAAATAAGTAATATGCAGTATAAATGTTATAAACGTTTAATCCATAGTTTCCAACTAAATTTTGATTTATAAAATTGAAATAATCTGATACTAAATTTTTATCTTCTAAATTTTTTGAAATTTTTCTACTACATCTCGGAGTGACATAGTAAATATTTTCATAATGTTTATACTTTTTATATATACTTTTTTTAATTACATAAATTCTATCAATATTTTTATCTATACATTCTTTTAATTGATTTTCATTATAAACTGTTGCGGTTGTGTAATTAGTCTTGTTGATATTTGTTTTTGTAAATTTTGTTTCCTTGATAATTACTTCTTTTTTAGTATTTTCTCTTACGTTTATTAATTTATTTACAGCTTCTCTTCTTAACTCATTTAGTACTTTTATTGGTATAAATATATTATCTGATATATTAATATTTATTTTTTTACATGTAAATGGTGTTTCACCTAATTTTAATATTTGTCTTGAAATAGTATCCTCTGTTATTGGATTATTTTGAGCTTTTTCAATGATTGGTCCTTTTACATTAATTTTATTTGTACCATCTAATATTTCCATTTCTATATTTTCATTTTCTTTTGCTTTTATGTTTATATTTATTTCTAATTTTCTTTTTGGTAAATTTTTAAGATCTTTCATTAATTTAAAATCTAAAGTTTTACAAACAATATCATTTTCTTTTAAATCAACTTTATTATCTAAATAGCAAATATTATTGGCACTTGATATTAGTTTTTTGTTTTCATCGTATAGATAATTTACAATAAAACCTTTTCCACTTTTTTTAAATCTTATTCCATCTTGTTGATTTAATGGTTTTGATAATTTTATTTTAATTTTATCTTTTGTTATACCAATTACTTTACCTATTTCTAACCCTATATGATTTGGACTTTCTATATTCATTAAATCTTTTGGTGAGCAATTAAATAAATGTCCAGTTGTAAATTCACGATTAAATATTGTTTTTAATTCATTATTTTTTTCTTTTATATTTGTTTGTTCATATTTATCAATTAAATTTCTATAATAATTAGTAATAAATCCTACATATTCAGGGCTTTTCATTCTTCCTTCTATTTTAAAACTTGTTATATCACTATTTAATAATTCATTAAATCTAGTAGAGGTATTTAGTTCTTTAGTACTAAGTAAATACTTTTTGTTCGTTAGTTGTTTTCCTTTGTGTAATAGTTGATATGGAAGTCTACAGCTTCCAGCACACTCACCACGATTTCCACTTCTTGTTCCTATCATACTACTCATTAAGCAACATCCTGAATATGATATACATAATGCTCCATGTACAAATACTTCTTTTTCAATTGGGACGGCTATTGAGTTTATTTCTTCTAGTGACATTTCTCTTGAAAAAACTACTCTTTTTAATCCTAATTTGTAAAATAATTCAGCTGTTTCTTTAGCTGATGTATTTGCCTGTGTTGAGGCATGAATTTCTAAATTAGGATATTTTTCACGACATAAATTTATCATTCCAAAGTCTTGCATTAGAATGGCATCAACACCATTTTTATGAAGAAATTCAACTTGTTTTAAGAAATCTTCTACTTCATTATTTTTAACTAGTGTGTTCATTGTAATATATACTTTTACACCATATAAATGGCAGTATTTAATTGCTTCGATTATTTCTTCATTAGTAAAATTATTAGCAAATTTTCTGGCGCCAAAATTTTTAGCTGCCATGTAAATAGCATCTGCTCCATTTTGAACAGCATATTTTAGGCTTTCCATATTACCAGCTGGTGCAAGTAATTCGTGTTTCATATTACCACCTTCTATCTTTAATGATTATATCATATTTTTTATGTGATTGATTATTTTATTGATTATTTGATTTTAAATTTTCTATTTCTTTATTTAATGCTTTAACCATCTTTTTTAACATATTTAACTCATTGACATTATTGTTTGTTTGATCATTTCTTTCATTATTAAGCTGTTTAAAATAAGCGTTAGTACATAATACTTGTGCTGTTAGCATTAGCCAATTTCCTAGGGCATTTTGTTCGCTTGCCGTCATATCATCTATTAATAAATAACCTACTACTGTAGCACTGAATGTAAGTGTTTTAGGAGAAAGGTTAGAAATCAAATTCATATTATCACCTTATTAATTTTATGAATTATATTAACTATTTATTTACTGATGGTAAATTGTATCAAAAAAAATGTAGACTTTATTGTGTCTACATTTTTTAATAGTTTGTTGCTTTCATTTCAAAATAACTTTGTGGATGAGCACATACTGGACAAACTAGTGGTGCTTTTTTACCTATAACTACATGTCCACAATTGCGGCATATCCAAATGCATTCTTCATCTTTACTAAAGACAACTTCATCTTCTATATTTTTCAATAGTTTTCTGTATCTTTCTTCATGTTCTTTTTCGATTGCTGCTACTGCTCTAAATTTTGCAGCTAATACTGTAAATCCTTCTTCTTCAGCTTCTTTAGCAAATGTTTCGTACATATCAGTCCATTCGTAATTTTCACCATCTGCTGCAGCGTTTAAGTTTTCAATTGTTGATGGTACTGCACCACCGTTTAATTCTTTGAACCACATTTTTGCATGTTCTTTTTCGTTGTTTGCTGTTTCTTCAAAAATAGCAGCGATTTGTTCGTATCCATCTTTTTTTGCCTTGCTAGCAAAATATGTATATTTGTTTCTTGCTTGACTTTCACCAGCAAATGCAGCCATTAAATTTTGTTCTGTTTTACTTCCTTTTAATTCCATGTAAATATTCTCCTTTATATTATCCTAAGATATCACTTTTGTCTTCATAAGTAGTATGGAGTAAATCAATAGCCTTTTTGCTTAGTGGTTTTTCCAAATAACTACTATAAATATCTATGATATCTTGATTCTCATAACTATTTCTAGTAATTGAATCACTATCTTCATTATACAAGCTTTTTATTCTCTTTTCAATTACTTCTTTTTGTTTTGATACTATTCCTAATGGCTGACCTCCACCGCCAACACAGCCACCAGGACAATTCATAACTTCTATAAAATGATATTTGCAGTTACCATTTTCTAATTCTTTTAATATTGGCTCAATATTTGTTAATCCATATACAACTAATACATTTAGTTTGTTATTTCCAATTGTAACAGTGGCTTCTTTTAAATTATTATATCCTCTAACATCTTCTAAATTTAATAGTTCTCTTGGTGGATTTTTCTTATTTACAAAATAATATGCTGTTCTTAATGCTGCTTCCATAACTCCACCTGAAGAACCAAATATTATTCCTGCTCCACTACCTCTTTGCATGATGTGATCAAAATTTGTATCTTTTAAATTATTAAAATCTATTTCTTTTTCTCTTATCATCATAGCTAATTCAGATGTTGTTATAACAAAATTGGTATCATCATTGTAATTTAATATTTCTGATTTTTTAGAAGTACACGGAGTTACCGCAACTGTAATAATATTTTCTTTTGGTATTTCTGCCATTTCACTAAAATAATTTTTTATCATAGATCCTTGCATGCTAATAGGACTTTTACAGGTTGATAAATATTTTAATAATTTTGGATGGTATATTTCTAAGTATCTTACCCATCCTGGACAGCAGCTTGTAAATTGAGGGATATTCTTATTTTCTTTTAATCTTTCTAGCAATTCACTTGCTTCTTCCATTATTGTTAAATCTGCTCCAAATGTTGTATCAAATACATAATTAAATCCTAATTCTTTTAAAGCTGTTACCATTTTCTTTTCTACATTATCATCTTCTGATAAGAATTCTTCGCCTAGAGCTACTCTAACGGCTGGTGCTGTAAAGGCAATTACCACTTTGTCGGTATCGTTAATGTAATTCATTACTTTTTTATATGAATACTTTGGTAATATTGCTCCTACTGGACAATTTAGTGAGCATTGTCCACATGAAATGCAAACTGGTTCTTTTGACTTTTTTGGATCATAGTGTATTCCTACTTTATTTTGACATATCTTAGAGCATAATCCGCATTTTATACATTTTTCTTCAATTCTTTCAATTCCTGGATTATTTTTTGAAATTGGGATTGGTCCAGTTATTATTGGGCTTGACTCTTCTTCGTCTGTTTTTTCTATTAATTCTTTATTACTACCGCAAAATGGACAGCATTCTAGCTCTTCAAAATTGTCAGTTTCAATAATTTTATTACACATTTTACATTTATACTTTGCCATTGTTTCACCTATTCTTTATAAATTTTACAAATCAATTATATCATTTATAGATTTTGTGTCAATTGCATCAGAACTAATTTGTCAGTCTTTCATATTATATTATAGGTGATTATATGAAAATAAAGCATCCTTTCTTTTGTCGGTGTAATACCTGCAAACAAAAAAGACGTGGTAGTCTTTTATATCTAGTTGGCGTTGTTGTTGTATTTATTGTTTTATTTTATCAAATGTTATTATTACTTTTTATAACTACAAGACTTAATGTTATTATTTTATTATTTGAATTCTTCTTGTTGTGCTTTCTGATTTTCTTGATTTTCTTGTAATATAAAGTCATTTGTTTTGATAATATAGTTTATTAGTTTTCTTACTTTTAATGTATTATTATAATTATTATCTTTAAATTCTATTTTCCATGGCTTAGATAGTAGTGCCAAAAATAAATTTCTTTCATCTTCATTATATTTATATTTACTTTGATATATTTTATAAAGACTATATATTTCTATATCATTATCATATTCGTTACGATAAAAATTCAAAAAATCATAAATAGCATTATCTCTTTTTGCTTTATTCCAACTAATTATATATCCTTTATCGCTTTCTAGGAAATGTTCTAGACTTAAATTGTTATGTATCAAAGCCTTTCTCTCTTTTGTTTTATGTATCTTTTCATTATACCAATCATCTAATTTTCTTTTTGAATAGTCTAGACTTTTATAAATTTTACTTATATTTCTAATTAATAGGTATTCTGCTGGTGACATATATACTTTATTTTCTATATATTCTTGTAAGTCATGATAATAAATGTTTAACATATTTAATTCATTAATATTTTCTTCATATTCTTTTTTTACATTATCTAAGTCTATATTTTCATAAGTTGTTGTTATATTATGTAAAATACTAATTATATACATTAAATCATTTTTTTTACTTGGATTATTGTTATCTTCAATGTATTCATATATCTCATATTTATCATTGTAATCAGTTTTTGGCTCTAAGTAATTATTAAAATTTCTACTGTTTAAATATTCATATATTAATTTATTAGAATTGGTTTTTACTTTCAAAATATATTTATTATTAATAGTATCTATTATTTTGGCGCTTTTTTTGTAACTTATATTAATGGGAGTTATATTGTATTTATCAAGTAATTTTTTGTAATCATTCATTTGAAGTTGGAATAATTAACTTAGTGCCTATTGTAATATTTGATAAGTCATTATAACTTTCTAATTCTTCTTTTGTTATATGATATTTTGTTAATATTGATTCAATTGTTTCTTCTTCTCTAACTATATAAACTGAATAAGCTTTAAAAGTTTCATCTGATGAACTTATAGATGCAAATAATGATTCCTGTTGATTTTCTTTTTTAGTTGGTATTTCCTTTTCTTCTTCTTTTTTCTCATCACCATCACATTCTCTTAGTTCTTCTTTTAATATGTGATTTATTTTTTTTGGATGATCTTTTAAAATTATTTGTTCCTCTACTTCTTTTGAATCATCAATTATTTGTTTTTTTGATTCCTTAATATCTTCAATTAGTTCTACACCTTCTACTTTTACGTCTATGTAACAATTCATAGTATCATCATTTTCAATTTCATAATAAAAATCATCAATACTTATTTTTGCTGTTGATAAATCTAAATTTTCATTTAAAATTATTTCAGCTGGTATATTATAAGTAAAATCTTCTTCTAATCTTGATGCTTCTGTTAATTTATATTTTCCAGTTATAATAAATTCTCCTGATATATTACTTTCATCAATGAATTTTAAATTATGTTCTAGGGCAATGGCGGTTATTTCGCCTATCATTGATGGAAATTCTAAATTTTTTTTAAAAGATATAATTTTTTTCATATATTCCTCCTAAAAGATAATATGAAAAAAGAAGAATGTTTATTCTTCTTATTTAAATACTTTTTTAAATATTTCTTGATATTTTTTTACTGAAATAAATTTTATATCTTTTACTATTTCTTTTGGTATTTCTTCTATATCTTTTTCATTTTCTTTTGGAATAAGTATTGTTCTAATTCCTGCTCTATGAGCTCCAATTACTTTTTCTTTTAAACCGCCTATTTGAAGTACTCTACCTTGAAGAGTTATTTCTCCTGTCATTGATATATTTCTATCAACAGCTTTATTAGTAAACAAACTTATTATAGCTGTTGTTATAGCTATACCAGCTGAAGGGCCATCTTTGTTAACAGCACCTTCTGGAAAATGAATATGAATATTTGTATTTTCTAAATATTTTTCTGGAATATTAAATTCTTTGGCATTTGCTTTTATATAGCTCAAAGCTATTTGACAAGATTCACGCATTACTTCACCTAATGATCCTGTTAAAATCAATTCACCTTTACCGCTGTAAGTTGTTACTTCAATTGGTAATATATCCCCACCTACTGGTGTATAAGCCATTCCATTAACAACACCTACTTCATTTTTATCTGAATTAGCTGTATAAAAATATTTTTTCTTACCTAAAAATTCTTCTATGTTATTATCATCTATATTATAAAATGGATAGTTTTGATCTAATAATATTCTTTTAACAATTTTACGAAGAAGTGTTGCAATTACTCGTTCTAGTTCACGAACACCGGCTTCTTTTGTATAGTTTCTTATCATAGTTAAAATAGCATTATCTGTTATTTGTACTTGTAATGTTGTTAAGCCATGTTCTTCTAATTCTTTTGGTATTAAATGTCTTTTAGCAATATCTAATTTTTCATATTCTGTATAACTAGATAAATTTATAATTTCTAGTCTATCTCTCAATTCATATGGAATTTGATCTATATAATTTGCTGTTGCGATAAATAAAACTTTTGATAAGTCAAATTCTTCTTCAATGTAATGATCAGAAAATTTATCATTTTGTTCTGGATCTAAAACTTCTAGTAAACTACTTGCGGGATCTCCTTTTATGTCTTTTGTCATTTTATCTATTTCATCAATTATAAATACAGGATTGGTTGTTCCAGCTTTTCTGATACCTTGAATTATACGACCAGGGTTAGCACCAATATATGTACGTCTATGTCCTATTATTTCAGCTTCATCGTTAATACCGCCAACACTAATCTTAGCTATTTTACGATTTAGGCTTTTAGCAATACTTTGAGCTAGTGATGTTTTACCAACACCAGGTGGACCTACAAAGCATAATATTGGACTTCGTAAGTTATTTGTATTTTGTTTTACTGCTAAATATTCTATTATTCTCTCTTTTACTTCTTCTAATCCATAGTGAGAGCTATCTAAATTATTCTTTACTTTTTCTAAATCAGAACAGTCTTTAGTAAAATTATTCCATGGTATATTTAGCATCCAATCTAGATAATCCCTAATTATACCTATTTCTGGTGAATTACTATTTACTGCTTCATATCTTGATATTTCTCTATTTATTCTTTCTTTTACTTTGTTATTGCATTTTAACTTTGTAACTCTTTTTTTGAATTTTACTACTTCATCATCTTTACTATTCACTTCACCTAGTTCTCGTTGCATAGCTTTTATTTTTTCTCTTAGGAAGAATTCTTTTTGATTTTCATTTAATTCTTGTTCTACTTTAGCTTCTATTTTTTGTTCTAGTTCAAAAAATTTCAAATCTTCGGTCATATCTTCTAATAATAGTTTTGCTCGTTCTACTGGATCAGTTATAGTTATATATTTTTTCTTACGTTTATAATCAATTGTTAAAATACTTGCTATTAAATCACATAAGTCACTTAAATTGCTAACGCTATTCAATTGGCTTATTGCAGCATTGCCCATATAAGGTATTTTATCAATATATCTATTTAGAGATTTTATTAATACATTACGATATTTTTCTTCATCTGATATTGCCTTAAATACAATTTCTTTATAGTTTGCTCTATATAGTTTTTCATCAGCTACATAATTATTTATTTCTACCCTTGTTAAGCCTTCAATAACTACTCGAGTTTTTCCATTTGGTACATTTAATTTTAGTTTGAGCCTACCTAATACACCGTAATTTGGAAGTAATGTTACATCAATATCAGAATCATCATCAATTGGATTGACAATAAGTATTAGATCATTTCCTATTTTATCTACTATATCAATCATTTGTTTATCATATGTATTATCATATTCTAATCTTACTTCATTGTTGGGGAAAATAACCATATCATTAATTATTAATACTAGTAATTTTTCATTTTTAATGGCCAATCACCTCCAACTTTTTAATATATCTTACTATTATATAGTAAAATTAAATTTTTTCAATCAAAATAGTCATAATTTTACATAAAAAAAAGATAATATTTAATTATCCTTTTTTTATCATAAATTATTTATTCAATTCTTTTAATAAATCGATTGTTTTACGCATTTCTAAGTCATATTGAACCATTTCTAGTCCACCGAATTCTTTCAAGAAATCTTTTGTTTCCATTTGATATTTCTTTGCTAATTCTTCTGCTTCTTTTGATGCTTCTTCTTCGCTTATTTCTATTTTTTCTAAATTCATAATTTCTTCTAACATTAAACGATATAAAACATTAGAATAAGCTTCTTTTTCAGCTTGTGATCTTAAATCTTTTTCAGTTGTGTTAGTTAATTGATAATATAAATCTAGAGAAATTCCTTGTTGTCTTAATTTTTCTTCATAACCACGAACTATTCTAGTTATTTCTTCTTCTACCATTTCTTCTGGTATATCAACTTCAACATTTTTAGCAATTGCTTCTAATAAATCATCTAAATATTTATTTTCATTATCATATTCTTTTTGTGTTTCTAAAGAACTTCTTATTTCAGCTTTTAATGTTTCTTCTGAATTAACACCTTCCATTGCTAAATCTTCAAAGAAATCTTCATCTAATTCTCTTTGTTTCTTTTGCTTAATTTCATTAACTTTTACTTTGAATACTACTTTAGCACCAGCTAATTCTTTAGCACCGTAATCTTCTGGGAAAGTTAAATCTAGATCTTTTTCTTCTCCTACTTTCATTCCAATTACTTGTTCTTCAAATCCTGGAATAAATGTATTTGAACCAATTTCTAATGAATAATTTTCACCTTTTCCACCATCGAAAGCTACACCATCTTTGAATCCTTCGAAATCAATGATAGCAACATCTCCAGACTCTACTTTTCCCTTTTCTTTTGTTACTAATTCTGTATATCTTTCTAATAAATGTCCTAATTCATGATTAACTTCTTCATCTGTTACAACTACTTTTTCTGGTTGTATTTTTAATCCTTTATATTTTTTTACATTAACAACTGGCTTAGTTATTATTTTAAAGCAGAATTCTACATATTCAGGACTAATACTTTTTATATCAACACCTGGTTGTACTACAGGTATTAATTTAGAATCATTAAGTGCTTTCATATATGCATCTGGTAAAACAATATCAGTAGCATCTAATAATAATGATTCTACTCCAAAATGTTTTTCATAAACATCTCTTGGCACTTTTCCTGGACGGAATCCATCAACTTTAGCTGTTTTTTGTTTCTTAGCAAAAGCTTTGTCAATTCCTTTTTTCCATTCTTCTCCTTCTACTTTGATTAATAATTCGTGAACATTACTTTTTGTAGTGTTTTCTTTTTTTGTTGATTCTTTCTTAATTGTTTTCTTTGTTGTTTTTTCTTTTTCTTCTTTTACTTTTTCTTCTTTAGCCATTTATATCCCTCCAATGCTTAATATTATATCTTATATTTAATTTTTAGACAACCTTTTTCATTTTTTTTATTAACTTGTAAAGTGTTTTTTTGTTGTTTGACAATTGATTGCTGCTATGTTAGAATTAACTTGATATTTAAATCGATGATTTAGATTAGTAAATACAATTGAAATTTATAGAGAGCAATTGTTTGGTGAAAAATTGTAATTGATTTGTATTGAATGGACTAATGAGTACTTCTTTGAACTATAGTATGAGAAGTCGTATTTCTTTTACGTTATAAAAAGAACATATATATTTATATATGAAACTATTATTAGGTGGCACAAGACTCTTGTCCTATTTTAGGATTAGGAGTTTTTATTTTTATATTATAAGGAGTGATATTTATGAAAACAATTTTAACTGGACTTCGTCCTACTGGTAATCTACATTTGGGACATTATTTTGGAGCTGGTCAAAACTGGGTAAAAATGCAAGATGAATATGATTTTTATTTAGAGATAGCAGATGTTCAAGCTTTAACTGATAATTTTAATAATCCAGAAAAAGTAAGAAAGAATGTTTTGGAAATTACTAAGGATTTATTAGCAATTGGAATTGATCCAAATAAAGTTCATTTCTTTTTACAATCTAGAATATCTGAAATTGCTGAATTGACTGTGTTTTATTCTAATTTAGTTACAGTTTCCAGATTACAAAGAAATCCTACTGTGAAGACTGAAATGTTACAAAAAAAAGAATTGTTTGGTAATAACGGTGATGGTATTACTTATGGTTTTTTAGGATATCCTGTTAGTCAGGCTGCTGATATTACTGCTCTTGATGGTGAAATAGTTCCAGTTGGAGATGATCAAATTCCTTTACTTGAACAATGTAGGGAGATTGTTAGAAAATTTAATTCTATTTATGGGGAAACATTAAAAGAGCCAGAACAAATTTTAGGAAAAGTTACGAGAGTTAAAGGATTAGATGGCAACGATAAAATGGGAAAAAGTTTAGGAAATGCTATTTATTTAGTCGATGATGAAGATACTATTAAAAAGAAAATAATGGGAGCTATTACAGATACTAAAAAAATAAAAAAAGATGATCCTGCTAATCCTGATATATGTATGGTTTATTATTATCATAAATTAGTTAATAACGATGATAATATTAAAAAAGTTTGTAGTGAATGTAAAAAAGGTGAACGTGGATGTGTTCAATGTAAAAAAGAATTAATTGCTGCTATGAATGAATTCTTAAATCCAATAAAAGAGAAACGTAAATATTATGATGAACATCCAGAAGAAGTAATGGCTATTTTAGATAAAGGTACAAATGAAGCTAAAACCAAAGCTAGTGAGCAATTAAAGAAAGTTAAACATGCAATGAAAATAGATTACTAATAGTAATCTATTTTTTTGTATAAGTAAGTCTTATTATTTCATATAATTCATTATAATTAAAATTATGATTATTATTAATATCATTTCTCATTTTATCAATTCTTTCTGTAAAACTTAAACTATCATCCGGATAACATTCTAGATATAAATAATTAAATTTTGAATGGTTACATTTTTTTGAAAGATCATTTAATTCATTTAATAAATAATTTTTCTTAAATTTCTCTTCTCTAGTTATAAAATAATCAATATCATTTTCTTTAATTATTTCATATGATATTTTTGTTAAAGGTAATTCATATATCTCATCTATTACCTCCTCTTCTTCATCCAATAAAAGTCCACTTTTACATATTTCTAAACCTTTATTATTAAATTCTATAGCAATTACTTTGTTTGCATCACTAAATATAACAGCATATTTTAGATCTTTTTTATTTTGGGGTGATATAGTTTTACCTTTTATTATAGTTAGAAAATCATTGTATACTTTTATTTTTTTTGTGCATATATCATGCATTGTATTTGAATTTATTCTAAATATTGGTATTTTTTCTATATATTCATAAATATCTTTTTCAGTCCATTCATAGAATTCTACTATTCTTTCTTCATCATTAAAATTTAATAATATATCATATACATAGTTCATTATTTATTCCCCTTTCTGTAATATAGACAAATGATTTGAATTATTATAGCTAAAATTAATAAATAACATTCCCATCTTGATAATAGAAATAATAAATATTCTTTTATAGTATAACCAAAACTAAATAAATTAATATAAAGAATTATATATGTAATACTATAAATCATTAGAATAATACTAAAAAGATATAAAAATATTTTTGTTATCATAGTGTATTTTATGTAAAAAAATAAACTATTAGAATTATCTAATAGTTTATTTTAATTTTATACTTTTAATTATTTTCTCATTGCTTTCTTCGCAGATCTTTTGATTTGCTTTTTCTGGTATTAAATATTCATATATATATACTTTTCCATTTAATTCTGTTATGTATGTATATCTTTTTCCTGATAGATCATAGCTAAATTTATACCATAAAATATCATTTATTGACTTTATAACAATATTATCAACGTTGTTCTTTTCATAATATTTAGCCATTTGATTAGCTAATCTTTTTGAAGATGTATATCCTTTTGCTGATGAAAATGTTATTTTACACTCACTGTCTGGAGATAATATATTTGTTTTTAAAATGGCTTCTAGTTTATCATTGTTATTAATAGTTTCATATTCACTTGGTAATTCATATTCAAAATTATCATTAATTTTAGCATTATTATTATATTCAATTGTTCCTTCATATTTTGTATTAGTAAATGTGAATATCATTGATAATTTTGAAGTAAATATTGTTTCTATATTAAATAATAAAGTTATAGCAATAGTAATAATTGATATTACAATACAGATAAAAACTCCTCCTACTGCATCATGAATACTAGCATTTCCTAAATTATAAAAGTCATTATAAAGTTGTTCTTTATTATTATCAGGTTTATTTTTTAATAATTTTTTTATTTTAATTTTTGATGACTTTACGTATATTGTATTAACAGTGAATGATAATAATATATTAATAATAATTGTATACCAGTGAAATTTTAATATAATCATTATAAATCTTACTAAGAATACTAGTGATCCTAATAATTTCATTTTACGATAAAATAAATAAAACTCACCTAGTAATAAAGCATATATGTTAAATGGTCTTTTATATATTTTTTTAAAGTTATCGCCAATGTAACCTTTCAATAATTCATCTTCTTCTTTTGGTATTTGTTGATTTACTATTTGTTGTTCATTAACGATTGTAACTAGTGAATCAATGTTTTGATTGTATTGATTATTAAAATTGTTTAAATTGTTATTTACATTTTGAGAATTATTATCTTGTTGATTAAATATTTTAAACAAATCATTATCATTCATTCAATCCACCTCTATTCTTCATAATCTATTAAATTGTTTCTATCAAGTTTATTAATTTCCACTTTATTTATTGTTTCAAATTTCTTTGTTATTTTATCAGTAGTAATGGATACATTTTCAACGTCTTTATTAACAGACTGAATACTTCTTGCTAATTTATCCCAACGCTCTTTGTATCTTGCAAATTCTAGTCCTAATTTATTTAATTCTTCATGAATTACTGATGTATATTTATCTCGTTCCATATTTTTTATAATCATTTCAACAACAGTTAATGTAGAAATCAATGTTGTCGGACTAGTTATCCAAACTTTTTTCTTATAAGCGTAATCTATTATATCTTGATGATAAGCATTTATTTCTGCAAAAATAGCTTCGGCTGGTAAAAATAGAATTGCTTGCTCTGCAGTTTCTCCAGATATTATATATTTACTGCTAATAGCGTCAATATGTTTTTTCATATCTTGTTTAAATTTTTTTTCATATGTATCACGCATATCTTGTGTTAATTTTTTATCAACCATTAATTGATAATTTTCTAGTGGGAATTTTGAATCAATTGCAATAGTACCTAATGGTTCTGGAGCAAATACGACAGAATCAGCTATTACTCCTGTACTTAGTGTATATTGAAGGCGAAAGATATTATCATTTTTTTCACCAAAGACACTTGTTAGGATATGTTTTAAATTAATTTCACCAAAAATACCTCTTGTTTTTTTATCAGTTAAAACACTTTGAAGACTAACTATATCAGTCGATAGTGTTTCTATTTTCTTTTGTGCTTCATCTATTTTTGAAAGTCTTTCTATTACGTTAACAAAAGTCTTGTTTGTTTTTTCAAAATTTTCATCTAATCTTTCATTTACTCGTTCATTAATAGCAATTAATCTTTTTTCTAATTGCTCATTTAAAGAAGAAAAGTCTTTATTTAAATCTCTATTTAAATCATTCTTAAATTCTCCCATTTCTTTCGTTAGGCTTACTTCTAATTTTCCAAGACGTTCTGTAATATTACTTTCATTAATATTTTTAAATAAAGAGATTGTTATTAATATTAAATTTACTATTAGTAATCCTATAATTATATAATCCATATTATCCTCCTAATTAATTTTAGTTTCTTTTCCTATTAATTTTGAAAGTCCATAAGCTATTACAATCATTACAGCTATTGTTATTAATGTTGAAATATCACTTATACTTTCTATTAAACTCTTACCAATATAAGCCCAGAAAAATGATACGAATATTTTTCCTATCAAAATTGCTGTTATAAATTTTTTTCTATTTAGCCTTATCATTCCACATATAATATTAACAACAAATGCTGGAGTAAATGGTAAAGTTAATATAACTACTAATTTTGATAATTCAATTTTCTGATATTTGTCTATATTCTTTTCTATCTTTCTGCGTAGTTTCTTACTAAATAGATGTTCTAATTTGTCTGATAAATAATAAAATAATGTGTATGAAATGAAACATCCTATACATGTTGCTATCCAGGATATTATAATTCCTGGGATTAATCCAAATGCATTAGCATTTAAGGCAATAAAAATTCCTAATGGCATTATTGGAATTATTGATTCTAATATTACTATTATCATTCCGATTAAAAAGCCGCCATTAGTGATAATTTCGGTACAGTAATTAACAAATAAATTTATGTATTCCATTTTATCACCTTCTTTTTTTATTATATTACAAATAAATATCTTTCTCAAGTGATAAAGAAAAAAGTCAAAAATGACTTTTAATAATTATTATATCCTCCTATTACATTTACAATATTATAGCCCTTCTTATTTAATATATTAGCTATATTTTTACTGGTATGTCCACTTTGACAATATATATAATAAGTTTCATTTTTATTTAAATATTTTTCTGGTTCTATCATTAGATATTCACTTGGTATATTTGTGGCATTTGATATATGACCATTATTATATTTGTAACTATTTCTTATATCAATTATATTTAGTTTTTGTTCTCTACTTTTTTGTAATAATTCTTTAATATTTATATCCATATTTTCACCTCTATAGTATTAGATGAAAAAAAAGAATCTATAGTAATTATAGATTCCTATTTTATAATATATGGATTTTCTTCAGTACCATTTCCTGCTGATGCTACAGTGCAACTGCTTATTTTAATAACTGGTTTGATGTAGTTATATTTATTACAAATATCACTTTCAATATTACCTTTGGCACTTACGAAGAATGCATCACTTGTTGTATTCTTTACTGATGTAGCAAGCCAGAATGCATAATTACTAGCTAGATAATTGTAGTTTTGGCAAGACTTACTTTTTATTGTTGTACAATTACTGTCAACACCGGCAGCTATATAATCTGAAACAGTTAATAAACCTATTTTTTGATTATCTACAGTTGTAGAACATTCTGAGTTGCTATTTGATGTTGAATCATTAATATCTCTTGCTCCAGAGCAAACAGCAAAAGGAAGTAATCTTGATTTTATGTTTTCAGTTATTACATCTGAATCATCTAATTTTTTATTATAGATACTTTCTAGTTGTTCTTTTATTCTACTAGTACCATAGTTATTTATACCTGCTGCATATTTTTTATTTTCATTATATCTATCATCCCAAGCCATACCAACACGCATTTGATTTTCACTTACTAAATACATATCATTAGCAGAATCAATTTTTAATACTCTCCATAATTTTTTATCTATGACTAAGTAATTATTTACTTTTTCTCCACGGAAAATGTATCCACCATTATTTTTATATAATCCATATCCTTCTGTTACAACTTCGTTATCTTTTAAAATAGCTTCTACAACATTATTTGTTGTATAATCATCACCACAATTAAGACTTGGCGTATACATGTAGTCATTACCTGACTTAACTACAGTTACTTTTCCATTACATACTACACCTTTTTTTGTATATTCTGATAATTCTTTCATCTTACCACTTTGTGCAAGTGTTGTATCTGTTATAACTACATTATTGTTATCAGTTGGAAGATTTTCTGGATGTTCTTTAAAATATGATACAGCTGCATTTTTCATTGTAGATTCTATTTTTTCATATGAATAATTTCTTCCAGAAATAAGTGTCATTATAAAAGTTATTAGTAATATTACTAAAATTATACCAATAATAATACCTGCTACTTTTATAAGAAATTTTACTAATTCACTTGATCCACTTTTTGATGATGAATGACTATCATTATCATCAACTTCATCATCATCATCATCATCATCTTCTAATTCATATTCAATAATTTCTGTTTTTAATTCTGTTTTTGTCTTTTCTTTATTTTTAGAATCTGATTTGTTATTAATTTTAAAATTTAAACTCATATTTTACCTCCATTAATTATCGAAGAAATCATCAAAGAAGTCATCATCATCATCATCATCTTGATCATTTAAGTCAATACTTGGTCTAACTACTGTTGTAGTAGTTGTTGTTTCTACAACTTTGTCTGTTGCTAAAGGTTTAATATCATTAAAGCTTGTATCAACCTTTTCAGTAGTAACAATAGTTTCTGTTTTGGTTTCTTTCTTTTTCTTTTCTTCTTTTTCCAATTCAGCAATTTTAGCATCAATCTTTTTTACTAAATCATCTACATCAAAATCGAAATCATCATTTTTAGGCATTGTAGTTGTTGTCTCAGTTACTACTTTCTTTTCAACTATTGGTTTGATTGGACTAGATACTCTTTCTTCTTCAATATCTATTTCTCTATCTAAGTCACGGTAACTAGGAATTCTTGGTAATCCTTCAGATTTTTTAGTTTCTTTCTTACTGTTAAATCCTGAGAATTGTGGAATATCTCTAATACTGCTTGTAGAACGGGAACCATAACTTCTTCTTTCTTCTAAATCTTTATCCTTTAGTGAAACTTGTTTTTCTTCATCTGCCGCATTCATCATTTCAAGTAATTTCTTCTTCTTTTGATTTTTAACAAATTCTTTTATATCAAAAGTATGTACTTCGCGAAGTGGTCTAGTTGGATATGTAGCTTCTGGATATTTCTTTCCCCAATTTAACTTAAAGTTTGGAGTTAATTTTGTTTTAAATGGTTGTTTTCTTAATCTTAAGATAACAGTTTCATACATCTTCATACGTTGTAAATCTGAAACTGTAATTAAAGGTGTTGAAGCTGTTTTATCATCTTTTTTAGATTTTACTTCACCACACATTTTTGAAATTTCTTCTAAGGCTTTTAATTCAGTTGTTATTAAATAAATTAAATTACCACAGTTACCACGAATTGTTTCTGAATCTTCTTTACCATAAACACCATCTAATTGAGCAAAGTTTTGAATTATCATGGTAAATCTAATTCTTCTTGAACGTGCAGCGGTAATCATTGTTGTTACATCTTTTAATGGTGGCATATTAGCAAACTCATCTAAGATAAAGTTTGTTCTAACAGGTAATTTTCCGCCATGTTTTTGAGCAGTAGAAATTAGTGTTTCATAAATTTGTTTTAAAAGGATTGTAACTAATGAATGATAAGTCTTTTTTTCATCTTGTATTACTATGAATACTGCTGTTGGTTTTTCACCGATTGTTTCTAAATCAACATCACTATGTGATAACATTTCACTTAAATTATCACGTGATGCAAATAATTTTACTTTTTGTTTAAATACTGATAAAATTGAGGCTTTTGTTTCAGTTGGTGCCATTATTGTACTTGATGCATTAATTGCTGCAGCACTTGATGGATCTTTAGCAGCAAAATATTCTTTAATATATGTAGAACCACCGAATTTTTCTTCCCCTACGGTTGTTGCCAAGGAAATACTATTAATATTTATTTCATCCTCTTTTGCATCCTCAAATAATCCTAATGCAACACCAGAAAAATAATCTGCTGATGTTTTTTCCCAGAAAGGATCTGCATTTTTATTGCTATCATCATATAAAATATTTAAAGCTAAGTCATCAAGTAATTCGATTGCTTTATCATGGTTTCCTGCTTTATATATTTTATATGGTAATGACATTGGATTCCATCCACTACCATTTTGTGGATCACGGAAGTTTAATAAAAGTATTTGATAACCCCTATCTCTTAACATATTTGATGTTTTTTCGTATATTTCACCTTTTGGATCGGTTATAATCATTGATTCTCTTGCTTTAGATAAACTATGAACTTGTGGAAAAACAAATCCTTGTGTTTTACCAGAACCAGTAGCACCAATTATAAGTGAATGGTATTCACCATCATCAACCCACATTTCGTCTTCTGTTACAATTAGTGGAATACCAGCGGCTTTTGAATTCTTTTGTTGAATTTTAACGTTTACTAATTCTTCTTTTATTTCTTTTTGCTTTGCCCATCTTGAATATCCTTTGTCTTTTTTTTCTGCAGAAAAGCCTACACCCTTTTCACGTTCAAAAATATATGAACTAACGCTTACAAACAAACCAAGTAAGGCAATAAGATATATTGCAATAGTTGTTTTTATATATTTGAAAGTAAATGCTGGAAATGGATTAAATCCAGATAAATTACCTTCTGTTGCAAAGGTAGATAAATTAACTACAGCTATAGCAACTATATATAATAGAAATACTGCAAAAATGCCAAATGCTAAGAAATCTTCAGGATCAGCGCGGAATTTTAATTTCATGAAACTACTTCCTTTCTTTTTTTCACTATATTATAACACTAACTTAGAAAAATATCATCATTTTTATTGATTACTTATAACTATTTTAAATTCATTATTTTCAAATTTATATAGCATATCTATTGGCTTTTCTATGCTATATTTTCCACATCTAATAATTAATTCATAGTTATCATCTTCATCAACGTCAATAATACTATATAAATTTGGTTTACATCCATTCATATTTTTGTTTTTTTCTACTGATGTATATATATTGAATAGTTTTCCTGACTTTTCCATAAAGACAAATGAAAATATATCTTCAGGATAACCATCTATAGGAAATGCATTACTTACAAAATAGAAGCTTTCAACAATTCCATCATTATCAAAATCTACACTATTTACTGCACTAACTGTAAAATCTTGATTTTCTTTTAAACCATTTTCTTTTAAAACTTCATTAACATATTTATAATCAGATATTTGATTTATTGTATATTCTTTATGTTTCATTGGATAAGCTGATTTATATGCTAATAATTCTCCACTATAGTTGTATGATTTTTTATTTTTATCAAATAAATACCATTTTTCATCTTTCCACAAATAGTAGTTACCATAGTCTTCATTTGATACTAAAACTTTAAATTCTTCCCAGTCTAATTTTTTTATGTCAGCCGCATATTTTACGTTGTACCATTTTTTATGTCTTAATTCCCAAACTGTGTCATTTCCAACTATAATGGCAGCTTCCATTTTATCTTTTTTTATATTTTTAAGGCCTATTGGAAGGAATAAGGCTAGAAAATAAATTACTATAATAATAATTAAAATAATATATCTTTTTTTCATTTTGTCCTCCTTATCCTTCTACTTTGAAATATGCTATGGTACTTGTATTTTGCCATGGATACTGTTGCCATAGATTAGTAGCTGAACTACCTGGATCCATCATTGTTATATCTCCATTTGCTACTGTATCTACTGCAACCCAGTGCTGACCAGTATTTCCTTTTACTTCTAATACAAGATAGTAACCTTGATCTTGTAATTCTTTTATTTTATTGTATTTTGCTTGCTTTGTATAACCAGATAGATATACTTTTCCCATATATTTAAATGTAGGTGCTGCTTTTGTTACTGATTCCCATACAAAGCATCCACCACCAACAAAACCACCATTTCTATTAAGGAATTGAACGAATGTACCTGGATTAAAATCATCTATATTAGTTTTTACCCCACTCTTAGCAATTAACATGGATACTGATGTGGCTAAACATCCAATTTGATGAATTGTTCTTCCACTATTACCTAATTGAACATCAATCCATGGACCTTCATATTGCTTCCAACTTGCGAATGGACCAGTACTAGCATTAGAACTGCAATTGGCTGAACCATTTTTATTACAGTCCATTCTTTTTATATTAGCTGCACCATATGGTCTACCAGTTACACCTCTATTATAAACTTCCATTAATATTTGCTTATAATCATAACCTTTTCTAGCTAGTTCACTAAATTTTCTCTGATCAGTATCAAGATATCCTGCTGATATAATATTATCTTTATCGTTAACTATTACTTCACCCATAACTTCAGTTGCCAGAGTTCTAACTTTACTATCTTCTGGCATAGCATCTCTTGAAAATCCTGCATTTGCAACATATCCGCTATGAATTTCTGACCATTGTCCATTTGAAGCGTGACATCCTTGATCTGGATCACAATATACTTGATCACATGTACTATTAGCCATCTGGACTACCCAATTTCCAGGAGATTCTTCCTTAAATGTGTGCCAACCACGCATTCCGAATGGTCTAGCTAATGTGTAACTTCTAGCTGCTACAATTTGTGCTTTTATGGCTTCATCAGGTGCATCAGGACCAATTTCTTGGTACGCTACCCCCAATAAGTATTTTTCAAATGGTACTAAATCTTCATTTGCAAGAGGCTGACCAAAAGTACCACCATAATTATGGCCATTAGCAACACCACTTTGCATTAATCTTACCTTTAAATCGGTTACATTAAGTTCTTCTGATAATGTATAATTTCCTATTCCGCCATGGAAATAAAAACCTTTTATTTTATATGAACAAGATCCTAAAGCTGCACATGTACTGTTGCTTCCTATTGAAACGTATTCATTATAGTTTTCAATATATTGAAAAACTTCTTTTGTCAATTTTTCTCTATCTTCTTGGGTGTATTTTGGAAAATATTCTTTAAAAATATCATTAGTTAAATTTTCTTTAAAAACATCTTCACTATATGTGTTATCTTCAAACATTGCATCTGCTATATCTTCTATTTTATTTGTAGTCATATCATCATAACCAATTGATGTATTATATGAAGATATAATATGATATACTGCTATAATTCTAACTACACTTACCGATTTACCTTTTGATTGATAGTCTAATTTTACTTCATTTAGTCTATCATAAAACTTTTGTGCTTCTTTACTACTAGCTCCAGCATAATATTCATTTAATTCACCACTAGTGATGGCAGCTCCATATGCATCTTCATATTCAGAATCTTCACTTTCAGTTACCATACTAATTCCACCAAATAATATAAATAATATTAGAAATGGTACTACAAAGATTGCTGCTTTTTTTATATCAATTCCAGAGTTTATACTACCTGTTGCTTCACCTTTAAAATCACTTTTCTGTGATTTATTTTTAGATGCTAATTTACTTCCTCCGGATTTTCCAATGCTTGATAAACCATCTCCACCTGATGAGCCTGACTTTCCGCCAGAACCCATTGATGATAAATCAGAGGCTTGTCCAATCTTATCATTCATACCGCTTTCACTCATTTTATTTGATAAATCTTGAGCTTTTGGCATGAAATTAGGTGTAGTTTTATCAATTTTATTATTTATTTTTGTTAGCTCTTTTCCTAACTTTTCAGAAGCTTTTCCCCCTGATATTTTATCTGCCATATTTATGGCTTTTCCAGCGGCCATTGCATAGGGATTTCCACTGTGTTCAGCAGCTTTTGCTGCAGCTTGGACTGTTTTTGCGTTATTTTTATCATTACGTTCTTTTTCAGACATATTATTATTAGGCTGATTATTAGATTGATTATTATTTGATTGATTAACCATTTGTTTTCTAACGCCATTTCTTTTTGCTGAATAATCTCCCATGTCTTTCACCGCCTAACTACTTTTAATATCCTCCACCAGAGCCAAATGAATCTAGTTCTTCTTTTGTTACTGCTATATTTATTCTCATTCGTCTATTTCCACAAACGAATAAAGCTTCACCTTGAGAATATCTTTTTATACTTTCTTTTTCATTATCATTTAAATCAATTAATAGTGCTAAATCTTCAGTTGCTTGTTTCTTTAATCCCATTACTAAGTAATATGAAGCATTATCAAAAATTGCTTTTCCTTGAGTAATTACTGATGGATCAGAAAAATCACTTGGTTGTTGTGTAATAATTATTGTACCAGTATTGTATTTACGAGCACGTCTTTGAACTTGTGCAAGGAAGTCTGCTCCTAATGCATTATTATCACCCAATAATACGTGTGCTTCATCAACCATCATAACTGTATTAACACTATAATCTAAGCATAGCCCCCATGCATATTTTAAAATATTAAAGAATAATGCATTACGAACATTTGAATCACTATTCATTAATTCTTTTATATTAAATACCATGTAGTCACTATCTTTTCTTATTGTTGTGTGTCCATCAAAATAGAATTTTAATTCTTTAGTTATTGGTCTAATCTTTAATTCTAATTTTTCCATTATTTCACGTTCTTGTGTTGCCTCAGTCATTGACATTAATCTTCCTTTAACTGTTGCATATACATCACTAAACGTTGGATAATCTTCTGATGTAAAATTAGAAAAATCTGTATTAAAATCTATACCAAAACGTTTATAAGTATCTTGAACAACTTCACTAAACATTGTCAAAACATCTTCTTGAATTGATGGATCATAATATTTCATAAATGCTTTTAAAAATTGTAAGGTTCTTGTTAAAACTGTATAACCTAAACCTTGTTTTATTTCTTCTTCATCAGCATCAATAATAACTTCAAGTGGATTTATCAAACCGAATTCTCCACCTTTACCCATATCTATGGTATCTCCACCATATGTATTAGTAATATCACGGAATTCATCTTCTGGATCTATAATAACAATTTGACAGCCATTTCTAATATGAGTTCTTAGTAATAATTTAGCTGCTGTTGATTTACCACTACCAGATGTACCAAGAATAATCATATTAGCATTATTACGATTGTTTTCTTTTTTTATTTTATATAAGAACTGATTAAATAAGATAACACCACCTGAGAAATCAACACCAAGTAAGCAAGATAAACCAGGATCTTTTATACTATCAAAAATGAATGGATACATTGCTGAAATAGTTACAGATGGAATTGGTGTACCAATTCTTTGCTCTACATCTTGAGATGGGAATATTGGTAAAATTGATTTTAATACCTTTTCTTGTTCAAAACGTAGAGATACAGCTCTTAATTCCATCGCATCTAAATAATTTTTGACATTTACTTTCTTTAATTCTAGCCCTTCTTTTGTAGCGTCTGTAATCATTATGTGCATTTGAAAATCAAATATGCGAGCTTGAGATGCTGCTAACATTGAGATAAAATAATCCAAACTTTCAGCATCTTGTCTGTATCTTTCGCGAACAGTTAAATCACGTTCATTTTTATATTTTTCTCTTAAATCTGCAACTTGTTTATTTAACATTTTAGACATTTTTTGAAATTCTACTGGTATATGTTTTATAACAACTTTTATACCAGGCATATTAGTCAATGATGATAAATAACCAGGTTGAATATATTTAGGATATGAAACAACAGTTAATATTGTTGCATAATTATCACTAATAGTAAAATCACTAAAATTAAAATGTAATCCTTTTGGAGCTAATTCACTTCTTATTCCTGTACTCATTATGACATCACCGTCCCAAACTCAGTAGTTTGACCACCATTTAAGAAATTATCAAGTACTACTCTTAAATCTGAATTAGTAACCATTGAAGCATTTAATCCACAGCTTGCTAATCCATTAATCATATTCCTTATACGTTTTTGTAAAACATCTGTGTTCTTATCTTTAAATAAGAAATAATACTCTGTGTCAACGATATTATTATTCATAAAAGCTTCACCTTTTTGAATATCTTGAGCAATTAGCTTTCTGATAGCTGGAGATTGTGCTTCATTAAATGCTAATTGTAATTGCGCCATGTAAACTGAAATATCAACAGGTCTATCAGCAACAACTAACCAAAATTCATAATCAATTGTATTATAAAAATTTTTTAGGGCTATTAATACATTATTTTGTGCATCTGGATCAAGTATAAATATATTTCTAGGTGCAATTTTTACTCCTGTTACTTTCATATTATTTGTTGTTATTATATAACCATTTTGGATACCTTTTATTGGTAACCAATCTTCAGTATAACCACTAGTTACTTTTTTAGCCATTCTTTATAGCACCAACCTTTCCATCTATAAGTTTGTCTATTTGTTAAAAACTCATAAAACTCTATTATTATATTTAGCATATTATGATAATACGGTACTGGCATTACTAAGAATGCACATATTACACCAGGTGCTAATACTACTATTGTCATCCAGGTGCTAGTTATAGGCATAAAGGTAAGCAATAACATGCTTACCGCTACACCACTTATTAATAAAATTAAATCAAAAGGTTTAAATAATCCTAATATTAATTGTCCCTTTTTTGTATTTGCTGGTATTAAAAATTCCACTATATCACACTCCTTTTAATTCTATGGTCCAGGAGGGCCTCCACCAGGGCCACCGGCACCTCCACCAGAACTAGCGAATGTTGAATCATCATTAGTTCCACTGAAAGCTTTTAAGTCTTTTTCATGACTTGTTATTTGTCCCTTAAATTCATCATCATGTGCAAATGGTTTGTTCATTGGATCTGAATATTCTTTTTCTAATCCTTTTGCTTTTAATGGTGATCTATATGTACCTTGTCCAATGCTTAAGCCAAAATCTTCATTCAATCTGCTTGCTACATATCCTATCTTTCTTTCTCTACTATCAATTATTCTAGGTCCAGCACCCATATTAGCGCGATCTTTATCCATTCCTTCATATCTTTTAGTAGCTTTATTAGCAGCTTCTTGTTTTTCTGCAGCTATTATAGATAGTCTATCATATTCATCTTTTAATGCTTGATTGCCAGGATTATGTTGATACTTAATTTTTGCATCATCAGCAGCACTTTGTGCTTTTGCTGCTGCAGATGCATATTGATCTGAAATATATTTTGCATCTGCTACATCGGTATTTGAAAGTCCTAATTTTTCAGCTCTTCTGTCACGATTTTTGTAGTTAAGATAGTCTTTTGTTCGTCCTACCAATCCACCTTGAGCTTCTTTATCACCTGTTCTAATTTTTGCCATTAAATCACTATTTTGGCTCCATGTTTGTCCTAAAGGTGCAGGTTTCCCAGTTTGTATTCCTTTCATTGCTGCTTCGCCACCATTTAACATACCTTGACCAAAGCCAGCTAAACCGCCTCCACCAGCAGCCATAGCAGTACCTCCAAGAAGTGCTGAAAGTCCAATGTTACTACCGGCACCTTCAAATCCAAGAACTTGTTTGAAGAATGCTGGTGCTTGTTTTATAAATAAGAACATTCCTAAGAATATTAGAACTATTGATAATAGCCCAACTGATCCATTAGCATTAGTAATATAAATACCATTTTTAATTATGTCTTTTATTATAAACATTACAAAATATACTACTGCTAATCTTATAAATAAATCTAAATATGTTGTAATAATTGATTTTGTCCAAAGACTGAATGAATCAACTCCTTTTGATTCTTTAGATTGATTTATATTCATGTGTGCAATTATAGGTATTGGTGCAATTAATCTTAATACAGCTAATTTTACTGCACGCAATGCTATATCTACGGTATATCCTAATAATATAAAACAGAAAATTAAGGCTACAATCCCACCAATTATTGGTGTGTATGAAAATACGTATTCACCATTTCCTGCTAATGATTCCACAGTTGATACAAAAGTGTGAAATATTCCGGAAATAAACGATTGATTAACTTTATCATTAGCGCAAGTTAAATTTACCATTGATAATAACTGTAAAGGGTTGGCAGATGAACTTGAATATAATTCCCAAGTTTCTCTATCTAATCCACTACAAACCCAACAATCGGGTTCGGCTTCTGGATTAGTAACATTAGGTCCATAACATTTACCTTCTGTATCATCTTCTTTTGAAATTAAATTTAATCTAAAAAATGCTCTTAAAATTGTAGTTGAAAATTGATTAGCTTCATCACTTAGAACAAAACTATTATCAAGTTCATCATTATTAACATTATCTGTTGTTCCTAATATTAACTTTCCAATGGTATTATTACTTAAAATACTATTTTGTAATGCATACATAGTACCAAATAGTAAACCATTATTATTTAATTCTTTTTCCCATTTACTACTAGGATTTGGCACACTTATTGGTGTTAATACTGTTAGCATACCAAGACAAGTCATAATTCTAACTAATACACTACCCATACCTGTTTTTTTATCAACTGCTTTATCAGGATCCATAATTCCTTGTAGTATGCTAAGTGCTAATTTAAATATCATGAAGACTCCAATTATAAGTTGAAATCTAAAATAAAAATCTCTTATTGTTGAATTTGAAAATATTTCAGCTGTCGCAACGTTATAAAAAATTTGATATATAAGACCTAACAAGTAGAAACCAATGCTGTCAAAGAATGCAGCCATTTCTCTTAGCATGTTATGTCTAAGTGTTGCGCCTCCTAAATCTGTCATATTTTATCACCTCTTTTTATTGCAATCCGCATGTATTAACTGATGTAAGCCCAAATATTTCTAGAGCTACACTTACTAATGGTGGTAATACAAATAGTAAACCAGCCAATACTAATCTTATAATTAATCTTTTTTGTGCTTTTGACATTTCCTCATCATCTGCTAGGATGATAACTTTAACAAAATCTACACTACTTAGTAATAATACTAGTAATGGTCCAATAATTCTTATGTAATTTAATATTTTTTGAAGTATCCAAGCTACTGAGTCTTCATCATTTGGATCTCCTAAAAGTGAATTTTTACCATTACATTCAGTTATTTCAATTCTTTCACTTTCTTCACTTAAAATTGGTGCATTGTCATTACTATTTTCACCAAGTGCAGTTTGATATGATGTTGACCCCATCAATTGACCATCTCTATTACTAAATTCAGCATTTTTACATATTGTATCATTAGTTGATAATTCATAGTTATATCCATTGTTTTCGTTCGTTACGCATCTAGATATTGCAGTTGGACAACTTACTTTGCCATTTATAAAAATATTTTCTTTTAAATAATTATTTAATTTTATTTGATGAGTTTTATTTTGACCATCTTTTAACATAAAAGTATTATCAATACTTCCATAATTTTTACCATCTAATGACCATTCACTTGTTCCATCTGTATAACTTCTGAAATATGTATATAAATGAGATTTACTATTATACATGCCAATTACTGGCCCTGTACAACTATCTGATATTTTTTTTAATTTAATATTTTTATCTGATGTCTTTGATTTTATTGCATTTAAATTTATACAAGTACCATTGCATTCACTTAATGGTATTTGTTTTGCCATTATTGTGATTTCTGTTTCTGTCTGTTCAAGAACTAGTGTTGGGCAAGTATAATTTTTATTATTTAAAGTAGCTGATTTTATGAAAGTATTTTCAAAATCATAACCATGATTCCATTTAATACTATTTCCCATTACGTTGGATCCGTCTTTAAACGCTAAATCCAATGTATTGTCTTGATTTAATTTATAATTCAAATTGTATTGATTATTTCCATTATTAAATGAATATGTACAATCAACTATACTTTCTTTAGCAAAAACATTAAAAGAACTAAAGAAAATTAGTCCAATAAAAATGAAAAAATATGTATTTCTTTTCATAGAATCACTCCATATACATTATAACATAATAAGTATATCAAATTAAAATTAAAATAGCAATTGATTTACTATTTATTTAAATTGATATTTTAATTTTTACAGCAAAAAAAAATAGCAATTTATTTGCTATTTTATATACTATCCCAGCATGCAGCCCAGCTTGTTGAATCAGTATCACTAGCACCAGCTTGTGCTACTAGACCCATAATCATTGAAACTAAGCTTGGTACTAAGAAGATAACAATACCATAAATTACTCTTTTTATTAATCTTGATTGTGCTGCTTTTACTTCTTTTTCATCACTAGCAATAACTGCTTTTCCTAAGTCAATGATACCAAATAAAATTAAGAAAATTGGTACTAAAATACAAACGATTCTTAATATACCATTTTTAATAATTCTAACGATTGGTTCAAATCCTCCGCATACACCGTTCATAAATACATCTCCTTTACTAAGTTTATAATATCTTATATATTTATTTTTGTCAATTTTTACTTTCTAAATAATCCAAATACTTTGCCTGACTCTTTATTAGAATTAGCATCTAACAAACCTATTCTTATTAAAAAATCATTAATTACACCATTTTTTCTTCTTTCATCAAGTGGTGGCATATTATAGAATATTTTAAGATTTGCTTCATTTTCAAATTCAGCAACATCTTTACTATTAAGTAAACTTTTATTTAATAGCACGCATTTACTTTTATATTTTTTTAATACACTACTATTTTTTCTTAATATTTTGCTTAATTTTATTGTACTTGGTTCTAGTAAATAAAACACTTGATCACAAATGTAATCTTCTGAGTAATTATTTAAGTCAATAATTATTATTTTTGCATTATCTTTATGATTATTTATTGTATTTTTTAATTGATCTCCCCTTACAGAAATCATTGTTTTATCATTAAACGCTATAAAGTCACCTTTATCAACTTCTATAGCAATTACTGAATTACCATATTTATTTGCTAATTCTTTTTTCAGCATATATGTTAAGGTCGTAGAACCGGCATCGTCTGTTATGTTTTTTATTCCTAATATTTTACATTTTGCATTAACTAATTGTTGACTTGTATCTACCTGTTCAGAAGGTGTTTGTGTTTGTATTTGTAAATGAGATACTTCTTGAAATGTATTAGAATGCCTAATTAAATATTTTACGCCCTCTAAGTTAGTTGTAAAATTATAAATTCCCATAGTAACTATTTTTGATATTGAATCAGCTGTACATAGTTTGCTATTTTCTGGTAAATAGAAGACTATTTTTTCAGGATCTAATCCAGTTGCTATTATTTGTAGATTATTTAAATCTTCATAATTTTTTATAGCTGTTACATCTAATATCATTTTGTTATAAAAGAAATTTTTAAACATTTCAACTATTTCATTAGCTGTATATGTACCTGTTATGCTTTTAATGATATCAATATCTAAATCTGTTAAAGCGTTTTGTTGAACATTTGATACTATTACATTCATAACAAATCACACTCCTATGTTGATTTTGACTTAGTGATAATTCTAGTAGTACCACTAACTTGTAAAAATCTTGGTAATATCTTATTAACTATTGGTAAATCAAGATTAATTTGAGTTACTACTTTGTAATAATATGTATCAAGTTTTGATTCTGCAATTCCACCCGTACTTGATGTTGTGTCAATTCTCATAATACAATATGCTCCTTTTGATGGGCAAATCCATGAATCACCTTCAAGTGATAAACTACCATTTGGTGCATAACCAATACTGGACATATAGTTTTCTATTTTCTCTTGACATGGACCTTCAATTTCACAATTTCCTTCATATTGTTCTATTGTGGTAATAATTTCATTTTTAACTCTAAAGGCTTTTGTATAGTTAACATTAAAGGCTAAATAGCCACTAACTAAAACTAGAAATACTACAATTATTACCAAGTTTGTTAATCCACCTATCGCATTGTCCATTATTTATCACCTCTTTTTATTATCTATTTTCAAGAACTATCATACCACTATAATCACTGCTAATATTACTCCATTGTGAATTTATTGAATTTGTAATTTTAGGCCACATAAGCCAAAAGAATCCAATAACTGCTGCAATAGCAATAACAGTAATTACTGTTAAGTTTAATTCTCCAGTAGCTGCTTTCATTAATATCTCTCCTTTCTATTTTACTAATTATATTATAACAAATTTATATCTAATAAACAATATATGTATCACTTTGTTTACAAATTGAACATTAACATCATAGATATCAAAATAACTAACATGACACCTACACCAGTTACAACTAACATTATCATAGTTTGGCTTTCCATATGTCCTAAACGTTCTTTATATTTAGTTTCTCTGGCTTTATTTTGAAGATTTGATACTGTTCTTGAAAACATCATCAATCTTTCTTGCTTTTTCTCTTGAGTTCCAATTCCTAGACGATATAACAAACGCATCATTCTCATTGAATCTCTTACTGGATACGTATTTGCAAATTCCATATATGGATCAATGCTGGCATCACCAGCGTTAATCTTTTCAATTAAAATACGAAGACCTGGTTTAAATATTTCAGGTGCATCGTCGATTGACTTACCTAATGCAACCGGAACAGTATAATGTTGAATTAATATTTCTAAACTCTTTAAATAGTATGGCAACATTATATCTATTTCATGCAAATGAGCTTTATAAAAACTTTTTAATTGACTATATGGTAGTTTAAATACTAAAAATGCAACAACTATTGATAAAACTACATTTAGTAAAAATTGGCCATTACTTCCTGCAGTTATTGCAAACATTATTACTAATGTAACTAATGCATATGTTACTCTTTGCATATATAATTGATCTGCATCTACGTCTTCACCATATTTAGCATAAACTAAAAATGTATAATCATCTTCTCTAATAATTTGGAGATATTTTTCATTATCAATCATAAATTTTTTCTTATCTATTGTATTGTTATAGATTAAAACGAAAAATATGATTGCTCCTACAATTAACGCTTCCATTATTCAGCACCTACATTCTCATTATAATATCTTTCTCCCTTTAATAGGAAATACGAATTAATAATTACAACACCATGTAATAGCAATTGAACATACCATCTTTGAAGTAAAATTAGATATGTTTCTCTACCAAGTAAATATTGCACTAACATGATTAATAAATATAACATTATACCAAATTGTAGAAATGATTTATGGAATGTAGCTCTTTCAATTCTATCTCGATATACACTTTCAACGAGCATATCAATATCTAATTGCATATTATCTAATGAGTCAGCTGAGTTTCTTGCGCCCTCTTTTGTTATTTGTAAAAATAACTGATGCATATTCTTTACTATATAGTATGGATAAATACTACTCATATATTGTAATGATTCATCAATACTACCATTTTGATAAGCTAATTCAATCATATGATCTACATCACTTTTTACTGGGTCTTCTAAAATCCCTGAATTTCTTACACCCTCTAGTGATTTTACGAAACTCTGTGTAGTTGCAAATTCCATTATTACATTTGATGTATATACTTGTATTTGTTCAAATATAAATTCACTGTATACACGTTTACATCTCAAATAAGATAAATATGGTACAACTGCTACTACAGCAATTACGTAAAAAACAGAAATAATTAGATTATAAAAATACAAATAACTAACTACAGCTGCAAAAATTGACATTCCAGCAACTTGAATTGTATATTGTCTTATTGTATATTCTTGACCTAATTCTTTTGTTTTTTCTCTTACAACTTTAAATGAGTATGGTGCAAATTTTGTGTATGCTTGACCAACTTGATCGATAATATATTTTCTTATATTTTGCCCTTGGCAGTTACGATAAAAATATACTATTAGAACAATTACTGTTATTAAAAATAATTCCTCTATATACATTTTTTTCACTCCCCTTCTATTCTTCTGCAGCAATATATGTATTAACATTGCTGCAACAGGTTGTGTTAATACTAATTATAAAATTTATTCAGTAGTTAGTGACTGTAAATCAGACATTTGTGTTGTTGGTTGTATTAATGGAGTTAATGGTTGCATTGATTGTACAGTTTGTTGAACTGGTTCTACTGGAATTAATGGTTGTGATGGAATATTTGGTATTACAGGTGGTGTTGGTGTTTGTTGCTGAACATCAGGACTAGGAATAGCTTGTACTGGTTGTACAATATTTTGTGGTATCAAATTTTGTTGTGTAGGTACAACATTTTGCACTGGTTGTACTTGTTCACTAGGAACATTTACTGATGGTGTTTGTTGTTTGATAGAATTTTCTGAAGTTGTGCTTGGTTCTTGCTGTAAATCCTGTGTTTGTTCTTGATTATTTATAGCCACTTGTTCATCTTGTTTATTTTCCGCTGGAGCATCAACATCTGCTTCAAACGGCATATCATCAACCATTTTATCTGTAACTGAACAGATATCAATATTTTGATTTTCTAAATAATTAATTAAATGTTGACTTGGTTTTCTTAGAACAGGCTCTTTACCAAACATTTTTTGATATATAATTCTACTCTGTGGTTGATTATTATCATCAACGTAGAATTCTGTAACTTCATCTACTTCACGATGAAATTTTCCATATTCCTTACTATAAAAGGCCCTTATATGAACACCCAATTGAATATATCTATATATAGTCGATAGAAACTGGTTAACATCTAGATCTGTTTCCATTAAACTATAAAGACGATATGGTATTGCTGATGCTTTATCAGCATGTATTGTTGATAGAATATTATGTCCTGAAGATATAGAGTTACGAACAGCACTAACGGCCTCAGCACTACGTACTTCTGAAAGTAATATCCATTTTGGGTTTTGTCTCATACAAGTTACTAATACATCGGTATAACTCGCTACATTATTAGTCTTCATTGAAACTATATCTCTTTGAGGAAATATTTTGTCTAAATGAAGTTCTAGTGTATCTTCAATTGTAATTATTTTTTCTTCTGTTTTTGTATGACTAGCTAAGTATTTTACAAATTCAGTTTTACCTGAACCAGTTTCACCAGCAACTATTATGTTACAATGTCCTTCAACACATTTAATTAAAATATCATGGATATCTTGTGTAAAATAATCTTCTTTTAATAATTTTTCTTTTTCCAATCTAATTTTAGCTGGAGTTTTACGGATAACCATTGCTATACCATTTGTTGCAATTGATGCATGAACAAAGTTTAAACGTAATTCACTTGATTCTGCATCCAAAAACGGTTTAGCATTGTTAAATGTCGTTCCCATTACATTAGAACATTGAAAGGCAAGTTTTTCAATAAAATCAGATGTTACACCAGTAACTTCTACTCTCATTGAACCTTGTGTTAATGAACGAACCCAAATTTGACCACCATTATCAAATGAGATATCTGTTATATCATCATTATCTAATAACGCTCTCAATGGACCGAAATCAAGTTTGTCAAAAATGTTTTCATTCATTAATACCACTTCCCTTTCATTCTTTTTTTATTCTTTTATTCTTTATTATTCGTTTGTTGGATCCCAAATTGTTACTTCATTAATCCAACTTTTTAATTTTTCACTTGTGATAGCAACTTTTCCAGGATCATCTTTTAAACTTTCATTTGTTGGAACTGGAATTAAAGTTGTATCATATGTTCTTAAAAATTCTGCTTTCTTTAATAAGGCATAGTATTCATTTGGTACTGCAAAGATAAGCATTGATGGTGTTTTTTGATCATCTAGATTAGCAAATACTGGTTGACCAGCAGAGTCTTTTACTGCTAAAACTTTTACATTTTCAATTAATTTACCAATCATTACTTGGTTATTAGTTGCTTGTGTACCATCTTCTAATTTTGTTTCTGCCTTTAAATATATATCAATATAATTTTCTGGATATATTGAGTTACCATATGTTGTTGTTGTATTAACAGACATATAGTACAATGTATAACCTGCTGGTACATCATATATTATATTATCTGGTAATTGTTCCTTTTCTACAACTACTGTGTCATAGAATAAACTACCTTCAGGAATTATACTATCAGATCTTGAATATTTATCAATTACATCACCTTGTTTAGTGAAAACTCCTCCTTTTAACATTGAAGGAGGTACTTGAATAGTACCAACTTTATCTTCAGTAATTTGTTCTCCTGCTTTTATAGTTTCTTTAGCATAAGGAACAGTTATTGGATTAATGGCTTTTTTAACACGTATATTATATCCAACATATAAAACTAGGATTGCGGCAACAACACCAATTACAGTAACTGTATTTTTATTTGTTAATAATTTCTTTAAGCCACTTGTTTGATTCCCCATTTTTATTTCCTCTCTTTCTATTCATAGCTTTCAGGTTTTCCAATTTCGCTATATGGATCTTGATTTGCATCTGTAAGATATTGATTAGATTTTCTTGTTGCTTCTACAATACCATCATAATTTGTTGACATTTCAATGCTGCTACTATCAAAGCTTAATACTGTTGATGAATCAACTTTTACACTTACTTTTGGTGGTACTTCATTTAAATCATAGAATCCTACTTTATAGTTTCTTGTGTTATCAACGCTGTCGGAAAATCTGCGGAGAAAACTCTCCACAAATTTTTCCTTATCCATTCTTAGTTGTCCATTATTACGATAATATTGCCAATCTATAGCATCATCTACTGAAGCTATAGCTGTTTCTTTAACTAGATAATAGTCTAATTCATTACCTGTAGAATAATTTGAAATTACATTGATTAATAATAATGCTATTAATGAAAGTAAAATAATACCTACTGTTAAAAAACCTTTATTCATTATCTTTCACCCCCCTGCATTAGTGCTCTTAATCCTTGAATGTATTCGTTTCTATTAGCAATTGATTTTACGCTAGTTTCATCGCTTTCATTTTCGTTATAGTTATTTACACATAATTCATCGTTATATTTGCTTATATCAATTGTACTTTTTACTTTATCACTTCTAATAAGACTACTTCTATAACATGTTATACCATTTTTTGAAGTAATACCCTCAGCAGATGTTTCACCAAATTTTTTGTAGTTATATTTTAAGTCTTTATTATATTCACGAATTCTCCTCATTTTTTCTTTATCTAATATGAATTCATAATCTTTATATTTATCACTTTTTGACTCATCATAAATTTCTTGTCGGCGACTTTGAATAGCTGTTGTTAGTGCTGATGGAAGAACTTCATAGTCTTTATTTTTAACATTACTTGCTTCTAATTTCCAGTTATATCCTTGTTCACGACCAACTTTACTTGGATCATTTAATAAGCTTGATGCTATTTCCTCAGGGAAATTATCATCTAAATTAATACTTCTATTGATATATGTGTCAGGAGTTGGTTCATCTCCTTCTTCTGGTGGTGTTGGACAATCTTCTTCAGTACAATCTTCAGGAGGTTCACTATTACTATATGAATAGAAACATTTGAAATCAAAATTCCATCCGAAATATCCAAAGTTTCTTGCTGTTGCAAAAATATTATATTCAAGATCACTTAATATTGCAGTCTTTTCAGACTCTGTTACTGATTGTAGTTTATCTTTATAATTCCACCATACTTTATTAACTTCTGCTGAATCTAAGCTAGTACAGAATTTTTCTTTTTTAAATTTCCAAGCATTCTCATCTTTTGGCTTTTCATAAGTTATTTCACCTGTTTTTTGCTGTTCCCAAGTTCCAGGGAAACTCCACTCAGTTAAGTAAGTTTTATGATTAACTACATTGTCACCATAACATGTACTTCCTTTTTCAGTCTCACTTGATCCAAATTCTGAATTATGATCAAGAATAAAGTCTGTTTTACTAATATCTTTTTTTACTATTTTATCATTTGATGTTAATCCTACAACTCCATATTCTATCCAATTATCTTTATTTTGATCTTTTAATTTATTATTAACTTTTATTGTAAATTCAGCTGTTTTTTCTGTACATGTAACTTTTGCAGTACAAGATGACATAGCATTTTCATAATCAGCTAAATCTTTCTTATACTTTTCTACTTTATTCTCATAATCTTGATTTGTACCATTGCATGTTCCGCTTTGCTCATAATGACATTTTTCATTGCATCCGCCAGATTTAATGCTTCTTCTTTTAAATCCATTTTGATCTGGCACATATTTTATACTACCATCAATCCAAGTATTATTTGATGGACCATAATTAGCATCTTCTAGCGCAGTTCTTAACGCTTCTGACCAACTACTGAAATAATATGGTGAATACTTTGCCCAATTACAGTCAGAATATTCAGCGTATGGTACCCACGTTATACTGCTACCATTTTCTTTATATTTGCCATAATTTCCTTTTAAATTAATTATGTTTCTTATAGCATTTGCACATTCTGAATTGTTTACTACTCCTGCTCTTCCAATCTCACCAGCACAAGATTTTTTTAGATTTGCGTTTAGAATATCAGCATATTCACCTTTACATTGAGTGACAGAATTACTCATATTTTTAGCAATATTATTACTATAAGATAATCCTAATTTTCTTGTGCTATTAGAATAAACTTTTTTATAGCATTTCTTTGTACATTTATCTGTATATTTTCCTCCGTCGCATTCAATTACACATGAGTCAAACTCTTCACTTGGACCAGCTTGATGTGCAACAGATGGGTGTGCTTTTACACACCATGGCACATATTTACATACTGTTGGTTTAGGCATAGTTGGTGGTTCTCCAGTAAATGTTGTGCTACAATCAACTATACTTTTTACTTTTACTTTATATTCAAAACATAAACCTGCTAATCTTCCTACTGGTGGTCCATAACTTACTTTTATAGTTTCCTTACATGTTTTTTTACATTGATATGAATATGAATCAGTTTGTTTACTATCAGTTGTAATTGAATATGCTGAATAAGTTGCATTATTTACATAGTAATTTTCTTCAGCTGTTTTACCTTGATCATGTTGTTCTAAAATAAATGCATTACACTGTAATGACTTATCTTTTCCACCATTTTTAGTGTTGTCTATAAAATATTTTTCAAAAGCATCTCTACCATTTGATAAATTAAAATCATTTCCATTTATTTGGATAACTTTATTTGAGTTTGACATACTATTAAATTTCTTTGTTTTTACAGCTAATTTCATAGTTGCCATTAATTGACTATCATCTATTTCTGCATCTACATATTCTTGATCTGAAGCATAGCAATATGGTAGTGATGAAGCATATGAGCCTGCCCCTACTTTGCTTGGACTGTAATTATTGTATTCTTCTTCTGATAAACCTAGTTTTTTAATAAAGAAGTCTCTATCAGAATTTATAAATTTGTAGCAAACTCCGCCAGCCGAACGACTGTCATTATGAACTTTTTCTATTTTCTTTGATCCTACTTCATACTCAAAATGCATAAGATATGGAGAATTTTTAATATAGTCTTTTTGAGTATTTTGACAAATATCATAAATATCTTCATTATTTTTTTTGGTTACTTTACTACAGATCGTGGTACATCCAGATAAATTTTCTTGAGGTATTGCTAATACTGCATCAATATTAAAACCTGTTTCTGCATTATTGTAATCAATTGTACATATCTCATTCTTATTTGGGATATTTATTTCAATTTCGCTATTATTCTTTACTTCATAAGAAGCATTAGGACAATTAACTTTTGCAATCAATGAAGTATTACCTTCACCTATATGCGTGAAATTTAATGTTCCTTTAACTCCACTAACCGGTCCTGCTTTAATTACAATTTGATTTTTATTATCAGTTTTCTCAAATGTTGCATCTAAATCAGCTTGATTTATACTCGTGCAAGAGTCTGCAGCATTGGCATCATGATAACTAAATCCCATCACTGCTATAAGCACAAATGAAATAACCCCTATTGTTATTCTCTTAAGATTTGACTTTTTCATCATCATCGCCACCTTTCAAAATTTTTTCTACTTCTTTGTAGTTGTCATTTTTATTAATATTATAATTACTTATTTTTTCATCTTTCCGAACCATTCTAGCATCTATTAAATATGTATAATTTGTTGTTGGGCCAAAAAATCTTGTACATGTTGCTAAAGTAATTATGTTATCATCTTCATTTACATCAACATCAAAATCGAAGTAACTTCTATTTTTTGATTTTTCTATATATTCTTTTAATTTTGTTTTTTCAACATTTGCACTTGAATATGGTATAAATTCATTTGTAATTGAAACAGAAAATATCTTATATAAGTAATTTTTACCATTTAAAGTAAATTGAATATATTTATTTTTTTCTGCAAAATCATAATATAGAAATGACGGTAGTTGTTCAAAATTGATATGATTTTTATCTGTTATTTTTGGTTGGGATGATAAATTCATCACATTATGACCAAGTATATATATCTTATTTACAATTTTATCAACATCATTGATTATCCATGTAAACTTTTCATCTATTTGATTATTATCTGCAAATGGATCTAATGATAAAACTGGATAATCTATATTTGTTCCTTGTACTCTTAGCCATCCAATTGCATCATAATCATGCTTCTCTTTATTGTATTTTTCTATATTTTCTGTTCTTGTTTCTATTTTATAAAATTCTTTGTTATTAATAATTATTTTTATTACTAAACTTATAAGCGCAATAAGCACGATAAGAAACATCGTCATAATTCCTATCGCGCACATTGTCCTTTTTCTTTTAATGCTTTTTTTATTTTTACTCATACTAATACCTACTTTGCTATTTTATATGGATCTCCTTTAGTACCCTTTCCAGAAACAATAGAACAATTTTTATCTAAATAAACTATAGGCTTGATTCCGGCCTTAGTATTACTTGCTGAATAATCATAATTTACAACACCACCAACTAATAATGTATAAAGTCTATTTTCTTCTTTGGATGAGTTAATGTACCAGTATCCGTTATTTAATTCACTTTGATCTATGCTATATAAATCATAAATATTTGGAGCACTATATTTGACTGTATATTCTTTTGTTTCTATTTCTTTTTGATATTCTGATACTTTCTTATATATAGGTACTTTTACTTTATATTTCACTAAATATTTACCAGATACAGCATCAGATGATTTTTGATTTATTGTATAACCAACATTACCTTTTTTATTAGGATTATATATATTAACCCTTGTATTTGATTCATATGCAATTTCACCATTATTAAATCCTGGTATTTTAATTGTTGAATCGCAAATAAGTTTAGTAGTACCATCTGAATTTGTTTCTACTATTCTCCATAAATAATCAGAGTAAGTAATATATTCACCTGATTGTCTTGTATTTACTTTTTCACCATCTTTTCCAGGGATTATATCTCCAAAATCATATGGATCATTTTTAGTTCCAGATCCCTTATTGATTAATATATCGCCTTTAATAGTTAATACTGGTCTAACACCAAAATTATATTTTTCTGGGAAACTCATATATTTTTCTTCACTGTCAACGAAGAAACTTCTAGTAGACCAAGCTTCTTTATCATTAGCTTTATCAGCTAACCAGCTTATTGTGCCTGGTAACAAATAGCTTTTACCATTTTCATCAAAGCTTGCTGTCATATCTTTACTTGATAATATATATACTGATTTCTTTTTAGTTTCTGTTCCACAACTAGTATTTGTTGAAATATCATCTTTATTTGTTGTGCCTTGGCAATATTTACTATCAACAACGTATTTTTTTGATTCTGCATTAATGTGTTTATAGTAATATTCTAACCATTCTTCTATAGCATCGTGATTTACATTTGCTACATCACCTTCTGATACTATCTTTACATTATTTCCATCTAGACCAACTATTCTAAATACCATACCCGAGAATCTTATGTAATTATTTTCAACATCACCTGTATAAATTCCTGATTTTGTATTTTTCTTTACTGTATTTTTTAATTCTTGTACTACATTTACTTTTCTTGTTTCAACAGTTTTATTATTAAAACTATCAATAGCTGTATATGTTACTTTATAAGTTCCGGTTTTTGTTGTATCTACTTTGCTATTATCAATTGTTACATCTTTTTCATCCATTTTACCATCAGTATTATCATTAATACTTTTAATCCCCGGTTCTTGATATTTTTCATCTACATTAATAGTCATTTCTTTATCACCATTTAGAACTATTGTTGGTCCTTTATGATCTGTAGTTGATTTTAATGCACCACATTCTAAATATGTGTAATATTCATATCCATTATCACCATGTTTTACTTTTACCCAACTTTCAGTTAATGAACAAGGTGCTTTACTATATGGAATATAAAAATCTTCTTTAATGTAAGAGTCTCTATATAATTGTTGAAGTGTTACTGTACTTGTTCTTTTTCCTGTTGGCAACTTAGATAAATTTAATTGATAATATCTTTCAGCTGCTTTTTGCATTGTTTTTTCATTTTTCTTAAATGTTACATAGGGAGATAAAATTAAAAACCAAATAAATAAAAATATAATTACTAAAGCTATAATTAGTTTTAAAGACTTTTTAAATTTTTCCATTTTTTATTCTCCTTTTGTTAAGTTATAAACATATTGTTTATTTCTAACCGTTATATTTAATGATATTTTTTTTGATACTGCTTCATCAGGAATTTGTAAGTAAACATACTTACCTGAATAGTTTTCTGTACCAATGCCATTTTGTACTTTTACATCTTGTACTTTATTCTTACTATCTATATAACTAATTTTACCATATTTAGTCAAAAAGTCAATCATATCTTTGTCATCAAAATCATTAGAAGCATAGTCAATTTTCATTATTTGATAACCATCTTTTGCAATGGCTTGTGTTTCGATATTTGTACATTCATAATCCTCGCAAATTCGTTTTAAATATGTAGTTTCTTTTCCAATACTAACATTATCAAATATTAATTCTTGCTCATCATTTTTCATATTTAAAGTTATGACGTCACCTAGATCAGCCGGCTCTTCTTTTTCTATTTTTGAGACGTCATCTACTTTTAATTTAATTTTTCTTAAATGGTTTGTATTATCATTATTAAATTCTTGATAATATAATACATATCTATTGATTCGTTCTCCCTTTTTTACACGGTATATCATAATCATATTTAATGTATCGCCACTTCTTAAATTCTTTTTTTCATATGTTTTTCCTAAGTCCTGAAATTGAGTACCATACACTCTTTCAGTATGTGAATAATTAGATGTACCATTTATAATGTGAAATCTATTTAAATTAATAGTTCTTGCTTTAACATTATTAGTAACTTTTAAATCTAAGACAATAAAACCGTATCCTTCTTCAATGATATCGCCTTTATAATCTTTATCTGTATAATAACTTTTGTTTATTTTTATTGTATAACCGCTTGTCTCTATGGTTTGTCCTTCTTTATACGCTTTATTTGTTATAAAAATAAATTTATATGTCTTATAAGATAATATCGTTATAAGAACAATGGATATTGTAGCAACTATTTTCTTATGTTCTTTTATAAAGTAACCAATATTTCTTTTGATTCGTTTCAAAGTTCTTTTAAAACTTTCTTTATCAATATTAATATTTATTTCTATTTCATCACGATCTTCTTCACTTAATTGTAAATATTCTTCATCTGATTTAAAGTCAAATTTATTTAGATCAACTCCAAATATACGGATTATTAATAGTATAAATATTGCATATTGGCCTAATTCTAAAATAACCAAAGTGTCACTTAAAGCTCTAATACCTGCTGTTGATAAATTCCCATCATATGTATTAAAGAAATTTGCAATCATTCCAAACACAATAAACAACACAAAATATTCAGCTATTGGAAGTATATATGTTTTCCAAGGCTTTTTTTTGTGTTTTAAAAGTATCATTATTGCAATACTAGAAAGTAATATTAAAAACATGAAAAAGTATGATAAAAAATTAATATAGTTTCCTATTGGTTCATTTACTGAATCATAAGAAGATAGTTGAATAAATTCTTTTACAAATGATGATAAATATAATGTTTTGTAATAAACATATGCACATAGTATAAGCATAAAAATATGTATCTTCTTAAAATTTTTAATTAAAAATGCATAAGGCTTTCTAACGATCATATTCTCAACTCCTATTATTCTACTCTTAGATTATTATAGCTTATTTTTCCATAAAAAAAAAGACAATATTGTTGTCTTTTTCAAAAAAAATAGAGGTCTACTCTATTTTATTTCAATTATTTCAACTTCATAAGATCCATTAGGACTTTCTACTGTAACAATATCTCCTACTTTATGATCAAAAAGTGCTTGAGCGATTGGACTTTCATTAGAAATTTTGCTTTCAAATGGATCAGCTTCTTGACTACCTACTATTTTATATTCATCCTCTTCATCGTCATCAACATATTTTATAGAAACTGTATTACCAATGCTTACTTTATCATTTGAAACTTCTGTTATGATTGATGCATTTTCTAGCATTTTTTCTAATTGTTTTATACGGGCTTCTATTTGGGCTTGTTCATTACGAGCGGCATCATATTCAGCATTTTCTGATAAATCACCTAGTGATCTAGCTTCTTTTATTGCTTGAATATTTTCTGGACGTCTAACATTTATTAAATTATCTAATTCATTTTTTAATTCATTTAGTCCTTCTTCTGTTAAATATACAACATTTTTATTTCCCATTTTAAATCACCTCTTTGGTAAATTTTAAGTCAGTTCATCTCTAGACTTAACTTGTAGTAGTTTACCACATTTTTATTTTATAATCAACAATTATTTTTATTTTTTTACTTTTTGTTATTTATAATATATATAAATATATACATGCAATAAATAAATTATGACAAAAATAAAAGCAGATTATTAATCTGTCTTTATTTCTGTAATAAATAATTCATCTGTCATTCCAGCTATAAAATCAATTACTTTTCTTTTTGAATTAGTATTCTTAATATATTCTTCATTTTGATTATTTAAAAATATCTTATAAATAATACTTTCTTTATTATTGTTATTTATGTCATTTAAATATTTATTATATATTTTATTCATACCTTCTCTATAATAAGATATTTCTTCTTCATTTAAGCTCTTACTATAAATATATTTATAATTGAATTCTTTTAATGCATATAGTGCTTCAAATACTTCTTTACTCATTTTTATGTATGGCTTATCCAGACTATTTTCAATAATATCTAAGACTAAAGTATTAATTATATCGGCATTGTTATTTCCTAAAACATTTGTTATTTCTTTTGGTAGATCTTCTCTTTTAAATAATCCTAAGTTGATTGAATCTTCAATATCTCTACCAATATATCCAATTATGTCACTTATTCTGACAACACATCCTTCTAATGTCATAGGATGTTTTTTACTAGCTTCTTTTATATTGGTATACGAAAGTTCAAATGTTTTTAAAAATTCTTCTGATGTTGTTTTTTCTGGCTCATATTTTTCTGATAACATTTCACCATTATGACACATAATTCCATCTAAAACTTGCACAGTTAAATTTAGACCACTACCATTATTTTCTACATACATATAATGTCTAACACTTTGAAAATTGTGGCCAAAACTTTCATTTAATTCTCTTTCAGAAATCTCATTTAATAGTTTTTCTCCAGTATGGCCTATTGGTGTATGGCCAATATCATGACCTAGAGCGATTGCTTCAATTAAATCGGTATTTAGGTTTAATCCTCTTCCGATAGTTCTGGCTACTTTACTTACAAATTGAACATGGACCATTCTTTCTGAAATATGATCATTTTTTTTAAATGAATATACTTGAGTTTTATCAGCATATCTAGTATAACTTAGAGCATGTATAATTCTATCTACATCTCTAAAAAATGGAGTTCTTATATCATCTTTTATTTCTTTTAAACGGATAGCATCACTACTTTTAGTAGCATATTTTGAATAAGTTTTTTCTTGTGCAAGAAAATTATTTTTTATTTTATCAAAATTATTCATATTCTTTAACCTTTGGTCTTGTAGATTTACCAAATAGATTTTTAAAATCACTAATTTCAAAATTATCTACATATTTTATAACTTCTTCTCTTGTTGCGATATTTTCCTTTTTAAGGTCTTCTCTTGCTACAAATCCATACCATCCATTTTCTCTTTTATCTTTTTCAACGAATCTTTGTATCATTGAAAAAGGAGCATTTTTTAAATAAAATTTATCCATACTGTGTCTTGTAACAATTTCTTCTACTCCAAATAGTGAATTGGAAACTATGGCTTTAGCAATTATTTCACTATTTTCATTTCTAACTGAAACTTTATAAAATTTAGGCATATTATCACTCCTTTGTTATTAGCCTAATCATTGAATATTCTGGTACTTCATGATCGAATTTTAATTTTAATACTTGTTCTGGATGTCTAGCAACATCTAACTCTTCCATATTCTCATCATATATTTTATTAATTGTATATGGATATATTTCACCTTTTGGTGTAAATATTTCTACTTTATCTTGTGGTTTAAAATAGTTTCTTTCTATAAGAATAAGACATTTATTTTCTTTATCATAACCAGTAATTATTCCTAAATAATCTTGATTAGATAACTCTTGTCTGCCACTATAGTATTGATCTTTATAATCCGCTTCTTTTAATAAGAATTGAGTTGATACTTCTCTATTAGCTACACGACTTAATCTATATTCATATGTTTCCATTTTATCCTTTGTTAAAGTATTATTGTAATAATTATCTATTATGGAACGGTAAGTACCAATTACGGTTGCGAGATAATATATAGATCTCATTCGCCCTTCGACTTTTAAGCTTTTTACTCCTATATCAATTAAATCACTTACATAATTTGCTACATTTAAATCTTTTGTAGCCATTGTAAAATCTTTTTCTTCGGGAGCTTTAAAACTAAATCTACATACTTGAGCACAACCACCTCTATTAGCATCTCTATTAGTTACATAATTTGATAATGCACATCTACCACTAAAGCAAGTACACATTGCTCCATGAATAAATACTTCTATATCTACTCCTGTTTTATCTATTATTTCTTTCATTCCTTCTTTAGAAACTTCTCTAGCTAAAACAACTCGATCTATACCTTCATTTTTAAAGTACTCTACTGTTTTATAATTACTAGTTGAATTTTGAGTAGATAAATGAACTTCTACTTCAGGATAATTTGTTTTTATATGTGAAATAATAAACGGATCACTTACAATAAAGGCATCTATTCCACATTCAACAACAGATTTTATATATTCTTCTACTCCATCCATATCTTCATTGTGAAATACAATATTTAAAGTTAAATATACTTTTTTATTTAATTTATGAGCAAAGTCGCAGCCTTCTTTTATTTCTTTTAAAGTAAAATTTGTAGCATTTGCTCTTAAGCTATATTGTTCACCACCAATATAAACAGCATCTGCTCCATATAGTAATGTGACCTTTAATCTTTCTAAATCTCCTGCAGGTGATAATAATTCTATTTTATCCATTTTTCTTCACCTTATAAATTGTTTTTTTAAAGAAGAAATTAGTAAAATTTCCTAATTTTAAATATTTTTCTACATACTTCTTATCTTTACAATTTCCTTCTATATATTCTTTAGTATCCTTTAATAATTCTTCAAATATTTCTTCATCTATTCCATATTCTCTCATTATTATGTATTGTGCATTATTATCAAATAAATCTTTTATTATTCCAGTACCATTAGTTATATTTTTTAAGAAGAAATTAGTACCATTATTATCTTCGTATAATTCATATTCTTGTTTTGTTGTTCTTTCTTCTATTGTAATATTGCTTTTAGAATTCTTATTTAAATCTTTATAATAGTTTGTAATAAGCTTGCGTTTTGAAAAAGCAACACTTGGCATACTAACTACTTCTACCATAGGTATAATATTGCTTTTTTTAATTATTTCTAATATTTCTTCTAGAGTTATTTCTTTACTTATTAAGGCATATTTTACGCCTTTACTATAATAATAATTGCAAGTTTTATAATTATTTACCATATAAGTTTGATTCCAAATTAAATCTGTTTTTAAGTTTAATTCTTTTTTTAATTGTAATATTGCTAGATCATAAAAGAATATTCCTTTTATATTTAATGAGTCTAAATATAATAAAGTTTCTTTTAAATCATCTATTTCGTTGTTAAAAATATTTTTATTTAAGTTTACAAATATATCTTTATCATTATATTTATCAGTTATTTCTTTTATTTCTTCTTTCGTATAAGTATTTATAGTTTGAACAGAATAGTTTTCTAACGATAAAATTAAACCATCAACATTTTCTATATGAAGATTATTTTTACTTTTAGATTCTATTAAAACTTTCATAGTACACCTCGCACAATATATTATACACTAGAGAATAAAAAAAAGAAAGAATACTTTCTTTTTATTCAACAATTACAAATTCATAAGGATTTATACCATAAAATGCTTTTTCTTTTTGAGATATTAGGAATGGTTTATAGACTAACAATCTTCCTGACTTAATGTAATAATTTAAGTTATCCATGTAATTAGTTACTCCACGTAATTTTAAAAATTCATTAAAATCATATTTATCTTGATCTAAATATCTTTTTTGAACTTCTCCCTTATAGAAATTTTTAAAACCAGTTGAAATTATATTTTCAACATTACTCTCAGTTACATTGAATGCGTTTAATAACTCTTTATTACTTATTATTCTTATATCTTTTAAATCAATATTGTAGCATAAGAAATTAGGTACAGGAGGATTAACTGTATTATCAAGTCCAAATACTAATATTGATAAAATATTTCCATTAACTTCAGACTGATATGTAACTATATTATTAGTATAATTTGCATATTCCTGTGCATAATTTAAAATTTCATTATTTATATTAGCAATTTGTTTATCATTTATGTTAATATAAGGAACTATGATAGGATGTACATTATCTTGATTATCAAATCTTGGAAATACTATATTTTCATCATCAAATTTTTTTATATTAGAATAATTGTGTCTATTTTTTTGATAACTATTATAATAAAACAAGCCAATTATTGCGAGAATAGCTCCAAACCAAATTAAATATTTTTGAACATTTATTTTCTGTTTACTTTTTCTTTTTACTTGTGGTTTTCTTTTTACTGTTTTTTTTGTTTCTATTATCATATTAGCCTCCTATTAATTCTTTTTTACACTAACAGAGATGCCATCACCTATATCATAAAATTGTGTTTCATAATTTTTGTTTTCTTTTAAAAATTCTACATATTCTTTTATTTTTCTAACTAGCCCTCTAACATTGCGACTCTTTATACTTTTTTCATCAACGTTTACTAGACCATGAAAATTCAAATTATCTGTAATTATTGTACCATTTGAATTAAGATTTTTTTCAAATTTTTGAAAAAACTTAATATTTTGTGCTTTAGCTGCATCTATAAAAATCAAATCATATTTTTCATCTATTTTTAATTCTTCAGCGTCTTTGTATATTAATGTAATACGGTCTTCTAAATTAGCTTTTTTTACATTTTTTACAGCTTCTAAATATCGTTTTTCGTCACGTTCAATACTTGTTACATGAAGTTTTTTACTATAACTAGCCATGACAATTGCTGAATATCCTATAGCTGTTCCAATTTCTAAGACGCTTTCAATATTATTTTTTGTTATATAATTTGTTAAATAATTGAGACCATCTTTTTGCATAATTGGTACATTATTTTCTTTTGCATATTCATACATTTCTTTTATTAGATTGTAATTATCTACCATATCCAGTCACCTTTTGCTTTTATATCTGATACTTTAGCTGTGTGTTCTTCTAAAGTTTTTGTATAATATATTTTACCATTTTTATCTGCAACAAAGAATAAATAATCACTTGCAGTAGGATTTACGCTGGCATCAATACTTGAAATTCCGACATTACATATTGGTCCTATAGGTAGTTTTCCACCCATAGATGATGCTCTTGTATTATATGGATTTTCAGTTGAAAATTGTGCTTGTGTTAAATCTTTATCCATTGCTTCTTGTAAAGCATAGTATGTTGTAACATCACTACCTAAGTTCATACCAATATTTAGTCTATTATTAAATATGCCTGCTATCATTTTTCTATTTTCAGCATTTGTTCCTTCTAATTCTACCATTGATGCTAATGTCATATAGTTGTGTGGATTAACTATCATTTTATCTTTATATGCATTTATATTTTTTTCCATTTCATCTAGCATAGTTTCAATTATTGTTTCTACTTCTACATCTTTATCTTTGAAATAATATGTATCAGGAAATAAGTATCCTTCTAATGGATAATATATATTTTTATTTAATATATCATCTGTTAAAAACCAATATTTAGTAATTAAAGTTTTTAGATATTCTGTATCATTAATAATATTTATTATTTCTTCTTCTGTATGATTAGTAGTTTTAGAAATTAATGCTACATAATCAGTAATTCTTTTTCCTTCTTTGAAAGTTAATTGTATATTATCGGCATTATAATTATTTCCTTCTTCTAATACTTTTATTATTTTTCTTAGAGACATATTTCTTTTTAATACATAATTACTTGCTTTTAAAGAGTCTTTTTTTGTTAATTTTACATATGCTATAAAATAAGCTTTATTATGAATTAATTTTTTATCAGCTAATATCTGTGCTATACCCCTTACACCTGTACCACTTGGTATTTCTACTTCTATTTCTGTTTTGTCTAGCATATTAACAGGACTAGACATATATGCACAAACTCCTATAGATATTAATAGTAATCCTGAAATTATTATAATTATTATTAATAGTGGTTTAGGCTTTCTTCTTACTACCATAATACTCCTTTCGAAAAAATAAAGAGCTTATTATTGCTCATTATTTCCTTGTGACATTTTCTTTTTTACTTCTTCTTGTAATGTTTCAAGAATTGTTTCAATAACCTTCCATTCTTTTTCGGTAGTTATTGGTTCTAATCTCGATTCTGGATTTTCAGGATCGTATGTTGATGCATAAACTTGAACATTTCCTTCTGGATCTTGTGAATTATCTGTATATGCTATATAGTGTTTTTTTGTTTCTTCACTATCAAAAGTAAATAATACATCAAATTCTCTTTCTACTCCTGAATCATCAATCATTGTGAATTTATTTTCTTTCATATTATTGATTTCCTTTCTTGTCTAAAAATGTTTGCAATATTATTGTAGCTGCTAGGCTATCTACTACTTGCTTACGATTTTTTCTTCTAACATTTCCTTTTATAAGTGTATCTGTTGCACTTTTTGTACTTAATCTTTCATCTTGAAGATAAACAGGAACAGATAATATTTTTTCCAATTTTTCTTTAAATTCGAGGCTTAATTCCCCTTTTGGCCCAATAGTATTATTCATATTTTTAGGAAACCCTAAAACTACACAACCTATTTGTAATTCATTAACTAGTTTTTCTACTTCTGAAAGAAGTCTTTCATATTCTTCTTCATGTCTTATTGTTTTATAACTTGTAGCAATAACTCCTGTGTTATCGCTAACTGCTACACCTAAAGTTCTGCTACCTAGATCAAGTCCTAAATATTTCATTTTTGTTTTTCTTGAAATTCTAATAATAAAATTTCGACAATCTTAGCACGATCAATTTCTTGAATTTTACTTCTAGCATTTTTATAACTAGAAATATATCCTGGATCACCACTAATTAGGTAACCAACAATTTGATTAGTAGGATTGTAACCTCTTTCTTCTAATGCTTCATATACTTCATTTAATACTTTTCTAGTTGCTTCTGTATCTAAATCTTTTATTTTAAATAAACTAGTTTGTTCTTGTGCCATAATATCACCTCACATAATATTTATCTTTAAAATTATTTTATCATTTATTATTTTTAATTACAATAATTTTTAAGCTGCAAATACAAAGGCCATATATATAACAAAAGCAGAAAATAGTAATGTAACAATACTTCCATTTATTCTTTCAAATGCTGTGCTTTTGTTTTTTACTCCTAAGGCTATTGTAATTAAAATACCACCTATTAATCCACCTATATGTGCACCAATATCTATTCCTGGTATTAATAAATCAAGTCCAAGATTAATCAAAATTAGTGGTAACATTTGGCTTTTAACTACATTACCTAAGTATACTCTATAATAGTAACCAAAGTATAGTAATGATCCCATAATACCAAAAATTGCTCCACTTGCTCCGATTGATGCGACATTACCAGAGAAAGTTATGCTAAATAGTGCACCTATAATAGCACTAAATAAGTATATTATTAAATATTTTATTTTTCCTAAATAACTTTCTAGTTGACTTCCTAATATATATAATGCATAGCAATTTACTATTAAATGTAATGCATTAGCATGTAAAAAAGTTCCTGTTATAAGTCTATAATATTCTCCCAATCTAACTTTAGGTCCAAAAATACAATACATATTGATAATATTTTCATAATTATTACTCATTATGGAAATAATATATATAAGCATACAAATTGCTATTATACTGTATGTTATAATTGGAGTTTTCTTTTTAAATACTTTTTCTATTTTTTTACTATCTGCCTGATTATGCTTATTAATATCACCTGTTATTTTGGCGAATAATTCTATTCCTGTTTCAGAAAAATCTAGTTTTTTTATTAAATCAGGAAAAGTTTTTTTGATAGTATCATTTTTATTAAAGTCTTCTTCTTCGTTTATTTTTACGCACATTGAATTAGGATTGTCACCTATATTCTCTGTTACATTATCCCCTAGATTTAAAAATATACTAAATACATTCATGTTAAGCGATAATGTTTTTTTTCTAATTTTGCGTATTATTCTTTTTGTTTTAAATTTATCAAAATCAAATTGAGCATCATTATGAATATAACCTGATACAATTCTTACAACTTTGTATTCTTCATCAAGGTTTTCTAACCAAATTTCATTTTCTACTCCCTGGAGAATTATGGGATTGTAATTTTTTTCTGTTATAAAATAATGAAGTAATTTCATTACAATTATATTTTTGCTATCTGACATTATTTCTGTTTCCATTTGGTCCTCCTAAAATTTTCTAATAATATTATATACTAAAACATAAAATAAAGAAAGAGGTGATTATTTTTGTTAAAGAAAATATTTATATTTATATTATGCTTACTCCCTTGGTTTGCATCAGCCGTTATACCAGTAGATTATAATTATTTTAAAGAAATAAAACTGCCATTTTTTGCTCCACCTACTGCTTTTTATGGGATAGCTTGGTCAATAATTTATGTTTGTATGGCTATTAGTATAAGTAAAATCATTTATACATATGGTTTTAAAAAAATACCAAAGTCTTATAAAATAACTCTATTAATTAATTATTTATTTAATCAAGGATTTACATTAGTATTTTTTGGATTAAAAAGTAATTTTTTAGGTTTTGTTTTTTGTTTAGGCACTTTTATTTCTTGTTTATTTTTATATAATGAAACCCAAAATTTGAAAGAAAAAAGTACTAAGTTTATAGATCCTTATGTACTCTTATCTTTATTTGCAACTATATTATCTTTAACTATTTATATTATTAATACATTATAAAAGTGCTAATGCACTTTTTTATTTTTCTTCTCTTAATGACTCTAATTTATCTGTAAATTGTTTTGGTGGTTCTATTTCAAAGTATAGTTCTTTGTTAGTTCTAGGATGTTTAAATTTAATACTTTTTGAATGAAGCATTTGTCCAAACTCTGTTGCTTTTCCTCTTCCATATGCTGGATCATTATTAACTGGATAACCTATATATGCTAAATGAACTCTAATTTGGTGGGTTCTTCCTGTTTCTAATATACACTCAATTAGTGTATTATTTTTAAATTGTTCTAAAACTTTGAAATGAGTAACTGCTGATTTAGCATTTATATCAGTAACAGTCATTTTTTGACGATCCTTTGGATCTCTACCAATTGGAGCATCAATAGTTCCAGTATCATGTTTTATTAATCCATCAACTATAGCTAAATAGTGACGATCAACTTCTTTTTTGCTTATCATTTCTGATAATTTTTCATGTGCATAATCATTTTTGGCAACTAACATTAAACCACTTGTATCTTTATCAAGTCTATGTACAATTCCAGGCCTTGTTTTTTCTCCTGAAGTTAAATTAAATTTATAAAGTAAGGCATTTACTAAAGTATCAGTATAATGTCCAGGCGCAGGATGAACAACCATTCCACTTTCTTTATTTATAACTAGTAAGTCATCATCTTCATAAATTATGTCTATTGGAATATTTTGAGGTTCAACATTTATATCATAGTTTAAATCATCATCAATTATTATTTCATCACCTATTTTTATTTGATAATTTGAGCTTATGATTTTACCATTTACAGTCACTAATTTATCTTTAATTAATTTTTGTACTTTACTACGTGATATATCTAATTGTAAAGCCAAATAAGAATCAATTCTTGTTAGTTGGTCTTCTTCTGTTACTTTTAACATTCTTATTCACCTCTTTTTTATTATCTACTTTTTGTTCATAGTCTTTTGGTTTTCTTTTCATAGGACTATTTTCACTTAATTTTTCTAATTTTGGATCTGGTTTTATAAAACTAATTATTAATAAAACAGTACCTATAGTTATACCAATATCAGCTATATTAAAAACCGGAAAATTATATTTAAATATACTAAATGATAAAAAATCTATTACTGAATGATAAAGTAGTCGGTCAATTAAGTTGCCAAATATCCCTCCCATTATTATTCCTAATGAAATAATTGATAATTTATTGAATTTAGTTTCTGCTGTTATAAAACGATCTAATATTATAATACATATTGCACTAATTGCTATTAATAATATTGTTTTATCTCCTAATATAGAAAAAGCTGCTCCATTATTTTGAATATAGTAAATAGAGAAAAATTTAGGGATAACTACTATTTCTTGAAAAATTTTTAGTTTTGTTTTTATTACTAACTTTAACAATTGATCAATTATTACTACTATAGCTGCTATACTATAGATTTTTTCTTTATTCTTTTTCATTTTCTTCTCCTGATTCTAAATATTTAATTTTTTCAACAATTATTTGAATTTGATCTAATCTTTTTTCAACTGTACCCCTTATTTTTAATAGATCTCCCCTTGATAAATCACTATATTCACTAAATATTTTAGGAAATAATGTATACTCCATTGTCCCTGTTTCATCACTACCAGTAATAAAAGCCATTCGGTCGCCTTTTTTTGTTGTTATAGATTTTATTTTATCAACAAGTATTAAGGTGTCTACTTTCTTTGAAAAATGGTTTTCCACAGAATTTAGTGATATACAGTAAGGATTATCTTTTTTATACATCGTTGTCGGATGTGTAGATAAGTAGCAACCAAAAACTTCCTTTTCTTTTTCTAAGAGATAATCGTTTCGGTATTCTTGTTGATATTCTATTTCAGGCTTCATAACTAAACTTGGATCAATATCTTTAGTTAATTCAGCATAATTAAATAAGCTATCTAAATTGTAAATTAAAGTTGCTCTATTATAATTAAATTCTTTGAAAACATCAGCATTTATTAATACCTCTAAGGTCTTTTTTCCTATTCCAGCAATGTATAGTCTACTAAAGCAATCATAAATATCTATAAATTTACCATTCTTTTTTGCTTCTTTTATAGTATTTGATACAACTGTTCCAATAGATTTTATATTAGATAATGGATATATAATTTTGCCATTTTTAATAATATATCTGCTATCACTTTCATTTATTGTTGGCTTTTCAACTTCTATTTTATTTGCTTTTGCTTCCATTATATATTCATATGTCTTAGATTCACTACCAATAACATTTGTTAATAAATTAGCAAAAAATATGTCTTTGTAGTGGCATTTTAAATATGCCATTTTATAAGCAATTATGGCATAAGCGACTGAATGTGATCTGTTAAAACCATATCCAGCAAAATTTAAAACTAAATCATATATCTTCTTAGCTTCTTCTTTTTTATGATGATTTTTAACACTTTTTAATATAAATTTTTCTTCCTCATTTTTTAATAAATCTATTTTCTTTTTACTCATGGCCCTTCTTAATATGTCAGCTTCTCCTAATGTATAATTAGCATATAAACTAGCTAATTGCATTATTTGTTCTTGATAAATTAAGATACCATAAGTATTTTTTAAAATTGGCTCTAAACATTCATCTAAATATGTTATTTTTTCTTCATTATGTTTTCTTCTAATATAACTATCTATATTAATTGCTGGACCCGGTCTAAACAATGCGATTGCTGCAAATATATCTTCAAATGTATTAGGTTTTAATCGACGAAGAAAGTTTCTCATTCCTGGTGATTCAAATTGGAATATTCCACTAGTATTTGCTGTTTCAAAAATCTTTAAGGTCTCTTTATCATCTAATGGTATTTTTGAAAATTCAATAACTTCTCCAGTTTGTTCTTTTATATCTTTTAAAATATTATCAATTATAGTTAGATTTTTTAATCCTAAAAAATCCATTTTTAGTAAACCTAAATCTTCTAAATATTCCATGGAATAACTTGTTAAATACATCCCATCTCCTGTTGTTAGTGGAATAACTTCATCTAAATCTACTTGACTCATAACAATACCAGCAGCATGAGATGATGTATGTCTAGGAAATCCTTCTAATTTTATGGCAATTTTATACATATTACTTAGTAATGTATCACTATCTATTCTGGCTCTAAATGAAGGATTCTTTTCATAGAAATCTTTTAACTTATCTTTAGTATATCCTGGAATAAATTTACAAAGTCCATCAACTTTATAGCTTGGAATATTTAAAACACGTGATACATCTCTAATTACTTGTTTAGCGCTAAGTGTACCAAATGTAACTATTCCACAGACTCTTCTTTTTCCATATTTATTAATAACATAATCAATAACTTCATCACGGCGATTATCAGGAAAGTCTGTATCAATATCAGGCATTGTTTTTCTTTCTGGATTTAAAAATCTTTCAAATAATAAATCATATTCAATTGGATTTATATCTGTTATTCCTAGTGAATATGCTACTAATGATCCAGCAGCACTACCTCTTCCAGGACCAACTAAAATACCATTTTTTTTAGCAAATTTTATAAAATCATAAACTACTAAGAAATAATTTGGAAATCCCATATCATTAATTATTTTTAGTTCATACGTTAATCTTTCTTGATAATTTTTAGGAATTGTTCCATTTAATCTTTTTGTAAGTCCAACTTTGCATAGTTCAAATAAATATTGTTCAGGATTTTCACATTCATATATTGGTAATAAATTTTTAGCTTTTGGAAATTCTAAATTGCATTCATCAGCTATTCTTATGGTATTTATTAAACCAATGTTATCTGTTAAATCTAAAATATTTTTAATATTTAATTCATGATTATTTATTTCGTAATCTATATTATCACTAATAGTTTTTCCATCTCTTATTTTATATAAATAAGGTAATATATCTGAATCATTTTTATTTAAATATAAATTTTCTCTGAAAAAAACTATATTTTTTGTTATTAATAGACTTTCTTTTTCTTCGTTCTTTGTAGTATATCCAAGATATGTATTATCATATATTTTTTCTAATTCCTTATAATTTTCTTTATATAAATATGGAATAATACATATTACTGAATCATTATATTTTTTTATATCTTCTTCGGTAATTAACCTTTCATTTTGAATAGATGATAATTTTATAAGGCTCTTATAACCATTATAATTTTTAGCTAATAATACATAATTATAATTTTGTAATATAACATTTAAACCTATTATGGGTTTTATGTTACTTTTCTCACACTTTTTTATAAATTCCATAGTTCCATACATATTTGTATCAGCTATAGAAATACTGGAGATATTATTATTTTCTGCATATGATATGATATCATCTATTTTTAGTAATGACGATAACAGTGTATAATTGCTTTTATTAAATAATGGAATATACATATTAATACCTCCTCGTATAACTATTTTAACATAAACTATTTATAAATAAAACTGCTCGATTTAATAAAATTTCACCTTATATCGTTATATTTTAAGGTTTTTGTTTGACTTTCTTAAAGTTTTATGATAAAGTTATTAAGCAGAAAGAAATAAACCGAAGGAGGGAAATTATGGCAGTTAATATATCAAAGAGAACCGGTAATGTTAAAAATAAGAGATCACATGCTTTAAATGCTACAAAAACTAGACAAAAGCTAAATTTACAAGTATTTAGACTTGCTGATGGTACAAAAACAAGATTATCTACTAAAGAAAAGAGAACTTTATTAAAGAATCAAAAAGCTGACTAATCAGTTTTTTTTGCAAAATAAAAATTCACTAACGTGAATTTTTTTATTTACATGTATATCCAGCTGCTGTTGCTTTTGCAACGACTGATTCTTTTGTTTCATTTAAACTGTACTCTACTTTTGTTGATAAATTACTGTTATGATATTCTGTCATTTTAGTAGCATCATATTTTTTTAAATCAATACTAACATTTACTGTTAATTTATTAACATCACCTGTATCTGTAATAATATAGCCAGGTACTTCTACTGCTTCAATATTTTTATGTAGAGTTATAAAATATTGCATTTCATTTACAGCGGCTTCTTCTTTACCGGCTATAGGTGATGCTTCAAATTTTTTTGTATAACTATCAAGTTTATTATCAACAAAATTTAAATTCATGTCAAAATATAAACTTGTTGTTTCTGTATTAGCTAAAGATGTGCAACTAACACTACTATTATTTGTTGCAGCTAAGTCACTTACTCTATTTTTACTAATTACTGGTGGATCATACTTTGGTGTTACTAAATTAAGAATTGATGGATATGCTATTCCAAGAGATATAGCAAATAATCCTAAAATCGCTACGAAAATTGCAGGTCTCTTACTTGTTCTTTTTTCGTAATTAGCAACTTTTTGTAATTCTGTTAAATTTAAGACTTGCGTTTTTGTTAGTTCTTCTCCAGATAATGTTTGACTATATCTGTTGCGTTCTAACTTTTGTTGATTTTTTTTCATAACGCTCACCTCTATCTTTATATATCAATTATAACAAATATATATAAAATAGCAAAGAAAAAATAACTATTTCTAGTTATTTTTGTTTTTTAGCATCAAATTTCTTACGTTCTTCTGTATTAAGAATACGTTTACGAATACGAATATTATTTGGTGTAACTTCTACTAATTCATCTGAATTAATATAGTCTAATGCATATTCTAGAGTAATTGGTCGAGGTCTTTTTAATACTACTGTATGATCTGATCCTGCAGCACGTGTATTAGTTAATTGCTTTCCTTTTACTACATTTACTGCCAAATCATTTTCACGATTACATTCACCTATTACCATTCCTTCATATACTTCTGTTCCTGGTTCAATAAACATAACTCCACGGTCTTCAAGATTACCTATTGAATAAGCAGTTGAAGCTCCATTTTCCATAGAAACTAAAACACCTAATTTTCTTTCTCCAACTTCTATATTTTCATATGGTAAATATTCTTTAAAAGTATGGTTCATAATTCCATATCCTTTAGTTAAAGTCATGAATTCTGTTGAAAATCCAATAAGACCACGAGATGGAATTGTATATAATAATCTTACTTGATTTTCAAAGTTAGTCATATTTTCCATACGACCACCACGAGTTCCTAATTGTTCAATTACTGATCCTACAGACTCTTCTGGAACTTCTATTTGTAATTCCTCATATGGTTCACATTGTTTACCATCTATTTCTTTAATAATTACACCTGGTTTACTTACTTCAAGTTCAAATCCTTCTCTACGCATATTTTCTATTAAGATACTTAAGTGTAATTCACCACGTCCACTAACTAAGAATGATTCATTAGTAGCTTGAGTTACTCGCAAACTAACATCCTTTTGAGTTTCTTTAATTAATCTTTCTTCAATTTTACGAGCAGTAACAATTTTTCCATCTTTTCCAACAAATGGTGATGAATTAGTACCAAATGTCATTTGTAATGTTGGTTCATCAATATGTAATTGTGGCAATGGTTTAATATCATTATTGTTACAGATTGTTTCACCTACTGATATGTCAGCTAATCCTGCTATTGCTATAATATCTCCGGCTTCTGCTTCTGCTATTTCTACTCTATTGTATCCATAATATCCAAATAATTTTTGAATTCTAAATTGTTTTGTAGTTCCATCTAATCTACAACAAGTTACCATTTCACCTGTTTTTATAGTACCATTATGAACACGGCCAATTCCGATTCTTCCTACAAATTCATTGTAGTCTAATAATGCTGGTTGGAATTGTAGTGCTTCATTTTTGTCACCTGTTGGTGCTGGAACTTCTTCTAATATTGTATCTAGTACTTCTTCAAAACCTAATGTTTGTGAAGATAAATCAGCATCAGTTGAACAAGTTCCATTAATTGCTGAACTATATAAAACTTTGAAGTCTAATTGATCATCGTCAGCACCTAATTCAATGAATAAGTCTAATACTTCATCTAATACTTGTTTGCATCTTGCACTTGGCTTATCTACTTTATTAATAATAACGATTGGTTTTACTTTAGCTGCAAAAGCTTTCTTTAAAACGAATCTTGTTTGAGGCATTGGTCCTTCATAAGCATCTACTACTAGTAAAACACCATCCACCATATTCATAATACGTTCTACTTCTCCACCAAAGTCAGCATGTCCTGGAGTATCTAATATATTAATTCTTACTCCTTTATAATCTAATGCTGTAGTTTTAGCTAAGATAGTAATACCACGTTCTTTTTCTAAATCATTAGAATCCATTGATACATTACTAACATCTTCATTTTCTCTAAACATTCCTGAAGTCTTTAATATTTCATCTACTAAAGTTGTTTTCCCATGATCGACATGGGCTATTATTGCTACATTTCTTTTTTCCATAAAAGTACACCTCTTTTTTTTGACGTTCTCAATTATATCACAGATATAAAAAAAATACTAGTTATTTCTAATATTTATTTAGTTTTTATTATCTATATGTTAAAATTTAAATGGTGATATTGATGAAAAAACGATTATTTATATGTTTATCTTCTATTTTTGTTATTGGTATTATATTTGTTTTAAATAATATTCTATTGATACATAAATTTGATAATAAAATTGAAGTAATAAGATATTCTATGGGAAATGGTAGTAGTCAAAATATTAAAGATATGAGTATAATTATAGAATTTACTAATAATAAAGTTAGTTTTAGTAATAGCTATAATGAGGATATAAAAGAATATAAAATTAGTAAAAGTAAATATAAAAAATTAATTACTTGTATTGAAAAAAATTCTATCTTATTTTCTAAGAAAGATATTAGTAATAGTAAGTGTATAAAAAGTACAAATAAATTTTTAACTGTTTCTGTTAAAGGAAAAATTTATCAAGTTGGTGGAAAATGTGTAGATAATAAAACCTTTAATAAAATAGTTAATAAAATTTTTAATACTATTGATCAAGATACTTATAATAATTATGTAAAAAAAATCTATGAAGCTAGTTAATAGCTTTTTTTGTTTCTAATATTTTTTTAATTATATAACTAACAATCAATAATATAATTAAAATTTTTATTGGTATTTTTAACTTAGTAATAAATTTTGTTATAACAGTCCAATTATTCCCTAATGAATAACCAATATAAGTAAATGCAAATGTCCATGGTATACTGCCTATTGTTGTATAAATTACAAATTTGATAAATGATAGTCTCATAACTCCTATTGGCAATGAAATAAGTGTTCTTATTATGGGAAAGTTTCTTCCTATTAAAGAGCCTATTAATCCATATTTATGAAACCATCCTTCTGTTTTTTCTAAGTCATTTTCTTTTATAAAAAGATATTTGCCATATTTTTTTATAAATGGTTTACCGCCTAAATATCCCATAAAATAAATTATTATTGCACAAAATACACTACCAATTAATCCAGCTAAGAAAGCTCCCCAGAATGTTAATATTTTTTTTCCAGCAAGAATACCACCTGTTGCTAGAATTGCTTCACTAGGAATTACTATAATTACAGCTTCTAATATCATCCCTAAAAAAATTCCTATATATCCATAATTATTTATCAAATTAATTACTACATCCCCCATTCAATCACCTAATAAAGAATATGAAAAAAAGAAGAATTATTTTACTAATTCTTCTCTTATATTATTTTTTATTTATTATTCAATAATTCTTCTATGTAGTCCGATACATTATTATATTCAGATTTATTTAATTGATTTAAATCATTACTATGATTTTTAACTACTGCACCTGAAAAACTTTTTAGCATCTCTAAATCATTTACATTGTCTCCTATAACATATAAATCATTTAATGGTAAATTTTCTATTTCAATTAATTTATGTAATGCTGATTTTTTATTAGCATCTTTATGAGTAATATTTATATGAATTCTACTTAAATAAGAAAAAGTATTGGTTTTTTCTCTTAATAATTCTATTACTCTTTTAGCATCTTCATAATTATCATAAGTAGTATAAATTTTTACACAATCATTAATATTAGTTGTTATATTGTATCCATCATCTAAATAATATTTATAATTATTATCAGTTAATATTTCTATAATTTTTTCTACTTCTTTAGAATCTATATTAATTGTATTTATACTATAGTCTGTACTGTTATATATCTTAGCTCCATCTTCACAAATTAAATAGCTATATGGAATTGAATATTTATTTAATAAGACTTTTATATCTGAATAACTACGTCCTGTAATTATACCAAATATATTACCTAGATTAATAAATTTTTTTATGCTTTCGATATTATTTTGAAAAGATTTTTCATCTTCTACATAAAGAGTATTATCAAAATCACTAAAAAGAATTTTCATGTACATCACCTGCTTTTATTATATAATGAAATATCATATTTTTGATATATTATTTATTTTTTTAAAAAAGTAGTTGACAATATATAGTTTTTTGGTATAATTAATATTGTCTACTTTATTTAGTCGACTTGGTTATCGGAAAAGCTGAGTTCGATTAATAAATATGCGGATGTAGTTTAATGGTAGAACCTCAGCCTTCCAAGCTGACTACGTGGGTTCGATTCCCATCATCCGCTCCAATTGACATTAACTAACTAGAAATAGTTAGTTTTTTTGTGTTTATTAAACTCCACTCGTCTAGCTTAAATACAAATAAATTGATTTTATTAAAATAATATTTAAATTGTAAATTGTAATTCTTTTAAAGTTTCTACTTTTGATAATGGAATAATTGATAATATATATCCGTCTATCCTAGCTAATTTTGAAAATCCATCGTTTGGTGCATAAAAAGCAATTAGTTCTAATTGATTATTTTCTAAAATTGTTCGAATATATGATAAGTCATGATAGTCTGTTTGAATATTATCTTTTCTTCTAAGTTTAAATAATTCGCTGTCATTAATTAATATATCATTTATATTTATTTTTATATTATAACCTTGTGATTTTATAAGATTGTTAATTAAATAAATGATTGAATTTAAGTCAAAATTTTTCTCAATAAATATCATATTGTTGTTATCAATCATAAATTGTACATAATCAACTAGATTATTAATATTATTTGGTATTTTTCTTTTAACATTAAATTCATTTGATAATTGATTTAAATATTCTTTATTATATACTAGAGGAATATAAATATTAGGATCAATATCACTATCTAAATTATATTTATTTGATTTCTTTTTTTTCTTTTTTGTAATAGTAAATATTATAGTTGCAAATATAATATAAAATAAATTAGTTACAATGGAGGAATTCAATTTTATTTCAATAAATGTAATAAACACAATTATAATTAGAATAATTAGTAACCTAAACATTACTTTTCTTTTTGACTTTTTTATAAATAGATTGAATCTATTATTCATTTATTATTCCTCCTTTCTTTTTACTAATTTAATATTTTTTATATAAATTTAAATATTATTATCATTGTATAATTTCTTCATTAATATTGCTCCAATATCTTGTGTATTATGGGCTTCACAAACTGTAATTGGACTTATTTTCATATTCTTAATGGCATCTATATAATCTTCAGCTTTTGGAAAATATTCTGAATTATTATCAAATAAAGATAATTGATTATTTTCGACTTTATCACCAAACGCCTTATGAATCTTTTCACCTTTTTCAGTATAATCAACAGGATAAACATGAAAATGAGTTTCTTCTAATATATCTCTTCCTAATTCTTTTTCTATTTTTTTTAGTACATTAATTATTGCATCTTTTGAAGTCATGCTTCCAATTTCTCTAGCATGTAGATGTGCTAAATCAATACATGGTCTAGCATATTTGACATTTTTACATATTTCTATGATTTCATCTAAAGATCCTAATTGATTTACTTTTCCACCTATCTCTGGGTATAATTTAATACTTTTAGTATCTATGTTTTTTTCAACATCATTTAATGCATCTATAAGTCTTTTTAGCCCGTTTTTTCTATCTTCTTTTCCTGTACCATAACCAGCACCTGGGTGAAAAATAATTCTTGTCGCTCCTAATTTTTCTGCTAAGGCAAAAGCCTTAACTATTTCTTGTTTTGATCTTTCTACTACGTCTGATTTTATTGAAGCTAAACTGATATAATATGGTGCATGAATGGTAATAGTTAAATTATTTTCTTCTGCTAATTTTTTATATAATATTGCTTGTTCATCTTTCATTCTTATTCCGTAAGTACATTGTAGTTCTATACCATCTAAATTTATTTCTTTTAGCCAAGTAAAAATATTTTCTCTCTTTTTACCATATGAACTATTAAAAAAATTAATTGGAAAACCTGCAACTAAAAATTTAGGACTGTCGTACATTATTTTCTTTAATTGCTCATATATCATTTTTATTGTTTCATTTGATTCTTTTCTATCTTCTTGGCCTTTATGACTAAAGAAATCATTCCATTCTTCTAGTACTTCTTTTATGTTATTTTTATTTACTTTATCAGATAATATCTTTTTAGCTGTTTTATTATAATTCATTAATGATACTACTGCTAGTGTTTTATAGTATGATTTTTCTGGTATATGTGATTTTTTATAAAATTCTAAGGCCATATCATCTGTTATTTTTTTTGGATTTTTTATAATTATTTTATTAGTTCTATATATAGTTGTTGCGCCTTCTAATTTTACATTTTCTGCATCTTCCGGTATTTCTACATCATATATTGTATCTCCTCTATGAAGCCATCTTATTATACTGTCTTCTTCTGAATAATTAAATCCTCCAAAATCTTTAGGATTAGCAGCTGTCGGATTCCAATTATCGCTTATATTAATTTCATTAACTTTATAATCAAGTCCTATTTTAGCACCACTTTTAGTTCCATACATTACTTTTACAAATTTTTTCATAATTCAAATTCATCTCTCATCATCTCATATATTTTTATCTTTTCTTCTTTGGTAAAGATATCTTTTTGTCTTTTTAATTTACTATTAGACCATTTCCAAAAATTATATCCAAAATGTCTGTCTTTATAAATTTTATTAAATAATTTAATACTCGTTTTATATCTTGGAACAAACCAAAAATGTACATTTGGCTTTTTATTATCTTTATATGCATTATTCATTAAACAAGCGAAATTGTACATAGTTGGAGAAAATATTTTATCGCAAACTCTTTCTAATTCTTTTTCCAGTTTTCCTAACTCTTCCCACTCTTCTTTTGTCATATCACTTAATTTTTCCTTAGTACTTGAAATAATACATGCACCAGGAAATTCTTGACACCAATCTTGAAATATTATTTCAAAATATTTTCCTTTATATAATTCCATTAATTCACCTTCTAATATTACTTAATATAAGTATAACATACGTATATATTTTTTTATTTAAAATAAAATAATTTTGTAAACATTTTATATTATTTAAATTTTCTATTTACTTTTAAATTTAAAGTGTTATAATTTTTTTACTTTGGGAGTTGATTTAATGAAAAAAGTATTAAATATTTTTAATTGGGATTTAATTGATATAGTAAAAGTATTATTTGGATCTTTATTATTTTGTTTTGCTATTAATATTTTTGTTGTACCTAATAATATGTATAACGGAGGTGTTTTAGGTTTATCACAATTAATAAGAAGTTTTTTAATTAATACATTTTCTATAAAAACCAATTTTGATTTTAGTGGTATAATCTATTATTTTATTAATATTCCATTATTTATAATTGCTTATAAAAACTTGGGAAAAACATTTTTTGTAAGAACATTATTTGTAATAACTATTCAGGCTGTTTTACTTTCAGTAATACCAATTGTTCATGTTATAGATGATGTTTTAGCAAGTGTATTAGTGGGTGGTGTTTTAGCAGGTATTGGTATTGGTATGACTTTAGCTGTAGGTGCTTCTACTGGTGGTACTGATATAATTGGGCTTATTCTTGCTCAGAAAAATAATAATTTTTCTGTTGGTAAATTAGGATTAATATTTAATTTAGTTATATACTCTATTGCTGGAATTTTATATGGTATAGAAGTTATGATTTATTCTATTATTTATTCTGTAATAAATACTTTAATGATTGATAAAATGCATAATCAAAATATATCTTCAACAGCATTTATTTTTTGTAAGAAAAAACCTATAGAAATTAATAATTATATTAAAAATGAGTTAAATAGAGATTTTACTTATTGGGATGCTAAAGGTGGATATGATGATTCTAAAACTTATATTATATATACAGCTTTAACTAAATATGAATTAATTCTATTAGAAAAGAAAATCAAATTATTAGATGATCATGCATTTATAATTAAAAGTGAAAAATCTGGTATTGATGGTAATTTTAAAAAGAAATTTTAAAAGGTGTAAATGTTTATAAAACATTCACACCTTTTTTTAATTCTTTAGTACAAATTATGTTCATTAATCCTATTAATAATATATAGATGGTTATTGAAAGTATGCTAATAAGTTTAATAGTACTATTATCTAACAAAATTGTATCTTTAAATATTGACATTATATTATTATTAAATAATCCAACAATAAATAATGATAATATTACAAATGACTGAGATAATATATAGCCAATAATTCCAAAGATAAATGAGAAAGCAACTTTATTATCATTTTTTCTAAATCCTAATATTATTCCTAGATATCCTGATTGAATAGAATTTATTATTTCTAAGAAAAGTATTATTATTACTAAAATAACAAATAATAAAGTATTCATATTAAATCCATTTGATATTTTATTAATTGCATCTTTTAACATTATCCATCTTTCTTCAGTATAATATGTTATAAATAAACTTATTAGCATTACGACAAATCCAACAATAGTAAATATTACTGTTTGAAGAAATCTTGATTCATATATTTCTGTTTTAGATACTGGAAGTGTATGCGTTAAGTATGATTCATCTTTATAAAGTGAATCTTTAAATCTTACCCAAGATCTTATTATAGTATTAATTAAAATACTAAAAACCATTGAAAACATAAATCCAACACAAATTTGAGATATTATACCTACTATAAATGTCTGTTTTAATGAAAAGAATAATCTAGTTAATAAGGAACCTAAAATAGCTAAGATATAGAATATTGACATATTTTTTATCATATATTTTAAATCATATTTTAATAATTTATTTAACATTTGAACATCCTCCTAAATATTTCATCTATTGAGCCATTTTCTTTATTTCTTAATTTATCAGCATCACTTTGTAATATTATCTTTCCTTTATCGATAAAAATCACTTCGTCTAATATTCTTTCAATATCTGAAATTAAATGAGTTGAAATTATTACACTAGCATCTTTATTAAAATTATTTAAGATTGTATCTAATATATAGTCTCTAGTGGCAGGATCCACACCACCCAATGGTTCATCTAAAATATATAAATCTGCTTTTCTTGACATTACTAATACTAGTTGAACTTTTTCTTGCATACCCTTACTCATTCTATCTAATTTTTGATTAACATCTAAATCCAAATCTTTTAACAATTTTAAAGCTTTTTTCTTACTAAAATTATCATAAAATTCTTCAAAGTATTCTATTACTTCAATTACTTTCATTTCTTTATTTAAATAAGTTCTTTCTGGTAAATATGATATTATTTTTTTACTTTCTACACCAATATTTTTACCATTTACTTTTATTGTTCCTTCAGTTGGTGTTAATAAATCATTTATTAATTTTATTAATGTTGTTTTACCTGTACCATTTTTTCCTAATAAACCTATTATTTTTCCTTTAGATATTGTTAAATTAATGTCTTTTAATACTTTTTTATTACCATAATTTTTAGATAAATGTTCAATAGTTAGTAGTTCCATATTATTCTCCTATCTTTTCCAAATAATTAATTGAATCGGCTTTTCCTAAACCTATTCTTTTCATTCCTTCAAAATAACTTTTCGCTAAAGTTAATGCATATTCATCTTTTAATTTTTCTACTACCTTTGGATCTTTAGTAACAAATTTACCATTTGTTCTTTCGGTATAAATTAATCCTATATCTTCTAGTTCAGATAATGCCTTTTGCATGGTATTAGGATTAACTTTAAATGTTATTGAAAAATCTCTAACTGATGGTAATTTTTCACCACACTTAAAAGCACCTGATATTATGTATATTTTTACATATTCTAATAGTTGAATATAGATTGGTATATTATTATCAAATGTTATATTCATAATTATCGCCTCGCTGTATCACTTAATTAATACAATAGTATTGTATGACGTATATTTTATTTTGTCAATAAAAAAGATTAGAAAAATTTCTAATCTTTAATATATTTCTTTATCCATATTTTTGTATTCTTCAAATAATTTTAAACATTCATCTCTATCAACACAAACCATATAGTCGCCTAATTTTTCTCTTCCACCAAATATTTTGTCAAATTTGTCATCTCTAAATCCTATATCTTCATTATCTTTAATTGTGCATCCATAGTAAATTTTATCAATATTTGCCCACATGCAAGCACATAGACACATATGGCAAGGTTCACCTGTTGTATAAATTGTACATCCAGACAAATCGTGTGTATCTAATTTATCACATGCATCTCTTATTGTTGCTATTTCACCATGACATGTTGGATCATCATTTATTAATACTCTATTATGGTCACTTGCTATAATAACACCATCTTTAACTATGACTGAGCCAAATGGTCCTCCATGATGATTTTTTATACCTATTCTTGCTTCTTCTATTGCATTTCTCATAAATTCATTCATATTTTATTTCACCTATTTTCTATTACCATTTCATTATATCACATTTTCTTTTATTTGACTAAATTATACGTATATGATAATATAACGCCTATTAAGAGGGGATTTTATGGTTAAATTTTATAAAGAGGAAATTAGAAATCGTCTTTATGAGTTTTTGAATGAAAATAAGGACGGTTACACTGAAGATGAACTAGATTTCATAAAAAATTTTTTTTGGATAAATTTTAAATCTTTTGCAACTATTGATATATTGATGCAATTATATGATGAAATTGGAGTTTATGAAATTTTAAAAGAAGCAGCTACAAGTGGAAAAATTTCAAATAAATTTTTAAGAGATAGTTTTTATGAAATGCATTTAAAAAAATTACAAGATTTTTTTCCTATTGACGGTAATATTTTAGATGTAGCATCAGGTTATATTCCAGCTTTTGGAAATAATATAGCAAAAAAGCAATTACAAATAGGTACTGGTAAAATTACTGTATGTGATCCATCATTAATTATTAAAGAATCAAAATATAAAAATATGATTTTGTGTAAAGAAGAATTTACTACTAATACTGATGTTACAAAATACGATTTGATTACCGGTATAATGCCATGTGAAGCTACTGTCCCTATTATTGAAGCAGCTTGTAAGTCGCAAAAAGATTTTTATGTAGCAATGTGTGGATGTGTTCATTTTCCTAATGATGATTTAATGGTTGATTATGGCGTGCAATATTTAGTAGATGAATATCAGGATTATGTTATAGATTTTACTGAAAGAGCTCTAAAAAAATATGATAATGGAAAATTACATATAGAAAGACTAGATTCAAAATATGGTATTGATTATCCTATTCTTATAAATAAAAAGCAAAAATAATTATGTTTATTTTTGCTTTTTTAATATTTCTATAGTTTTTTCATCTTTTATTCCATTATAGTATTTATCCAAAACTTTTTGAAATGTATCTATTTCTGGATTAGAAATAGCAAATAAAGTCATAGATGATTTTAATTTTAAATCATCAGGATAGCCCATGACTTCTGTTGGATTATTAGTTGATAATTTTAATAATGCCTCACTTATTTCAATCAACCTTTTTTGTAATGTCTCATTTTTCATATATTCTTTTGCCTCATTAATATCTTTGATTGCATAGAAATTAGCTTTTGATGAAAAACCTAATCCTACTATTTGAGGAAATATATACCAAATCCAGTGGCTTCTTTTATGACCATTCATTATTTCTTTTAATGCAATTTCATAGTCATATTCTTGTGCTTTTAAAAATCTATTTATATCATATTTCATATTATCACCAAAAATATTATATCATTAAAATTAAATAAGATAATCAAATAGATTATCTTATTTCTTTCATTTCTACTTTTTTTGAAGCAGCTTCTTCTAGTAGTTCTGGATTATTAAGTATATATTGAATTAATTTTAAAGATTTTGCAAAATAATATCCATCTGCAATTCTTTCATCTAAATTAATACCAAACTCACAAAAATATTTAGAACCTTCTTTTTTTATTTCACCCATTGTGATTAATCCAGAACAAGTACCAAAGTTAGTTATATTATGATAAATTGCTCCACATTTTATTGATCCTAAATTAGAAATTATAATACTACTATAGTATATATTATCTTTCATAAAAGATGCTGGTAATAAATCTTTTCTATCCATCCACTTAAGTAGTCCCATTAGTGGAACTCTAACTATATTTGGCAACTTTCCTATTGTATCAATAACAGAATTAGCTCCTTCTTTTTTTACTTTTTTATTTCTAATTCCTTCTAATTTATTTTTTATATATTCTGCTATTGAATATATATTAGAATTTTTTTCAATTGGTACCATAATCATTAATTCTTGTGCTTTATCATCAAAACTTTCTTTAGCAACAAAGGATACGACGATATCATTATGTTCATATAAATGTCTATTAGTTACAAACCTATTTAATTTAGGTCTATTATAAAAACTTTTTCCTATTGCGGTAACAAACGCATGAAAGTAAGTTATTTTCTCATTGTTCTTTTTTTTCTTTTCGATATATTCTACTAACTTTGTAACATCAACTTTTTCATTAATATAAACATCACTATCACATCTGTCTGGCTTTATATCAATCAAACATTGTGATAATCCACCTATTTTTACTCTTTTACCATCTCTTCTATTTTTCATTTTACTCACCACTTTAATGTTATCATAATTTGAATTTTTAAACAACTTTTAATATTTGATTATTTTATTGTGGATTTTTGATAGCTGTATCTACCACTTTATTATTTTCAAACATTAGGCAATAGTCTTGATCAGGCGTTGATGAATTAATGAAGTAACATATTATATTATCGTTATCTATAGTTGTTGTTTCTCCTAGTAAGTCATATATCTCTTCTTTTGTCATTCCTTCTAAATGATATTTGTCTTCTAAACTATCTATCATTAAGTGTCTTTCAGATATGTGATTTTCCCAACCTTCTTTTGAAAAAGATATTGGATCATTGTTAATTAAACTGCATCCTGTTGCTAATAAGGATATTGCTATTATACTTATACTTTTTTTCATAAATTACCTCTTTATATTTTTATGTAATTAATTATATCATATTTTATAATAGTTGAAAAATATTATACTTTGTGATATAATATGTAGTACTTTTAAGGGGATGATATGTATGTTAAAAAATGTCATGCGAAAATTATTTGAGCTTAAATATGAAAATTTGTCGGAATGGGGAAAAAATAATGACTCATTTTTACCATTTGATGATGAATTATGGAAAAAATTAGATAGAACATATTATGATAATTTACCAGCATCTGTTATTTTAGAATATGATAATATTGTTAATGATAATTATAGTCAAGGATCAGTAAGTGAAAAATATGAATATGCTGTAAGAGATTCTAGAGATGAAGTTAGAGCATTGTTACTTTCTACTGCCATTACTGATTCCGTTATTGTAACCGGTAATATTCAACCATTAAATATTGAAGATAAAAAAAATCAACGCTACACATGGGTTGAAGATGAAAATTGGGTATATGATCCTACTACATTAACTAAAATGTCTAAACATTTATTTGATTTAATGTTAGTTCCAACAGATATTTATAGATTTGAGGAAAAAAGAAAAATTATGCATTCTGTTTATCAAAAAGCTACAAATACTAAACTTAGGGATCTTGATGAGGATTTATGCGATAAATATTTAGTGGATGAGCCTTCATTAAGAGAGAGATTAGTAAAACATAAAAATGATATTATTGCTTCTAAAAATCAAAAATAAAAAGTCAGTTTTTAACTGGCTTTTTTATTATATTTTATAAATTTGTATATTTCCATTATTAATATTATTATTGTTGATAATACAAATAATGTTAACATATGGCTTACTGGTAGACTTGTTGTTTTTAAATATTTACTAAATATTGGAACCTCACTAACAATTATTTGAAGAGCAATTGCTGAAATAATTGTAAAGGCAATTAATGGATTTGTTTTTAATGGTATTTTAAATGTTGATTGTTTTTCACTACGACTGTTTAAAACATGCATATTTTGAATAAATACCATTAAAGTCATAACATAACCTCTAGATAGTGAAACATTTATATTAGATTTCATTAGATAAAACCAAACTATAAATACTAAACATCCCATCACTAATCCTGATAATAATATTTCATCACATAATTCTGGATTAAATAGATTTTCTTTGGGATTTCGTGGTTTTTCTTTTAAAATATTTTTTTCTGCTTTTTCAAAAGATAAAGCAAAATCTTGTAATCCATCAGTAACAAGATTTAGCCACAATAATTGTACTGCAACTAATGGCATTGGTAAATCAAATGCTACTGCTAGTATAAAGAATAGGACTTCAGCAACACCACAAGATAATAGCATATAGGAAACTTTTCTTATGTTACTATAAGCATTTCTTCCTTCTTTTATCCCTGAAACTATTGACTTAAAATTATCATCTAAAACTATCATAGCTGCAGTTTCTTTAGCTACATCTGTTCCACTACCCATGGCTATACCAATATTAGCGGTTTTTAGTGCTGGAGCATCATTTACTCCATCACCAGTCACAGCAACAAATTCTCCTTGACGCTTATATGATTCAACTATTTCTAATTTATTTAATGGTGTAACTCTTGTAAAGACTTTTTTATCTTTTATGAATTCATCAAATTCTTTTTCACCTTTTTTCAAATATTCATCTATTTCAGAACCTGTTGTTACTTCATTCATATCATTTACTAGTCCTAGATCTTTTGCTATAGAAAACGCTGTTAACGGATGATCTCCTGTAATCATAACAACTTTTATACCAGCTGTTTTACATTCCTTTATAGAATCTTTTACTTCTTCTCTAATAGGATCAATAAATGCTACTAATCCTATAAAGTTCATTTTTTCTAATTTCTTTTTTTCTAATTCATCTTTTGTTATTTCTTTTTCACATATTGCTATTACACGATATCCTTGTTTTGCTAAGGCTTCATTTTGTTTTTGAATCTCTTTTTTATCTAATTTTGTTTTTTTATTGCCAACTTTTGAGTTTGAACAAAAGCTTAATATTTTTTCTACTGATCCTTTTGCTGTTGCTATATATTTTTTATTTTCTTTATAAAATACAGCTGAATATTTATTTTCAGATTCATAAGGAATTGAATCTACTATATTTTCTCTTGAACATTCCAAGTTTAGCTTCATTCCTAAAGATAGAAATGCTACATCAATAGAGTCGCCAAAATGCTCATATTTTTTGTTCTTTTTTACTAAGCTAGCTTCATTATTTAAAACGGCTTGTTTTGCTAAAAATTTTGCTTCTTCTATTTTTGCTTTTTCAATTGGTAAAACTTCGCCATTAGCATTATATCCTGAACCTGTTATTTCAAATGTATCATTATTTGGTAACACTATTTTTTTTGCTGTTTGTTCATTGACAGTTAAAGTTCCAGTTTTATCGGATGCTATTACTGTACAGCTTCCTAAACTTTCAACAGCATTTAGTCTTTTTACAACAACATTTTTTTTGCTCATTCTATTTGAAGCAATTGTTAATGCCATTGTTAGTGCTAAAGGTAATCCTTCAGGCATTGCAGAAACAGAAAGTGCTATAACTGCTAAAAATATTTCTGTCCCCGGTGTTCCCTTAGAATATAATAAGATTGCAATAATAACGGATATTACGATTATTGACAATGTAATTTGTTTTGAAAACTTTTCCATTCTAATTGTAAGTGGTGATTTTGCTTCTTTTGTTTCTGCTACTTTTCCAGCTATTTTTCCAATTTCTGTATATCTACCTGTTGCGACAACTATAGCTTTGGCACGTCCTGTTAAGACATTAGTTCCAGCATATAGCATATTTTTTCTTTCTGCTAAAATTGTATTTTCTCCTAATTTATCGTTTGTTTTACAGATACTTAGGCTTTCACCAGTTAATGATGATTCATCAACTGTTAAATTTGAACATTCTATGATTCTTAAATCTGCTGATATTTTATCACCAGACTCTAAAATAACAATATCACCTAGAGCTAATTTATTGGAGTCTAATTCCACTTCATTTTTATCTCTTAGTACTTTTGATTTTACTTGAATCATTTTTGATAATGATTCTGCTGTTTTATTTGCATTCCATTCTTGGTAAGCTCCTAAAATTAAATCTACTGTAACTATAAATAATATTGCTATAGCATCTACTGTTTCACCAATAATAAATGAAACAGACATTGATACTAAAAGTAATAAAACTATTGGATCTATGATTTGTCTAAAAAATATTTTAAAAATTGAATCACTTTTTTTATGAGGTAATTCATTAATACCATATTTTTTCAAACGATTAGAGGCTTCTTTTGTTTCTAATCCATTAATATTACTTTTCAAGTCGTTTAATGTTTGTTCAATTGTTTTAGTATACCAATTTTTATTTTGCATAAATATCACTCCATAATTTTTATACTAATTATTATTTATTAAACAGCTGTATATCCACCATCAATTGGTAATATAACACCAGTTACATAACTAGATTCGTCACTAGCAAGGAAAATGGCACCTGCATTTAATTCTCCTTCTCGTCCATATCTTTTTAATGGTACTGTTTGTTCCATATAAGCAGTGAATTCTTTTGTATTTAAAACTGCTGATGTTAGCTCTGTTTCAAAATATCCTGGACAAATTGAATTACAAGTAATATTGTATGGTGCAAGTTCTGCTGCTACGGCTCTTGTAAAATTAACTACTCCACCCTTTGATGCATGATATGCAACTGTACCCATAGCTGTATTTCCTACTAAACCATACATTGACGCAATATTAATAATTCGTCCATATTTATTTTTCTTCATTATATTTCCAAATGCTCTAGTCATTTTGAAAACACTTGTTAAATCTGTATCAATAGTAAAATCCCATTCATCATCAGACATATCTAATACACCTTTATCACGTGATGCACCAGCAACATTTAATAAAATATCAACTTTTCCAAATTCTTTTTCTACTTTCTTGGCTGCATTTTCTATATCTTCTGTTTTAGTTACATCGCATTGAATAGCTAAACATTTTATTTTTTCCTTTTCTAATTCTTTTTTTAATTCTTCTAATCTTTCAATTCTTCTTGCTAATATAATAATGTCAGCTCCTTGCTTAGCAAATGCTTTTGACATTTGTTTTCCTAATCCAGATGATGCTCCAGTTATAACAGCAACTCTTCCCTTTAAATCAAACATATTCATCCTCCTATTATTTTGCTAATATTATTATTTCATATTTCTTAATTTTAGTATATAAAAAAACGTATTTTTGACAAATACGTTTTCTATTTTACAAATTTATTATTTAATTTTCCAAGTATTAGTGCAATTATGCATACACAGACTGCCATTAATGTTTGCCAAAGAATTGTCATAATTACTGGTTGATTATAAACCATTAAAAATGGGTATGGTCCTTCTATTACTCTGAATATATTTAATGGCATTATAAATGATGTATATATTATTGGAAATATGAAAGCTCTTAGTATGTCTTTTATTGAAAATTTTTCATATTTTTCAAAAAAAACAAATGAAACGATGCAAATTATTGGACATATGGTATGGTGAAAAATAAATTCTTCTCCTGTTAAAAAATAAATTAAACTTCCTTCCATTATATTTGGTAAAATAAATAGTACTACTAAGAATGTTAAAAATAATGATGTTACAGTTGTATATTTTAATAGATGAAGCACTTTTTTTAATTTTTCTGATTTAAGGAAATACCATATAACATATATAGTTGATGATATAAGTGCTAATAAATTACTATCTTCTGTATAATATATTAATTGCAATCTTCCATCTGCTGCGGCCATAATAAGACCTATAAGTTCAAATATTATTATTAATATATTTAATATTAGTGCTATCTTACTTATTTTTTCTTTTTTCATAAAATTACCTCTATGTATCTTCTATTTTAATAAGTTACTATATATAGTATAATCTTTTTTTTCAAAACAGACAAATAAAACATTAACTTTTTTTAAATTTAATTCTTTTATTGTGTTTATAGCTATATTAGCAGCTTCATCATGTGGATAACGATAAAGTCCTGTACTTATACATGGAAATGCAACTGTTATTTCATTTAAATTCTCTTCCATTCTGTATTTTTCTGCTAAAAGCATTGAATTTTTATAACAATTTTTTAATAAATCACTTTTATCTATTTTACTACTATATACAGGTCCAACAGTGTGAATAACTTTTTTGGCTTTTAAATTATAGCCATTAGTCATTTTTGCTTCGCCTATTTCACAGCCATGTAAAGTTTTACACTCTTCTAATAATTTTATTCCTGCTTTGCGGTGAATTGCTCCATCTACTCCACCACCACCTAGTAAACTCTTATTAGCGGCATTTACAATGATATCTGCATCAACTTCTGTTATGTCTCCTTGAATAGCTTTAATATTATTCATGAAATCCTCCTAAATTGCTTTAAAATACTGATAATTATCTTCAAATATTATTTCAATTTTTTCTTGTTCTTTTAAATATGTTAAATGTGATTTTATAATACTACTATTTAGAAGATATTGATTATTATTAATCATTAAATTATAAGTATCAAATATGTACTTTACAATATTCTCCAAAGTTCTTTTTTCTTTACAATAATCTAATATTTTATTACTTATTTCAATTATTTTATTTTTATTAACATCACAAAGTTTTGTTATATCTTCTTTCTTTTCAACGTGTGATGCTATAAAGTATTTTGCATTTAATGTTTTTAAGTAATCAATAGTATTTAATGTTTCTTTAATATCAAAGTTAAATATTAAATTATATTTTTCTATTGTCTTTTCACTTGATATAGCATCACCAATAAATATAACATCATCACTTGTCTTAATTCCAATCATGTCACATGAGTGTCCTTTTAATTCTAGTAATTCTAATCCTTTTGGAAGATTATTTTCTATTTCTAAAACTTTATTTGTTGGTTTAGCCATTAAAATTTTATTTTTTAATTCTTTATAAGGTGATGATCCATATAGGCTTATTGGCTCTAAGTAAGGAAATTCTGTTAAACAACGTTCTGTATTATGCGCTAATACTTGGCAATTTGTTCTATCAACAATCACTTTATTTCCTCCTATATGGTCGGCATGTGAATGAGTATTTATAATTCCTTTTACTGTCCAATTATTTGCAGTGATTGTTTTTAATATTTTCTTTCCTGCTTCTTGGTCATTTCCAGTATCTATTATCCAAATATTATTATCATCTTCTAAGTAAATACCGATATTGGTAACGTTTTTTAAATAATATGTTTTTTCTCCTAATTTTTCTAATTCAAACATTGATATTCCTCCTATATGCCAGCAAAAAAATTAACATTAGTTAATTTTATATTTGCAATAATATTGTTCCTAATCGTATTATTTCTATTAGGGTTATAATAAAAAAATAATTATTTAGTTTTATATAATAGTTTAAAACTTTTCTAATATCACCAACTGCTTTTGTTTCATTTACAGCATCAACACTAATGCCATATAGTATATATTGGTATATACCAATAATAGCAAGTAATACAATTCCTATTTTGGCATCTGCCATACTATTTGATAGGATACTTATTAAAACTCCTATTATAGGGGTTATTGTTACTAAAAAATAGTATGGTATTAAACTACTTATTCTATCAAGATATTTATTTTTTATCATTGAATAGCCTGAAAATAAATATGCTATTGAATTTGAAAATATATCTTTATTACTATAAGTTTTTTCAGTTAATTTAATTATTTTCCTTTTTAACTGATATTTACTTAAATAATTTTTAGTTTCTACTAAATGTATTGAATTATCTTTATTAGTTAATCTAATTACACATTCAGCACTAGTTTCTTTAGTTTTTTTGTTTTTATAAATAATATAAATTATGCCTAAAGCAAAATAACTAATTACTGTTAATAATATACTTAACATTAATAGCAATTTATTCATAGAATTCTCCTTTTTACTTTTTTGTTTCTTCTAATGCCCTAGCTAATTGATCTGGACATGATGTTTGTTTAAATCCACATTTTATACCTTTCAAAGTACTTATAACTTCATCTATATTTTTTCCTTCTACTAATTTACTTACAGCTTGTAAATTCCCATGACATCCACCAGTAAATGATACATTATGTACTATATTATTTTCTACATCAAAGTCTATTTGACTTGAACATGTACCTTTTGTTTTATACGAATATTTCATTTTCTAACTCCTTTTATTTTATGTATTATTTTAAATAAATAATAATGGTAACTTATTGGTAATTCATATTCACCTATTAATTCTTCTACATATCCATTAAAGCCTCTCTTAAATTCATATATGCCATAGTCTTTTGGATGCGTATTTATATTAGCTGGAATTCCATAAAAATTATGTTTTTTAAATCCATTCTTTATACCATATTTTATCATCATCCATTGTAATAAATATTGAGAATTAAATTTCATAAATTTTTCATAATTACCACTTGATAAATAAATTATTTCTGGCTTTATCATAATAAACATTGATCCTGATAAAGTAATAATATCTTTTTTCTCTTCTTTTATTATTTGTTCTGCTTCTTTTATTCTTTTATCTAATGAAGCAATTTCATTATCAAGATTTTTCTTTGCACCATCATTATATTTAGCGTCTGTTAATTTTTCCTTCTTATCTATTTTTTGTTTCTTTTCTTCTTTTAAATTTTTTATATATTTCTTTAAATTTAATTCAGTTACATAATATTTAATTTGATTTTTATCGTGTAATAATTTATACATTTCTTGATAATATGATACATTCCTAATTGAAAAGCCTTTTCTTTCACCTGTTTCTATCATTATATTTTGAAAGCTATCTAATTCATCATAGGATAGTTCTTTAATATTAATACCTATTTTTTCGGCTTTACGAATTGTATTTCTAGTATTTGGTTTCATTTCTTTTAAGATTTCTTCTTCTGTTTTATTTTCTAGATCTAATGAAAACATCCATCCTACTTGTTCCATATTTTCAATAGATACTTTTTTAAAACCTAACTTGGTTAACTGATCTACAATTTTAGAATTATCTGTTCCATCTTTTACAATATTTCCATCAATATCTCGTTGTTTATAAATTACATATGGATCTATTCTTAGAATGTATCCTTTTTTCTCTTTGATAAATTTACTTACTTCTTTAACAAAATAATCTAATAGTTCTTTATTATTAAAGTCTATCAAAAAGCCTCTAGGACTATAAAATTCATAACGATTAAAGTGTCTTTTATGACTTAATAGCATAGTAGCACCTATTAATTTTTTGTTTTCTTTTATTCCAACATAGTAAACTTTCCAATTACTTTTTTCTCTTAATTTTCCAATTTCTACTGCTGATAGAAATGTTTTTAAGGGATGATTTTCCCAAAAATCAACATATTCTTTTTCCTTAATCTCTACAAATTTCATATATTCCTCCGTTATTTTTTATGTTTTATCTTTATATCATCTATAAAATAATCTATATCTTTTACTATCTTTTTTCGATCGAAAATGGTTAGTATAAATAGAGATAATAATATTAGAATTAAAAGTAATAATGTAAATAATGGTACACTAAATTTATCTTTTTTATCTATTGTTGTATCTAAATAACAATTAGTTAAATATTGTTCAAAATTATCATTGTTTATTATAACTTCATTTTCAACTGGCACAAAATTTTTGATATTATTAATAGCTGATTTTTTTAATTCATCATTAATGATTACTGGATATCCATATACCTTTACTGGTACTGGTTCTTTATCTGTTCTTTCGTATGTGTAGTCAATTATATCTTTGAATTTATTATAATCGCTGTCTTTTATAGCAATTATGTATGTATGCCAAACACCAGTTGCTTCTTTTTCAATTACAAAGTGAATGGATTTTTTATTTGTTGTATAGTATGCAAACTTTTCTGACATTTTAGATACTTCAATATAAGAATATTGTTCAACATCAGTTACATCCGACCACGGTGTTACATTATCTTTATCTTTAAATATTTTATAAGAGCAGAAAACAAGCACTGTAATAGCTATTATATATACTAAACATAGTATTAATTTTAATGCTATTTTTGTTTCTTCCCTCTTTTTTATTTTTTCTTTTTTTAACATAATTACTCCTTTAATTTTCTTTTTTGAATAATCGGTCCATATTGTTTCTTGGTAAAAGCATTTTCATAGATTTGTCTACTCTAACCTTAAATAGTTTTTGATCTGTTTTATGCTCTTCACCATCTACGCACCAAGAAGCTTTTGGTTCATCTAAGAATTCAATTTCAAAATTATCTGTTTGATAATAATTTATATTCGGTATATCTTTTAATTCCATATTTGCAACTTGAACAAGAACTTTAAGAGCTTCACTCTTATTGTGCGCTTTTATTAGAGCTACTTCAAATTTATTATCATCTAATTTTATATCATAGTAAATGTCATTTACACCAGCAACTCTTGATGAGTTTGTTATAAATATAAATGAATAGTTTCCCACATATTCTTTATTATCAATTTTATATCTAATATTATATGTATTTAATTTGTTTTTTAATTTTTTTGCACCATATATTAAGTATGCTAACTTCCCATATTTCTTTTTTAATGTTCTTGGTGTATTGTAGGACATTTCAATATAATCTCCTAAACATGCTACATAAATAAATGGTTTATCATCAAGATAGCATACGTCTACTCTTTTTACTTTTCCACTAAGTATTGCATCTAAATTTTTCAAATAATTATTTGTTAAACCATGCATATGTGCTACATCATTTGTTGTTCCCATTGGAAGATTTGCTAGAATTAATTTTTTATCTCGAGCCATATTTCCAGTTACTACTTCGTTTAGAGTACCATCTCCTCCAGCACTTATTACTAAGTCAATATCATTAGATAATTCTTTTACTATTTCAGTTGCATGCCTAGCTTTTTTTGTATAAATAATTTCGGCATCATAACTATATTTACGCAAAACATCGTAAAAATCTTGCATACCTTTTAGTTTTTTTACTTTTCCACTTTCTGGATTCATGATAATCACACATTTTTTCATAAGCATCAGCTCCTTAATATCTATATTATATCATTTTTTTTCATATTTTCTAGTAGTGATAAAAAAATGATATTTTATAAATATCACTTTTTTAATTATATTATCTTTTTTTCATATTTCTAGTTAATAATTTATAAATAAGTATAAAAAATGCTGGAATAGACTTAACAAAGAACTTAGCAAAATAGATAAATTCTTTAAAAGTTTTCTTTAAAGCTCTTAGGCAATCTAAAATAGTATTCAATTCATTTTTGGCGTAACTTCTATCTATAACTATTTTTAATCTATCTATAAATTTATTTGATGTGGTTTTTTTATTTTTTTCATCTAACTTATATTGAATACTAAATTTTCTAGCTAAATAGTCTTTACAATATAAATAATAACTATGATGAAGTGTTTCTAATGACAAATTATATGAAGCGTAATTAATAAATTGTTTTTTCTTACCTTTTTCTTCTTTTATAGATTCATCAATAATTTTTTCAAAGTTTTTTATCATTTTATTTATAGTAAAACCATTTATAATTTTTTTTCGGCAATTTCCTTTTATCGTATTTAAATCAGTAATAACTCTTAATGTTTCTCTTACATATTCATATATTTCTCTTTGATAAACTTCAGCTGTTGCATTTTCATTATAGTGAACTATTCCTCCAACTTTTTTATCAATTAGTTCAGTTTGTCCACCAACATCTGTTGATATTACTGGTATTCCCATTGCTAGGGATTCATATGATGTAAGTGCTAGTCCTTCTAATGATGAGCAGTTAATTGTTAAATCACTAATAGCATAAATTTCAGAAGTTTCTTTTATCATTCCAAGGGTTTGGAAATTTTCATTTGATTTAATTAGCTTTTGGACTTTTTTTAGTAATGGTCCATCTCCAGCAATTAGGAAATGTAAGTTTGGATTTTTTTCTAGTAATTTTAAAGCTATTTCTACAAACATTTTAGGTCTTTTTTCTTCAGAAATTCTTGCAACAAATGAAATAATAATTTTATCTTTTGGAACATTATATTTTTCTTTTAATTCATCTTTATTAAATTTTTTAGGATCAAATTTTTCTTCATCTGTTCCTATATATAATGTTTCAACATTCTTTTTACCATATCTTTCTATTAATTGACTTTTCGTAAAGTTATTGCAGCAATAAGTTTTTGTTAGATAATCATCTACATCATGACTACATCTACCAAATCCTTCTCTTGGATCTTTCATGTCAATTGAATGAATATAGTCAACAAAAGGTATAGTTGGATATTTTCCTTTTAAATAAGGTATCATATAATAACCATACTGGGTATTGCTTACTACAACCATATCTACTTTTCTTGATGAAATTATGTAATCTGTGAAATTAATATATTCCGGTCTATCTAAGAATGTTGCCATATCATATACTTCACTAGCATAAGTTTCAAATTCTTGTCTTAATGGATTGGTATTTGGCGTTGTAGTTAAAACAATTGATTCATATTTTTCTTTATCTATTCTTTTTATTAAATCTAAATTAAATAAGTCTGCTCCACCTACTACCATCCATGGAAAAATAAACAATATTTTTTTCTTTGAAGATTTCTTGTAATCTGGTAATATCATATTTTCATAATTCTTTACCGTCGTATATTTTTTTTCTACTCTTGGATATTGAATTATTTCAACATTTTTATTTATTTTGCTAGCTGTATCATTTACATATTTCATAGCATTTTTATTATTTTTCTTAGCTCTTGAAAATTCACCAGTACTACTTACTCTATACCAAAATAGTGGTGCATTAACACGAATGGGTTTTTTACCTTTTTCTAATAACTTTAACCACAAATTCCAATCTTCATACATTGATTTTTCTTTTATACCAAAGCAGCCTACTTCTATTAAATCTTGCTTTCTTACCATTGAACTTATACATATCAAATTTTCAACTTTCTGTTGAGCAACAGTTAAATATCTTTCCCATAAAAATTCTTTATCCCCAAAATTAATCATTGTTGTATATGCAAAGCTCGCATCTGGATGTGTTTCTAATGTCCAATAAAGACATTCTATCATTGTTTTATCTGGTATATCATCGCAATCTAGGAAGAAAATATATTTGGTTGATTTACTGCTTTTTTCTATACCATAATCCCTAGCAATTGCTGGGCCACCGTTTTCTTTATGATATACAGATATTCTTTTATCCATCTTAGATAATTCTTCTAATTTTTTTAGTGATTCCTCATCTTTTGATCCATCATCTACTATTATCCATTCAAAATATGGATAAGTTTGACTAAAAACAGCATTAGCTGTTTCCATCAATGTAGAACCACCATTATAAAATGGTGTGATAATACTTATTGTTGGATTTAATTTTTTTGAATTTAATTCACCGATTAAATCTATTTTATCGCCTGGCCTTTTTGTGTAATCCATATTATATCCTACCTTCTTCTTTTTCTTTTTTCATTCTTAATTTATCTATTATTTTTAGAATTTTATTTAATATTTTCCATCTCTTACTGTTATGTATATTACTAATTTCTTTTTCTAAATTATTACATTTGTTATTTAAATCAGCAATATTACTTTCCAATTGTTTTATTTTTATATGGCTGTTAATCATTTTTAGTGTAATATCAAATTGCTGATCAGAAGAGAATACAATGTTTCTTTCTAGTGGTCTTTTTATTGATTGCTCTATGGATGGATTGTATTTTAATATTTCACTATAATTACCATCTACATATTCTACGAATTTAAAAAACTCTATTTTTTCTAAGAACTTATTACCTTTTTCTGTATTTACTATTAGAGAAGAAACTCCTTTTTCATCAAAAAATTCATTATTTGTAACTTCTATTCCCCAATAATCTCCAATTATTAAATCTGCTAAATTGTTATTACCCTTGTATTTACAGTTATAACAAGATTCTCTCATAACTGTATTTTGTAAATATGAATTCATTAATTCATCATCTGTAAATTTTTTAATTATTTTTTTATTGTCACTATTGTATTTAATACTTGATTTTGTCCATCCGTTTTCTTTTGTTCTAAATTGCCAATTTGTTATTTCATGATTTTTACTATTAATATATTTTTTTAATATTTTTTCATTCATAACGCCATGGCAAACAATTGAAACAGTGAATAAATTTTTAGCATCTTTTACTAATTTTTTTATTGCTCCCACTTGGCACGGAGTGCCAACAAAAAGTACTTCTTTGTTATTACTTATATCTTTTTGAAGTTGCTTAAATATATTTGTTATATTACTTTGAATATACTTTGATCCCATTACTCGTTCAATTTCTGATATATTTGTAATTCTAACATGATTAGCTTGATTATTATTAAATTCACAGGCATAAACAACACCCTTATTTTTTAATACTCTTTCAGCTAATACATAAAATATCCCACCTGATGTACTTTTTTTTCTAATTTCTATATTCTTATTTTTAACGGCAAAGTATTTTTTTGAAAAAGAATAACTATTTTCTTTACTGCTTGTAATAGGACAATTTTTTCTGCAAATATTGCAATTAACACACTTTTCTTTTTCAATTTTAGGATAAGTATACCCTTCTTTATCTTCAATCATTGTTATAGCTTTTTTAGGACATTTTTCTTGGCAAATGCCACAACCAATGCAAGTTTCTTTTTTACATATTGTGAATTTTTGCTGATCATTTAATTTTTCTATTACCATATTAAAGATATTTGATGATTCTTTTATAATATCTGGCATTTGATTTTCTAATGTTTCTTTTATTTCTAATTTGTTTTTTTCTATATATTTAAATTTTTCTATTAAATTGTCTGAAGTCAAATTATTTTTATCTATTACATAATTTTTATAATCACCAAATAAATCTTTAGCAATACCCAATGATTTTACGCTATAGCCAATAACCAATGTTGGCACTAAAGTAGAATATGCGGCAATAGATGCATGAGTACGAGCAGCTACTAGTATTTCAGACTTAGAAATAATATATTTTAATTCATTGCAATTATAATTATTTGTCTCAAGATAGACTTTTTTTGTTTTAAATTTTGCTTTTATTTTTTTTAATATTGTTAAATCATTACAATCGTTTGTAGTTACATGTGGCAATAAGCAAACTGAATAGTCTGTTTTATCTAAAATATAATTTATTAAATCAATTACTGATTTAAAGGCTTTATCATTAATATTTGTATTTGGAATAGTCAGTGGGCTTAGGTTTAATGTAACGTACTTTCTGTCTTTATACCAAGGGTCTAACTTTACTTTTTTTGGTTCAAGTGAAAAAGCTGGATCCTTAGCAAAAATTATTTTTTCTTCTGGAATATATTTTTTCACAGCATTGTATGTTAGACTTTCTCGTATTACTAAAACATCAAAATTACGTAGGTTACTTATTAATTCTAAATCATCTATTTCATCATACAATGAAGCTCCCCATAAAACTGTCTTCTTGTTCAGATCATGTGACTTTTTATCAAGAGCATATAGCCAAGTACAATAATCATAACAGTAATTATCTCCACCTACTGATATACAAATATCTGATGAAGATAATTCGTTTACAACTTCATTTTGATACAATAATTCAAAATTATTATAGTCAAATGGCATATTTTTATATTTATCTTCGATTTTTTTCTCTTCTTCTGTTAGCTCATCACTTTTTTTGTAATGTTTTATGTGTTTGGCACTTTTTTTGTATTTTGTATCTATATTTTTAATGTCGTGTATTGCTATAGATATATCATATTTACTTTTAGGTATTTGATTAATTGTTGATTGAACAATTGCCTCAACACCTTTATTTTTATATGTACCTACACCATATAATAATATTTTGTTTTTTGTCTTTTTCATAATTTCAACCTTACCTTATATGTCAAGTATAACAAATTTTTATTTATAAGACAATTTAATGGTAAAAAAAAGAGTAATTTCTTACTCTAAAATTCTTCTACAAAGCTCTTTTCTAATTTTTTGAATATCAAATATCCTATTATTAATATAGCTACACTTAATGTACCCCATATTGCTATCATTTTAAAGTCTGGCATTTCGTGGTAATAAAGTATAGATCGATATCCTTCAACTAATTGTGCCATTGGATTTAATTTTAAAATCCATTGAAATTTATCAGGTAGCATATCAGCTTTATAAATTATTGGTGTTCCATAAAATGCTAACATCATGAAAACGCTTACAAAATGATCTACGTCTCTTACAAAGACTGTTATTGCTGATAAAATAAAGTTAAAACCTAATGTAATAATATATTGTATTAATACTAATAATGGAAATAATAATATATGAATAGAAAATCCTACACCACTAAATAATATAAATATAAAAACAATTATTGTTGTTATTAAGAAGTTAATTAATTGGCTGGTTGTAATAGAAATTGGAATTATTTCACGTGGAAAATATACTTTTTTTAATATGTTTCCATTAGCAACTACACAGCCTGTTCCTGTTTGGATTGCTGTAGTAAAGAAATTCCATGGTATTAAGGCTACAATCATAAAAATTGTGTAATTATCTACATCAACTCTTAATATATATGGAAAAACAAAAGAATATACGGCAAGCATTAATAATGGGTTTAAAAATGTCCAAATAACACCTAGCCATGATCCTTTATACTTTCCTCTAATTTCTTTTTTTATGTTTGTTTTTAATAACTCACGATAGTTATATAATTCTTTAAATATTGTCACTTACATCACCCACAAATTTCTAAATATTCTTTTAAAACTTCATCAGTTTTTCCATCTTTTCTAATTTCACCTTTATATAACCATACTGCTCTATCACAAAAATCTTTTACCTGATTCATACTATGTGTAACTATAACTATTGTTTTACCAGCAGCTTTTAATTCTCTTAATTTGTTAAAACATTTATCTTGAAAGTGTTGATCACCTACTGCTAATATTTCATCAATTAGTAAAATATCAGCTTCTACGTTTATGGCAACTGAAAATGCTAATCGCATATACATTCCTGATGAATATGTTCTTACAGGATTATCGATAAATTCTTGTAATTCTGAGAATTCAATTATTTCTTCTAGTTTGGCATCTATTTCTTTTCTAGTTAATCCAAATATTGAAGCATTAAAATATATATTTTCTCTTCCTGTAAAATCATCGTGGAATCCTGCCCCAAGCTCAAGTAAAGATGTTAATTTACCATCTTTTGTTATCTTACCTTTTGTTGGATAGATAATTCTATTCATTAATTTTAGTAACGTTGATTTACCACTACCATTTGTACCAATTAAAGCTACACTTTCACCTTTTTTTATTTCTAGATTTATATCTTTTAAAACATGTAATACATGGTCTTTACTTTTATTTTTTTTGGAGAAAAACAAAATTTTTTCTTTTAGCGTATTAGCTTTATCATAGTATAATTTAAAGTCTTTTGATACATGTTTTACTTTTATCGCTATGTCTTTTTCCACTTTTATACCTCTTTTCTGCTTTCTTTTAAAATTTATATTTTTCATAATTATTTACTATAAGTATTATAGCACATATATAAAATATTTCAAAAAATGTTTAAAAAATGACTAATGTTAGTCATTTTTATTATTAAATATTTTTTCTAACTTTTTCATTCTATCATTTTGGATTTTTTCTAAATCTATCTCTTTTAGTTTTTTATCTTTTTCAATTATTTTTCTTACTTCTTTTACCATTTCTTTTTCGTCCTTAGAAATTATATATGCATAATCTTTTATATTAATAGATTCATCACTTGTATTGATAGTTGTTATTATCTTTTTATTTAAAACTATTGATTCTAAATAAGTAACCGGGAATCCTTCATAGTCAGATGTTAAGATTATGTAATCTGCTTTTTTCATATATGGATAAGGATTTTGTTTTTTCCCAAAGAATTTTACACGTGTTTTTAATTTACTACTAGATACTAATTCTTCATATTTATTTCTATCTGGCCCATCACCAATAATCCATAATTCAATATTTTTAATTTCTTTTATTAAATTTATGGCACGTGATAGTTTTTTAGAGCTATCATCTAGTCTACCTACAAAGACTAGTAATTTTTCTTCTTTTTTCTTTTCTGAAATTTCTTCCTTACTTAATTCTATAATTCTTTTTATATCAACAAAGTTATTAAATACTAATAATTTATTACTTAATTTCGGATATAATTCTTTAAAGCTATTCTTTGATTCATTTGATACAAATATTATATTTTTAAAATCATTTACTTTTCTATTATCAAAAAAACTTTTTATTTCTTCGTTTGTTTTATATACATATTTATAATCACTATGAACGTATAAAGCATTATTATTTGATGATATAATTGCTAACTTATTACTACTTAAACTATATGTTGCATAGCAACAACTAAAATCGTAGTTATGATAGTTAAGAATTTTGTATAATAATTTTCTTATGTAATTAGTTGTTTTCCTAATAAGAATATTTTTATTATTTGATACAGCAATTTCCTTTAAATAAACATTTTTATTAACTTGTTTTAGTAATGTTCCTCTTTTTTTCTCCACTATTAAAGTTACATTGTATTTATTATAATTTATTTTATTTAGTAAATTAATCATTGCTGTTTCTATTCCACCTATTTCTAAATCATATATAGAAAACATCAAATCTTTTTTTGAGTTTTCCTTTAATGAAAGTATTATGATTATACAAATAATACTTACTGAAGGTGCTGTAACAATATGTCCTGTTAGTAATGTTAGAAAGATAATCAATAATATACTAGTTGTTAACATGTAATCATCAAATGTTTTTTCTTTTTTATTCTTTGCTATTTCATATAGTATGTAAATATATATGCTAAAGAATATTATGAAACCTATTATTCCATGACTAAAATAGATATCAAAATAGTCCATCTCTACTAGTTTAGTAGATTTTCCTTTATTCTTATAACCTATTCCTATTAATTTTTGATATATGTTTGAATTATCATAAATATTAAACTGATCTTGATAAAATGTTATTCTTTGACTGAATATAAAATGATCTATTAATTCCTCATCTTCTACAACATCTACTATATTATCAATTTTTAAATAGTTCATATGAGTTTTTATATTTTTATAAAAATTGGTTTTTGGTAATGTTATCATCAAAGATAATATTCCTATAATAATTATTATAAAATCTATAAATATTCTCTTATATTTTTTTGACTTTAAGCTTTTAATAATTAACCATATAGTAGTCATTATTGCTGTAATAAAGAATGCCAATAATGGTGTTTTTGTTCCAACTGTTAAAATTACAATTAAATATAATAATAGATATAGTAATTTTTTTATAATACTTTTATCTTCTTTAAATATAATAAACATTATTGGGGTTAGTATAGCAATAATACCACTTATTTCATTTGCTGAATTATAAAATCCTAAAGTACCAGATTTAGTTATTTCATAAGAGTTATATCCAATATTAAAAATAATTGGTACAAATATAAATATTAAATACATAATTAATGTCGCAAATAATGTCATTTTGCTAATCTTAATATTTTCTTTTAATTCATATAATGAAATTAATAGTAATGGGAAATAAAATACTCTTAATAATCCCTGAAGTTCACTAAATATGCCAATTCCATTTTTGTATAAAATAATTCCTAATAAGTATAAGATAGAATATATTATAAATATTAAGTAATATATAATAGAGGCTTTCTTTTTATATATAAATGTTGTTATGAACATAATAAAAAGTAAAAATATTATTCTAATTATAATGCCAAATGTTAGATTTAAATTAAATGCATGTATTGATATACCTGTTATTAAATCTAATATAGGTTGAATTAAGATGAAAACACTTAATATTTTACTAAGATTTTTATCCAAGTATTTTTTCAAACATATCACCTCTTTTTTATTATAGCATAATTTTTATTTTTACTTTATTACTTATTATATTTAGACATTCTTTTACATTTCATTTACGGCTTGTTATTTATCTTTTAACATAATTATTATATAATTATATTATTATAGATAATTGAGGTGGTATCATGGCTAGTACTAAGAATAAAAATGATGTTCAAAGAAATAATATTGAAAAATCAAAAGTTAATAAGAAAAATCCTTTAATTAATTTATTAGTAGTTTTAACAATAATTGGTTCTTTAGGTTATTTAGGAACTAAATTAATTAATTTTACTTCTTTAAATGAAGTTGTTGGATGTTTATTATTATTTATATTTACAGTATTTTTTGCTTTTTCTAGTTTAACAAATTTAAGTAAAAAGAAAGGTAATAATATTATTGCCCTATCTATACTATTTATTTATCAAGTAATTGGTATTCTAAATAATTTTTCAATTATTCCTTGGCCTAGTGTTAAGGTAATGGATAATTTTATTAATAAGAATATGACTGATGTTGTTGATTGGGCTAGTAGTAACGATATTACATTAGAACAAGATTATGAATATAGTGATTTGGTAGATGAATATTGTATAATTAGTCAAAGCGTTCTTCCTGGAACTAAATTAAAAAATATCGATAAATTAGTCGTTGCTATTAGTGAAGGACCTAATCCATATAAAGAGATTGTTATACCTAATATGGTTGGATGGGATTGTGAAAGAGTTTTAGAATTTATAAAAAAGAATCATTTAACTAATGTTAATGTAAATTTTGTTCAGTCTGATAAAAAAAGTGATACTGTTATAGAACAAAATAAAAGTGGTAATTTAAAAAGAAATGAAGAACTAGTATTAACATTTTCTTTTGGTGAAGAACGTGAATATAAAACTGTTAAATTAGATGATTTAACTAATAAAACTAAATTTGAAGCTGAATTTTATTTAAAAAGTCGTGGTATTAAATATGAGATAAAGTATGACTTTTCTGATAAGATAAAACGTGGAAAAGTAATGGCCCAAAGTATTAAAGCTGGTAAAACTATTGATATAGATAGTGATGATGAAAAAACTTTATTCATAACAATTAGTAAAGGACCTAAAATTGTAATTCCTGATTTAACTAAAATGAGTGTTTCTGAAATTACTGAATGGGTAGTCAAAAATAAATTGAGATTAGAATTTAAAGATAAATATGATGAATCAATAAAAGAAAATAATGTGATTTCATCTAGTTTAAAAAAAGGTGACGTTGCAGAAGAAGGAGAAACTATTACTATTACCCTATCTAAAGGTGCTTTAAAAATGAAAGATTTTGAAAGCTTTTCTCAATTTAGAGAATGGGCAGATAATTATGGAATTCTATATGAAGAGCAACATGAATTTAGTAGTAATGTTAAAGCTGGAGAAGTAATCAGTTATTCTTATAAAAAAGGACAAGCAATAAAAAATAATGATTCTATCATTGTAAAAATATCCGATGGTGAAAAATTATCTGTACCTAATGTTGTAGGATTAACTAAAAATGATGCTCTTTCTAAGCTACGTGATGCTGGTTTAAATGCTAACTTTGTTTATAAATATAGTGATAATGTTGCGAGTGGAAAAGCAATTTCTCAATCAATTAGTTCCGGTTCTAGTGTTTCTGAAGGAACAACAGTTACAGTTACTTTAAGTAATGGACCTGCTCCAAAAAATAATAATACATCTAGTGGTGGTAATTCAAATTCTAGTTCAAATACTAATTCTAATCCTACCCCTACTTGTGATACTTCTAAGGGTGCTTACTTCTTTGCTGTTGCTGGTAATAATGGTAGTCAAACATACAGTGCCATGAAAGCTCAAAATCCTGGATTTACAATAAAGGCTAATTATGTTGATCACTGTACTAATGGTGCTTCTACTAGTGGTATGGTTTGTGGTATGAATATTTCAGATGGAAGTTGGGTTACTTACTGTAAAACAATTACAGTTACTATAGTAAAATAAAAAAGACTTAGGTCTTTTTTTTTGCATAATAAAAAAGTACTAATTTAGTACTTTTTTATTTTACTTCTAATTTAATGCAGTTTCCATCATTTAAATCTAATTTAAATTGATATTTTTTGTTATCTATAGTTATCTTTTTACTGCTTAAATCTCTACCCAACTGATCAGTAAATTCAGATAAGTCAGTTACATTTGAAGTTGTTGAAATATAAATTTTGTAATTACCTACTGGTATTTTACTAATGTCAATATTAGCATCATACCAAGCTCTTGTTTTATCATAATTATCATTTTCCGGTAAAGCAACTTTATATAATCCATTTGTAATGCTTCCTAATGAATATTTGTATGTTTTGTAATTTTCTGTATTTTCAAAAATTATTGTTCTTTTTACTGTTGCATTTTTTGATAAATCCATACCATATGAATAAGATACACCTTTTAAATGAAGTTTATTATCTTTAAATTCAAAGGTTCTCCAGATATCATATTGGTTATAATAACTTCCTACTGTTTTTAATGGTTGATTTTTATCTCTGATATATAGTGTTACTGAGCTAGTTCCATCACCATAGTTATTTTTAATATTTGATGTTTTTGTTTCTGTTGAGTAGCTAGTTATTTCTGTTTTATATAATTTGTTATTTACTAGAGCTTTAGAATAAGTTGTATCACCATCAGCTTGAACTTCCATAGTATAGTTTCCTAATGGTAAGCTATCTATGTCTATATTGATTTTAAACCAAGCGTGTGTATACGTTTTACCATCAACAGAATATATAGGTCTATTAATTCCACTTATATCTGTAATTCTAGTTGCTTGTTGTTCATATACTTTTGTATTATCTTCAGTATTTGTAAATATTACTTTATATGTAATATTTTCTTTTAGAGTATTATTCATACCATTAATTGTTAGGTAACCTCTTAATTGTAATTTATTGCTTACAATTTTTAAATAATCAAAGTAGAATGAACCACTAGTCTGTTTTTTATTTCCGACAGTTACTTTTATTGTTTTTGTTACAACATTATCAGTATTATCTTTTACTTGATATACTACTTCATATGTACCTAATTTTGTGGAATCAACAGTATTTTTAGTTACTGTTATTTTTGATGTTAAGTCTCCCTCTTCTGGATCTGTTGCACTAACTCCAGTTAGTGGATTATATTTTGTATTTATTACTATAGTTTTATTATTAGCGTTTATAACTGGTGGTTTACTTTTTACAACTGTAACTACTATCTTTTTAGTTACTTTTTGATTAAAACTATCTGTTACTTCATATGTTACTTCATATGTTCCTAAAGTATTAATATCTACATTATTTGAAATAACCTTAATTTTTGATGTTAAGTTACCATCTTCTGTATCTTTAGCAGTAACTCCTTCTAATGGATTAAATGTTGTCTTTTGTGTTACTGTTTTATCTGTTGCGGTTATTGTTGGTTTTTTATTTGCTGTTACCGTTACTGTTATTGTCTTTGTTGTCGATGTATTATTTGAATCTGTTACTTTATATGTTACATTGTAAGTTCCAACTTTATTTAAGTCCACATTTGATGTTGATACAGTTACTTTAGATGTTAAATTTCCATCTTCCTTATCTGTTGCAGTAACTCCAGTTAATGGATTAAATGTTGTTCCCTGTACTACAGTTTTATCTGTTGCAGTTATTGTTGGTGCTGCATTCTGAACTGTAACGCTAGTTACTTTAATTGAAACTCCGTCAGCTGCTGCTAATGTCCAACCATACTGATTTGTAGTAGTCGTTAAACTTACTGGAACCTTATACCATAATTGTCCAGACACTGTCTTTTGAGACAAGATTGGAACATACGAATTAGTATATTGACCACCTATTAAAGTTTCTTTTGTATCTTGAGTTGTAGAGTTTACCCATGTATATTGATTACCTGATACACTTACATTAACATTTCCATATTTTCCTGATACTAATTCAATAGAACTAGCACTAACCCAATGCTTTTGATCATTTTTATAATCTGATGTAACTAGGTAAGACCTAATTTTTTTACTTTTTGTATATGCTGCTGCATATACCATTACATATCTTCCTTTTAATAATTTCTGACCTTGCTTTGATAGTAATGCAGAATCATAATAATAATTAGCATCTACTGTACTTAGACCTATTTTTGGAGATAATGTATTATTATCATCGTATAAGTCATATGTATAATATTTATCTGTATATTCTGTTACATCATTAGGAGACTTATAGCCATCCTTTGATGTATTTATTTTCTTAACATATGCAGCTGGAACATATGCATAACTATTCCAATTATAATTACCTGATGTTATTTCAGAAAAATTAGAATTTACATTTAAATCGCTTACAATTTTATACCATTTTGTATTTCCATTTATACTTTCACCTGTTGTTTCACCGACTATAACTAGTGCATCTTCTGCTTCTGGATAATTGTAAATGAATGTTGATGAATTATTAGCACTACTCATGGCATTTATTGATTTGGTTACTACACCTAATTGATAGTAATTATAATCTTGAAGTCCTTTTGCTTTATCAAATGCATAATAATTCGCGGCCATTTTTTCGCTCCAATATGTATCTGATGCATATTTTACATTCATACCTATAAATTTATCACCAAATTGTGGTCCAAAATAACGCCAATCTTTAGGATGAGCATATCCATATGTTATCCATTTTGATGCATATCCTAAAATACTACTTGCAAACGTTGCATACCAATTTGCTGCTTGACTTGGATTTGAATCAACAGCATTTAGTCCAAAGCCATTATTTTTGTTAATTGCTAGGCTACTTCTGCCATTTGCTGTTTCATTACGACTCAAACTTAGAGAAAGAATTGCATTTACACCATATTTTTCTTGTGCATAGTAGAAGAACATTCCTTTTCCATATAATCTAGAATTAGTTCCATTACTGGCATTTCCATAGGCATCCATTGTAATTCCCATATTATTTCTAATATATTCATCAATATTAGCACTGGAATATGTTGTTCGTGTATGATTTGATAAATACATATAATAATTATAATATGGTGCACTTTTATTTACTGCATTAGCATGAGAATTTTTTCTAGCATCTTTTATTAAACTTTGTAATGTTTTATAAAAATAATGTCCATCATAGCTATAGTAAGTTCCTGCACTTAGCATTTCTGGTTTTGGACCAATAGTACTTCCAGCAGACCCACTATAAGTATTTTGAATTTTAGCAACATAATTATGCCTTATGGAATCACTAGTTACGGTATAGGAACTACTTGACTTTACCCATGCAAGTGGAACTACTTCATATGCTGACTGAGTAATCCACCCTACAAAATCACCAATACCAACTTTGGCACTCCAGACATTATTGGCATTTGAATAAGCACTATCAATTAAGACTCCGTCTACTCCACCATATAAAGAACCTGTATCCATGTATGTATATGAAGAACCTGTTAATTCACTATTTTTATAAAAATAAGTTAATGTTTCTGGATTAACACTTAAATCTAACAATCCAACATTTACGTCAATTATTTTAACTGCATTACCAACTTTTGTCATTATACCAACATTTGCTGATCCATTAGTTGTCATAGCAGCTTTGGCATCACTATATGTATTGTAACAAGCTATTTTATTAATACTTCCATCTGACTTAAATTCTGATAATTCAAAAATTCCACATAAAGTACGATTTTTATAATCAGCAGACGAAAAAGCTTTAACATTCGTAATGTTAAATATAGTAATAAGTAAACTAATTGTAAAAATTAACCTTATTTTTTTCATACTTCCTCCGCTAATATATCAATTCTATTATATCAATTTTATTATTTTATTTTAAGTTATTTATTATATTTGATTTTGTTTTTACATGATTTGACATCAAATTTTTCAACTTGATATATTTGCAAAAATTGGTTATAATGGTAGTTGTATAATTTAGCAGACTGGAGGATTTTTATGTCATACGAAAAAGACAAAACACCTATTACAAAAAAATTGGTTTTAATATTTATGATACTAGCACTTATTATGAGTTGCTTTGCTATATATGAGTTATCTATTTTAGGTAATATTGAAAACTTAATTAGATACTCAGTAATTGCTGCGATGTTCGCAATTGATATATTTATTACTATAAAATCTATAAATATATTTAAAAAACGTTCTAAACATAGACATTCTAAAAGAATTGGTTTTATTATATTTTTAATTTTGTACTCACTAATCTGTTTTGGAATTGGTGGAGCTATATTTTACATATATGGTAAAGTTAATAATATTAATAAGGAATCAGTTATCTACTCTTCTAGTTTGGTTATGATGGCTAATGATGATAACAAAAATATTAAGGATATTAAAGATGTTAAAGATTTTATAATAGGAACATTAGATGATACAAATAAAAAATCACCAGATGGATATATTATTCCACAAGAAATTATTAAAGATAATTTACTTAATGATGATAATGAAATAAAAAACTACTCTGATTATTCTACAATGTTAACTGATTTATATCTTGGTGATATTGATGCTATGATAGTACCAACTGATTATCCTTCATTATTTTCAGAAATTGATCAATACAAAAATATTGCTACTGAAACTAAGATAATTGTTACTAAAGAAAAGAAATTGAAAAAAGCTGATACTTCTAAAATTGAAACAGCATCTAATGGTAAAGATATTACTGAACCATTTACTATTCTATTAATGGGAATTGATTCAACTGATGAGGTTTTATCAAAAAATGCTGTTGCTAATGGTGATACATTAATTCTTATTACTTTTAATCCTAAGAATTTAAATGCAACAATGTTATCTATTCCAAGAGATAGCTACTTACCTATTGCTTGTTGGCCAGGAAAAGCTGAGAACAAAATAACTCATGCCGCTGCATATGGTAATGATTGTATGATTAATACTATTCAAAATTATTTAGATGTAAATATTGATTATTATGCTAAGATTAATTTTAAGGGATTGGTAAAATTAGTTGATGCCTTAGGCGGAGTTGACATTAATGTTGAGCAAACATTATGTACAGATGATTCTTCAAGAGGTAGTGAAATTTGTGTAAATCCTGGTTTTCAAACTTTAGATGGTGAGCATGCATTAGTATACGCTAGAAATAGACATGCATTAGTTAATGGTGATTTTGGTCGTAATCAACACCAACAAGAAATTATTATTGCTCTTACAGATAAGATAAAAGGTATTGATTCTGTTGGACAATTTATGAATATTTTAGATACTATTTCAAATAGTCTAGATACTAATCTTACTACTCAACAAATGTTATCGTTCTATAATGTCGCTAAGGATATAGTAAAACGTAGTTTATCTTCTGAAGAAGCTAACATCATTAACATTGAACAATTATATTTAGCTGGTAATAGTCAAATGATATATGATGAAAGAATGAGAATGATGTTATATAATTACATTCCAAATAAAAATAGTAGAAATGATATTGTAAAAGCGATGAAACAAAATTTGGAATTAGTTCCATATGATAATATTAAAGAGTTCTCATTCTCAATAAATGAACCTTATGAGAAAAAAGTTATTGGTCAAGGTCCTTATAATTCTGGTGGTACTTATAGTCTATTACCTAACTTTATAGGTGATACTGAAGCACAAGCAAGAGCTACAGCTAGTAAATTAGGAATTAAAATAGCATTTGAAGGTACTGATGGTAGAGTTGTTTCTCAGAGCTATCCTGCTGGAAAACGTATTGATTTAATAAGTGGAACTTTAGTTTTAACACTATCAAATGGTAAAGATGATAAAGATAAAAATGATAGTAAATTAGATAGTAATGATAAGACTGATAAAGATAAAGAAAAAGAAAAAGTCGATGATAATACTAATAAGGATAATGATAATAAAACTGATAACAATACTGAAAAAACTGATAATAAGAAAGATGAAAATCCAGTTATAAGTAATGATCCAGTTGAACAACCTGATGAATAATTAAAAATAGACAAGAAAACTTGTCTATTTTTTTATAAAAAAAAGTAGTGTTTTACACTACTTTAATTCTACTAAATATAATTTCTTATCATTGTGTACAAAAACTAATTTAGCTTCATCTTGATAATCTGAAAATTCTTCATCTGAATATTCCCAACTAATTGTAACTATGTAGGCTTCTTCATCTATTTGTTCATTATAAGAAAATGGTTCCTGCTCTACTCCGTCCACTGTAACATTCTCAACGGTTGGTAATTTTTGTTTACGATTATTATAAATATTACTTTCTACATATTTATAGTATGTATTTTCGGCATTTTCTAAGAAGTTGGATAAAATATCTGGATGAACAATTTCTACTCCACCTATATCTGTTTTAGATGTTTTTTCTGACAGTGAGTAGAAATCAGCAACAAATAATTCAGCTAACTTAGAAGCATAAGCTTCTTCATCTACTTCTTTTTTTGACAATATTTTTGTTAAATCATCAAATAATTTTTTGTATAATTCACTTTTGTTATCTTTAAGCACATAACCATACTCATCAATTGTATTTAATACCTTTGCTTCTTTTACAGCTGTTTTTTTAAAAAACAACTTACAAGCTAGGAAAGTTAGTAGAGCTATTGTTAGTATAGTTACTAAAATTATTAATATTATTTTTACTCTTTTTTTTAATTTCATTAGTATTCACCCTCATCTTCTTCTACAACTTTTTTACTTTCTTCTTCACTAGCTAATAAATTAAATACAATTATATTATTTGAAATATCAAGTAATGTATTTGTATACTCTGTATTTGCTTTTATTTCTTCTTCACTAATTGCTTCATCATTTAATGATAAATATTCATTTTTTTGACTGTTAAAATATACTTTATCAGTTACCCAATTTCCATTTGGGAAGCAAACTATGTTATTTCCAATTCTATTAAATATGTCATGTCCTAATTGGTATTCATTGTAGAAACCAAACATATTACCTAATGTTGGCATTGCATCATACATTCCCATTACTTCTGTTATTTCTTGATTATATTTTGATCCTTCCATATCTTTAGTCCAAATAATTAATGGTACTTTTCTTCCTAATTCATATTGATATGAATCATATTTTTCATAATTTGGATCATCTTTACTTAGAATACTATCATTTTCTTTGTCATAGTTATGTAATCTATTATAGTCTGATTTTGGTAATCTAGCATCGTGGTCTCCATATATAACAACAACCGTATTATCTAATAGACCATTTGAATCTAGATCTTCAAATAATTGTCCTAATGCTTCATCTGCATAATGAACAGATTTAAAATAATTTCCTAGTTTTGTACCTTCCATATATGGATAAGAAACTTCTGTTTCTGCTCCATCTTCATTTTGAATTGTTTCTTTTAAATTAACTTCATATTCCCCATACTTTTCAGTTTCAGAGAATGGAGTATGATTTGTTAACATAATCATTAAACCATACCAATTATCGTATTTTTCATTTATGTCTAGTAATTTAGGTATTGATTGGTTAAAGAATTCTTTATCTGATAAACCTAAACCTATTACATTTTCATCATTTACCTCATAATCGGTTTTACTATAAAATTTCTTATATCCAAAATTATTATGCATTGTTCTTCTATTCCAGAAATCAGCATTGTTAGCATGCATACTAAAAGTATAGTATCCCTGTTTAGAAAGTTCCTTTGGAATAGTATTATATGTTCTATTCGAGTATGATACAAATGCTGTTCCACTCTTTGTTGGCATCAATGAAGTGGAAAATGTCAATTCTGAATCACTACTTGTACCTACACTAACTTGTGAATAAAAATTAGAAAAATACATACCTTCTTTTGATATTCTTGATAAATTTGGTGCTACTGGCTGGCCATTAAATTCTAAATCAATGACATTTGTCTGCATACTTTCAGCATGAATTACTAGAATATTTTTACCCTTGAATATGTCAGTATATTCATTACTAGGTTCTTTTTCTTTATTTTCAAAATATTCTGTAAAACTTTTTTTAGCTTTGTCATAGCCAAACATTGAGTTTAATTTTGGTTTTACTGATGTAATTACATCATCGAATTGATATATGTATATTCCAAATCTCATTACTATATACTCTTTATTCCATTGTTTTATAAATCTAGAAACATCTAATGAAGTTAATGTTAGAAGGAAAATTGCTAATACTGCTGCTCCAGAACATAAAGTTTTTGTTGCTTTTTTCTTTCTTTCAGATTTTAATTCTATCTTTTTATAGTAATTTTTCTTTTTTATTTTGGAATTAACAATTATTAAAGTTAATGGGGCAAAAATGTAAATCAAGTCCTTTAATTGAATTACATTTTCTACTACAGCATCTCCTACTTCACCAATATATTGTGTTAAGGCTATCATAGAGACTGATGCAAATGATGAATAAAAAGTATAATAAACTGAGTTTATTAAACAAATAGCACTTAGAAATATATCCATGATAAGGAAATATGTGAATCTATTTTTAGGTTTAAATAAGTAACCAAACGAACCTAAAATTATTATAATTGACAAATCTCCTAATATTGCCTTTACTGATAAATAATTGTTTAATGTATGAATACAGAAAAATCTTAAAATTGTAGCGTTTAATAAGCAAGTAATTACAAATGTGATAAATATTATATTATTACTAATATACTTTTTTATGATGTGTTCATTTCTTATTTTTTTTAGTTTTTTCTGTAATTTATTTTTTACTTTTCTATAATTAATTTCTATTTTTCTCATATTTATACCTCACTTGGCTATTATAACATTATTATATTTTTTTTTCAATTTTATACCAAAAAACAGCTTATAGCTATTTTTGATTTTCTAACATATTTTGATATGATCCTGCATTTATTATTAGACCTAAGACAAATATATAGCATAACATGTATACCCATAATAATAGAATTATTATATTGGAAATACTACCATAAAAAATGTCATATTTTGTAAATGTATCAAGATAAAATGAATATATTTCGGATGCTAAAATCCAACTTATTGTTGTAAAAATGGCTCCTTTTGTTGCTGTACTGCTTGCTATTTCGGCATCTGGTGCTATAACATATATTAATTTAATATTAAAATAAATAATAATTATACTTAATGGATATTTTAATAAAATATAAAATTTATAGAATAAACTAATAGAATTACTACTTCCAAAGTGTTCTCTTAGAAGATTAAAAATATTATCCCCAAAAACTGGAATTATTAAAATGAAGAAAATTACTTCAAGTATAATTAATGTCATTAATACAGCTTTTAGTCTTCTCGAGAAAAAGCCATTAGGCTCTATCTTATATGCTTCATTTGAAGCGACAATTATTGAATGAGTACCATTTGATGCGAGTATAAAGGCTGAAACAAGAAATACTCCCATATTAAAATTAAATCCTTTACCGGAAACTATTGTAATTAATAGTTGTTCTACACCTGCTGGAATTTTTATATTAAAACCATTTTGAATAAGATTTGTGGATATTGAGAATTTAGAGGCTATCAATCCTATTAATGCGACTAGTGGAATAATAGCCATGACAAAGAAAAAAGCAAGATGACCAGGCATTATTCTCATCTCGGGTTGTTTAATTAACTTGATGATTTTTTTTAAATACCTTCTCACTTGCTCCATTTTATCAACCTCTATTTTAAATCTTCTTTGTTTTCTATCATTTTTAATGTTGCTTCATTAATTGCATCATCTATTGTTTTTATTTTGTCTAATATCATACTATGTCCAATAGCTGCTCCAAATTCGTGTGGCAAACTTTTCATTTCTTTACCTAACTTTTTAGCATATGTTTCTACTTGTCTTTCACTGTATCCTACTAAATATATTAGGAATTCATTACCATCTGTACGCATTATTTCACTGTTTTCTAGTTGAGTATTTACTAGAATACCAGCAGCTTTTATGATTAATTCGTCTCCTTGTTCGTGACCATAATTGTCATTAACATATTTTACATTATTTAAATCAACCATAACAATTGATTGTGGATAAACATTACATTCTTCCCACTCTGGCATTTTAGCATTCAAATAATTTCTATTTTTTAGTGAAGTTAACATATCTGTGTATTTATGCCTATCACTTGTTCTTACTTTTTTTACTTTTTTCTTATTTCTAATAACTAATATTATTATTCCAATTATTACTAATGGAAGAAAGATAATTATCAATACTATTGTATATACTTGTTCAAATGTTGAATCTTCTAAAATTGATGCATTTAAATTTTCTATACCACTATTACGATAATTATAATAAGAATTAGTATTTATAATGTAATTAAATAGATCATAGAATGCTACATTTTCTTTTTTGACCATAAATTTATAATCGTTTAACATACTATCTAAATATAATAAATTATATTTTTTCAATTTTGTAGTTTGATAGTAATTATATATTTCTCTGTCTAATACTATTAATTTATTATTAGCTTTTGATATTACTTTATCAAGACTATCATAAGCTTTTATTTTAGCCTTTGAATTAGTAGAGAAATAGTTGTATAGAGAATCATCTTTTATCATAACTATTTCTTGATCTTTTAGGCTTTCTAATGAGTTAACAATATGATTGTCTTTTTGATATCCTAAAACAACATATTCTTCAACAAATGTAGATAATGTTCCATAATATTTATCATTATTATAATTGTAATAATCAAAATAAACATCTATGTCACCTTTATTAATTGCTTTTTGTAACTCTTCTTTATTTTTATACTCTTTATATTTAAAATTAATGTTTGCTAGTCTAGTAATACGGTCAATATATTCACCTGCTATACCAGCAACTTTTCCGTTAACCATTACTTCATAAGGATAATTTTTTACAAATCCATATGTATAGTTTTTAGAAATTAGTGATGCTTTATCCTTGGCACTTAAGTTATTTTTTGATAGATAGTAGTCTAAATATGATTCATTATACTCTTCTATATATTTTTTTAAGCGCCACTTGTTATAATACTTTTCTACAATTCTATTTAACTCTTTATTATCGCTACTTAATGTTAATACAATTTGTTTTTTCATTTCTGTACAATAATAGTTTATATAATATTTATTTTTTTCAATAGTATAATCTAAATACATTATACTTGGTACAACAACCATATTTACTTCATCGTTATCTAATGCACGATAAAGTGATTCTATATCTGTATATGTTTTATATGATAAGTTGGAACCACTTTTTAAATAATAACTAATTGTTTCTGAATCTTCTTCAAAAATACCAAATGAAATATTTTTCATATCTTCAGTGCGATTAATTCGCTCATAGTTTTTACCAACTACTATATAGTTATCATTAAAAAGAAATAAGTTTTTATTTGATAAGTCAGCATCATTATCAAGTACTTCAATTTTAAAACTATTACCAGTTGGATTTGAATCTTTTAAATAAGGAATTCTGTTAAATTCTATTCCTATATCATTTTGGAAATCATCTAGGAATTTAAAAATAACCCCTTCTCCATTATTTCCATATAATGGATAATCATTTACTACTTCAAAGTCATATGTTTTATCATTATTCTTTTCTACCCATTGTTTTTCGCTTATAGTTAATGTTGTTGTCTTATCTTCTTTATTGTAATAGCGATAAACAAATAAGAATGTTATAGCTGCTATTAATACAGCAGTTATTATTATTACTTTCTTTTTCATTCGGCACTTCCTGTCCTATCTTTTGTCCATCTTAGACTATCTTTTGTATGATGTTTATAACCAATTATAGGAAAATCTTTAATTTCTTCATTACCTTTTTTTACAAATATTTGATAATCATAATAATCTAATTGATCTTTTGAGAATGCTTCTAATGCTTTATTTCCATAGTTTTTAGCGGCATCTAATCCTGTATCATCAGAAACTTTAATAATTATTTCAACTGTTCTTCCTGAAGTTCTTGATGTTACGTCTTCCACACCAGATTCTTTTAATGTTGTTTTTAATTTGTCAAAAGTAGTGTTATTAATTCGTACTTTTTCAATACCTTCTAATCTATTTCCATAGATAACATTACCTTTACTACCAAAGAAAATTATTTTTACTGGTATTAATAGAATTACAATTACTAAGAAAATAGCAATTGCTATAAATGTTTTTTTATTTTCTCTTATAAATTTCATCTTATCACATCCTAGTATTATAATTATACACTATTGATAATTCTTTTTCAATTAGCAATTTATTTTAGTTCTTCAATTAATATATCCATTGCCATTTTAGGATTAGCAGAACCTTTTGTTTCTTTCATAATTTGACCCATTAAAAATTTTATAGCTCTATCGTGACCATTTTTATAATCATTAACGCTATCTTCATTATTAGAAATTATCTTTTTAACAATTTCTCTTATTGATGAATCATCTGTAATATTTTCAACACCAGATAGTTTTATTATTTCTTCAATGCTCATTTCTTCTTCTAAAACTTTGTTGATGATTTCTTTTAAGTTTTTACTTGTTAAAGTACCATTAGACATTTTAGATATTAAGTCTAAGAATTTATTTTTTGTAAGTTTTGTTTCTGTTATTTTTTTATCATTTTTGTTTAAATATGCTGATATGTCGCCCAATAACAGGTTACTAGCTATTTTAAAATCTGTATTTTCATTTAATAAGTCATTAAAATAATCACTTAATTGCTTATTTTGTACTAGTTTATTTGCATTTATATCTGAAACACCTAACTCTACATATTTTGATCTTCTTTCATCTGGTAACATGCCAATTGTACTTTTTACTTCTTCAATCATTTTGTCTGTTACATAGATAAATGGTAAGTCTGGTTCTGGAATATAACGATAATCATTTCCTGTTTCTTTTACACGCATTAAAACAGTATCACCCAATTTGTCATCATAACGTCTTGTTTGCTCTTTAAACGACTCATTGTTATCTAATAGTTTTGATTGACGAGATATTTCTTTATCTATACTTATTGCTACATTTGTTATTGAACCAATGTTTTTAATTTCACATTTTGTTCCATAAGGATCTTCTTCTTTTTTTCTAATTGATACATTTGCATCGCAACGCATAGATCCCTCTTCAATTTTGCAATCGCTTATGTCGCTATAAAATAGTAATTCTCTTAATTTTTCAAGATACAATTTTGCCTCTTGTCCACTATTCATACAAGGCTTTGTTACTATTTCAATTAGAGGAACACCAGCTCTATTAAAGTCTAATAATGTTTTATCGCTTCTATGCGTACTTTTACATGTATCCTCTTCTATATGCATTTCTTCTATTTCTATTTTTTTCTTTTTTCCATCTATATCTATTTCCACATAACCATCATATCCTATAGGAGTGCGATTTTGTGTAATTTGGAAATTCTTTGGATTGTCTGGATAAAAATAGTTTTTACGATCAAAATGCATTTCTTTTCTAATTTTACAATTTAAAACTGTTGCTGCTTTAAGAGCTAGTCTTAGAACTTCTTCGTTTAAAGTTGGAAGTGTTCCTGGATATCCTAGGTCAATTACATTAGTTAAGGAATTGGCCATTTGTCCATATCCATTTTTTGATGATGAAAATATTTTTGTATTTGTTTTCAATTCAACGTGGACTTCAATACCAATTGTTGGAATGTAGTTAGTCATTATTTTCACCTCTTCCTAATGGTTTTAAAGATAAATTTAATTCTTTTTCTATAAAACTAGCTAATTTGTACATTGTTGCTTCTTTAAATGGGCCACCTATTATTTGCATGCCGATTGGTAATTTTTCCTCAGTAAATCCAATTGGTATGCTCATTCCTGGAAGTCCAGCCATATTAACTGGGATAGTTAATACATCATCAGCAAATGATTTTATTGCATCGTTTAATCCCTTATCTAATTCATAGGCAACAGTTGTATTTGTTGGTCCTATTATTAGGTCATAGTCTTTAAAAACTTCTAAGAAACTTTTTCTTAGGTCATCTCTTATTTCAAGAGCTTTGTTATAATATTCTTTAGCATTTTTTCCACTTAATAAATAGCTACCAATCATTATACGTCTTTTTACTTCATCACCAAATCCAATTTTACGGCTCTTTAAGTATAAATCTTCTATATTCTTTGGATTTTCATAGCTATAACCATATCGTATACCATCAAAACGAGCTAAATTTGAACTAGCTTCACCTAAGGCAATTATTTGATATAATGGCACTGCTTTTTCTATATAATCAATATCAACATAATCTATTTTACAATTGTGTTTTTTTAATATTTCAATTACATTATTTAATTTATCTTTTATATTTTGATCTATTAAATCGTTAACATAGAAATTAGGAATAGCTATTTTCATTCCATCTATTTTTTCACCGATTAATCTAGTGAAATCTTCATTTGTTTCAGCACTTGTTAAATCATTTTCACTTTTTCCACAGATTGTGTTTAAAAGTAGAGCATTTTCATAGACATTTCTTGTTATAGGTCCTATTTGATCTAGGCTCGAACTAAAGGCAATTAATCCAAATCTTGATACACGTCCATACGTTGGTTTTAAACCTACTGTTGCGCAAAAGCTTGATGGCTGTCTTATTGATCCACCTGTATCAGACCCTAGTGCTAATGGTATCAAATTGGCACTAACTGCGGCAGCGCTACCACCTGATGATCCACCAGGTACTCTATTTTCATCCCATGGATTTCTTACTGGTCCAAAAAAAGATGTACGATTTGATGAACCCATAGCAAATTCATCCATATTTGTTTTACCAATAATAATAAGATTAGCATCTTTTATCTTTTTTACAACATCAGCATCATATATAGGAACAAAATTTTCTAACATTTTAGAAGCTGCTGTTGTACGTAAGTCTTTTGTTACAATATTATCTTTTAAAGCAATCGGAATACCAAATGTAAGAGAATCTACTTCTTTATTTTCAAGTTCTTTTGCTTGTTTTAAAGCTTCTTCCTTATTTAATGTAATAAAGCAATTTAATTCTTTATTTTCTTCAATTCTTTCAAAAGCTTCATTTACTAAATCTGTAGGTGTAATTTGTTTTTCTTTTAATAGTTTGTTTATTTCAACTATTGATAAATCTAAATATTTAGGCACCTATATCACCTGCCTCGCTAATAACTACTGGTACAGAGAAATAATTACCATTATGTCTTGGTGCATTTTTTAGTGCTTCTTTAGGGTCTAGCATTTCTCCTTCTTTATCTTCTCTTAGTGCACATTTATTTTCAGTTGGACAAATTAATATTTCCTTGTCATAACCTTCTACATCATTAATTTTTTCAATTGAATCTAAAATTTGTTTTAGCTTTACTTGATACATTGCTAGTTCTTCTTCATCTATTTCAATTTTTGCAAGATGAGCAACATGTAAAACTTCTTCTCTTGTTAGTTTTTCTTCCATGAGGTTTCCTCCTTTAACTTCATATATTATACCATGTATAAGTGTTATTGTAAATTTTTAAAAAGAAGAAAAAGCAGATTACATCTGCTTTTTTTTACTTTACTATTTTATTAATATATTTACTATTCAGCAAAACAATTATCTATGTATAAAGTATTAGATTTTTTATTTGTTTTATATTCAAATTTGCTTATAGTACCAATAGTAGTAATTTCTTCTTTCTTCTTCTTTGATGGTATCTTAGCATCTTTTGCCATAGTACAAACTATGTTTAGTGTATATTTTTTATCAGGATCATTATAACCAAATGTAAATTTTGTATTTTTATTGTTACTTTTTATATATGTACCATTTACTCTTACAAATTGTTTATAATATTTTTTATAAGTTGCTTCTGCATCATTATTAAATTCAATAGCTAAATCTAGTGCTGATATATCAATTGGTTCACTTATATATTTTAATTTCCATGTACCAACAACCATATCTCTTCTACCTTGAATTTGATGATATTTAATAATTTTATATCCTGCACCATAATATACTTTTGTTCCACCATCTTTATAAGTTGTAGTTTTTATTGCAAAGTATGGTCCTCTATTATATCTTGCTACTGAAATAACATCTACTGCAACCATACTTAAAATTAACATAATAATTATAAATGATATGTTTATAATTAACTTTGCTTTTTTTCTTGATTTAGGACTTGTTTCTTCTTCAAATTCGTCTTCAACAATTTCTTCTACTACTTCTTCATAATCATCATCGATATATTCTTCTAAATCTTCAATTGTTTCTTTTTTTCTACGCATTATGTTTAACCTACTTTCTTTTTTTAAGTACAACATTGCTGTTTATGGGCATATTATATCATAAAATCAGTTTAATTTCAATTGTTTATTAGCTATTACTAATTTCCAATAATTGATCCTCAGTAATTATTTCTATACCCAATTCTTTTGCTTTAGTATTTTTTGTTGATGTTGAATTAATATCATTATTTATTAAATAATTAACATTACTGGAAATGGCTTTTATTACTTTTCCTCCACAATTTTCAATATATTCTATTAAACTATCTCTATTTTCAAAATGATTTAGACTTCCAGTTATTGCAAACACTTTATTTTCTAGTGTCTTTTCATGATCGTTATTTTGATCAACAAATTCTATTTCTGGTAATAGTTCTTCTAACTCAAAAACAAATTTAGGGTTATTAAATGTATCAACCCATTCTTTAGCAATAATTTCTCCAATACCTTCAATTTCTTTTAATTCGTCAAAGGTCAAATTTCTTATACGATTAAAATTATTTTCAAAATTATGACAAATTAATTTTGCTCTTGATAGTCCTATATCTGGTATACCTAAAGCATAAATAAAGTTATATAGTTTTACTTTTTTAGACTTTTCTATTGATTTAATCATATTATTATATGATTTTTTACCAAATCCTTCAAAATTTATAATTTCTTCTTCATGATTTTCTAATTTGTATAAATCAGCATACTTATTTACTATATTTTCTTCTATTAATTTGTTTAATATTGAATCTGATATTCCATCTATATCCATGGCATTTCTACTAGTAAATAGGCTTAATCTTTTCATTAATTTTGCCATACAAAACTCATTCATACAATATAAATATTTAACATCTCCAGACTCTACTATTTCGGCATTTTCACCACATACTGGACATTTGTTTGGAATAATTAGAGTATTACTTTTGGTTATATTACTGGCAACTTGTGGAATAATCATATTAGCTTTATATACTAGTATATCATCACCTATTCCAAGCTTTAATCCTTGAAGAATAGAGATATTATGAAGTGATGCTCTACTTACAATTGTCCCTTCTAATTCTACAGGTTGAAATACTGCTACAGGATTTATCAATCCAGTTCTTGATACTTTCCAGTCAACTGATTCTAATACTGTTGGAACTGTTTCATCTTGCCATTTAAATGCAATGGAGTGTTTAGGAAATTTTGCAGTTGTTCCTAAATTTTCACCATATTTGATATCATTATAAGTCAAAACCAAGCCATCTGATGGGATATCATAAGTTTTTATTTTTTCCTTAAATTTTAATACTTCAGATGGTAATGTTTCTTTTCTTACTTTGTAATTTTCTACAACTTCAAAGCCTAGTGATTTTAGCCATTCAAATTCTTCACTTTTATATTTAAATTCTTTATTATTTACTTCAATAAGAGCGAATATTACACAATTAACATTTCTTTGTGCAGTAATCTTACTATCTAATTGCCTAACAGATCCTGAGCATAAATTTCTAGGATTTTTATATTGGCTAGATCCATCTCCTAATTTGTCATTCATATTATCAAAATCTGAATATTTAATTATGGCTTCACCACGAACTACTAAATGTCCTTTATAAGAAATTGTAAGTGGAATATTTTTAAATTGTTTTACATTTTCGGTAACAACTTCACCAATAATACCATTTCCTCTTGTGACTCCACTAACTAATTTACCATTTTCATAAGTTAATACTATAGTTAAACCATCAAGTTTCCACGATAAAAGTCCTTCTTGATTATCTAAAAATGAAACTAGATCATCTACTTTTTTGGTTTTTGATAATGATAACATTGGTGCTGGGTGTTCAACTTGCTCTAAAAAATCTGATATTTCTGGTTCTATGTTGATAGTTGGACTATTTGATAGGACCATATTGGTTTCATTTTCCAATTCTACTAATTCATCATATAAATGGTCATATTCATAATCTGTCATGGCAGAAGTATTATTACGATAATAAATTTCTGCAGCTTTATTAAGAGTTTTTATTAACTCTTTCATTCGCTCTATTTTTTCATTCATAGTTTATCTCCTAACTATAATAAAACTAATTCTTAATCCCATAAATGTTCAGGATATTCACCGTTTTCTTCTAATCTTTGCAATGCAATTTTTACACTTGGTAAATCTTCTCTATATGTTACTCCATACCATGTAGCACTTGTTGTTATAACTTCACAAGTTGCATAATTTTCTTTTATTGCTTTAAATAATACATCTGGAATTAAATATTCACATTTTTCTAGATTATCTTTATTTTCATCTAAAAATTCTGCAAAATGGTCTTTAATATATTTAAATATACTTGGAGTAAATAATAACATATTCATTGAAACAGAGTCTTCCTCAGCAACTTCAAATGAATTAGATCCATCTAGAGGTGTAGCTATTATTTTATCATTTACGCGTTCTACTGAACTTTCTGTTAATTTTTCTATTTTATTACCATTTAATTTTAATACTCCTCTTTTTACAGCACCATTTTCAGTAATGGTATTTTTTACTAGGTAACTAATCATACCATATGAATGTGGTTGTGTATATGTTGCATTCTGTAAAAATTTAGCGCCTTTTTCAAATGCATCTCTTCCATAGAAATCATCAGCATTTATCATCATAAATGGTTCATTTACTTTATCTTCGCAACATAAAACTGCGTGTGCTGTTCCTAATGGTTTATTTCTTGTTTCTGGTATTTCACATCCTTCTGGCAAATTATCATTTTTTTGGAAACAATATTCTACCTTTATATGTGGTTCTACTCTTTTACCAATTGTTTCTTTAAACACTTCATAATTTTCTTCTTTTATTAAGAATACAATTTTATTGAATCCAGCTTTTATAGCATCATAAACTGAATAATCAATTATAAATTCATCATTTTTTCCTACGGGTTCTATTTGTTTTAACCCTCCAAATCTGCTGCCCATTCCTGCAGCTAATATAACTAATGTAATATCCTTATTCATAATATTCCTTTCCTTTAAACCTTTGTTAATTTTTTATGGTTTTTCATTAATTTCTTTATTCCATGAGGATGTTTAAACGCAACACTTACAAGTGTATTAGTAACTTCTACTACTTTTCCAGTTCCAAATGTTTCATGATAGACATAGTCTCCAACTTCATAATCTACTGCTTCTTCTCTAAACATTTCCCCTACGTCCATCTTAACTTCTTTTTCTTTGACTTCATCTTTTACATTTGTATCTAATAAGTCTGGGTTTATTTCACTTATAAACCTACTAACTGGATTTATTTGTTCTTTACCAAATAATGTCCTTCTTCTGGCATTAACTAAATGTAGATCTTCTTTTGCTCTAGTTATTGCTACATAGCATAGTCTTCTTTCTTCTTCTATTTCACTATTTTCCATTAAAGAATTCATATGTGGGAAGATTCCTTCTTCTAGTCCAACAACAAATACATGATCAAATTCTAGTCCTTTTACTGAATGTACCGTCATAAGACTTATTCTATTTGGATCATCCTTGTATTCTTCAATATCACTTATTAAGCTTATTTCAAGTAAAAAGTCCTCTAGAGAAATTAGTCCTTCTCTTTCTTCAAATGACTTTGTTATTGATTTAAATTCTTCAAGATTTTCAAGTCTAACTTCTGCCTCTAAACTTTTTTCACTTTCAAGCTCATTTTTCATACCTGTTGCATCTAATACTTTATCTATCAATTCTGTTAAAGTTAAATCTTCAGAAATATTTCTTAATTTTTCAATTAAATTTTTAAATTCTAGTTCTTTTCCTGATGATATAGCTTCATAAATACTTGTTTCATTTAAATCTGCTTTTTCTGTCAAATTATCAATTGTTTTTAAACCAATTCCTCTTTTTGGAGTATTAATAACTCTAAGCAAGCTAACATTATCCTTTGGATTATGAATTAATCTTAAATATGCTATTAAATCTTTTATCTCTTTTCTAGAATAGAAATAAAAGCTACCAATTACTCTATATGGTAAATTTTCTTTTAGCATTTCTTCTTCTAAAACACGGGACTGAGCATTTGTTCTATATAAAACTGCTATATCTTTATACTTAATATCTCTATTAATTAATTCTTTTATTTTCCTAATAACATATTGAGCTTCATCTCTTTCATTGTATGATCTATAATATTTTATTTTATCTCCAGCACCACGTGAAGTCCATAAATTTTTATCTTTACGTTCGCGATTGTTTTTTATGACTTGATTAGCAGCATCTAAAATATTGCTTGTTGAACGATAATTTTGTTCTAATAAGATTATTTTAGAATCCTTATAGTCTTTTTCAAAATTTAAAATATTTTTATAATTTGCTCCACGAAAACTATATATACTCTGACAATCATCACCTACGCAAGTTATTTTTCGATTCTTTTCACTTATCATTTTAGTTAAAATATATTGTGCTTCATTAGTATCCTGGTATTCATCAATTAATACATATTGATATAAATCTTGATATTTTTCTAAAATGTTTGGATACAATTTAAATAACTTTATTGGTAAAAGTAGTAAATCATCAAAGTCAACAGAATTATTATTCTGCAATTTTAAATCATATTTTTCATATACTTGATGAACAATTTTTTCGTAATCACTTATTGCATACTTTTCATACGCACTAGGACTCATCATTTCATTTTTACAGCTACTTATTTTATTTCTAATGGCTCTAGGATTATAAACTTTAGGATCCAAATTCATATCTTTTAGTATTTTTTTCACTACAGTTAATGAATCATCACTATCCATAATTACAAAATTTGAATTATAACCAAGTAAGCTATAATTTTCTTTTAACAGTTTTAATCCAAAGCTATGAAATGTTGATACTTGTATTTTTTTTGCTAAATCACCAATTAGACTATATAATCTATCTTTCATTTCTTTGGCTGCTTTATTAGTAAAAGTAATTGCCAATATATTATATGGATTTGTCAAGTTTTCCTCTATTAAATAAGCTATTTTAGTTGTTAAAGTTTTTGTTTTGCCGGCACCTGCTCCAGCAATTATAAGAAGAGGTCCATCGTTGTAGAGAACGGCTTCTTTTTGTTTATCATTTAAATTATCTAAATTCATATTTTACCTACTTCCTAATAATAATTATAACGTACTTTAACTTTTATAGCAAATAGCAAAAAAAAAGCGTATTGGTTATCTTACGCTTTTATATAATTCTTGTAATTCGAAAAATTTTGATTGTTCTGCTTCACGTCTTGCCTTTTGTTCTGCTTCTAATCTTTCTCTTTCTTTATGTTCTTTTAAAATATTTAATAACAATTTGTAATCATCTATTGTTAATAATTCTTCATAAGGGTTTATTGTTTTAGTTTCTTTTTCAACTTTTATTGTATTATTATTTGTCGCTTTTACCACATAAGGTGCAGGTATTGGACGATATTCTTTTTCTTCTGGAACATCTAAAACTTCTATTGGTTCTTCTGATGATTCCTTTTTTACAGTTACCGTTTTAGTAACTTTTTTCTTAACAACTTTCTTTTTAACTATAAATGGTTTTATTATTTTATATATTATTAAGAAAATTATCCATGTCATAAATATAACACTTGATAATTCTATTAATGCTTGTGCATTGCTATTACCATAAACTGAACTTTGTGTAAAAACATCTAATTTATTATCACTTATTACGTTAAGTATTAAGATTAAAATGTAAGTCATAATACAGTACATTGCTATATTAATTCTTTTTATTATTTTTGGAGTTTTGAAGTTAAATATACTTATCCAAACAATGATATTAGTAATTATAATAGCTGCTAAATAAATAGCCAAGTTTGGAAAATATATTGCTATAAATAAATTATTCATCATATAATCTAACATTTTACTTAAGCTTGAGTGATAAATAATTAAAATTAGTCCAATTATAATCGCATATATTGAAAGATATAATCTTTTATTACCTTTCGCGTTTCTCTTATTAGTTGACATCAATGCATAACCTAAAACAATCATAGCTATGACAACTATTAGATAAATCTTATTTGATGTAGTTATTTTTAATAGAATACCCAATTTGTCTGAAAATGACAATTTTGTCATAACTACCACCCCCCTTAATTTTTATTCTTTATTATTCTGTTATTTCTTCTAATTCAGCTATATATATTGTTTGAGTTGTTGAATCGTTATTTGTACAAGTAATTAATGTTAAAGTTGTTTTATCATAATTTCGATATATTGCAACTGTTCCAACTTTTGGCTGAGTATAGATATTAACAATTTTGTAAGTATATTTTTTGTTTTTATAACTAATATAGGCTTTATCGCCTTTTTCTAATAAGTGCAAATCATTGAAAAAGGCTTTCCAACCAGTTCCAGAATGACCTGCTAATATTAAATTTCCTTTTTCAACATCTGGATAAGATGATCCACCGACTACTAGTATGTTTTTTTCAACATCATTGTCTGGTGCATTTTTATCAAGGAAACCTTTTGTTAAATTAATTTTTGGTATATTTAAATATCCAATATATTCATTTGTTACATTACTAGTATCTTCATTAGTATTTTCTTTTGGTTCTTCCCTTTCTGTTCCTTCTTGTTCAATGATGTTATAATCTTTATTTGTGTAAAATACATTAGCCATATAATCATAGGCCATAACTTTTTTTGATTGTACATAGTTATAAGAAAGAAAGAATCCTCCGATAAGCATTACAAATGCACATATTGCTGTTGTAACACTAGGAGTGATTCTTTTCTTCTTATTATTTTTGTTTAGCATTTTTATATACAAAACCAGCTGTAGAACCTACTAATAATAAACCTATAACTATCATAATGATTGAACTATTTGAAGCTGTATTTGGTACTACTACTTCAGGATAGTTATTAAAGTTTACTTGGAATGATGAATGTTCATCATCAAATGTAAATTTAATTACATCATCGCATTTTTTATAACCAGCAGGTGCTGATACTTCTTCTACTGTATAAGTACCATCAGGTAAATCTGTTAAAACTTTAGATTCTTTACCAGTTTCAAATCTAGCTATTTCTTTTCCTGATGAATCTTTTACTAATAGAACAGCGCCTTCTAATACATTTCCAGTTTCACCATCTAATTTAGTAATTGTAACAACATTTGTTTTTGCTTCGTTGTAAATTTTTACTGTTATATTTTGGCTTTTTTCTGAAACTGTAAATTTTACGCCTTCTTTTAATGTCTTATAACCTTTTGGTGCTGATACTTCTTCTACTGTATAAGTACCATTAGGTAAATTTCTAATTACATGTTCTTTTGTTGTTGATACCCAAGTTTGTCCAACTTGTTTACCATTTGAATCTTTAATTACTAGTGTTGCACCAGCTAAAGCTTTATTAGTTGCTTTATCTAATTTTATAACTGTAACTTTTGATGATTCAACATTTAGATTAACTGTTGAACTTACATTTTCATTTGTTGGTATTAAAACTGTTGGTATAACATTTTGTTGATTATCTATTTTTGGTTTATATTCATATACTTTATTTACTGTTCCTGTAGCAGAAACATTAATTTTAATATTTTCTGTTGTATTAGTTACTTTTGTTGCAGGTACTTTTACGATAAATTTTTCTGATTTTTCAAATGTTGATTTTTCTTTACCTGATGCATCAGTAATTATTGTACCAGATGGTGCATTAGCAATTGTTACTTTATATGTACTAATATTACTTGAAGTAACTGTTATTGATTCTGATACATAGTATTTTGAATCACTAGATAATTTCATTGATGTATTTGAAACATTAGTGCTAATTGAAGTTTTTGCATAACCGTTTGCTCTAGCTTTTTTAGCACCTTCAACTAAGTTCTTGATATATGGACGTAATTTATATGGATCTGATCCAGTTGATTTGAATCCAGAACTTAAATTTGATGTTCCTTGGATTTCATCGATATACCACCAAACTGCTGTTTGAGTAATATAATAGTCTTTTCTATAGTCTCCAGTAAAACTTTTTCTTGGATAACCATTTTCCATAATGTAGGCAAAACCTGCATCTTTTTCCCCTACTAAAGTTGCTGTTGTATTTTGTGCAGTCTTCTTTGTAATGTCTACACAATATACATATTCATTAGAAGTAGTTTTTTTAACTGTAAAATATGTACCAGCTACATATCCTTGTAAATCTTCGGCACTATCTAAAGTAATTGACTTAGCTGCTTCAGCATTAGCATTTAATAAATTAGTACCAAATATGACACCTGTAAGTATCATAACTGCAAGTAATCTTAAGCATGAATTTAACTTATTTTTCATTTTATTTCCCCCTAACCAAATAAATGTGCTCATATTATATCACATTTTTCTTTTTTTTGCAAGCTTTCTTGCACTAACCACTAGCTATCACCAATAGTTGCCTAATTATATCATATTTCGATTAAAAAGTCAAAATATTCAGTGATTTTATCACAATTAATTCAATTCTTGGATTACATTTTTTACTATTCTCTACAAAAAAATTGAATTGTTTTTTATTATATATCCAAATTATTTATTTGTAAAGCAAATTGACTAACACTTTTTTTTGAAGATTCATATAATACTTTAGTTAGAAAGGAGTTTTATGAAAAAGAAAATTATATTTTATGTGATTTTTATGATTTTGATACTTATATTAGTTGGATCTTTATTTTTAGATTTTAATAAGGAAAAGAAAACTAACATGAAAAAAGTAACATTAGCTGAAGTTGCTCATACTATTTTTTATGCCCCCCAATATGTTGCTATTGAAAAAGGATATTTTAATGAATTTGGTATCGATATTGATTTAATATTAACTTCTGGTGCAGATAAGGTTACTGCCGCCGTATTATCTGGTGATGCTGATATTGGTTTTTGTGGAAGTGAAGGCACAATATATGTTTATAATGGTGGTGAAAAAGATTATTTAAAGACATTTGCTCAATTAACCCAAAAAGATGGATCATTTTTGGTATCTAGAAAAAAGTATGATAGTTTTAAACTGGATTATTTAAAAAATAAAACTGTTATTGGTGGTAGAGCCGGAGGTATGCCAGAAATGACATTTGAATGGGCATTAAAGCAAAATGGAATTGATCCTACTAATGATTTAAATATCGATACATCCGTTGCTTTTTCTGCTATGTCTGGAGCATTTATTGGTGGACAAGGCGATTTTGTTACTTTATTTGAGCCTAATGCATTAGAAATAGAGAAGCAAGGTCTTGGATATGTTGTTAGTAGTATTGGTGAATTAGGAGGTATTGTCCCTTATACATCTTATTCTGCTAGAATTAGCTATATTAATAATAATAAAGATATTATTAATAATTTTATTAAAGCAATTCAAAAAGGACTAGATTTTGTTAATAATTCAAGTGATCTTGAGGTCGCTAAGACTATTAAAAACCAATTTCCTGATACTTCACTAGATGACTTACAAAAAGTTATACATAGATATAGAGAAATAGAATCTTGGCCTACTACAACAAATTTCACTGAAGAGTCTTTTAATCATCTACAAGATATTATGATTGATAATGGAGTATTAACAAAAAAAGTTTCATATAATAAGTTGATTTATAATGAAAAATGAATTATTAAAAGTTAAAAATTTGAGTAAAAATTATCAAAGTATTAATGGTGAAATAGAAGCTCTAAGTAATATAAATTTTAGTATTTATGATAATGAATTTGTTTCTATAGTAGGACCTAGTGGTTGTGGAAAATCTACAATTCTTTCAATTCTTGCTTCATTAGAAAATCCATCTAATGGTGCAATAATATATAAAAAAGATTTGAAAATTGGATATATGTTACAAAGTGATTCGCTATTTCCATGGAGAAATATTTTGGATAATTGTTTACTTGGTTTAGAAATTAACAATAGTCTAAACAAAAAAAATATAGATTACGTTATTTCTTTATTAAAGACTTATGGACTAGAAGACTTTATGTATAAATATCCCAATAGTTTATCTGGAGGCATGAGACAACGTGTAGCTTTGATTAGGACATTGGCGTTAAAACCTGATATTCTACTATTAGATGAACCACTATCTGCTCTTGACTCCCAATCTAGACTTTCTATTAGTGACGATATTTATAAAATTATTAAAAATGAAGGTAAAACAGCAATAATGGTAACCCATGATATATTTGAAGCTATTAGTATGTCTGATAGAGTAATTGTTTTATCAAAAAGACCTGGATGTATAAAAAATATTTATAATATAAATTTAACAGAAAAAAGTATTCCAACACATAATCGAAAATGCAAAGAATTTAATTCTTATTATGAGTCAATATGGGGTGATTTAGATGTCCACATATAGTCATGAGCATGAAGCTTTTTTAAAAAAAAGAAAAAAAGAAAAAAGATTAGTTTCTTTTTTCAGATTGTTAATTATTTTTATTTTCTTAATAGGATGGGAATTATTAGCTAGAACTAATTCCATTAATACCTTTTTAACTTCCTCTCCTACTCTAATATTTAAGACTATTTTTAAATTATTTAAAACTGAAAATCTATTAAAACATATTTTTATTACTCTATATGAAGTTTTAATAAGTTTTATTATAGCTGGAGGATTAGGATTCGTTATAGCTAGTATCTTATGGAGGTTTCCTTTTATTTCAAAAATATTAGACCCTTATTTAACTATTTTAAATTCATTACCTAAAGTAGCACTTGGACCATTAATCATTATTTGGGTTGGAGCTAGTATTAATTCTATTATTTTTATGGCTTTGCTTATTAGTACATTCATTACAATTATCAATATTTATAGTGGTTTTGTTTCAACAGATAAAAGTTATATTATTCTTTTAAAATCATTTAAAGCAAATAAGTGGCAAATTTTTAGAAAAGTTATTTTACCTAATAATCTTATAACTATTATTAATTCGTTAAAAATAAATATTTCAATGAATTTAATTGGTGTAATTATGGGTGAATTATTAGTTTCTAAAGATGGTCTTGGTTATTTAATAATGTATGGGTCTCAAGTTTTCAATATTAATTTAGTTATTACTAGTGTTATTATTCTAGGGATTATTTCTTACTTAATGTATTTTATTGTAGATAAAATTGAATATAAAGTTAAAAAGAAAAGAGAATTATTAAGTTAATTCTCTTTTTTAGTCTTCACCAAAAGCGGTAAATGATAACATTAATCCACCACATATATTAGCTGAATGTTCGTCATAACCATATTCTCCAAAAGTAAATATTGTAATAAAAGGTATACCTTTTGCTTCTCTTACTAGCTGTTTATGTACTTCGGTTAATCTATCATTTATTGCAAATCTTCTACCAGCACAATGTACAAGGAAATATGCTGCTGGAGTTGTATATAATTTTCTTCTTGTTTCTCTCAAAGTTTTTCCTGTTGAATCTATTAATTCATCTGCTGTTGCCTCTAATTGTATTATTGCAGTACCTGGAACAACTTTATTTCCTAGGGTAATAGTGTCATCTGTAGTTGTTTTAGTTCCCATATCATTTCCAAACATTGGATGACGTATAATTGTTAAATTTCCTAAAGGATCTTTTACTCCTAATGGTTTAGATGCTGAAAGACGTAATAAATTATTTCCTAATAAACTATTAGGGCTTTTGTTAGTCCAGCTAGCATATTTTCTTAAAGCTGATATTCCATCTATTTCAACAAGAGTTCTATCATCTTTTACTTTTGTTATTATACCAATATTATTAGTTTCTCTATAGCCGCTATCGAATGTTGTTACAATTTCGTTATCTGTATAAAAGAATGCAACTGCTACACCATCAGAAAACACTTTATCATTACAAATTATTTTCCAATTACCAGTTATATTTTCATCTGCAGCGCTACCTCCAAACATAGGTACACGTCCAATTACATCTTGAATTCCCATAAGGTAATCTTCTTCTTCTTTTGGACTAGCTACCATATAGAAATAAGCTGGTGCTCTAGTAGTTCCAGCATTTTCAACAGCTGCTATCGCAACACGTCTTCCTATTGCTCTAGCATCATTTCCTGCTTCATGACAAGCAACACCTATTGTCATATTTTTATCTTCAAATGCCATCATTCCTGCAAATCCGTTATTAGAATTAATAATACCATCTTCAACAATAATACCTCCACTACTTGTACAGCCAATTAGTGGAATATCAGATACTTCTCTTATTCCTTTTATTACTTCTTTTATATTATTTTTTTCAGAGGTATATAAAAATCCAATTTTTGATTTTGATAATTCTTTTACAATCCCCTCCGCAGTTTCTATTCCTGCTATATAATTGTCTTCATTTGTACTATAGCTAACTTTTGCTTTTAACATTTGGACCCCTTCTTCCTTTTTATTGATATGCTTCTTTATAAATATTCAAAATATCTTCAACCGTAACTTCTCGTGGATTACCTGGTGTACAAGCATCATTAATAGCTTGTTTTGCTAAAGTTGGTAGCATTTCTTCTGGTATGTTTATTTCTTTTAAAGTTTGTGGAATATTTAATTTTTTTGATAATTCTTTGATAGAATTAACTACTTTTTCAACAACTTCTTCATCTGTTGCATTAGTAACATCTATTCCAAAGGCATTAGCCATGTTTCTAAATAATCCTGGACATATTTTTCCATTAAATTTCATTACATGCGGTAATAATAGTGCATTTGCTATTCCATGCGGTGTATCAAAATATGCACCTAGTGAATGAGCCATTGAATGAACTATTCCTAGTCCAACGTTTGAAAATCCCATTCCTGCAATATATTGAGCATACGCCATTTTGTCTATGGCATCTTTATTTTTATCATTTGCTGCTTTTTCCAGATTTTTATAAATTAATGACATCGCATTAATATGAAACATGTCAGGAATCGTCCAAGCTGCTTTTGTAATATATCCTTCCATTGCATGGGTTAAGGCATCCATACCTGTTGATGCGGCTATTGTTTGTGGCATATCATCCATTAATTCTGGATCAATAATTGCTACTATTGGTATATCATGAACATCTACACATACCATTTTCTTTACACGACTTTCATCAGTTATAACGTAATTTATAGTTACTTCTGCTGCTGTTCCTGCAGTTGTTGGCAATGCTATTATTGGTATACATTTATTCTTAGTTTCAGCTAAGCCATCTAAACTAACAATATCACTAAATTCAGGATTAGTCATGGCAATAGCAATAGCCTTAGCAGTATCAATTGAACTACCACCGCCAACAGCAATAATAACATCTGCATTTTGTAATTTTGCTATTTCTAATCCCTTTTTTACGATTGTTACAGTTGGATTAGGAATAACTTCATCAAAAACAAAATAAGGTATATTTGCTTGATTAAATATTAATGTAATCTTTTCTAATATTTTTGATTCAACAATCCCTTTATCTGTTATTATTAAGGCTTTTTGAAAGCCTCGCATTTTTATTTCTTCTAGTGCTTTTTCTCTTGAACCACGTCCGAAATAAGATGTCTCATTTAAAATCATTCTATTTACCACTTTACACTAGCCTCCCTATTATCATGATTATAGCATATTTTATAATTCTAAAATAGTATTTTCAAAAAAAAAAGTACAATTTAATGTACTATTTAACATAATTTATCTTGTGATTTTGAATTAAGTGTCAAATCTGCTCGTCGACCATCTAAATATGCATAATATCCAGCTGCAGCTACCATTGTTGCATTATCTGTACAATATTTCATTGGTGGAATTGTTAATTCAACATTTAATTCATTTGCTAATTCTTTCATTGCATTTCGTAGTCCTTGATTTGCAGCTACTCCTCCTGCTACTATAACTGTTTTTATTTTATTTTCAATTATAGCTTTTTTCACTTTTAACATAATTGCTTCTATTGCCACGGATTGAAAAGATGCAGCTAGGTCTGCTTTTCTTAATTCATTTCCTCTTTGTTCTTCATTATGGGCCAAATTTATAACTGCACTTTTTAATCCACTAAATGAAAAATTATAACTATCATCTTTTAATGGAATTGGCAATTTATAATTTTTTTCCCCTACAGCTGCCAGTTTATCAACTTTTGGTCCGCCTGGATATTCTAAGCCAATTACCCTTGCAACCTTGTCATAACATTCTCCTATAGCATCATCTAAAGTTCCACCTAGTTTATTAAATTGATAGTGTGACTTCATTTCAACTAACTCTGTGTGACCACCACTTACAACTACAGCAAGTAATGGGAATTTTAATTCTTTCACTAAACTATTAGCGTAGATATGACCTGCTATGTGATGAACAGGTATTAATGGTTTTTGATAAATAAATGATAGTGTTTTAGCTGCTTCTAGTCCTATTAAAAGTGAACCTATTAATCCTGGACCATATGTAATTGCTATGGCATCAATATCTTCCATACTCATATTAGCTTTTTCCATACATTCTTCTAAAACCATTGTTATATTTTTTACATGTTGTCTACTAGCTATTTCTGGGACAACACCACCATAATCTTTATGGATATCTATTTGAGATGAAATTACTGTTGCAATTTCCTCTGTACCATTTTTTACAATGGATGCACTTGTCTCATCGCAGCTACTTTCGATTCCTAATATATACATATCTTTCATATACTTCACTCTTTTCTATTACTTTAACGATATATTTTTTCTTTCCATTAATATTCCATCTATACCATTATAATATTTTTGTCTAATGGCTCTTTCTTCAAAATTATATTTTTTGTATAAATTAATAGCTGGAAAATTGTCTTTTCTTACTTCAAGTGTTATATCTTTTTCCACAATGTTAATCATTTTTTCTAACAGATTGCTGGCTTTTCCACAATTTCTGTGACTTTTTTCTATTTCTATTTGATTAATTTCTGCTCTTTCATATATATCGCTGTAATATAAATAACCAATAACTTGATTATTTTCCTTATAAATTAAATATTTACCAAATGGATTTTTATTTAATTCTTCTTTTACTGTTTTCAAAGATAAAAAATCATTTGTTAATTCATTAAGATTTTCTAAGGTTAATTCTATTATCATAATAATTTATTTTCTTCGGCTTCCGTTAATTTTAAATATTCTGGATTAATAGAATGTGGATTTATATTTTTTTTATCTTTAAAAGTATTTATTATTTTTAATAAATCAGGATTATATTTTTCTTTTTGTCCTTCAATATCTATTTCATCATTTGTTATAATTTTATATTTTTTACCTTTTAATACTTCTAGTAATTCATTAATAGGAAGATGTTTTGGTTTGAAAATTTCATTATTATTTTCATCATATATGGCTCCAAAAACGTAATTTCTTCTAGCATCAATCATTGGAACTTTACATTCCTTTGAGTCTGATGAAATTGCCATTGCTTCTAAAGATGAAATTGTTGTTATTGGTATTTTGGTACTCCAAGCATATACTTTGGCAATTGTTATACCTATTCTAATTCCTGTAAAGGAACCTGGACCATTAACAACAATTATTTTATCTATATCTTTAGCTGTTAAACTGTTTTTTTCAAACATTGAAACGATTTGTGGTAATGCCATTTCTGATAGATTATGACCAAATTCTTTTTTTATTTCACACAATAAAGAACCATTATCTGAAATGGCTGTATATAGATAACTTGACGATGTATCTATATATAGTATTTTCATATAATCGCCTCTACTAATTCTTCATATTTTTTACCATGTGGAATTAATGTAATAATTCTTTTATCTTCATCTTCATCAGAAGTTCTAATTTTTATATCTAAACGCTTATCTGGTAAGTAGTCAGTAATCATATCTGCCCATTCTATAATGGTTACGCCTTTTTTTGTGTAATATTCTTCTATACCCAAATCTTCTACTTTACCATCTAAACGATATACATCCATATGAAATAATGGTAATTCTCCTGTTGTATATTCCTTAATTATATTAAATGTTGGAGAAGTAACTTCTTCATCTATTTCCATTGCTTGCGCAAATCCTTTAGTAAATACTGTCTTTCCTGTTCCTAAATCCCCCATTAAACAAATAACCATATTAGGAAATTTTTCTGATTCAATATTTTGTGCTAATTCAACTGTTTCTTGCTCTGAATATGTTGTAATCTTATAATCCATTTCTTATCACCTACTAATTATTATATCAAAAAATAAAGGTTATACAACTCATATGACAATTTTTATTGTAAAGTTGTCTTTATTTTTTAGGCAAAAAAAAATTCTTGGCAACTTCCTATTTTCGCATTCACTATCGTCGGCGTTAAGTGGCTTAACTTCTGTGTTCGGGATGGGAACAGGTGTACCCCACTTGCTATCGTTACCAAGAAAT
>JAZQNW010000014.1:0-51653 GCA_045627525.1 Bacilli bacterium
ATAAATTACAATTTGTGGAGTTGATTATATGAACGATAAAATAAAAAAGTTATATGATAAAGATGATAAAATTGCATATAATAATTTGATTGAATTAGAAATAGAAACAACGGAATCCGATGAATTATATAATTATTTTGATGTTTTTTTATGTATGTTAAAAAATGATAAGACATTTGTAAGAGTTAGAGCTTTTAGATTAATTTGTGCTTTAGCTAAATGGGATTGCAATAATATGATAGAAAATAATATTGATTTAATTTTAAATGAATTAGATGATGATACAAGTACATCAGTACGACAATGTTTAGATAAATTAAACTTAATCTTAATATACAAACCTGAGTTATCTAATAAAATAGAAAAAAAATTAAAGCAATTAGATATAGGCAAATATAAAGAGAGTATGCAATCATTAATAAAAAGAGATATAGATTCAATATTAAAAAGTATATAAATTACAATTTATCGGTTACATTTATTTTGGGGATAGATTTTTGAATCTATCTTTTTTCTTTGAATTATGTTATAATTTATGTGATTTTGAGGAGTGATATTATGTCTAAGACTGATAATGTTAAAGGTTATAATGATAATAAAGTAATTAACTGGTACCCTGGCCATATGGCTAAGACAAAAAGAGAAATTGGTGAAAAGCTTAATTTGATTGATGTAGTATATGAAGTTGTAGATGCTAGAATGCCACTTTCTTCTAAAATTGTTGATATAGATGATTTAATTAAAAATAAGCCTAAGATATTAGTTATGACTAAATACGATTTATGTGATAAAGAAGAAACTAATAAAATTATAAAATATTATGAAGATTTAAATTATAAAGTTATTCCTGTAGATTTAATGAGTGGTTTAAATGTAAATAAAATTATTAATACTACTATGGAATTAATGAAAGAAGAAAATGAAAAAAGAATTTCTAAGGGTATGAAGGAAAGAGCAGCAAGGGCATTAATAATAGGTGTTCCTAATGCTGGTAAGAGTACTTTAATAAATAGATTAGTCGGTAAAAAATCTGCTGGTGTTGGTAATAAGCCAGGATTTACTAAGAGTCTTAGTTGGATAAGAATTAATAAGGATATTGAGTTATTAGATACTCCTGGTATTTTATGGCCTAAGATGGATGATCAAGAGGCTGCTCATATATTAGCTTGTTTATCTTCTATTAAAGAAGAAATTTTAAATTCTGATGAAATAGCTACATTTATTTTACGTAAATTGTATGAATTATATCCTGATAGATTAGAAAATCGTTATGGAATATTAGAATTGGATGAAGATTTAGTAGAAGTGTATGATATTATAGCAGCTAAGAGAGGCGCATTATCTCGTGGTGGTGTTGCAGACTATGAAAAGGTTTCTAATATTATCATTAGGGACTTTAAAAATGGTTATTTTGGACCTATTACTTTTGATAGATTGAAATAAATTGAAGTTTTGGAGTTGATTTAATGGAATTCGATAATTATCAATATGAAAGAGAATTAAAGAGTAATGGAATTAATTATATAGCTGGTGTTGATGAAGTAGGAAGAGGTCCTTTAGTTGGACCTGTTGTAGCAGCTTGCGTAGTTTTACCTGATCAATTTAATTTAGATGGACTTACTGATTCTAAAAAATTATCAGAAAAGAAAAGAGATTACTTTTATGAAGAGATAAAAAAACAGGCTTTAGGAATTGGTATAGGAATAATTGATGAAAAGAAAATAGATGAGGTTAATATTTACGAAGCTACTAAGCTTGCTATGAAGAAGGCAATAGATGAATGTAAAAATAAATCAAAAATAGAACATATTTTAATTGATGCTATGCCCTTAGATATAGATATTCCTACAACTTCTATAATAAAAGGTGATTTAAAAAGTATAACTATTAGTGCTGCATCTGTTATAGCTAAAGTAACAAGAGATAGAATGATGTATGAACTTGATAAAATACATCCAGAATATAATTTTAAGAAAAATAAAGGTTATCCTACAAAGGAACATTTGGAAGCTATAAAAAAATATGGAATAATAAAAGAACATAGAAAATCTTATGGACCTGTAAAGAATTATGAAAAATAGAACATAATTCTTTTTTTATAATGTATAAAATTATTATTTTAAGTGTAAAATTAATAAAAGGTTTTATTTTATGATTTGACAAAATTAAAAAAAGTATGTATAAGTATTTTTGATGGAGGGATTAAATGGGAAAAAAATTAGTTATTGTGGAAAGCCCTAGTAAGAGTAAAACTATTGAAAAGTATTTAGGTAGTGATTATAAAGTTGTTTCATCTAAGGGACATATTCGCGACTTGGCGACTAGTGGTAAATATGGATTAGGTGTCGATATAGATAATGGATTTGTTCCTAGCTATGTACCTATAAAAGGCAAAAGTAGTGTTATAAAAGAATTAAAGAAAGATGTAAAAGATAGTGACTTTGTTTATCTAGCAAGCGATCCTGATCGTGAGGGAGAAGCAATTGCGTGGCATTTAAAGGATGCTTTGGGGATAAAGGATAAAGGCTATAAGAGAGTTTTATTTAATGAAATTACGCATGATAAAGTAATTGATGCAATTAATAATCCTACAGTTATTGATGATAATTTAGTTAAGAGTCAAGAGACTAGAAGAATATTAGATCGTATTATAGGATTTAGATTATCAAAATTATTACAAAGTAAAATAGGGGCAAAGAGTGCTGGAAGAGTACAAAGCGTTGCCTTAAAATTAATTGTTGACCGTGAAAGAGAAATTGAAGCTTTTATACCAGAAGAATATTGGACTATTACAGCTAAATTTTCTGAATATGAAGCAGAACTTTTTAAATATAAAGATGAAGATATTGAATTAAAATGTGAAGAAGATGCTAATAAAGTATTAAATAGCATTGATAATGTTTATGTGGTTGACAGTGTTGAGTCAAAAGAAAAAAGTAAGAAAAGTAAATTTCCATTTATTACTTCAACTTTACAACAAGAAGCGTCAACAAAATTAGGATTTCCAGCTAAAAAAACTATGAGTATAGCTCAAAAACTATATGAAGGTATTGATTTGGAAAATGAAACTGTGGGACTTATTTCTTATATGAGAACAGATTCTGTACGTTTATCTGATGATTTTGTTAAACCAGCTATGGCATATATAAAAGAAAATTATGGTGAAGAATATATAGGTTATGTAAAATCTAGTAAAAAAACTGATAATGTTCAAGATGCTCATGAAGGTATTAGACCTACAAGTATTAATAGAGAACCAAATAAAATAAAAAAATATTTATCTAGTGATGAATTTAAATTATATAGTTTAATTTATAAGAGAACATTAGCTTCATTAATGTCTGATGCAAAAGTTAATCAGACAACAATTATATTTGATAATAATGATTATAAATTTAAGACAACAGGCCAAATATTAATTTTTGATGGTTATTTAAAAGTATATAGCGATTATGAATCTAGTGAAGATAGAATTTTACCTGAGATAAAGGAAAGAGAAGAATATACAACTGATGATGTTGTTTCAGAACAACATTTTACTAAACCTCCTGCTAGATATAGTGAAGCAAAACTTATTAAGGAGATGGAAGAATTAGGAATAGGTAGACCATCTACTTATGCTAAAACAATAGATACAATCAAAGAAAGAGATTATGTTGTTTTAGAAGATAAGAAATTTAAACCTACTCAAATGGGTATTGATACTACAGATAAATTGCAAGAATTTTTTAGTGATTTAATAAATGTTGAGTATACTAAGGATATGGAAGATGATTTGGATAAGATTGCTGATAATAAATTAATTTGGAATGAAGTGTTAGCGAAATTTTATAAATTATTTGAACCAAGGGTAGAAAATGCATTTAGTGATATGGAAAAGAAAGCACCTGAAGAAACAGGAGAAGTTTGTCCAGAATGTGGTAATCCTTTAGTAATAAGAAAAGGACGTTATGGTGAATTTGTGGCTTGTTCTAATTATCCAGAGTGTAAATATATTCCTAAGAAAGAAAAGAAACAAGAAGTAGAAATAATGGATTGTCCATTGTGTGATGGTAAAATAGTAGAAAAGACAACAAGAAAAAATAAAATATTCTATGGTTGTAATAATTATCCTAAATGTAAATTTGCTACATGGGATAAGCCAACTGGTGAAATTTGCCCAGAATGTGGTAAGTATTTAGTTGAAAAAAATAATGAAATAAAATGTAGTGAATGTGATTATAAGAAGTAGAAATACTTCTTTTTTTATGCTATAATTAATAATAGGAGTTGACGTTTATGGAAAATATGGAAAAGTCATCTTTAGATAATGCTGATTCTATAGCAATAAATTTATCTGAGAAGGATAGTTTAATTATCAAAGATATTTGTGAAAAGGCTAATAAAATTGGTGAATTAAGTATAGAAGATGCTAGGCAAATAGTTAAATCAATGGTTAATTTTTGTTATATGAATGATAGAATTGGTGGATATTCTTCAGAACTTGTTTTAAGTGATGACGAAGTAGAACTATATGCAGTAGATGTTTTTAATTCTTTTATGATACATGATGGTTTATTAAATATAAAAGATGGTCAAATAGGGTTATTCAAAGGAGATCATCCTTTAATTCTTGGTGTTGTTAATTGGAAAGATGGTTTTGATACTTCTGAAATGATTAGCGAATTACAAAAAATGGGAGAGAGTTATTTTGATGGTAAAAATAGGGAAACTTTTTTAGTATCTGAAAATTACATAATTGGTAATTATCAAAAATATCATAGACTTGGTATTGAATCATTCACTTCTATTTTAGAAAATTTTGCTGGTGAAGATATTTTAAGTAATTATGATATAGAATATGAATGTGGTTCTAGGGGCGATTATTTATCGGATATTGTTTATGTAAATTCTTCATTAGGTTTGAAATATTTTTGTTCTGAAGATGAATATGGTAATAAAGTTATTGAAACTTTTAATTTAAATAATAGTACTGGAGAAAAAAGAAGAAGTAAGTAGTAAATATACTTCTTTTTTTTGTTAACTTGTTATTTAAATATAAATTTGTTATACTTTTTTTGAGGACGTGATATATGTGAGCTATCAAATATGGTTATCCGATATTCAAGAAATGAAAAAATATTATTCATTATCAAGAAAGTATAGATCTAATGGAATAAATCAATATAGTTTTTTTGATGATATGAATAATGTATCTGGTCCATTAATATTACCTGTTAATGATGAATCTAGATTTGATTTTTCTTTGGCTGAAATTGATTTAATGTTTTCTAGCATGAAGGATATATCTAGATTTTGTGAATTTTTAAAGAAAAATAGTGTTGTTGATGATGAGTTTGAGTTTTCAGATAAAACTTTGAGAATAGCTAGTTGTCGTGGTGATAAGATAACTACTTATGTGCCGATATTTAATAATAATTTATTAAGAAAGAGTGCTGAATTAGCAATACAAAAAAGAAAAGAAGGAATCAAGCGAAGAGACGTTTATTTGAATGAATTTGGTGATGAAATAAAAGAATTTTCTAATCATATTTTAAACCGCTTAAAATATAAAGATTCTCGTGAAGATTTATTATCTTGTGATATTCTTCCTGGGAGTATAAAAGATATATTATCTGCTTATTATAGTAATTTATGTGAAGAAAAATCACTAAAAAAGAAATGTGGTAATAATTATAGAAAAAAGAAAAATAATAGACAACGGTTTGAAATTATTGCAGGTAGAAAGAAAAAATTATCGGCGAGTCTTTATTATCAGTGTTGTAAATATGATAATTTACGCTCTGTAATGGTTTGGGAGCAGGATTATAAACAAAAAAAGAGAGAAGAAATTTTAGATAAAGACGAAGCTTATCGTTTGATGGCTGAAGAACAAAGATTGAGATGGGAACCTATAGTTGATCCGACAGTAGAATATATATATCAAACTTCAGTTGGAGAGTCTGGAGAAATTGACTATGATAAAATGTTTAATCTATTTAGTGCAGATGATATATATGCTCATGAGCACGAGGCACAAAAGATGGGTTTAATTCCTCCTACTGTTTCTAAGACTGGAAAAGGTAAAAAATAATGAAATATGTTGAGGAATATTTAGACTATTTGAAATTTCAAAAAAATTATTCTTCATATACTATAGATAATTATAAAAGAGATATTTTGGAGTACTTAGATTATTTGAAGAGTGAAAATTTAAATTATTTGGATGTTCAATATAGTGATTTAAGATTTTATTTGATGCATTTAAAAGATTGTAGGGATAATAATAATTCATCTATTGATAGAAAGCTTAGTGCATTAAGAAGTTTTTATAAATATTTGTCTAGTATGGAGTATATTCATGGTAATGTTTTTTTGTTGGTAAATGGCTTAAAAAAAGATAAAAAATTACCTAGATATTTTGAATATAACGAATTGGAAGAATTATTTAAAGTTCCAGATTTAAGAACTTCTTTAGGACAGAGAGATAGATTAATATTAGAAATGCTATATGCTACTGGTCTTCGTGTTGGTGAAATGGTAAATGTAAAAGTTTCTGATATTGATAGAGGTAGTAGAAGGATAATAGTCTTAGGAAAAGGCAATAAAGAACGAGAAGTTACTTATGGTGATTATTGTGAGGAAAGTTTATTATTGTATTTAAACGATGGATATAAAAAGTTAAATAAAAATAATAATAGTTATTTATTTTTAAATAATAATGGTGAAAAAATAACTGAACGTGGTGTTAGATATGTACTTGATCAAATTATAAAAAAAACAAGTTTAACAAAGTCTATTTCACCTCATGTGCTTAGACATAGTTTTGCAACTCATTTGTTAAATGAAGGTTGCGATTTATTAACAGTTCAAAAATTATTGGGACATGAAAGTATTAGTGCAACACAGATTTATACGCATGTTTCTACTGACAGACTTAAGGAAGTTTATTATAATAGTTTTCCTAGAGCTAAAAAAGATGATTAATTTCATCTTTTTTGTTTAAAAATAAATAAATTCTATAAATTTACTTTCAAATTATTTGGTTTTTAGATATAATTAAATTGGTTCAGAAGGATGTGAGTCTATGATGGATTTTGAATTTTCTAGTAAAGAAGAACTTTATGAGCGAGTTGGGCCAGCATTACGAGCAAAAGTAAGTGAACTTCGAAGACTAGGATATAGAAATATTAAGGAAATGGATGTTTGGAATTATTTAATACAAACTAAATGGCTTAATTCTAAAAATTTAATGCTTTCAGATATTGTAGATGATATATTAACATCTAATAATTATGATATTTATGAGTATTTAAAACAGATTTATGGAACACATCATTTTGATAGTAGTTTAGAAATTTTATGAGGTGAATTTGCATGAAAAAAGTAAACAAAAAGAGTAGAGGTAAAAAGAAGGCAATTTTTACTGCAGTGATTTTAATTATGCTTGTTACTGCTATAGGATTTGCTTTTGTACCACTTTTTAAAAATTTAAAATTTGGTTTAGATTTACAAGGTGGTTTTGAAATTCTTTATAAAGTTGAATCAGTAGATGGTTCTGCTATGAATAAAGAAAAATTAATGGCTACATATAAGACTTTAAGTAAAAGAATTGATAGCTTGGGTGTTAGTGAGCCAGAAATTATCTTAGAAGGTAATGATAAGATTAGAGTTAAGTTAGCTGGTGTTACTGATCCTGAACAAGCTCGTACTCAATTATCAACAGTTGCATCTTTATCTTTTAGAGATGTTGATGATAATTTGTTAATGACTAGTGATGTTTTAAAAGCTGGTGGTGCTAAGGTTAGTCAAGATTCTGCAGGAAAACCGGCAGTATTATTAACTGTTAAGGATAAGGATAAATTTTATCAAGTTACCAATTCAGTAAAAGATTATGAAAAGAATATGTTAGTTATTTGGTTAGATTTTAATGAAATGACTGATAGTTTTTCAAGAGAAGGAAATATGTGTGGTACTGATTCATCTAATTGTTTAAGTGCTGCTACAGTTTCTCAAGGTTTTGCTAGCGATGTTATTATTCAAGGAAGTTTTACAGAAGATGAAGTTACTAATTTAGTTGATTTAATTAATAGTGGTTCTCTTCCAAGTAAATTAAGTGAATTATCTAGTAAAACAGTTGGAGCATCATTTGGTGATGATACATTACAAAAAACATTATTAGCTGGTATTATTGGTGTTTTAGTTATTGGATTAGTTTTAATGTTTATTTATCATTTTGCTGGTTTAATATCAACAATTTCAATGCTTATGTATACATTCTTAGTATTCTTAGTATTTTGGTTGATTGGTGGTGTTTTAACACTTCCTGGTATTGCTGCTTTAGTATTAGGAATAGGTATGGCAGTTGATTCAAATGTTATAACTTTTTCTAGAATAAAAGAAGAAATGTATAAAGGAAAAAGTTTACCAGTTGCTTTTAGAGAAGGTGTTAAAAATAGTTTTAGCGCAATTTTAGATGGTAACTTAACAACATTGTTAGTTGCAATTATTATGTTTATATTTGGTGAATCAAGTATTAAAGGATTTGCAACTATGTTAATAATTACTGTTCTTGTAACAATGTTTACAATGGTATTCTTAACAAGAATATTATTACAGGTTTTTGTTAAAACTGATTATTTTAATGACAAAACAAAGTTATTTATTGGTGTAAATAAAAAAGATATTCCAAATGTTTCTAAAGGTGAAAAAATTAGTAAAGTTCCTTTTGAAAAAATTGATTTTTTAAAGAATAGAAAATTATTTGCAGGAGTATCTATAATAATAATAGTAGTTGGTACTATTACTATATTCTTATGTGGATTAAACTTGGGTATTGATTATAAATCTGGTACTGATATTACTATTACAACAGAGGAACAATTAACTAAAAAAGAATTAAAAGCAGATTTAAAATCTCTAAGTTTAAAGGATAGTGAAATAACTATTGGCGATGAAGAGTCAGTTATTAGAATTGATGAAGCATTAGATGGTGAACAAGTTAAAGCTACAAATGTTTATTTTGAAAATAAATATGATGCTAAAGTAAGTATTGGTGTTGTTTCTAATGTGGTTAAAAAAGAATTAGTTAAGAATGCAATATTTGCAGTACTTATTGCTTTAATTGGTATTATTTTATATGTATCAGTTAGATTTAAGTTTAATTATGCAGTTTCTGGTGTTGTTGCATTATTACACGATGTTGCATTAATGATAGCTTTATTTGGAATATTTCATTTAGAAGTATCATCTATGTTTATAGCAGCAGTATTAGCAATTATTGGTTATTCAATAAATGATACAATTGTCACATTTGATCGTATAAGAGAAAATTTAAAAAATAAAGATGATAAGAAATTTACAAAAGAAAAATTATATGAAATTTGTAATAAAAGTATTCAAGAAACATTTAGTCGTACAATATTTACTTCTATTACAACATTAGTTCCAGTTATTGCTTTGATTTTCTTAGGATCAAGAGAAATATTAACATTTAATATTGCTATGTTAATGGGATTAACAGCTGGTACATATTCTTCTATATTTATTGCTACATCATTATTTTATTCATTAGAAAAGAAATATGTTGGTAAAGCAAGAAAACCAAAAAGAATATATACTGATGAATTTGAAGAAAAGAAAATAAAAGGAATAAACTGTTAGAGGGGAGATGGTTCCTACGTCTAAATTTGATAAAATTACTTTTGAAGATATATTAGAAAAAGTAAAAGCGTATATTGAAGATGAGGAACAAATCAATGTAATTAAACAGGCTTATGATTTTGCTTATTTAAAACATGCTTTGCAAACTCGTAAGAGTGGTGAAGCTTATATAATTCATCCAATGAATGTAGCTTTGATTCTAGCAGAAATTTATGCTGATTATGAAACAATTTCTGCTGGACTGTTACATGATGTTTTAGAAGATTGTGACTGTACAATTGATGAAATGAGAGATGAATTTGGTGATAGTATTACTAAATTGGTTAATGGTGTTACTAGGCTTAGCAGAATAAATTTCTCTACAGAAAATGAGTATTTGATTGACTATTATAAAAAAATAATAGTTGGTATGAGTGAAGATGCAAGAGTTATAATAATTAAATTAGCAGATTGTCTTCATAATATGAGAACTTTATGGGCTTTGCCAGAAGATAGACAAAAGGCAAAAGCAAAGGAAACTTTAGATATATTTGCTCCTATTGCTCATCATTTAGGTATACATAAGATTAAGAGTGAGCTAGAAGATTTATCTTTACGCTATTTAAAACCTGATGTTTTTTATGATATAGTTGAAAAACTTAATAAAACTAAATTAGAAAGAGATAAAACTGTGTTTGATATGCAGAATGATGTTTCTAATTTATTAAATGATCATCATATAAAACATGAAATTAAAGGTAGAGCAAAAAGTATTTTTAGTATTTATAATAAACTTGATAAAGGTAAAAAATTTAGTGATATATATGATTTGTTAGCTATTAGAATTTTAGTTGATACTGAACAAGAATGTTATTTAGCTCTTGGAATTATTCATTCAAAATTCAAACCATTACCAAAACGTTTTAAAGACTATATTGCTATGCCTAAACCTAATATGTATCAATCTTTACATACTACTGTATTTGGAGTTGATGGATATTTATTTGAAATTCAGATAAGAACACATGATATGGATGAAGTAGCTGAAAATGGTATTGCTTCACATTGGGCTTATAAGGAAAATGGTAATTCATCAAAAGCAGCATCTTTAAATACTACAGAACAAAAATTACAATTTTTTAAATCTATTATTGATTTATCAAGAGACAAAATGAGTAACGAAGATTTTGTAAATAGTGTTAAGGATGAGCTTCTTAATGGTAATAATATATATACATTTACTCCTAAAGGGGACGTTATTGAATTGCCTAAAGGTTCAACACCGATAGATTTTGCTTATAAAATTCATACTAAAGTTGGAGAAACTATGGTTGGCGCTATTGTTAATAATAGTATAGTTCCACTTGACTATGAATTACAAAATAATGATATTGTCAAAATTAATACTAATAAAAGTTCTACGCCTTCAAAAGAGTGGATTAATATGGTTAAATCTACTCAAACTAGAAATAAGATTAAAAGTTTCTTTACTAAGAATGAAAGAGAAATTTATATTGAACGTGGTAAATATAATTTAGAAAAAGAACTTAGAAAAAGAAAATTAGTATTTAGTGAATTTTTTTCAGATAAAAATATTAAAGAAATTTGTGAAAATATAAAAGCTAATGACTTGGATGAAATTTATTTAATGGTTGGTAATGGTAAAGTTACTGTTGGTTCAGTCATTAATATAATTGAAAAACCAGAAAAGTTAGTACCAAAGAATATTAAAATTTCTAGTACTAATGTTGATGCAGATATTATTGTTAGTGGAATTGATAAAGTAAAAGTTAATTTAGCTAATTGCTGTAATCCAGTATATGGTGATGAAATTGTAGGTTATATTACTAAAGGAAATGGTATAAGTGTTCATAGAATTAATTGCCATAATGTTACTTTTTTGGAAGATAGGATTTTAGAAGTTGCTTGGAATTCAAATGTTAACAAGCGTTATCTAACTACGTTAGTTATTTATACTAATACTTCTGATAATCATATGATTGAACTTATGCAATCTATATCTTTACTTAATGTTAGTATTGATGAAGTTAAAATGATAAATAAGATTGATAATATTAGTTATGAAATTAGTTGTTATGTTACTGGAATTGATCAATTAAATAAGGTAATTTTAGCTATCAATAAAAATACTTATGTAGACAGAGTAGAGAGGATAATACGATGAGAGTGTTAGTACAGAGAAGTGGTTCATCTTTTGTTACTGTTTCAAACAATATTACTGGTAAAATTGATAATGGATTAGTTTTACTAGTTGGGTTTACTGATGGTGATACTGAGGAACAAATTAAATATTTGGCCAAAAAAGTTGTTAATTTACGTATATTTCCTGATGATGATGGAGTTATGAATAGAAGTATTTTAGATTATGGTGGTAGTGTTCTTTCAATATCGCAATTTACGTTGTATGCTGATAGTAAAAAAGGCAATAGACCAAGCTATATTAATGCTATGAAAAATAGTGAAGCAGAAAAACTTTATAAAATGTTTAATGAAGAATTAAAAAAATATGTAAATGTAGAAGAAGGTATATTTGGTGCTGATATGGTAGTTAATATTACTAATATTGGCCCAACTACTATTCTACTTGAGAGGTGATTTAATGTTTTCTAATAAATTAAATTATCGAGTAATAAATATTACTGCTTTTTTAGCACTTTTATATATTGCGGTTACAAATGTTGGTGTCTGGTGGGGAATCTTTATAAAGATTGCTTCTGTTATGGCACCTTTTATTGTTGCATTTGTTTTTGCATATGCAATTAATCCTTTAATAAAATGGTTAGAGGAGAAGGGAATAAAAAGAGGCTTTGGAGTTGTAATTGTATTATTCGCTATAATATTTATATTTGGTGGTTTGGTTGCTATTATGTTGCCAATGATTTATGATCAGCTATTATTATTAGTTGGTATGCTTGGTGATGTTATACAAAATATAGGTACTAAATTTAATGTTAATTTATGGAATTTTGAAATAAAATTAACAGATTATTTAAATACTGCTATAGGTAATATAGGTAATATGATTTCTTCAACAACAATGGGATTTCTATCATGGTCACTTAGTTTTGTTAGTAACTTTATTGTAGGATTTGTGGGATTCATTTATTTTATGATAGATATGCCAAAGATTAGAAACTGGTTTAAAGAGATATTTTCATCTGTAGGTAAAAGATGTCTTAAATATGTAAAATGCTTAGATATTGAAATTACTAATTATTTAAAGGGATTAGGTATATTTATGATTATTCAATTATTTGAATATAGCATATTATTCTTAATTATTGGTCATCCAAACTGGTTGATTTTAGGTATTCTTGCTTCAATTACAACAATTATTCCATATTTTGGTGGTTTAATTACCAATATAATTGCAATTATTATGGCAAGTGTTGTATCTACACCAGTTTTAATTGGGACAATCATTATATGTCTTATTTTCCCACAATTGGATGGGTATTTAATTTCACCAAAAATTTATGGTAAAACAAATGATGTTAACCCACTTATTACAATAATGGCTGTCTCAGTAGGAGGCACTTTGGCAGGATTAATAGGAATAGTTATAGCGTTGCCATGTTATTTGTTTTTACGAACAACTTATAATTTTTATAAAAAAGATTTAGAAAAAGGAATAGATAAAGTAAAAACAAAAAGGGTTTAGTTTATATTATAGTAATTTTAATAATTGTTTAGTAAAAAAGTGATTGTTAAATTTATAAATATAGGTTATAATAGGAATATCTTCTTGGGAAAGAGTAGATTCGATTAATATTTTAAGAGAGAATATGTTTGGTGAAAATATTTATTATTAACGAATTAAAGACATCCTAAATAATGGAAGCGGTACTGCGATATAGGTTTTAAGAGTAGAAAATAAGGTGGCACCACGAATTTAATTCGTCCTTTGGGGTTACCTTTTTTATTTTTTAGGAGGGATAAAATGATACAAAAGCAAAAGGGTTGCAATGATATTTATGGAAGAGAAGCAAAAGTATGGAAATATGTTGAAAGTATAATTGATGCTACGATGGAAAAATATAATTATAATTATATTCGTACACCTATTTTTGAGGCTACTGAATTATTTCATAGAGGAATAGGTGAAAATACTGATATTGTTTCAAAAGAAAGTTATGATTTTGAAGATAAAGGTGGAAGAAAAATTACATTAAGACCTGAAGGAACAGCTGGTGTAGTTAGAAGCTATATTGAGAATAAGATGTATGGTGATGCTACTCAACCAGTGAAAGTTTACTATAATGGAACAATGTATCGTTATGAGAGACCACAAAGTGGTAGAGATAGAGAATTAACACAATTTGGAATGGAAATTTTAGGTAGTGATGATCCACTATGTGATGCTGAAATTATTTCTTTAGCAGTTAATATTTATAAAATGTTAGGTTTAAAAGAAATAAAAGTTAATATTAATTCTTTAGGGGATAAAGAATCAAGAGATAATTATAGAAAAGTTTTAATTGATTATTTTAAACCTCATATTGAAGATATGTGTGAAGATTGTCAAATTAGATTAGAAAAAAATCCATTACGTGTTTTAGATTGCAAAGTTGATTGTGAAAAGGATTATTTTAAAAATGCTCCAAGAACTATTGATTATTTAAATGATTCTAGTAAAGAAAGATTTGAAAAAGTTAAAGAATATTTAGATATAATGCAAGTCAATTATGAAATAAATCCTGGCATTGTACGTGGACTTGATTATTATAATCATACAGTTTTTGAAATAGAAGCAAAAGTTGAAGGATTCGGATCTAATAATGTATTAGGTGGTGGAGGAAGATACAATGGTTTAGTATCACAGCTTGATGGACCTGAAACTGCTTGTATTGGTTTTGCATGTGGAATTGGAAGATTAGTAAAAGCTTTGGAATTAGAAGAAATAAAATTACCTATTGTAGAAAATATAGATTTATTTTTAATGTATGTAAATGAAGAAGAAAAAAAATATGCTGCTTATTTAGCTCAAGAATTACGAATGGCTGGATTTATAGTTGAAACTGAATATACTGGTAGAGGTTTAAAGGGACAGTTTAAACAAGCTGATAGATTAAATGCTAAGTATGTAGCAATACTTAATAGTGAAGATTTAGATAATAATGAAGTTAAGTTAAAAAATAATAAGACAAAAGAGGAAGAAATTATTAGTTTAGATGCTTTAATTTATTATTTAGATGAAAAATTAAATAGCGACTTAGATGATGATGAATGTGATTGTGGTTGTCATGGTGTTGATAGTGAGTGTCATTGTCATAATGGTGATGAAGGATGTTGCGAAAATAATTGCAGCTGTCATTAATAGGAGGATGTATGAAAAGTATTAAAATTTGTGAATTAAAAAATCACTTTAATGAAGAATGTGTTGTTAGTGGTTTTGTTGATGAAATAAGAAATTTAAAATGGGTACAGTTTATTGTACTAAAAGATAGCACTGGTAAGATTCAAATAACAATTGAGAAGAGCGAAGAGTCTAACGCTGAAATGGTTAAATTAGTAGATTCAATGACTGTAAATAGTACAATAAAAGTTACTGGCAAAATAATGGAAAGCCCTAATGTAAAATTAAATGGTATGGAAATTATTCCATCTGATATTGTTATTACAAGTAGTAGTCTTGATGAATTGCCATTTAATTATAAAGATTTAGAAAATGTTAATTTGGATACTAGACTTGATTATAGATTTATTGATTTAAGAAATGAAAAAAATAATTTTATGTTTAAAATTCAGAGTACTTTAATAAAATATATGAGAGAATTTTTATATAGCAAAGACTTTACAGAAATTCATACACCTAAATTTTTAGGTGCTGCTAGTGAATCAGGTGCTGAAGTTTTTGAAGTTAAATATTTTGACAGAAAAGCATATCTTGCACAATCACCACAATTTTATAAACAAATGGCTATTGCTGCGGGATTTGGCAATGTATTTGAAGTTGCTCCTTGCTTTAGAGCTGAAAATTCAAATACTTCTAGACATGCTACAGAATTTACTTCTTTTGATGTTGAATTTTCATATATAGATAGTTTTCATGATGTTATGAATTTAGAAGCTGAAATGTTAGCTTATGGTCTTGAACATTTAAAAGAGGAATTGGGAGATAAGATAAAAGAATTATATGGAATAGATATTATTGTACCAAAACTTCCATTCCCAGTTATGAGACTAGAAGATGTTTATAAAGAGTTAGAAGAAAGATATAATTATAAAATTGATGAAAGTGAAAAGAACGATTTAACTACTGAAGCAGAGAGATTAGTATATAAATTAGCAAAAGATAAATTTGATCATGAATTTATGTTTGTAATTGATTATCCTGCTGAAAAAAGAGCTTTTTATCATATGAGAGATGAAAATGGTGTTTTACAAGGTTATGATCTTATTTGGAGAGGAGTAGAAATTACTTCTGGTGCACAAAGAGAACATAGATCTGAAGAAATAGAAAAGAATGCTTTAGAAAAAGGATTAAAAGATGATGTTAAATTTTATTTAGAGTTCTTTAAATATGGTTGCCCTCCACATGGTGGATTTGCTATAGGAGTAGATAGACTTACAATGTTATTACTTGATATTCCTAGTGTAAAAGAAACACAATTCTTATTTAGAGGACCTAATAGATTAAACCCATAATATTAAGAATGATTTATCATTCTTTTTTTATATTATTTTTTATCAATTTATGTTATACTTATTTATAGTAAAGTAATGGTGATTTTATGGAAAAAGATGTCAGGAAGAATGATAAAAAATTTATGAAAAGAATCTTAAAAAAAAGTCCTAAGAAAAAGCATTTAACTCAAGCTGATATAAAGAAGTATTCTTCTAATCAATTAGATCATGTTATTTTAAAAGTAAAAGAAAATGAGAAAAAATATATTATGATTTCTGTTTTAATAATTTTACTTATTTTTGGAATCTGCTGTTATTTTATTTTTACATCTGTTAGAAAGGGTACTATTCATAATACTTTACGTAGTGGTGATTTATATATTGACTATAGTGAAACTAAAGATGGTTTAGGTGATGTTATTAATTTAGTTAATGTTAAACCTTTAAAAGATGAAGAAGGTCTAAATACTGAATTACATCAAGTTAAAATAACTAATCATTCAGATAGTGTTAGAAATTATAAGTTAGCTATTATAAACGATGATGATATGATTGATCTTGATAATTGCAGTAATTATCATACAGCAAGAGAATTTATAAGATATAATATTGATGGTAATGTTGCTACACTAGATAATAAACCTATAGTGGTAGGAGAATTAAAGCCTAATCAAAGTGTTGCCTATGATATTAGAGTTTGGGTAAGTGAACAATATAATGGTATATATGCACCTCATTATCATGGCAGAATTGTTGTTAAGCAATATAAAACAAAAGAACAGTAATTAGCTGTTCTTTTGTTTTAGAAATTCAGAAATGATGCTGTATGTTAGATATGGATATTCTAAATACGAGAAGTGAGATGATTTTTGATATACTATTAATGCTGAATTTTTTATTTTTTTATTCATATATATTCCATCTTTTAATGGTGTGTCTTTATCTAATTTTCCCCATATAATTAATGTTTCTATATCTATATTTTTTAAATAATGTTTTAGATCTTCATTAACAATGTTTTTAAAAGTCTTTTTCATGCTATCAGGTAGTGCTAAGTAGTCCGTTGATGAAAAAATATTTGTAATTTTTTTTGATAATTTTTTTGAAACTTTTGAAGGCAGCAGTTTTAATAATTTTTTTAATATTTTATATGTTAATTGTTTTATCTTTTGAAATAGTGATTTTTTAGGTTTGATTCCGGCAGCGTCAATAAGAATAAGTTTATTTATTTTTTCTTTATAATGCCCAGTTAATATAGTTGCGATTCTTCCTCCAAATGAATGAGCTATTATGATAGGGGCGGTAATTTCTAATTTTTTTATAAAGTTATTAACTATATTTGCATAATCATAAATTGTTAAATCAGTTTTAGGTAGTGGACTGTTTCCAAAACCTGGATAGTCAATTATATATATAGTAAAATTATCTTTTAAAAAGTTTATTAGATAATAAAATGTTTTCCTAGTATCTCCCCAACCGGGTAGTATTATAATGCTTTTTTCACCAGAACCATATTTTTCATAATAAATTGACACTTTTTTTTCATTGAAATACATATATTTCACCTATATTAATGTATGTATTAGTGTCAAATTGGTGATTGGTATATTGCATGTTAATTTTGTACTATGTTATAATTAAGATGTCAGGAAGATGCGAGACCGACACTTTTAAAACCGACTAAAGCAACGATACGGGAGTCTTAATATTTGTTATTGGTGTTGAATGTCTACATTTATGTAGAAATCCTAAAGATAACATGCGGGCACCCACCTGGAATAAAGTACAGGTTTTATCGCTTGTTAGGACGCTCCAACTGACTTTTTTTGTTGCCTAAAAAGTTATAATATGATATAATAGCACGTACGAGGTGATAGGGATGTTAGTATTACCAATAGTTAATAGAAATAGAGTATTAAATGTAAAATTAAGATTGAAACAGGCTGATAAAGTTAAGTCTGGTGTTAATTTAAAAGATATTTCAGAAAGTGATATCATTGTTAATGGTAAAAGTTTTTTATCATCAGGTTATAGTGATTCACATAATATGATTGATGTTGCTAATTTTATAAGACATAATTCTCTTATATATAAACGTAATTTTCATGTTACTACTAGACAAATGAAAGACTCATCTAGATATGATGTATATGAAGTTGGATTACCTATGAATAAAGTAAATAATTGTTTGGATGAATTATATAGTAGTGCTATTATTGATATTCAAAAGGAAATACCTAAAATACCAAGAGGAAGATATGTATCTTTGGCAAAGTTTGGACTTAATGAAGTTTTCAGTGATGAAAAAGTTGCTAAAATTAGACAAATTGTTCTAGAAGAAAGAAATCAAGAACGTTGGCCTCAATTATTTAAAGAAGCAGGAGTTATGGATTTACCAAATTCACTTGAATTTTTAAATTTATTTGATTGTACTGTTATTAGTGATACATCTATTCCTGAAGATTCTTTGCAACAGATGATTGATTCTATGAGTCAACTTTATACTAAAGATGCAAGAAGTCTTAGCAAATTTTATAAATTAGCTCAAGAAAATAGAGACATTTATGCAAAAATGAGTTATGTTAATAAGCTAGTTTATGATAGGCCTTTACAGCTTATTCAATCTGATTCTCAAAAAAAAGCAAAACAATTAGTAAAAAAAGAAGTACCTTTATTTAATAGAGAAGAAGGAATATATGAAAGACATGCAGCATAGATTTTCAAGATTTATTAAAATTATTGGTGAGGATGATTTTAATGAATTAAGTAAGAAAAGTGTATTAGTATTAGGCTGTGGTGGTGTAGGTGGCTTTGTTATAGAATCATTAGTTCGTAGTGGTATTGGTACATTAATTATTGTTGATTATGATACTGTTGATGAAACAAATATTAATAGGCAAATAATTGCAACATCATCGACAATAGGTATGAAAAAAGTTGATGTTTTGGAAGAAAGAATAAAAGATATTAATCCTAATTGTTCTGTTATAAAAATAGATAAAGAAATTACTGAAAATAATATTTTTGAATTATTTAATTATGAAATAGATTATTTTATAGATGCTTGTGATACTATAAAAGTTAAGCTAAGTGTTATAGATGAATGCTTAAAAAGAAAGATTAAATTTATTTCTAGTATGGGTACTGGTAATAAGATGGATCCAACAAAACTAGAAATTGTTGATATTAGGAAGACAGTAAATGATCCATTAGCTAGAATTGCAAGAAAATATGTTAAAGATAACCAAATAAAAAGTAAAGTTATGGTTTTATCGTCTTCTGAACTACCTATAAAAACAATTGATAAATCATTAGGAAGTTCTGCTTTTGTTCCGAGCTCTGCTGGAATTTTAATAGCAAGTTATGTAGTAAAAATGTTAATAAATAAAAACTAGTATTTGAATACTAGTTTTTTTGTTTAGAACTTTCTATATAATCCAACGGCTTTACCTAAAATAGTTACTTCAGTTAAAATTATAGGATCCATTGTGTCGTTTTCTGGTTGAAGTCTAAAATAACCATTTTCTTTATAAAAGGTTTTAACAGTTGCTTCATTATTAGAATTCATTGCTACAACTGTATCACCATTTTTTGCTGTGTTTGTGCGTTCAACAATTAGAATATCTCCATCATATATACCTACATTTATCATTGATTCACCACTTACTTTTAATGTGAATATTTCTTTTTTTGAGTTTACAAGATTTGCAGGTAATGAAAAATATTCATCTGGTGTTTCTATTGCTTCTATAGGTGTTCCAGCTGTTACCTTTCCAAGAAGTGGCACTTCTACAACATTTTCGTCTTTTTCTAAGTATTCATTAGGAACTAATATTTCAATAGTTCTGTTTTTACTATTTCCCTTTTTTATATATCCTTTTTCTTCAAGTTTTGTTAAGTGAAAATGAATAGTTGCTGGAGAATTTAAATGAGCTTTTTCACCAATTTCACGTACAGTAGGAGGGTAACCATTTTTAGCAACTAATTGTTTAATTATTTGCAATATATATTCTTGTCGAGTAGTTAATTTTTCCATTCTATCACTCCTTATGTAACCAGTTTAACATCAATGGTGTAAAATGTCAAACAAATGTTTTAATTTATTATTGACACGAATAAATGTTCGAAGTATAATTTGAGTATAAGTTGAAAGGAGTGAGGTTTATGACAATGAACAAAATTTTAAGGGAAGGATTAGTAGTATTAACAATTTATTTTGTGGTTATTATAGCATTATTTATGTCTAGTGATCACTTACATAGAATGGAACAAAATTATACAGATGTTGTAGCTGTTGAAATTGACAACTAAATGTAGATTGAAACAATAAGTTTATGATATACTAAATTTTAGGTGATTATATGAAAAAAATAATTTTAGTTGATGGTAATAACTTATTGTTTAGAAGTTTTTATGCTACTGCTTATCAAGGTGTTATCATGAAGAATTCTAAAGGTTTTCCTACTAACGCTTTATATGGTTTTATTAATATGATGAATAAGATTATAAAAGAAGAGGAACCAAATTATATAATGGTTGCTTTTGATAAAGGAAAAACCTTTAGACATGATAAATATGATGATTATAAAGCTGGAAGAGCAGCAATGCCTGATGAATTAAAACTTCAATTTCCAAAAGCAAAGGAAGTTCTTGATTCAATGGGAATAAAGCACTTTGAAATTGATAATTATGAAGCTGATGATATAATTGGTACTTTAGCTAAGATTGTTGATGAGGAAGATCAATTTATTGCAACTATAGTTAGTAGTGATAGAGATTTATTACAATTAATAAGTGATGAAGTAACAGTAAAATTATTAAAACAAACTGGTCATATTATGATGACTAGAGAAGAATTTAAAAATATTTATCAAGTAGAACCTATTAGAATGATAGATTTAAAAGCATTAATGGGTGATTCTAGTGATAATATTCCTGGAGTTAAGGGAATTGGCGAAAAAACAGCAATTAATTTAATTTCTAAATATGGCAGTTTAGATGATTTATATAATAACATTGATAGTGTTAGCGGTAAAACTAGAGAAAAATTGTTAGCTGATAAAGAAAAAGCATATATGAGCTTTGATTTGGCAACTATATATAGAAATGTTCCTTTAGATTTTACTTTAGATGATTGCAAATATAATGGTTATGATTTAGAACGATTTGGGGCTATTTTGCAGGAATTAGAATTTAGATCATTATATAAAAAATATATAGTTGATAGTCAACAATTTGTTAAAGAGGAGAAGAAGGAAGAAAAAATTTTAATAAGACCAATTTCGGAACTTGATTCTAAGAAATTTGCATTTTATTTAGAAACTAGAGGATCAGTTTATAGTAAAAGTGAAATTTTAGGAATTGGCATTTATGACGGAAAAAATGGATATTTTATTAATAAAGATGAGATTAGCAATTATAAAGATATATTTAATAATGATTGTGAAAAGTTTACATATGATTTAAAAAAATCATTGGTAGTACTTAATTCTTTAGATATAAAATTTAATAATGTAACATTTGATACTATGATAGTTACATATTTACTTGATTATATTGTTAAAGATGATATTAGTTTTGTTGCAAAAGCTTTTGATTATGATATAGATGCTTATGAAGACTTATATGGTACAGATAAAAGGCCAAAAGAAATTTCAGAATCTGTATTAAGCGATGTTTGCATTAAGAAAGCTAAATTTATATATGATACTAGAGAAAAACTTTTGAATGATATTGATGATACTAATCAAACTGAATTATTTCATGATATTGAAATGCCATTAACTAAGGTTTTGGCTGATATGGAAATAACTGGTATTAAAGTAGATGTTAATTATTTAAAGACTGTAGAAGATGAACTAAAGGAAAAAATGAGTTTAATTGAAAAGCAGATATATGAACAAGCAGGAAAAGAGTTTAATATTATGTCTCCTAGTCAATTATCTAATGTATTATTTGTTGATTTAGCTATTCCATATCCTAAAAAGTCTAAGGATAATAAATATTCTACTAGTAAAGATATTCTTGATAAGATTAGAACTATTCATCCTATAGTAGATATGGTGTTAGAATATAGAACTTTGGCAAAATTATATACTAATTATGCTGTAGGATTAAAAGAGGAAGTTAGAGAAGATGGCAGAATTCATACTATTTTTACACAGACCTTAACTAGAACGGGTAGACTTTCTAGTGTAAGCCCTAATTTACAAAATATTCCTGCACGTGCTGAATATTCTAGATTGATTAGAAAGGCTTTTGTTCCAGACTATAATTCTAAATTATTGTCTAGTGATTATTCACAAGTTGAACTTAGAATATTTGCATCAATGTCAAATGCTACAAACTTGATAAATGCTTTTATTAATGATGAAGATATTCATACTAGAACAGCAGCTGATATTTATCATATTTCAATGGATGAAGTTACTAAGGATAAAAGAAGAACTGCCAAAGCTGTTAATTTTGGTATATTGTATGGTATCAGTAGTTTTGGATTATCTGAAGATTTAGGTATTGATATATCAACAGCAAAAAAATTCATAGATAATTATTTAGAAACATATCCTGGTATTAGAGATTTTCAGGAACAAATAAAAACTAATGCATATAAAAATGGTTATGTAAAAACGTTAATGAATAGGCGTAGAGTTATTGAAGAATTAAATAGTAAGAATTTTATGATACGTAATAGTGGAGAACGTATGGCTTTAAATACACCAATTCAAGGTACAGCAGCTGATATATTAAAAAAAGCTATGGTAGAAATTTATGAAGAGTTTAATAAACGAAATTTAAAAAGTAAAATGTTAATCCAAGTACACGATGAATTGGTTTTTAATGTTTTAAATGATGAATTGGATGAAGTTAAAAGTATTGTTAAAGATATAATGGAAAATACATTTAAATTAGATGTTCCATTAAAAGTTGATATTGAAATAGGCGACAATTGGTATGAAGCTAAATAGGTGGTGATTTATATGCCGGAAAAACCAGAAGTAATTACAGTTATTAAAAATTTACAGAAAATGATTATTGGTAAAAAAATTACCGATTGCAATGTTTATTGGGATAATATTATTGCTGAACCTAGTGTTGTAGAATTTAAAAATAAGATTTTAAATCAAAAAATATTAGATATTACTTCTAGAGGAAAATGGATTGATATTAAATTAAATAATTATGATTTATTAATTCATTTAAGAATGGAAGGTAAATTTACATTTAGAAATAAAGATGATGCTTTAGGTAAACATGAACATGTAGAGTTTATTTTAGATGATAATGTAAGTTTTAGATTTCATGATGTTAGAAAATTTGGAAAAATGTATTTAATAGATAAAAATATTGTTAATGATGTTAAACCTTTATCTGATATTGGGTTAGAGTATTATGATAAAAATTTAACTAAAGAATATTTATTTGAAAGCATTCATAATAAAAAGTTACCAATAAAGACGGTTTTACTTGATCAAGGCATTATTGCTGGAATAGGAAATATATATGATGATGAAATTCTTTTTATGAGTAATATTCATCCTTTAAAAAAGGCAAATGATGTTAGTATTAATGATTGTCAAAAAATTATTGATAATACTAGAATAGTTTTAGAAAAAGCTATTAAATTAGGTGGTACAACAATTAGAAGTTTTACTTCTTCTGAAGGTGTTCATGGGTTATTTCAAAATGAGTTATTAGTTCATGGTCGTGAAGGACAAAATTGTTATAATTGTGGAACAATTATTGAAAAAATAAAAGTTGGTGGAAGAGGGACTTATTATTGCCCTAAATGCCAAAAATAAAGGAACTAAGAAGTTCCTTTTATTGACATAATATAATATTTATAGTATTATATGTACTACTTTTAGGGGTGGAAATATGAAAAAAAATATTAAATTATATTTATTAACAATATTTACTTTTTCATTGGCTATTTGTGGTTTTTATTTTAACTTTTTTAACACATCAATTGATTATTTAGAATATAGTACAGATATTTCTGTTAAATATCAGTCAGTTGGTAATAAAATTATTGAAGATAATGTTGTTTTAAATTATCAAAATGATTTTAATAATGAAGAAATAGTTGGAGAGCTTAGTATTCCAAATACTAGTTTAAAAGTGCCAGTTAGTCATACTAATAATAATTCATTTTATCTAGATCATTTGGTTGACAAGTCATATAGTACTTTAGGCAGTGAATTTTTAGATTATCGGACTAATATAACTGACAAGAAAATTATTATATATGGTCATAATTCGCAAAATATAAATACGCAATTTCATATGTTGGAAAAATATTTAGATAAGACTTATTATGATGATAACAAGTATATATATTTTAAGTCTTTAAATTATGAATTCCATTATGAAATATTTTCTGTTTATATAGCTAAAAATGATTTAAGTCATTTCAATTTGAATTTTAATGATGATGAATATTTTAGTCATTTAAATTGGCTAAAGAATCAATCAATTTATGATACAGGTGTTGAAGTAATGAATGATGATAATATTTTAGTTTTACAAACTTGTTATTTTCAGCCAATGCATTCATATTTAATTATAGTTGCGAAAAAGATATAAAAAAAATAATTCCAAAAAGGAATTATTTTTTTTCTAAGCACCAATATTGATAATATAATTTTTGAACATTATTTTCTAAGTAATAGTAATAAAATATGTAGTGTATAAATAAAATCATAGATAAAGTAAATAGAATAAATAAAAGTATGTTTGATAGTATTAATCCAAATAATAAAAATAAAATAGTTATTATTCCTACAAAAGAAGTTACTATTAAATGTATAAGTCTTTCATGTTGGAAAATTGCTATTTGATTTAGATGATGGCTTTTTATTTTTTCAATATTTTCAATTTTATTTTCTTTTAAAGTTTTATCAATTTCTGTTAAATATAGTTTTAAAGCTGTTTTCATATTCTTTCAGTAATATTAGTATTATCAAAGTCATCATCATCCATTAACAGTTCATGAATTTCTTCTTCTTTTGTATCTAAGTATACTTCTTCAATACGATCAACACGACATTTTTCTGCTTTTATAATAGCGTCAACTTTATCAATAGCATCTTCTAAATTATCGTTAACTACTACATAATTATATTTAGTTACTTCATTTATTTCTTTATAAGCTGTATGGAAACGTTCAATAATTTTATCTTTGCTTTCTGTTTTTCTATTTTTTAATCTTTTTGCTAGGGTTTTTAAAGAAGGGGGCATGATAAATATAAATATTGCTTCAGGAATTAGTTTTTTTATGTTGTTTGCTCCTTCAATTTCAATTTCTAATATTACATCAATACCTTCATTTAGTTTTTCTTTAATTTTATTTTTTGGTGTTCCATAATAGTTACCAACATAGTTAGTATATTCAAGAAGTTCTCCATCTTTAATTTTTTGTTCAAATTCTTCTTTTGAAACAAAATCGTATGTAATACCAGGAATGTCATTAGGACGTGGGGTTCTAGATGTCATTGATACTGATAGCCACATATTATCATTTCGTTTTAATAATCCTTCTATAACACTTCCTTTACCACCACCACTAGGTGATGATATAACAATTACTTGTCCGGCTTTTTTTTGTTTTATCATATTATTCTCCTTTATTTATATTTTTATATTCTCTTTCAATTAATTCTTTTTGTTTTTCTGGTGTTAAACTTAAAGAATAAATTTTTGTTGTTTCTATTTCATATTCTAACATTGGATCTTTATTACGATTGATTTTACTTATTAGAGGAATATCTAAATCCTTTTTTATAGAATTTAAATGCTTTTGACCTTTATTATTAAATCCTAATATTCTAATGTAAGTTATTTCTTTAAAATTATTTTTATCTTCTTTTGTAAAATTGCATAATATATGTAGTAGCATTCTAGATATTTTATTGTAAGTATAGCGTTTACTTTTTATTTTTTCAATTAAATCTTCATATGATGTTGCATTAAAAATTTCTTTCTTTAAAGTATTTTCAATTCCTTCATTTACTTCATTATAAATTGATAAATCTTTTTCTGTTAATATTTTGTACTTTAAAAGAGGAAAATAATCATTTATATCATGTAAATTATTTAAATATTTTTTTGTGAATTCTGGTATTTGTTTGTCTATGTTTTCATTATTTTTTAGAGCTTTTCTAATGGCAGTACCAGAAGAAATATTATCATTTAATTTATCGTCTAGATAGTTTGTTGTTCTTTTTATAGTTTCGGCTTTAATATTATAATTATTCTGTTTTATTACTTTTATATAGCTTATTCCTAAAAGATCATTTGGAGCAGTAATTTGTTTATTTGTTAAATCTTTAACTGCTAATGATAATGCGGTTGGATAATTATAACCGAACTTGGAATATATTTTTACTAGTTTATCAAAATCAGGATTATTTAGCTGGGCATCTACTATTGTTTCTAAGATGCTTATATCATTACATTCGCTACCAAAAATTATTTTGTCAACTTTTAATTTTTCTAGTAAGGTTATGGCACCATAACTAAAATAGTCAGCGCTTTGTGTTGCGAATGGAAAGGGTAATTCAATTACTAAATCTATACCTGCTTCTATTGCTATTTTTGTTCTAGACCATTTATCAATAATTGCTACATCTCCACGTTCAGTAAAATTACCAGCCATTATTAAAACAATCGTTGAGTCTTTATATTTTTCTTTTATTTTGTTTAGATGATAAATATGTCCATTGTGGAATGGATTATATTCAGCAATAATACCAATTGTTTCCATGCTTTCCCTCTTTTCTTGTTTATTAATTTTAACATATTATATTGAAAAACACAATTTTTAGAATGGGTAATTTGTTTACATAATTATTAGTATGTTGTATAATTTATTTGAATAATATTAAGTAGTAATGTGTTATAATATATTAACGGGGATGATTAGATGAGAGCTATTGTTGTGGGCGGTGGAACTGGCGGACATATTTTTCCGGCTATCTCAATTATTAATAAAATAAAAGAAAAAGATTCAAGTTCAGAAATTTTATATATTGGAACAACAGATAGAATGGAAAAAGATGTTATTCCAGAATTAGGTATAAATTATGAGGGTATTGAAATGAGTGGTTTAAATAGAAAAAATTTAATCGCTAATTTTGAAGTCTTAAAAAAGTATAAGAGAGCTGTAAAAAAAGCTAAAGAAATAATAAAGGATTTTAAACCAGATATAGTAATTGGTGTTGGTGGATATATAACAGCTCCTGTTTTATATGCTGCTCACAAATTAAAATGTAAAATTGTTATTCATGAACAAAATTCAATACCAGGTTTGTCTAATAAATTTTTATCGAATTTTGCTGATAAAATATTTGTATCTTTACCAGGCAGTTTAAAATATTTTGATAAGAATAAAGCTGTTTATACAGGAAATCCTCGCAGTGAAGAAATTATAGATGTTAAAAAAATTGCTAAAAAAGAATATGGATTAGATTCATCTAAAAAGTTAGTTGTTATGGTTATGGGATCATTAGGTTCAACTACAATGAATGAAAAAATAAAAAAAGTTATTCCAGGTTTTTCTGATAAAAATTATCAAGTTTTAATAATTACAGGTAAAAATTATTATGATGATTATAAAAAAATAGTTATTCCTAATAATGTTAAAGTTGTTCCATTTTTAAATGATTTTATAAATTTACTTAAAGATACAGATTTAATTGTTTCTAGAGCTGGTGCATCAACAATAGCGGAAATTACAGCAATTGGTATTCCATCTATTTTAGTTCCATCACCTTATGTTACTCATAATCATCAATATAAAAATGCTTTAGAATTGGAAGAAGTTGGAGCTTGTAAAATTGTTAGTGAAGAGGAATTTTCGAAAGAAATTTTGATTAAAAATATTGATAGTCTACTTGATAATAAGGAAGATTATTTAAAAATGAAAAATGCTAGTAAAAGTTTAGGTATTAGTGATTCTGCTACTAGAATATATAATGAAATTAAAAAATTAATCGGGTGAATATTAATGAATGAAGTTTTAAAAAAAATAGAAAAAGCTAATATCGGTAAGGTTGAAAGAAATGTTTCAATTAGCAAGTTGACTACTTATAAAGTGGGAGGCATTGCTAGGGGTGTTGTGTATCCTAATAACATTAATGATTTAGTAGAATTAATTAGAATTTTAAGAGAAGAAGATATTAAATTTAAAATTATTGGAAATGGCTCAAACTTATTATTTAGTGATAGAAGATATGAAGGTATTTTAATTAAATTGAGCGAATTTAATGATATTAAATTTTTAGGTAAAAATAAAATTCAAGTTGGTGCTGGTTTTTCTCTTATGAAATTATCTTTAATGGCAGCTAAAAAGGGACTTACTGGTTTGGAATTTGCTGCTGGAATACCTGGAACAGTTGGGGGAGCGGTTTTTATGAATGCCGGAGCCTATAAAAGTGATATGGGATATATTGTTCAGCAAGTTGATGTACTAACACCAGATTTTAGAATAATAACTTTAGAAAATAAGGAAATGAATTTTCATTATAGAAGTTCATTTTTACAGACTCATCCAGGATATATTTGTTTGCAAGTAATTATTAAGTTAAATAATGGTGATAAAAATGCAATTGAGGCTGTAATGAAGGAACGTCGTGCTAGAAGATTAGAATCACAACCTTTAGAATATCCTTCAGCAGGATCAGTATTTCGTAATCCAGAAGGCAATTTTGCGGGCAAACTAATTGAGGATATTGGACTTAAGGGCAAAAAAATGGGTGGAGCTAAAGTCAGTGAAAAGCATGCTAATTTTATTGTTAATTATAAAAATGCTTCAGGAAGTGATGTGCGTAATTTGATTGAGTATGTTCATGATGAAGTAAAAGAAAAATATAATATTGATATGAAAATAGAACAAGAATTTGTTAATTGGGAGTAATATATGGCTAAGAAAATAGTTAAAAAGAAGAAATTAAGAATAGTACCATTTTTATTAGTACTTTTAATTTTGGGAGTACTATTTTTTGCTGTATATTTGTTTTTTAATGGAAAAACTAAAAATATAGTAATCAAAAATACTAATTATTTAAGTGATGATTATATTATTGATATGGTTGGAGTTAAGGATTATCCACGTTTTAATTTATTGAATTTTCCTAAGATGGAAAAAAAATTAGAAAAGAGTCCTTATATAGAAAAAGCTAAAATTAGTAGAATGATTTATCATGTTTTAGTAATTAATGTAGTGGAGAGTGAACCATTATATGTTGATGGTATTACTAACGAAGTTGTTTTTTCAAATAAGAGTAGAGTTTTAGAAAGTGAAGCTATTTCTATATTTAGAATTCCAAGATTAATTAATTATGTTCCAGATGATAAAGTAAACGGTTTTATAAAAGGAATGACTATTATAAAAGAAGATATTTTAGGTAAGATATCAGACATTGAGTATGTTCCTAATGATTATGATAAAGATAGATTTTTACTTTATATGGATGATGGAAATATGGTATATCTTACATTAACAAAATTTAAACATATTAATTATTACAATGATGTTTTAGGGCAACTAGAAGGAAAAAAAGGAATTTTATATTTAGATAGTGGAAATCATTTTCAAATAAAGGAGTAATTTATGAAGGAGAATATAAAAAAAAATGCCCATAAATATGGCAAATATATATTTTTATTCTGCTTTTTTTTGTGTTGGAATTTAATTATATCAAGTCAAACTTTAGATGAAGTTTGGAATTATGGATTTAGTTATGCAATTGCTAAGGGTGAAATACCTTATTTAGATTATAATATGGTAATTACACCATTATTCCCATTTTTAATGGCAATACCATTGGCGTTATTTGGAAATAATATTTTTATTTTTCAATTATTTTGGATATTTATATTATTAGGAATGTTTTATTTTATATTTAAATTTATTGATAATAAAGCTTATATTTTATTTTTTATTTTATTATTTCCATTAGATCTTTTATTTCCTAGTTATAATATGTTTTTGTTATTTTTATTTATACTTTTGATTTATTTAGAAAACAATGATGGCAATGATTATTTAATAGGGACTATTTTAGCAATGACAATTTTAACTAAGCAAACAGTTGGTTTAGTTTTAGTTTTACCTTGTTTATATTATTTAAAGAATCCTAATAAAATTTTCAAAAGATTTATAGGGTGTATTATTCCATTAATTATATTTTTATTATACTTATTAGTTAGTAAATCTTTAAATCAGTTTGTTGATTTGTGCTTCTTGGGATTATTTGATTTTGCTGACGGAAATGGTAATTTATTAAATTGGGTGTCTATTAGTAGTTTAATTTTAGTAATTATAGTTTGCTTATTTATAAAAAGAGATAAGAAGAATATAGATTATTATTATCTTTTGGCATTTTATAGTATAGTTCTTCCTATATTTGATTTGTATCATTTTAATGTTTTTATTGTTGCCTTTCTATTAATATTATTTAAGAATAGAAATATTGATTTAAAAATTAATATAAAATTGTTTTTTATTGGTGTTTCTATAGGAGTTGCGGTAATAAGCTATAATTTTAAATTTGATAATTATAAACCTGAATTTGTTGATTTTGATGCTATGAAATATAGAGCGGTTAATAAGAAACAACTAAATTATATTAGCGATTTATATAAATTTTTTCAGAAGTATAGTGATAAAAAGATAATTTTTTTAAGTGCTGATGGTTATTATTTTAAAATAGCAACTAATCAAAAAATAGAGTATTTTGATTTAATAAATAATGGTAATTGGGGATATAATGGAAGTGAAAAATTACTAAAAAAGATAAAACAAAATAAAAAAGATGTTGTTTATTTTGTTGATTATAGTGAATTGGAAGAACATTGTCAGACTGATCATAAAGCTATGAATTATATGATTAAAAATGGTAAGCTTATAGATTCTTTATATGATTATTATGTTTATGTTTTGGAGTAGGTGACTAGGATGAAATTTTTAAAAAATAATTGGAGAGTAATATTAATATTTATAGTTACATTTTTAATATATGAATTTTTTGGCTTTGTTATTAATGGTGGGGATCCTATAAATAGTTATGCGTTCAGTCATGCAATTAGAGTTGGAGAGGTACCATATCGAGATTTTAATACTATATCACCGCCGTTATATGCATTTATACAGTCTTTAGGATTATTTATTTATGATGATTTCATAATGTTTCTTTTAACTCAAAGTTTATTAGTTTCTATAATGTTTTATTTACTATTTAAATTATATGATAAGAAAGCTTGGCTTGTATTTTTATCAATGATAGTTTTTATGTTTATTGGATTTTTACAAACTTATAATTTTTGCTGTATATTTATGCTTGTTATAATTTTGTATTTAGAAAAAAAATATCCAGATAAAGACTTTTTAATTGGTATTTTTATTGCTTTAGCTTCTTTATCAAAACATACGGTTGGCTTATTTTTTGTTATACCAACATTAATTTTTTACTGGAAACAGCCTAAGAAAATTCATAAGAGAGTGATAGGTTTTTTAATACCGTGGCTAATATTAATAATTTATTTGTTATTTAATAAAGCTTTGTTTGCTTTTATAGATTTATGTTTTTTAGGTTTATTTGATTTTGGAAAAGAAAATGGTCATTTGTTAAATTTCTGGTTTGTTTTAAGTATAATATTATTAATATTAAATATATTGATGCTTAAAAAGAATAAAAATAATATTACTTATTATTATTTGCTTTTTACATTTTTCTTTGCATTTCCTTTATTTGATAGGCCACATTTTGCTTTCTATTTTGAATGTTTTTCTATAGCAGTAGTTGAATATATAAATAAGCTTTCTAAATATTTATTTGCATGGGTTATTTCTTTATCTATATTTTTTATTTTTTATTTTTTTATAGTTTGTCATGCAAAATCAAAAGTTGCTTTATACAAAAATGTTAATCATTATAAATATTATTATAGTTATGTTGAGGAATATGATTATATGAACTATTGTCATGAATTTATTAATAATTATGCTTCAGAAGATCCATTAATATTATCTTATATATCTATGAAATATAAAACTATTAATGATATGCCTATAACAGAATATGATGTTCTTTTTTATGGTAATCATGGTTATAATGGTACTAAAAAGATTATTGATAAAATTAGTAATATGCATAATAAGTATATTATAATTAATATTCTTGATTATGAAGATAAAAATATTCATTCTCAGATTAATAAAGATGTTATTAAATACGTAATTGATAATAGTAAAAAAATTGATTCTAATGATGTATTAGCTATTTATTATAAAGAATAAGAAATTTTATCTATTTAAAAAAACTCCTTGGAGTTTTTTTTCTTTTATAGTATAATTATATTGAAGAATAGGAGATGCTAGTATGGGGCAAATTTATGCAGGTATTGATTTAGGTACTAATAGTATTAAAATAGTAGTCTGTGAAAAGTTTGAAAATACTTTTCATGTTTTAGCTGCAGTTAGTAATAAGTCAATGGGTATAAAAAATGGTCAAATTGTTGATACAAAAATGGCTGTTACTAGTGTTAGAAAAACTGTTAAACAGATTAATGATATGTTAGGTATAAAATTAACAAAAGTTATTGCTGCTGTTCCACCAACTGATTGTAATATGGATATAGTAATGGGGACAACAGATGTTATTGATTATGATGAAATAACAGGAGAAGATGTAAGAAATGTATTAAAAGATGCTTTAAGTACTCATATAGGTGCTGATAAAGAAATTATTACTGCATGTCCTATTAATTTTACTGTTGATGATGAAAAAAATATAAAGGATCCAAAAGGTAAAGCGGGAAAGGTTTTAGAAACTAAAGTTGTTGTTAGTACTTTGGATAAAGAACCTTTATATAGAATTTTAGAAGTATTAAAATTAAGCGGATTAGAAACAGTAGATGTGGCATTTAGTTCAACAGGGGATTATTATACTGTAAAAAATAAAGATAGGGATAATACTGTTGGAGCTATTATAAATATAGGTGAATTAACTACTAATGTTTCTGTTTATAACAAGGGAATTCAAATAAAAAATGCTGTGATTCCTTTAGGCAGTATTAATGTAGATAAAGATTTATCTTATGTTTTTAAATTAAGTAATGAAGATTGCTGCTATTTAAAGGAAAATTTTGCTGTATGTGTATCAAGTTATGCTGATAATAATGATGTTTATGATGGAGTAACTGCGGCAGGTGAAAAAAAGGAAATTACTCAAGTTGGTGTTTCAAAAGTGGTAGAGGCAAGAATTGCTGAAATATTAAATCTTGCTAAAAATAAAATAAAAAGCTTAACAAATAGAGAAATACATTATATAATTATAACAGGTGGGTTAAGTGAGTTAGCAGGATTTCAGTATATGGTAGAAAATATTTTTGGTGTAGATGCTAAAGTATGTAATATTTCTGCTATGGGAATAAGACATAATAAATATAGTAGTGTTTATGGAGTAATTAAATATTTTGATGATAAGCTTAACTTACGTGGTAAAACTTATGATATGATAAGTGAAAATGATAGGGAAATCCTAGAGGCTGCTGATCAAAAAGTAGCTGTTAATGATAATATATTAAGTAAAGTATTTGGACATTTTTTTGATAATTAAGGAGGTCTTTGGATGACAGGCGGATTAGAAATGGATATTGTAACAACAATAAAGGTTATTGGATTAGGCGGTGGTGGTGGAAATGCCATTAATCGTATGATAGAATCTGGTGTAAAAGGTGTTGAATTTATTGCTGCTAATACAGATAAGCAAGCTTTGAAACAATCTAAAGCCGATGTTAAAATTCAATTAGGTGCTGATGGTCAAGGTGCTGGTGGTAATCCAACTACTGGTCGTGAAGCAGCAGTTGAATCTAAAAAAGAAATAGAAGAAGCATTAAATGGTGCTGATATGGTATTTGTTACATGTGGTATGGGTGGAGGAACTGGTACTGGTTCTGCTCCTGTTGTTGCTGAAATAGCTCAAAGTTTAGGTGCTTTGACTGTTGCGATTGTAACTAAACCATTCTCTTTTGAAGGTCCACGTCGTATGAAACAAGCTGTTGGTGGATTAGAAGAATTAAGAAAGCATGTAGATACATTAATTGTTATTCCTAATGATAGATTAAGAGAAATTATTGATAGATCTACACCAATGACAGAAGCATTTAAAGAAGTAGATAATGTATTACGTCGTGGTGTTCAGTCAATTTCTGATTTGATTGCTGTAGTAGGTCTTATCAACTTGGATTTTGCTGATGTTAAAGCTGTTATGGAAAACAGTGGTCAAGCAATTATCGGTATTGGTATAGGAATGGGTGAAGATAGAGCGATAGAAGCTGCTAAACAAGCTGTTTCATCTCCACTTCTTGAAACTTCAATAGAAGGTGCTACTGATGCAATTATTAATATTACTGGTGGCGTTAATTTAACATTGTTTGAAGCAGAACAAGCTGCAGAAGTTGTTCGTGCTGCATCAAATACTGATATTAATACAATCTTTGGTTCAGTTATTAATGAAAACTTATCTGATGAAGTTATTGTTACTGTTATAGCAACAGGATTTGATAAAAATAGAAAAGTTAATGAAAAACCAATGCAAGAGCCAGTTTATAGTAATGCTACACCAAATAGAAGATCTGCTCCAAAAGATGACTCTCGTCAACCTGAATTTTTACAGGAAGATTCAGATTCTGATGTTAGTAATGGGGATTTAGATGTTCCAACATTCTTTAGAGATAGAAATTATTAAGAGCCAATTTGGTTCTTTTTTTGTTAAAAAAAAAGAGCTAAGCTCTTAATATTTTTTTTCGTATGTGTGTAAATCTTCAATCGCTTTTATTGTTTGTGCTAATAAATTTAAAGCTATTTGTTCAGTTTTACGATTTTCATCTCTTAGTGGATTAAATTCTACTAAATCGTATGATACTATTTGGTTTATATGTTTTAATATTTCTTTATTTATTTCCATTCCTTCTTCTTCTGTTATTCCATCAAATTCGGGAATTGATACACCTGGTACGACATTTGCATCCATTAAATCTAAATCATAACTAACGTGAACTCCTTTTGTTCTTGTACCAGCAATTTTAAAAGCTTCTTCAACAACTGCTTCTATACCTTTTTCATGAATATCATCTGTTGTAAATACGGTAATACCAGCATAACGAAGATTATCTTTTTCGGCATCATCAATACTTCTTGCACCAACGATAACTGTCTTAGCAGGTTGTATAATATTTCCTTTATGGAATTCTCGTAATTCTTCATTTTTATAACCTGTTATGGCAGCTAGTGGAAGTCCATGAATGTTTCCTGTGATAGTTGTATCAAATGTATTATAATCTGTATGAGCATCAAACCAAATGATTCCTATGTTTTCATGATTTTTAGCACTAGCTAGTGCACTTGCGATTGCTACTGAATGGTCTCCTCCAATTAGAATAGGAATACATTCTGGATCATTTTTTTCAATTAATTTATTATATATTTGTTCATTATATTTATTTATTTCATATTGATTTTTATGTTTATCTGATAAGTTTCTACTTTTGATAATCTTTGAATCTTGTAGTATTAATTCACTTTCTCCTTCATAAAAGCTTTTAATATCATTTAATAGTTGTACAGGTCCTAAGTGTGCTCCATCTATGTGAACACCTAAATCGCTTCCGGCACCTAATATAAATGTTTTCATTTTTCTCACCCTTAAATATTTTAACGTAAAATTTTTGTTATATCAAGGAAATCCTTTAATTTAGTTGTTCTTTACTGTATAATTATTATTAGGTGGTAAATATGAAAAAATTAAATGAAATATATCCTGGTAGTGATAGTACCGGAGAAGTAATTATTAAATCTATAAAAATAAATTCTAAAGAAGTTACTAAGGGAGATTTGTTTGTTTGTACAATGGGTGTAACAGCAGATAGACATGATTTTATTCCTGACGCTGTTAAAAATGGAGCAAGTGCTGTTGTTGTAAGCAAAGATGTAGATAATCCAGGAGTTCCAGTTATAAAAGTTAATGATACAAATCGTGAACTTCCTTATTTATGCCAAAAGTTTTTTGACTATCCAGATCAAAAGATGAAAATGTTAGGGGTAACAGGAACAGATGGTAAAACTAGCGTTTCAACTATTATTCAAACATTAATTGGAAGTGATATTTGTGGTTATATTGGTACTAATGGAAGAAGCTGTGCCAATTTCACAGGTGATAATCCAAATACAACTCCAGATGCTGATAAGCTATATGATTATTTAGATGAATTTGTAAAATATAATTGTAAGTATACAGTTATGGAGGCAAGTAGTGAAGCTTTCTTTAGAGGAAGATTACAGGCTATGATGTATGACTTAAGTGTTTTTACTAATATTACAAAAGAACATTTAAATATCCATGGTAGTTTTGAAAATTATATGGATTGTAAATTGAAGTTATTTAAACAAACTAAAAATGAAGGGTATTGTATTTTAAATCACGATGATCCATATTTTAATGATGTTAAAGAAAGTTGTAATGGAACAGTTTTAACTTATGGTAGTGGTGTTGATAATGATTTACAAATAATTGATTATAAACTTTATCCAACAAAGACAATAATTAATTTTAAATATAAAAATGAAAATTTTGAAGTTACAAGTCCATTATTAGGTGATTTTAATGTTTATAATTTAGCAGCTGGTTTACTTAGCTGTTTAGCTCTTGGATTTTCATTAGATAAGTTATTAGAGAATGTTTCAAAAATTAATGTAGATGGACGACTTGATATGTTAAAAACTAATTCTAATTATTATGTCATGGTAGATTATGCTCATACTCCTAATGGAATTTCTAAGTTATTAGAGTTTGTCCATACACTTGATATTAACAGATCAATTGTTGTGATAGGATCAGCTGGAGAGAGAGATTATGAAAAGAGACCATTAATGGGAAAAACGGTATGTGATAATGCGAGCTATGCAATATTTACTTATGAAGATCCTAGAAGTGAAGAACCAATTGATATAATTAATATGATGATTAGTGATATAAAAGACACTTATACTAATTTTGAAGTTGTTGTTGATAGAAGAGAAGCGATTAATAAAGCTATTGAAATGGCTGGAGATAAAGACATTGTTTTAATACTTGGTAAAGGTAATGAGACATATCAAAAGTTAAAAGATAAAGTTATTGATTTTAATGATGTAGAAGAGGCATATCAAGCAATAGCTAAGAAAAAATCTAAGGAAACTGTTTAAAGCAAAATATTATAAAACTAGGTAATCAATATAGTTCAAATTTCTTCTTTTTAATATAATATATTGAAAGGGGAAATGTATATGTATTATGGTTGTGGTTGTAGTGGAAACAATAACAACAATAGCGCTTTATGGATAGTATTAATTGTATTTATAATTTTATTCTTGTTTTGGGGTAATGGAAATAATAATAATTTTTAAAAGAAGCACTTATGTGCTTTTTTACTTTAAAAATATTTTGTTTTTAATATAGTAAATTTGTGGTAAAATAAATAGTAAGAAGTGATAGTATACTTATTACTTTTTTATTGGGTGATTTATGATAAAAAAAATAATTAAGTTAATGTTAATTTTATTAGTAATGTTTACTATTTTTAACTTTTCAGCTGATACTGGTAGTAAATCTACTAAAAAAAGTGATGGATTAATTATAAAAACTGTAGAGTTTTTTTATGGTAGAAGTCTTGACAAGCCAGAAAAAGAAAAATGGCTTAAGTATTTGGTAATTCCAGTTAGAAAAAGTGCGCATTTTTGTATATATTTAGTACTTGGATTTTTAGTTATAAGTTTTATTAAGGAATATTATATTTTAAGTTATAAACAATTATTGTTATCGCTTTTAATATGTATTTTGTATGCTATTAGTGATGAAGTTCATCAATTATTTGTGCCAGGCAGAAGTGGTGAGATAAGAGATATTATTATTGATGGAGTTGGTTCTATTAGTGGTATATTGATTTATTATTTAGGATATAAGAAAATAAGGAAGTGTAAAAATAATGAGTAAAAAGAAAGATTTAATGAAAAATACAGTTATTATTTTTTGTGGTAAAGTATGTACACAATTAATATCATTTCTTTTGTTACCATTATATACTGGTTTTTTAGCAACTTCTGATTATGGTGTTGTTGATTTAATAACAACTTATGTTACATTACTTGTACCAATTATTACTCTAGAACTTGAAATGAGTATATTTAGATATTTGGTGGATAGTAGAAGTGATGATAAAAATACTAAAAAATTAATTAGTAATAATTTCTTTGTACTTTTAGTTTCGTTATTAATATTTGTGATGCTTTATATTATTGTTACATGTTTTTGGCATTTTGAATATAGATGGTTAATTTTAATTGATATAATTGTTTGTACGTTATCTGGTAATTTCTTACAAGTTGCAAGAGGTTTTGGAAAGACATTAGATTTTTCAATTAGTTGTATTATTACTGGAGTTACAACAATACTTTCTAATATTTTATTAATAGCAGTATTTAAAATGGGTGCGATGGGTATGATTATATCTATGGCTGTCGCTAATGGAATGTGTTCATTATATTTATTTATTAAATTAAGATTAAATAAATTAATTGATTTTAATTTAGTCGATAAAAAATTAATTAAAGAAATGAACAAGTATTCAATTCCACTAATTCCTAATGGTATTAGTTGGTGGGTTGTTAATGTATCTGATAGAACTATTATTACTGTAATTTTGGGTAAAGCTTTAAATGGGTTATATGCTGTTAGTAATAAATTTCCAACAATTTTATCAAGTTTATTAGGGGTTTTTAATCTAAGTTGGAGTGAGAGTGCTGCTTTACATATTAATAGTCCTGACCGTGATGAATTTTTTTCAGATGTATCGAATACAGTTACAAAACTATTTACTTGTTTAGGTGTTGGTATGATTGCTTGTATGCCATTTATTTTTCCAATACTAATTAATAGTAAATATGATCAGGCATATTATCAAATTCCAATATTAATTTTGGGAGCTGTATTTAATGTTGTTATTTGTTTGTATAGTGCTATATATATTGCTAAGAAAAGAACTAAGGAAGTTGCTATGACTTCTATAATAGGAGCAGTTATTAATATTTTAGTTAATATTGTATTTATTAAAAAAATTGGATTATATGCTGCGTCTATTTCTACTGCAATATCTTATTTAGCAATGATGTTATATAGACATTTTGATTTAAAAAAATATATGACAATAAAATTTGAAAAAGGTTTAGTTTTAAAAACAATATTAATATTTACTTTTTCTATAATACTTTTTTATCAAAGAAATATAGTTTTAGATATTATTAATTTAATAGTAGTAGTTATATATTCATATTTAATGAATAAAAATATATTAAAGGATGGAAAGAAGTTTATATTTAATAAGTTAGTAGGTAAGAAGTCATAAATTTCGACATATAATTCTTTAGGAGGATTATATGTTTTTTAATTTGTTAGATATTATTAAAGGATTATTTTGTTTTACTGGTTCATATTCAAATGAGGTGTTTCCAGAACCTTTGAGTGCGGAGGAAGAAGCAATTTGTATTGATAAAAAAATGAATGGTGACATAGCTGCTCGAAATAAATTAATTGAGCATAATTTGAGATTAGTAGCTCATATTGTTAAAAAATTTGATAATAAATATGTTGATTCTGATGATTTAATAAGTATTGGTACTATAGGTTTAATTAAAGGTGTAGATACTTTTTCAAAAGATAAGAATGTAAAAATAACTACTTATTGTGCTAGATGTATAGAAAATGAAATATTGATGTATTTTAGAAGTAATAATAAATATAGTAATGATATTTCTATAAATGATTCTATAGGTTATGATAAAGATGGGGGAGAAATAGAAATAGCTGATATACTTAAAACACCTAGTCCAGATTTTGTTGAAGAGATTGATTTAAAAGATAATATTAAATTATTAAAAAAATACATTAAAGTATTAACACCTAGAGAAAAGGAAATATTAATTAGAAGATATGGCTTAAATAATAGGGAAGAAGAAACGCAAAAAGTTATATCTAAAAAGTTAGGTATTTCAAGGAGTTATGTATCAAGAATTGAAAAAAGAGCTTTAACTAAAATTTTAAGAGAATTTATAAAAGATAATAGAATTTGATTTATAGACAAAAAGTAATTTAGAAGTTATAATTAAAGTAGTTGGAGTGATAGTATGAGTAGGAATATTAGTAAGTATCGTAAAAACATTGCTTATATGGTTAAAAATAAAGAAGTATTAAAGAATAGAGTGATTTGGTCTTTAATTATACTTTTATTTATTAGTACTTTAGCAATATATAACTTTCTACTTATGCCAACTATTAATTTGAAAGGCTCTAGATTTATTGAAATTGGATATAATGAACAATATAAAGAATTAGGCTATGAAGCTAAATTTATGAATAAAAATGTTACTAACGATGTAATTGTAAAAGGAAAAGTTAATGAAAAAAAATTGGGTACATATGATATTACTTATTTAATTAAAATTGGAACTTTGAAAAAGAAAGTTGTACGAAAAGTTAGTGTTATTGATAATAAAAAACCTGTGATTAATATTGATAATAGTGATATTTATGCTTGTCCTGGAGAAGACTATTTTGTGGGAGATTTTGAAGCCATTGATGATTATGATGGAGATGTGACAAGTTTAGTAAATGTTAATAAAGACAAAAATATGGTTACTTATTCTGTTAGTGATAAGCATGGTAATAAAACAGAAGTAAAGAGAAATGTTATATATAAAGATAAGTATGGTCCAACAATAGAATTAAAAGGTCAAAAAGTAGTTTATGCTTTTGTTGGTGATAATTATAATGAGCCTGGGTATAAAGCTAATGATAATTGTGATGGTGATATTACAGATAAAGTTGTAGTAAGTGGAAGTGTTAATACTTCAAAAGTTGGTCAGTATAATATAACTTATTCTGTTAAGGATGCTGCTAATAATAGTTTTGAAGTAAGTAGAAAAGTCATTGTTTCAGAAAAAGGTGGAAATGGTACGATCTATTTAACATTTGATGATGGTCCAAAGAATGGAACAACTAATGTAATATTAGATGTTTTAAAAGAAGAAGGTGTTAAAGCTACATTCTTTGTTACAAATAGTGGCCCTGATGATTTAATTAAAAGGGAATTTAATGAAGGACATACTGTGGCTTTGCATACGGCATCTCATAATTATGCTCAAATTTATTCTTCTCAAGAAGCTTATTTTAATGATTTAAATATTGTTAGTGAAAGAGTAAAAAGAATTACAGGAACAGAAACTAAAATTATTAGATTTCCAGGTGGATCAAGTAATACAATAAGTAGGCGTTATTGTTCGGGTATAATGTCTACATTAACTGGTGAAGTTGTTAATAGAGGTTATCATTATTTTGATTGGAATATATCTAGCGGTGATGCAGAATATGGTGATCATGCTCCTGAAGAAATTTATAATAATGTAGTTAATAGTTTGTCTCATGATAGAATTAATGTTGTTTTAATGCATGATATTAAAGGATATACAAGGGATGCTTTAAAGTCAATTATTCATTATGGTAAAGAGAATGGTTATAGTTTTGATAAAATAACAATGACAACTCCAATGGTAAAGCAGAAAGTAAATAATTAGACATTAATAAAGAAATAGTATATAATAACTTGTAGGTGATTAATTTTGAATATTTTTAGGCCTAAAATTTATAAAAAAAGTGTATTTGATATAGATTATGAAAAATTAAAAAACAAGGGCATTACTTGCCTTGTTTTTGACTTAGACAATACACTAGGATTAATTGATAATAAAAAGTGTCCTCTAAGAACAAAAAAATTAATTAAGGAATTACAAAAGGATTTTTTAGTATTAATTAGTTCTAATAATACAAAAAAAAGAATAGAACCATATTTAAAGGAATTAGGTATAGGTGGAGTTCATATGAGTATGAAACCATTATCTTATAGTTTAATTAAAATAAAGAAAAATTATGGTTTAAAGAAAAAAGAAATGGTAATAATTGGTGACCAAATAGTTACAGATATTTTAGCCGGTAATAAATTCGGCATATTAACTGTTTTAGTTGATCCCTTAGGTGAAAAAGATTTAAGAATTACAGGTTTAAATAGAGCTGTTGAAGCAAAAATAATAAAATATTTTAAAAAGAGAGGAACATTTGAGAGAGGTAATTATTATGGATAATGATATAAAAACTTGCTCGGGGTGTGGTATTGTATTACAAGATCAAAATGTATTACAGGCTGGTTATACTACTAGTTTAGATAATGATATTTGCCAGAGATGTTTTAGAATGAAGAATTATGGTGAGTATCAAGTAGTTACAAAATCTAATGATGAATATTTAGAAATACTAAAAAGTGTTGGTCAAACTAAGGATTTAGTTTTATATATTACAGATTTACTTAATTTAGAAAAAAATATTGAACAAATTAGAAATATTATTTCTAATAAAATGATATTAGTTCTTAATAAGAAGGATGTTTTACCTAAATCTGTAAAAGAAACTAAGTTAATAAAATATTTAGAAGAGAAAGACATTCATTTTGAAGAAGTTATAGTAATAAGTACAACAAAGAATTATAATATTGATTATTTATTAAAAAGAATAAAGAAATATCAAACTTCTAAGAATGTTTATGTAGTAGGTCATACTAATGCTGGAAAAAGTAGTCTAATTAATAAATTAATTCAAAATTATTCTGATAATGTGCAAGAGTTGACAATGTCACCTTTACCTTCTACTACTTTAAGTACTATTACAATTGAAATAAATGATTATTTGACATTAATAGATACTCCTGGTTTAGTAGATAATGGTTCTATTCTTAATCATGTAGGAGTAGAATTAGTAAAGAAAATTTCTCCTAGAAAAGAAATTAAACCTAAAACATTTCAACTTAGACCTAATCAATCTATTATTATTGAAGATTTAGTAAGAATTGATTATGTTGAAGGGGAGAAAAATAGTTTTACTTTGTTTGTTTCTAATGACTTAAAAATAAGAAGACTATTGAATTCTAGTAATAAAAGTGATTTGAAAAATATTAGTAAAACTACTTATAATGTTAAATTTGATGAAGATTTAGTTATTAATGGATTAGGCTTTGTAAAAATAGTTAATAGAGGATTAATAGATGTTTATATTGATCAAAATATAGAAACCTTTATGAGAAAATCATTAATATAAATTATTTCTTAAATGTATTTAAAAATAGTGTTAATCACTATTTTTTTATTATTGTAGAAATATGAATAGTTTTATGTTATAATCAGTGTTAGTTTATGGGGAGGAAAGTCAATGAATAATGATTTAGCTAATCAAATTAGACAAAAAGCAGATATCGTTGACATAATTGGAGAGAGAATACCATTAGTTTCTCGTGGTAAAAATTTCTTTGGTGTATGTCCTTTTCATGATGATTCTAATCCTTCAATGTGTGTATCAAGGGAAAAGCAAATATATACTTGTTTTTCTTGTCATGCTACAGGAAATGTTTATACATTTTTGATGAATTATGAACATATAGATTTTAAAGAAGCATTAAAGTATTTAGGTGAAAAAGTTGGGGTTAATGTTTCTAATATTAATATAAAGAAGAAAGTTAGCAAATTTGATAAATTATATGAAGCTTATAATTTTTCTGTTAAGTATTTTCAAAACAATTTATCTAGTACTATTGGTAAAGAAGCTAGAAAGTACTTAAATAATAGGAAAATTACAGATGAAGTTATTAAAGAGTTTGAAATAGGATTATCTTTAGAAAGTAGAGATGATTTAACTAAGTTATTAATTAATAAAAATTATGATTTGGGAGTTTTAAATAGAATTGGATTATCATCTGATGATCATGATATTTATAATGATAGAATAATGTTTCCACTTTATGATGTTTCAGGCCAAGTGGTAGGCTTTAGTGGAAGGATTTATAAAGATAATGGTCAAAATAAATATTTAAATACGAAGGAAACAGATATCTTTAAAAAAGGTGAAATGTTATATCATTATCATGTAGCAAAAGAAGAATGCAGGCTAAGTAAATCGGTTATAGTTATGGAAGGCTTTATGGATGTTATTAGGGCTAGTAGTGTTGGTATAAAGAATACAGTAGCGTTGATGGGAACGGCTTTAACTAATAATCAATTTAATTTAATTAAAAGACTATCTAATAATATTATTTTATGTTTAGATGGTGATGGCCCTGGAGTTCATGCTGCTTTAAATATTGGAGAAAATCTATTAAATCAAGGTGTAGAAGTAAAAGTTGTAGTTTTGCCTGATGATAATGATCCAGATTCTTATATTTTAAATAATGGTAAAGATAAGTTTATTGGTTTAATTGAAAATGCTTTAAATTATAGTGATTTTAAAATGAATCAATTACGTGAAAATGTTGACTTTAGAAGTGATGAAGAAAAGGCTAATTATATTAATAATGTTTTAAAAGAAACATCTAAAATTAATGATTCAATAAGAGTGGAAATAGTATTGAAAAGACTTGCAAAAGAGTTTGATTTAGGTTATAATACACTGGAAATGCGTTTAAATGACATTAGGTCATTTAAGCCAGTTGAAAAAAGTATAGAAATACCAGTTAAAAAAGATAATATACGAAAAACAAAGTATGAAAAAGCAGTAGAACAAATTATATATTTTATGCTTAATAATGATTGGGTAATTAGTCAAGTGGAATTTAAAAAATTAATTTTTCCAAGCGAAGTAGCGCGTATGCTAGTAAGTGAAATCATTTATTATTATAAGACATATGGATATATAAATGTTCCAGACTTTTATACTTATGTTCAAGATAAAGAGGATATTCTGGTTTTGCTTAATTCTGTTTTAGCAGATAATTATAATGAGAGTACTACTAAGGAAGAGTTGTTTTTGTATTTTAATGTAGTCAATGAATATAGGCGAAAAGAAGAAATTAAAAGACTAACAAGTTTAATGAAAAAAGAAGTAGATCCGATTGAGCAAGCTAAAATAGTTGAGAGAATTAGAAAATTAAGAATGGGAGAATAGATATGGTTGGAGAAATAAAGACACTAGAAGAAAGAAAACAAAGATTAATTGCTAAAGGTAATAAACAAGGATTTATTACTTATGAACAATTAGCAGATGAATTAAAAGGTCTTGATGTTGATAGTGATTCTTTGGATGAGTTATACAATGCTTTAGTTGAAGCTCAAATTGAGATTGTTACTGAAGATGGAACTGATGACGCTAGTGGTGAGGAAATTACTCCTGATGTTGAAGTAGAAAATATTACATTATCTAAAGATGTTAAAATTAATGACCCTGTACGTATGTATTTAAAAGAAATAGGACGTATTAATTTATTAACATCAGATGAAGAATTTGAATATGCAAAAAGAGCTGAAGAGGGCGATGAAGAAGCAAAGAGAATGCTTGCTGAATCTAATCTTCGTTTAGTTGTTAGTATTGCTAAAAGATATGTTGGACGTGGAATGTTATTTCTTGATTTAATTCAAGAAGGAAACATTGGTTTGATGAAAGCTGTTGATAAATTTGATCCTACAAAAGGTTATAAATTTTCAACATATGCTACTTGGTGGATTAGACAAGCTATTACAAGAGCAATAGCTGATCAAGCTAGAACTATTCGTGTACCAGTACATATGGTAGAAACAATTAATAAATTAGCAAGAGTACAAAGACAATTAACACAAGAGTTAAATCGTGAACCAACTGATGAAGAAATTGCTAAAAAATTAGGTATTACAGTAGAAAAGGTAAGAGAAGTTTATAAAATATCTCAAGATCCTGTTTCTCTTGAAACACCAATAGGTGAAGAAGATGATTCACATTTAGGCGATTTTATAAAAGATGAAAGAACTATGGGACCTGAAGAATACGCAACAGTTGAAATGTTAAAAGAAGAATTAGATGGTGTTTTAGGAACATTAACTGAACGTGAAGAAAAAGTATTAAGACTTAGATTTGGTTTAGATGATGGTCAATGTAGAACACTTGAAGAAGTAGGTCAAATTTTTGGAGTTACTCGTGAAAGAATTCGTCAAATTGAAGCTAAAGCTCTTCGCAAATTAAGACATCCATCTCGTTCTAGAAAATTGAAGGATTTCTTAACTGATTAATGAAAATAAATGATAGATTAAAAGCAATAGGAGATTTAGTTGAGGCTAACTCCTTTTGTTTAGATGTTGGTTGTGATCATGCTTTTTTAGATATCTATTTAGTAAAAAAGAATAAAAATATTAAAGCAATAGCGTCTGATGTATTAGAAGGACCAATAGATCAAGCTAAAAAGAATATACAAAAAGAAAAATTAGAGAACGAAATAGAAGTAAGATTAGGGGATGGATTAGATACTTATAGTGATGGAATAAATACAATTATTATTTCTGGTATGGGTGGTAGAAATATGATTGGTATTTTTTCTAGAAGAAAAGATGTTTTAAAAAAAGTGGATACTATTATAATTAGCCCTAATAATTATCAAATGGATGTAAAGAAATATTTAATAATGAATGGCTTTTATATAGATGATGAAAGATTTGTTAAAGAAAAAAAATTTATATATCAGATAATTAAGTTTAAAAGAGGTAAAAAACATTATAGTAAAAGAGAATTGTTTTTTGGACCTATATTTTTACAAAATAAGGATCAATTATTTAAAGAATATTATACAAGAGAAAAAATATCTCGTGAAATTTTAATTAATATTTTACCTAAAAATTATTATTATAAAAAATTTATAACAAAAAAAGAAATCAAAATGATTTCTAAAGAATTAGAATAACTAAGTTATTCTTTTTTTTGTTTACTTATACCGACCATTCCTCCAAATGTTGAAGTTAAGGTTATTATAAAATAATAAAGTAAAATTTTTAATTTTAAAGCTTCTTTTGTTAAAATAGCTAAAATAAAAAATACAGGAATAACTATAATTGCTAATTTTAACCCTTCTAAATAACCTTTATTTTCTGCTTTTTTTCCTAAAATAAAGCTACTTATAAATATATTTAATAGAATTATTATTATTTTTAATACTTTATAAGTATTGTTATTGATAAGATCAAAATAATAAAGTGTTGTTACAAAAAGTAAACATAGAAGAATGGATATAATAGTATATAGTAATCTTAAGCCGTATTTTTTTAAGTATGTCATATTACACCTCAATAGATGTTATGATTTTGCATAAAAAAATATGAATTTATTCATAATATTAATGGTGATAATATGAAATACTTAATAGTTACAGCTAAAAGTTTATTTTTTTATTCTTTGATTGCTATATTTTATAGAATAATGGGAAAAAGAGAAATTGGGGAATTATCAATTATGGATTTTGTTGTTTCTATTTTTATTGCTGAACTTGCTGCTATATCAATAGAAAATTATAAAAGTAATATGCTTTTAACAATTATACCTATTTTGGTATTAGTTATTTTACAAATATTAACGGCTCAAATATCGTTAAAAAGTGAAAAGATTAGAAAAGTTATAGATGGTGAAGTATCGGTTATTATTAATAGGGGTAAGATTAACTTTAAAGAGATGCTTAAGCAACGTTATAATTTAGATGATTTGTTAACACAATTAAGAGCTAAATCAATTAAGTCTATAGAAGAAGTTGATTATGCTATATTGGAAACTAGTGGTAAATTATCAGTATTTAAAAGAGATGATGATAAGGATAGAATTTATCCATTGCCAGTTATTTTAGATGGTAAAATTCAAGAAGATGTATTAATTCAATTAAATAAAAGTAGAAAATGGCTAGATAGAGAATTATTTAATTATGGTTATGAATTAAAAGATATATTTTATGGTTTTTATAGAAAAGGACAATTGTACTTAATTAAGAAAGAAAATATAAAATGACAAAATATTTAATCAATTTCTTGTATATTTAAATTGGTGATTGAATGAAAAAAATAATTATTTTATTAATTATATTTTCTTTTATATGTATTTTTATAAGTAATAAGAACGTTTCTAATGATGAAGAAAATAAAGAATTTAGAGCTTTTTTTGTTAGCTATATAGAATTAAAAAAATATATATCGAAGGATATTAATTTAAGTAAAAGAAATATTGATGAGATAATTAATAACGCTAATAAAATGAAATTTAATACAATTATTTTACAAGTTAGAAGTTTTAATGATTCTATATATTCTTCTTCTATATTTCCATGTAGTAGTATTATTAGTGGGAAAGAAGAAAAAAAATGTCCATTTGATATACTTCAATATTTTATTGATAAAGCTCATTCTAATGGTATTTTATTGTATGCTTGGATTAATCCATATAGAGTTAGACTTAATAATGATTTAGAAAGTATTAGTAAATATAATCCAGCTTATAAATATATAGGATCTAATAAATTATATATAAATGATGGAATATATTTAAATCCAGCAAGTGATGAGGTTTTAAATTTAGTAGTAGATGGTGTTTCTGAAATAGTAGATAATTATAAAGTTGATGGTATTTTATTTGATGATTATTTTTATCCTAATGATGAAATAGATAATGTAGAATATCAAGAATATAAAAAAAGTAAAAATATAAATTTAAAAGATTATCATTTAATGATTATTAATAATATGATAAAAAAGGTTCATACTAAATGTATGAATAGAAATATTCAGTTTGGTGTTTCACCTGACGCTAATAACGATAATAATTATAATAAAAATTATGCTGATGTAAAAAAATGGGGTAAAAGTAGTGAATATGTTGATTTTATAATGCCTCAAATATATTATGGATTTTTTAATGAGGCAAAGCCATATAAGATAGTGAGTGATGAGTGGAATGATATAGTTTCTGATAAGGTAAAACTATATATAGCTTTAGCTTTTTATAAGGTTGGTGTTAGTGATAATTATGCCAAAAGTGGAAAGCTTGAATGGATAAATAATAATAATATGATTATGAAACAGGTTATTTTAGCTAGAAATTTAAGCAATTATCAAGGCTTTTCACTATTTAGATATGATTACATATTTAATGAAGAAATGTTTACAGATAATGCATTTATGGAAGTTGAAAATTTAAAAAAAATCTTAAATTAATATTAATTATTAAAAATATTTGTTATAATTAATTTAAGGTAGGTGAAATAATGAAAAATAATAAGGGTTTTACTTTAGTTGAACTTTTAGCGACAATTGTAATTTTAGGTATAATTATGGTAGTAGCAGTTCCAAATGTTACAGGTATTTTAAGTAATAATAGAGCTTCTACCTATATAAGTGATGCTAAGAAATTGGTGTCAAATGCTGAATATATTTTGAGAAAAGATAGTAGTAAAATACAAAAACCAGCAAATGGTGATTGTATTGTATTTAGTTTAGGCTATCTTGACAATGGTGAATTTAACAATGCACCTAATGGTGGAGAATATTCAAAAGAAAAATCATATGTAATTGTTAAAAGAAATGGAAGTTCAATGGATTATTATGTAGAATTACTTGAAAAGATAGAGAATAAAAATGGCAGCTCTAGTTATAGAGGATGGTTATTATCTGAAAGTTCTGCTCTTGATTTAGATGATGCTAAGACAAAGATAAATAATAAGTCAGATGTAGTTGATATAACTAATGCTAATAAAAATACAATTAAAACTAAGGCTTCAGCTGCTTCTTGTCATAGTATATTAAATGTTTATTCTGAGTAATGTAAATTTTTATGTAAACACAAAAAAAGGAATTGAATTTTAAAATTACTTATGCTATGATGGTAATGTAAAAAAAATAGAAAGAGAGAGTGAAAAAAACATGAAAAAGTTAAACAAAAATGGTTTTACTTTAGTTGAACTATTGGCTGTAATCGTTATCATGGGTATTTTGATGATGGTTGCTATCCCAAGTATTTCAAGAACAATCGAAAATTCAAGAAAGGATACATTCATGGATATCGCTAAGACTTATGCTACATCTGCTTCAACTGCTTGGTCTGCAGATGGAATTGCTTGTGGTGGAACAGAGGCTTCTGCTTTAGCGGCAGGAACTTATTATATTCAAGTTGATTCTGATGATAATTTCTTACTTGATCAAGGTGGTACATCTTCTTGGGGAAATAAACCAGTTAGGGTGTTAATCAAAGTAGTTACAGCTGCTGGTACTGATGGAGTTATGAAACCTAAATTTTATGTTTCTATGTCAGATGATACACATTATGTTGATGGTATAGGTGAAGATCTTGAATACTCTGCTATACGTCGTGGAAATGTTAAGGTAGATAGTGGTAAAAAAATAGCAGATCTTGCTGTTCCAACTGGCGCAACTTCATGTGTAGCTAATTAAATTAGAATTTAAGACTTCGTAAGAAGTCTTTTTTTTGTCTTTGTTTTTTGATATAATTTAGATGGTGATATTATGTTATATATAGGTAGTCATGTTAGTTTTACTAAGAATAGTCAATTGATGGGTAGTTTGAATGAGGCTTTATGGTATGGGGCTAATACTTTTATGTTTTATACTGGTGCTCCTCAGAATACAAATAGATATCCTATTGATGATGGGTTGACATTGCAAGCTTTAGAAAAGATGAAGGATGTTGGAATTGATTATTCTAAAGTTGTTGTTCATGCTCCATATATTGTTAATCTTGCTAATGGTGATCCTGATAAGTTTAATTTTTCGGTTAGATTTTTAAAAGAAGAATTAGATAGATGTGATCAATTAGGAGTTAAGTATTTAGTATTACATCCTGGTAGTCATGTTGGATCTGGAATTGATGAGGGTATTAATTCTATAGCGAGAGGATTAAATATGATACTTGGTCATAATAATGTTATTGTTTTACTTGAGACTATGGCTGGTAAGGGTAGTGAAGTTGGTTCTAAATTAGAAGAAATTAAAAGAATAATTGATCTTGTTTCTGATAAATGCCATGTAGGAGTATGTTTAGATACTTGTCATTTAAGTGATAGTGGTTATGATATTAGTAATTTTGATAAATTTTTAGATGATTTTGATAATATTATTGGTATTTCTAAAATAGGTTGTATTCATGTAAATGACAGTAAAAATGATAATGGTTCTCATAAAGATAGACATGAGAATATTGGCTTTGGAAAAATAGGTTTTGATACTTTATTAAATATTATTTATAATGAAAGATTAAAAGATGTTTCTAAAATATTAGAAACACCTTATGTAGATAAGGAATATGCTCCTTATAAGTATGAAATAGAAATGATAAGAAATAAGAAATTTGATAATGATTTAATTGATAAGATTAAGAATTAAAATATGTTTTATATAATTTTATTATTTCTTCATAAAGATTTTCACTGATTTTTGGTTTTAATAATTCTAATATTTTATTATTACC
>JAZQNW010000015.1:0-57170 GCA_045627525.1 Bacilli bacterium
AATTATTATTTTTCTTATACTGTAGATACTATTTATTATATAATGAAAAAATATAATTACTATATAGATGTTATCAAAATATATTAAGATAATATATATGTTATAGATGAAAATAAAAAATATAATAATTATAAGTTAAATCATTTAAAAAATTTAAAACTAGAATTATTAGAAAATAATCTACTAATTAAAAATCCATATTTTAAAGATTATTTAAAAAATAAAAATATAATAGTTAAAAATTATTATGATTTAGATAAGTATGAAGAAGAAATATTAACTAAAGTAGAAATACCAAAGTCAACTATAAATACAAGTGTTGTAGAATGTCAAACTTTAGAAGAAGAAGTAAATTATGTATGTCAAAAAATAATAGACTTATTAAATAATGGAATTGATATAAATAAAATATATTTAACAAATATTTCTAATGAATACTTATTTACAATTAACAAATTATTTAAATATTATAAAATTCCAATTAATATAGATTTTAAATATTCTATTTATGGAACAAAAGTTGTAAAAGACTATTTAGAAAATAAAAAAATAGATTTACTAGATTCTATGAAATCTAAAATTAATCATAAATTAATAGACATCATAAGCTCACTAAGTAATATTGACGATACAACTATAGAATATAAAAAATTATTAAACTATAAATTGAAAAATACTTATCTTCCTATATCAAAAAAAGATAATGCAGTTAATATAAAAAATCTATATAATGAAGAATTTAATGATGACGAATATGTATTTGTTTTAGGATTTAATCAAGATAATTTACCTAAAATTGAAAAAGACATTTCTTACATTTCTGATTCTATAAAAGATGAATTATCAATGTATAAAACAGCTTATTTAAATAAAAGAAATAAAGAAACATTAGTATATATTTTATCAAAAATAAAAAATCTATTTTTATCCTATAAACTATCATCTCCATTTTCAAGCTTTTATAAATCAAGCTTAATAACAGATTTAAAATTAGAAATAATAAAACCACAAGAAGATGAATTTAATCATTCAAATTTATATAATAAATTAAGATTAACATCTAAATTAGATAATTATTTTCTATATGCTGAGCAAGATGAAAACTTAAAGAAATTAATAACACATTATAATATTCCATATAACACATATTCTAATGAATTTACAGGCATTAATCATAGTAAATACTTAGAAAATTTACCATATCCTCATAAACTTTCATATACAAGTTTAAATGCTTACTCTGAATGTAGATTTAAATACTATATAAGACATATTTTAGAACTAGAAACTTATGAAGATAAATTTCCAACTTTTATAGGATCAATGTATCATTATATTCTATCAATATATGAAAAAACAGATTTTAATTTTGAAGAAGAATATCAAAAATATTTAGAAAAAAGAAAATTATCATTAAAAGAAAAAATGCTATTAATTCGTATTAAGAAAGATTTATTATACTTAATTGATGAATTAAAAAAACAAAAATTGCTAACAGGATATAACGATTCATTGTACGAAAAGAAAATAGATATTGATTTAAAGAAAAAAGTATCTGTTATCTTTACTGGTACTATAGATAAAATAATGTATTACAAAAATATTGAAGATACTTATTTTTCAATAATTGATTATAAAACAGGTACAATTGATACTAATATTGAACCAATGAAATATGGATTACATATGCAATTACCAGTATATTTATATTTACTTCATTATTCAAAAGTATTTACTAATCCTATATTTACTGGTAGTTATTATCAAAATATATTATTTGATTATCCAACTTGGTCCAAAAGACTAGAAAAAGATAAGAAAGAACAATTATTATTAAAAGGGTATTCAACAGATAATGTATCTATTTTAGAAAGATTTGATTCAACATATGAAGAAAGTGAATATATAAAAAGTATGTCTTACAAGGAAGAGAAAGGCTTTGGACATTATTCTAAAATAATGAGTAATGATACATTATATAATTTATTAAAGTATACTGAAGAATATATATCAACGTCAGCTGATGATATTATAGAAGCTAAATTTGATATCAATCCTAAAGTTTATAATAATGAAAATATTGCCTGTAAATATTGTGGTTTTAAAGACTTATGTTATATGAAAGATAAAGATTTAAAATACTATAGCAAAGTAGAAGACCTATCTTTCTTAGGGGGTGATGATAATGCCTAGTTGGACAAAAGAACAATCCTTAGCAATTGAATTAGAAGGCAAAAATATCATTGTCTCTGCTGGCGCTGGATCAGGAAAAACAGCTGTTTTAACTGAAAGAGTTATTAGAAAATTAAAAACAGGTGTTCATATAAATGAATTATTAGTTTTAACCTTTACTAATGCTGCAGCAGCAGAAATGAAAGATCGTATTCGTTCAGCAATAATTGAAACTAAAGGATTAGAAGAAGAAGCAAATTTAATTGATGGAGCATATATTACTACTTTTGATTCATTTGCTTTATCAATGGTAAAAAAATATCATACTAATTTAAATATTAGTAATAACATTAAAATTACAGATGAAGTTGTAATTAATTTGAAAAAACAAGAAATATTAGATGAAATATTTGAAGAAAATTATCTATCACCTAAAGAAGACTTTTCTAAACTTATAAAAGACTTTTGCTTAAAGGATGACAAAACATTAAAAACAAATATTTTAAATATTTATAAAAAAATAGAATTAAAATATGATAAAGATGAATATTTAAATAACTATGTTAATGATAATTTTACATCTAAAAAAATAAATAAATATCTTGAAGAATATCTAAATACTTTAAAAATATATCAACAAAATATAATAGAATTATTAAAAGATTTAAATAATTATTTTGATGGCGATTATCTTACTAAAGTAGAAGAAAATTTATATAAATTAATAAATGCTACTAGCTATGAAGAATTTAAAATAAGTAGTGATATAAAATTACCACCTTTACCTAAAAATAGTGATCCAGAGGGAAAGAAAATAAAAGATAATATTTCTAAATTGAAAGATGAAATAAAAAATTTATGCATCTATGAAACAACTAAGGAAATGGAAGAAGAAATATTAAGTACTAAGTCTAACGTTATTACAATAGTAAACATAATCAAAGAACTAAATAAACGACTATCAGTATATAAACAAGAAAATGAAATATATAATTTTACTGACATAGCTCATCTAGCAATTAAAGTAATTATTGAAAATCCTAGTATAAAAGAAGAATTAACCTCTAGTTTTAATGAAATAATGGTAGACGAATACCAAGACACATCAGATACTCAAGAACTATTTATCAGCCTAATTTCAAATAATAATGTTTATATGGTAGGAGACATAAAGCAATCAATCTATCGTTTTAGAAATGCCAATCCATATATATTTAAAAATAAATATGATAAATACCGTGATACTGATGAAGGTATAAAAATAGATTTAGTAAAGAATTTTAGATCAAGAGAAGAAGTTTTATCTAATATCAATTTATTATTTGATTTAATTATGGATGATGAAATAGGTGGAGCAAATTATAAAGAATCACATCGTATGGTATTTGGAAATAATACTTACATAGAAGAAGGAAAAACAAATCAAAATTATAACTTAGACGTACTAACTTATACTCAAGAAAAAAAATCAGAAATATCTAAAGATGAACAAGAAGCTTTTATTATTGGAAATGATATAAAAGAAAAAATTATAAATAATTATCAAATCTTTGATAAAAATAAAAAAGAAATAAGACCTGCTAATTATTCTGATTTTGTTATTTTACTAGATAAAAGTAAAAATTTTGATTTGTATAAAAGAGTATTTGAATATTTACATATTCCATTAAATATTTTAAAAGATGAATCTCTTAGTAAAGATCAAGATATTTTAGTTATAAAAAGTTTACTAAAACTATTAGTATCTATTAAAAACAATAATTATGATAATGAATTTAAATATAGTTTTATTTCTGTTTCTAGAAGTTTTCTATTTAAAACTACGGATGAAGAAATATATAATTATTATATAAGTGATAATTATAAAGAAAGTGAATTATTTCAAAAATGTTTAAAATTAGTAGAACAAATTGATATTATGTCTCCTTCAGAATATCTAAATTATATTTTAGAAGAATTAGAATATGAAGAAAAACTAATTACTATTGGCAATATGTCATCATATTTAGTTAGAGAAGAATATCTATATAATTTAATAAATGACTTTGAAAAAACAGGAAATACAATATATGATTTTATAACTTACTTAGATGAAATATATGAAAATGAATATGACTTAAAATTTTCTGTAAATAAAGAAGGTACAAATAGCTGTAAAATAATGACTATTCACAAATCAAAAGGTTTAGAGTTTCCGATTTGCTATTTTGCCTCTTTCTCTAATAGGTTTAATTTAAAAGAACTAAATGAAAGAGTATTATTTGATAACAAATATGGAATTATACTACCAAAAGTTGATGAATATTATAAAGATACAATTTTAAAAACTTTATTGAAAAAGCAAACCAGAGAAGAAGAAATATCAGAAAAAATAAGACTACTATATGTAGCCTTAACAAGAGCCAAAGAAAAGATGATATTAGTATTGCCTGAACAAACAGAAGAACAAGAAACATTAAATAATATTCCAATCTATGAAAAACTAAAATATAACAGTTTTCTATCAATAATAAATAGTATTTATAGTGTTTTATTACCATATATAACTAAAGTAGAATCAAAAGCTACTAAAGAGTATCAAAACAATATTAAAAATTTAGATTCTAAAGATTTAGTATTATCAAAAGATAATTTAATAGTTAATGAATTAAATATAGAAACTAAAAATATTGAAGAAAATCATTTTTCTAAAGGAAACCTACATTTAATTACAAAAGAAGAGCAAGATAAAATGACATTTGGTACTAAAGCCCATGAATTATTAGAACAAATTGATTTTAAAACATATCAAAGTGATAATAGTAAAATTGGTAATAAAGTCCTAGCATTTATTAATAGCGAATTAATAAGAAAAAACATTAATAATAAAATGTATAAAGAATATGAATTCACTTATCAAGAAGACAATATTAAATATCATGGTATTATAGATTTATTAATAGAAACACCAACTGAAATGATAATAGTTGATTATAAATTAAAAAACACTATAGATGATGCTTATGATAATCAGTTAAATGGATATCGTAAATTTATAGAGAAGAAAACTAATAAACCAGCTACTTGTTATCTGTATTCAATAATAGACGAAACATTTAGAGAGGTTAAAAGATAAATGAGTTAGGGGGGAATAATATGGTAAATATTAATATGTGGAATTATGATGAAGAAAATGGTATTTTAGAAAGCCTAGAAACAGGACAAAAAATAAAGTTTGAAGAAGAAAAACTAAACTTTTCTGAATTCTCTAAGCTAGTAGTAAATTACTATAAAGAAACATCAAACAAAAAAGTAAAGCCTTTTTTAAAAGAATTTATAACACCAGAAGGAAAAGTTTATTTTCCATACGCTAAGGATCCATCAAGAAATTATAATAGTAAAGTAGAAAAAACATTAGAAGTTCTAAATGCTAAAATTGAATATGATAATATAAGTGGTGAACATAGATTATTTTTTGAAGAAGAAGAATATTCTGGCTTTTCTCATAGTGCAATATATCTTTATAATTTAACCGAAGAAAAAATAAGAAAGATATTACTAGGATCTAATCCTGGTACAGAAGTATGGGGATTAGAATCAGAAAGAGGTTCAAAAGATGGATATATAGTAAGAAGCATTAACTATCCAACAAAAGAAAATAATTATGAACCATTTAATATTGAAGTATATAAAATACCAAAAAGTTATACAGCAATTTTTCCATATATTGTAGAAAAACAAATAGCTAGAAATAGACCTATAGATTCGAGTTTTAAAAGACCTTATCAAAAACAAATCTAAAAGTTGACACTAATTAAGACTTATGTTATAATCTTAATTGTTTGACGCCTCATGCTCAAACCGCATTGAAGAGGTAGAAACAAGAAAAAGCTTGTGCCTCAAGAGCGAGTCTTAAGTTATCAATAAAAGGAGGTATATATTAATGAACGCTGTTATTAAAGTTGGTGGAAAGCAATACTACGTTCAAGAAAATCAAGAAATTTTCGTTGAAAAGTTAGATGCAGAAGCTGGTGACACAGTTAAATTTGATCAAGTATTAATGCTTGATAGTAAAATAGGAAGTCCTTATCTTACTAATGTTACCGTTGAAGGTGAAGTAATCAAAAATGGTAAACAAAAGAAAATTAGAGTTTTCAAATATAAGAGTAAAGATAGATCCAATCGTAAAACTCAAGGACATAGACAACCTTATACAAAAATTAAAATTACTAAAATCAATGGTTAATAATGATTAAAGTAAAAGTAGAAAAAGAAAATTCTAAATATAAAAGAGTTGTCATGACTGGTCATGCTATGTATGATGATTACGGAAAAGATATCGTTTGTGCAGCAGCAAGTAGTATAATGACAACAACAATTAATGGAATTTTAATAATTAATGAGGAAAGTCTAAGTTATGAGACTAATAAAAAGGGATTAATTATTACTATAAACAGTAATGATGACATAACTCAAAAATTAATTGAAAATATGATTAATCTATTAAAAGAGTTGGAAGAACAATATCCAGCAAATGTAGAAGTAAAATAAGGAGGAGAATTATGAAATTTTTAAAATTAGAGATTCAATTCTTTGCCCATCATAAAGGACAAGGATCAACATCTAATGGTCGTGATTCTGCAGGTCGTAGACTAGGAGCAAAAGCTGCTGATGGTGAATTCATTACAGCAGGAAGTATCATATATCGTCAACGTGGAACTAAAATTTTCCCAGGAAAAAACGTTCGTCGTGGTAACGATGATAGTCTTTTCTCAACTATTGACGGAATTGTTAAATTTGAACGTTTAGGAAGAGATAAGAAACAAGCTTCAGTTTATCCTAAAGAAGCATAATTAAATTAGTAAGAGCCTTTTGAGGCTCTTTTTTGATACTAGACAAAATAGTATAATTTTGCTATACTAAAAGCGCTTTGAAAGGGGATGAAAGTATGTTCGTAGATGAAGTTGAAATAAAAGTAGAAGCTGGTAACGGTGGAGACGGATGTACAGCCTTTAGACGTGAAAAATATATTTCTATGGGAGGACCATATGGCGGAAATGGTGGTCACGGAGGAGATATCATTTTTCAAGTTGACGAAGGACTACATACTTTATTAGATTTACGCTATCAAAAAATATTAAAAGGTGCTAAAGGTGAAAATGGACGTGGAAAAAATCAACATGGTAAAGGAGCAGAACCATTAATAGTAAAAGTACCACAAGGAACAGTTGTAACTGATTTAGATACTGGATTAATAGTTGCTGATTTATCAAAAAAAGATCAAAAAGAAATTATTGCAAAAGGTGGCCGTGGAGGTAGAGGTAATACAGCATTTAAAACTCAAACCAATACAGCACCAGATTATTCAGAAAATGGTGAAGAAGGCGAAAAGAAAAATTTAAAAGTAGAAGTAAAAATGTTAGCTGATGTTGGATTAGTTGGACTACCCAGTGTTGGAAAAAGTACAATTATTTCTATGATATCAAAATCAAAACCTAAAATAGCAGCATATCATTTTACAACACTAAATCCAAATTTAGGTGTAACAAAATCATCAGATGGAAGAAGTTTTGTTGTAGCCGATTTACCAGGACTAATTGAAGGCGCATCAAAAGGTGAAGGACTAGGTGATAAATTTCTACGTCACATAGAAAGAACAAAAGTAATTGCTCATGTTGTTGATATGAGTGGCAGTGAGATGCGTGATCCATATGAAGATTATGTCTTGATTAATAATGAATTAAAAGCTTTTAATGAAAAATTACTTTCTAAACCACAAATTATAATTGCTAATAAAATGGATATTCCAGAAGCAAAAGAAAAACTTGAAGAATTTAAAAAGAAAATATCAAAAGATATAGAAATATTTGAAGTAAGTGCAGCAACTAATACAGGTTTACAAAAAGTTGTTGATAGATTAGCTGATATATTAGAAACTATTCCAAACAATCCATTATATGATGATAGTCAAATAGAAAGCCATATACTATATAAATTTGAAAAAGAAGAACCATATACTATTAAAAAAGAAGACGATGTATGGGTAATAAGTGGTAAAGAAGTAGAAAGAATTTTCAAAATGACAAAATTTACTAGTGAAGAAGCAATATATCGATTTGCTAAAAAAATTCGTCGTATGGGTATTGACAATAAATTAGCGGAATTGGGAGCAAAAGAAGGAGATCAAGTTAGAATTTTAGACTTCTATTTTGATTATAAGGATTAACACCAATAGGTGTTTTTTCTTTTACTTCAAAATTGACGTAAAAATAAAAAAACCTCTTTTATATATATAAAAACTATGCTATAATCTAAATGGATAGTAATAGAGAAGGTGAATTTATGTTAGATGTAAATTTCTTAAAAAATAATGGTGTAGATGTAGATAAAAGCTTGGAACTATTTGGAACAATAGATGTATATAATGATACTGTAGGCGAATTTTTAATGAGCGCCCCAGAAAAAATCAGTAAATTGGAAGCATATAAAAATTCAAAAGATATGGCTAATTATGCCATATATGTTCATTCACTAAAAAGCGATGCTAGATATTTTGGACTTAATGCTTTAGCAGATTTAGCATATGATCAAGAAATGAAGAGTAAAGCAGGAGATGCTTTCTATATTTCAAGTCATTTCCAAGAATTAGCAACAGAAGCAAGTAAAGCTATAAATATAATAAGACAGTACTTAGATCCAAATGCAGTTGCTCCAGCACCACAACCAGTTGCTCCTCAGCCAGTTGCCCAACCAGCACCTGCTGCTCCAGCAGCGCCTGCTCAAGATTCAAATGCCGAATACGATAAATCAACAATTTTAGTTATTGATGATTCAAATATTGTTCGTAACTTTGTAAAAAGAATTTTTAGTGAAAATTATAATGTTGGTATTGCCAAAGATGGAGAAGAAGCAATCAATATAATTGAAAGAAATAAAGACAATGGTCTAATAGAGGCAATTTTATTAGATTTAAATATGCCTAAAGTTGATGGATTTGCTGTCTTAGAATATATGCAAAATAATAATTTATTAGGAGTAATGCCTGTTTCAATTATTTCAGGTGATTCATCAAAAGAAACTATAGATAAAGCATATACATATAAGATTGTTGATATGCTAGGCAAACCATTTAATGAAAGTGATGTAAAACGTATCGTTGAAAAAACAATGAGCTTTAAAGAGGTAAGTTAAAAGAAGTATTACTACTTCTTTTTTTTGTCTAATATTTTCATTTTTTCTCCAACAGTATAATATTGAGCTGTTCCCAAAGGTAATATATAGATATGCTTTACTTTTCTCTTAAATAATTTAAATTTTTCGGTTTTAAAATTATTATAAATTTTTATTATTTCATCATCATTATTAACTAAAATTAAATCAATTCTCTGACAATAAAAATAAGTATTAATAAATCTTCTATTACATAGCTTAATTACATAATCTAATTTATCCATATTAAATTTTAAACATTTTAATTTGTCTATAAAAGAATTTAATTCAATTATATCTAGTTTTTTATTATTAACTTTTAATTCCATAATATCACCAACTAAAAATATTATAACATAAAACTTTTACAATTTATTAAAATGTGCTATTATTATATAGAAACGAGGAGGTCGTAAAATGAGTGGTCATTCAAAATGGGCAACAATTCATCGTAAAAAAGGATTGTTAGATGCCGCAAGAGGTAAAGTTTTTCAAAAATTAGCTAAAGAAATAATGGTAGCTGCTAAGTCAGGTAGTCCTGATCCAAGTCAAAATGCTTCACTACGTTTAGCTGTAGATAAAGCAAAAGCTCAAAATATGCCAAAAGATAATATTCAAAAGGCTATTGAAAAAGCAACTGGTGGTGCAGATGGTGCTAATTATGAAAGTGTTCGTTATGAAGGATATGGTCATGGTGGTGTTGCCTTCATGGTTGACTGTCTAACTGATAATCGTAATAGAACAGCTTCACAAGTAAGAAGTGCTTTTACAAAAGCTGGTGGAAATTTAGGAACTGATGGTTCAGTTAGCTATATGTTTGAAAGACGTGGTTCAATAGTTATACCTGCAGATTATGAAGAAGATACAATGATGATGGTATCTTTGGATGCTGGTGCACTTGATTTTGAAAAAGTTGAAAATAATTATGTAATATCAACAGATACAGAAGCATTTGCTACAGTAAGAAATGCTTTAGAAGAAGCTGGAGTAAAAGAGTTTGAAGAATGCGAACTAACATATGTACCAAACATGGAAGTTTCTTTAGATGACGAAGGCCGTGAAAAAGTAGAAAAATTAGTAGACACATTAGAAGATTTAGATGATGTTCAAGATGTATACTACAATTTAAAAGAAGACTAAGGTCTTTTTTTTTACTTATTATTGAATTATAGTACAAATGTATGATATATTATATATGTAAAGATTGAAACAAACAATTATTTATTATATAATTAAAAACGGAAGTGAGAATAAATGTACGACTACATAATAGGAACAATTACAGGTATTAAAAACAATGCCATAGTTTTAGACAATAACGGAATAGGATATATTATCTATGTATCTAATCCATATAGTTTTGAAGAAAATAAAGAATATAAAGTTTACGTATACCAACAAGTAAAAGAAGACGAAAATAATTTATTTGGTTTTAAAACACAAACAGAAAAGGATTTGTTTTTAAAATTAATAGGAGTAAAAGGTCTAGGATGCAAAATGGCTTTACCCATGTTTGCTGTAAGCACACCTGATGGAATAATGGATGCTATAGAAAGAGAAAATATAATTTATTTAAAAAAGTTTCCTAAAATTGGTGAAAAATTAGCAAGACAAATAATTTTAGATTTAAAAGGAAAATTAGAATTCATAGGAGTCGGTATAACAGATGATGAAATAAAATCATCTGAGGAATTAAAAGAAGTATTAATTGGCTTGGGTTATAAAGATAAAGAAATAAAAGGAATCGTATCTAAAGTCGATAATAAATTATCGATAGAAGAACAAGTAAAAGAAGCCTTAAAATTATTATTAAGATAGGAGAGCAGTTAATGAAGAATGAACGTGAAAGTATTATTAAAAAGTATTCCTTAGAAGATGATCAAATAATAGATAATACTATTAGACCAGAGACAATTGAAGAGTATATTGGACAAACGGATGTTAAAGAAAATATCAAAATTTTTGTCGAAGCTGCCAAAATTCGCAATGAAGCACTAGATCATGTTTTATTATATGGTCCTCCAGGATTAGGAAAAACTACACTTGCCTTTATAATTGCTCATGAGCTTGGAACTAAAATAAAGACAGCCAGTGGTCCAAGTATAGAAAAAAGTGGTGACTTAGCAGCCATACTTTCTTCTCTAGAACCTGGAGATGTCTTGTTTATCGATGAAATACATCGTATGCCAAGATATATAGAAGAAATATTATATCCTGCTATGGAAGATTTTTCCTTAGATATAATTGTCGGTAGTGAAGGAAATACTAGGAATATAAAAATTGATTTACCACCATTTACATTAGTTGGAGCAACAACTAGAGCAGGTGATCTATCAGCGCCTCTTCGTGATAGATTTGGAATAATTTCTAAATTGCAATTCTATACAAATGAAGAACTATGTGATATTGTAAAAAGAACTTCACGAGTTTTAGGAATTGAAATAGATGAAGACGCTGCATTAGAATTAGCAAAACGTAGCCGTGGTACACCAAGAATAGCCAATAGATTATTTAAAAGAGTACGCGATTTTGCTTTAGTAAAAGGAAATGATCATATTGACATAAATGTTACTAATGAAGCTTTAGAACGCCTAAAAATAGATAAAATTGGTCTTGACAATACAGACCATGAATTACTACTTGCTATTATAAATAAATTCAATGGTGGTCCAGTAGGAATAGAAGCTATAAGTAGTTCAATAGGTGAAGAAACTACTACTATTGAAGATGTATATGAACCATATTTATTACAAACTGGACTACTAAAAAGAACATCAAGAGGAAGAATAGTAACAGATAAAGCCTATGAGATATTAGGAATAAAAAAAGATAATTAAGGAGTGATAAAATGAAAGTTGAAGATTTTAACTATAATTTACCGGAAGAATTAATAGCTCAAACTCCACTTCAAAAAAGAGATGAATCAAGATTATTAGTTTTAGATAAAGAAACAGGAAAGACAGAACATAAACATTTTTATGACATAATAAATTATTTAGAGCCAGGTGATTCATTAGTTTTAAATAATACTAAAGTTTTACCTGCAAGATTAATTGGAGTAAAAGAGGAAACTAATGCTGTTATAGAAATTTTATTATTAAAAAATATAGAAAATGATGATTGGGAATGTTTAGTAAAACCAGCCAAAAGAATAAAAATTGGAACAATTGTTAGCTTTGGTAATGGTAAATTAAAAGCTAAATGTATTTATGAAGGCGATGAAGGAATAAGACATTTTACTTTGATTTATGAAGGAATACTTTTAGAAGTATTAGAAGAATTAGGTACAATGCCATTACCACCATATATACATGAGAAATTAAAAGATCAAACAAGATATCAAACTGTATATGCTAAAGAAGTTGGAAGTGCAGCTGCTCCTACGGCAGGACTTCATTTTACTAATGAATTATTAGATAAAATTAAAGAAAAAGGGATTAATATTGTATATATAACTCTTCACGTTGGCCTTGGAACATTTAGACCAGTAAGTGTTGAAACTATAGAAGAACATGAAATGCACAGTGAATACTATCAAATGTCAAAACAGGCTGCTGAAACTCTAACAAAAACAAGAAAAAATAACCATAAAATAATAGCAGTAGGAACTACTAGTACTAGAACTTTAGAAACGATTATGACTAAATATGGTAAGTTTCAAGAATGTAGCGGCTGGACAAACATCTTTATTTATCCAGGTTATAAATTTAAAGGAATTGATAATTTAATAACAAATTTTCATTTACCTAAATCAACTCTAGTTATGCTTGTTTCAGCATTAGCTGGAAAGGACAATATACTAAATGCTTATAATGAGGCAGTGAAAGAAAAATATCGTTTTTTCTCATTTGGAGATGCCATGCTTATAAAATAATTAAATTGAAATATAATTATTGCAAAAATTAAGAATTTATGCTAAAATAACCCTCACACGCATTAAAAGAGGTGAAGGGATTATGGCAAATGTATTAATGCCAAAACAAGTAAAAAAAATAATTGACGAAGTAGTTGCAAAAAGAGAAGCAATGGAATCATATAAGGAGGAAATTCAACGAGAACATTTAAAATTTGATAGTAGTTATATATCAATATATAATCAAGATAATATAACAGCTTATCAAGCAATGAAAAATATTCAAGATTTAGAAGACTTAGAAAATTTACTAGTAAATTCAGAATTTTATATTTCAGAATCAGAAAAAGTAGAAGTAGGAAAAACAGTAGAAGTACAATTTGACGGTGAAGAAGAAACAGAAAGTCTACAAGTGGTTTCTAATATAGTTGGACTTAATTCAACTATTGGTTTTATCAGTGTAAACAGTGATTTTGGTAAAAGCATTATTGGAAAACAAGCCGGAGAAAGTTTTAATTATTCATTATCTAATGGAAATAAACTATCAGGAACTATTATTTCTATAGAAGGAGAAAAAAATCATCATGAAGAACCACAACAAATAACTTCTAAAATAAAAAAAGCTAGAGCTAGTTATTCTGAAAGAAATAGACTAAGTGTAATATATTCACGCCGTGATCTTTCTGAGATAACAAAAGAAGAATATTTAAATTCTAAAGCAATAACTAATTCACAAGTTGAATTATTAAAAGACGAACTAGAAACTATGTTAGAAAAACATAATAATAGAAAAGTAACAGCAAACGATAAAGATATTGGAAGATATACAGCAATATATAAAGCATTAAAAAATAGAGTTGCTCAAGCACCAAATGATGGAAAAATTGGTATAGGTAGTAGCTTTTCAGTATTAATAGAAGACGGAGACAATCTATCAGTTAGAAATTTTGAAATGATTAATTCTGCTGTAAGTACAGAAACTGATGACAAATATATTGAAAGAATATCTTCATTAGGTAGTAAATTATATGGTAAAAGAGACTATGAATCAATAACTATAAAGACAGATGATAGTGAAGTAAAATATACAGTATTTAATGTAAATAAGAAAAATAATTTTCAAAAAAGTTTTCAAAAGCGTAAGTAAAAAATAAAAACTATTATATAATTATAAAAAATAATTATAAAGCAAAAAGGAAGTATATTATGAAAGTAAAATATACATTGTTTCAAAAAGAAAAAAATACTAATGCTAGATATGGAAAATTAGAAACTAATTATGGTTCATTTGAAACACCAATGTTTATGCCTGTTGGAACACGCGCAACCGTAAAAGGATTATCTCCAGAAGAATTGAAAGCAGCCCATAGTGAAATGATATTATCTAATACTTATCATCTATGGTTAAAACCAGGACCTGATATAGTTGATAAATGTGGTGGACTTCACAAATTTATGAATTATAATGGACCGATATTAACGGATAGTGGTGGTTTTCAAGTTTTTTCACTAGTAAAAAATAAAGAAAAAGATATAACAGAAGAGGGAGTTCACTTTAAAAGTCATATTGACGGAGCTAACCTTTTTTTAACTCCTGAAAAATCTATCGAAATTCAAAATAAATTAGACAGTGATATTGCTATGTGCTTTGATGAATGTCCACCATATCCTGTAAGTTATGAATACATGAAAAAATCAGTTGACCGAACTCTACGTTGGGCCAAAAGATGTAAAGAAACACATTCAAATCCAAATCAATCAATCTTTGGTATAGTTCAAGGAGGAGAGTTTGAAGATTTACGCGAATATAGTTGTAAAGAAACTGTTAAAATGGATTTTGATGGATATAGTATTGGCGGTACATCAGTAGGCGAAGATAAAGACACTATGTACAAAATGATTGATTATGGTATTAAATACTTGCCAGAAGATAAAGTTCGTTATTTAATGGGAGTAGGAGATCCTATTGATATTATTGAAGGCGTAATTCGTGGAATAGATATATTTGATTGTGTTTTACCAACACGTATAGCAAGGCATGGACAAGCATTTACTAGGGCAGGAAAAATAAATTTGAACAATGCTAAATTCAAAGAAGACCTAAGACCAATTGAAGACGAATGCGATTGTTATGCATGCCAAAACTATACCAGGGCTTATATCAGACATTTAATAACAACAGACGAAATGCTAGGTGGTAGATTAATATCAATTCACAACATAAGATTCTTAATAAAATTAACTGAAGAATTAAGAGAAGCAATAAAAGAAAATAGAATTTTAGAGTATAGAAAAGAATTTATAAATAAGTATGAAAAAAAGGATAAGTAATTATCCTTTTTTACATGTAAAAAATAGGTTTATTATTATTGGTATTACTAGTATTAGTGTTAGTGTTAGTGTTAGTATTAGTCGTAGTAGGCTCAGATGGCTTTCTTATTTCATCAGCTATTCTAAATAATGTTCTAGCATTTTGAAAAACTGGCTTTACTTGTGAAACAAGAGGAATGGCCTGATTAATAACTCCCAAAGTCTTTTGAGTGCCATCTAAGAAACCACTCCAACTAAAACCTTTAACCATATTAGACCATCTATTAAAAAGAGTGGGTCTAACCATATAAGGATAGTTGTACATAGGTCACCTCTCATAAATAATATATGTAAAAATCATTAAAAAGTTAATTTAATTATTTCCAAAATAAAAAAGCTATGGTACAATTAAAATGATATAATAAGATAAAAAGGTAAGGGTGATCTAACGTGGCTTTATTTAAAAGTAAAAAAGAGGAAGTAAAAGTAGAAAATGTTAATAATACTAATGCACAACCAGCTAATCCAGCAGTAAATCAAGCACCAGCTGTTCAACAACCAAACGTAGTATCACCATCTCCAGCATCACCTAAATCTCCTATGACACCAGCACCAGTTGCTAAAGCACCACAAGATGCAAATAAAGCAAAAGCTGCAGAACCTAAAACAGCCGAGCAAATAGTTGCTGCAAATATAGATGAAAGAATCAGTAAGACAGATGAAATAAAAGAAAATCCAAGGTTAAAATCATTCTCATATGTAATTATTAATACAATGGGTAAAAAAGAAAAGGGTTCATTTGATGCTGAAACAATTGACGAAGTTAAGAATTTCTTAACATCTCAAGGATATCAAGTATTAGAAGTAAAACCAAGATCAGCCATGGATATTGATATAGGATCTAACAAATTAAAAGCAGAATCATTGTCATTTACATTGACACAATTATCAACATATATAAAGTCAGGTATTCCATTAGCTGATGCCGTTAGAATCTTAGCAAAGCAAGCTCATAAACCAAACGAAAAGAAAATATGGAGTCAAGTAGTTTATGAATTATTAAAGGGAGAAAGTTTTTCAATAGCCCTAGCAAAGCAAGGTAAAACATTCCCACCATTACTAATAAACATGGTAAAAACATCAGAAATGACTGGTGACTTACCATCAATACTAGATGATATGGCCGAATATTATACATCAATGAATCAAACAAGAAAACAGATGAAATCAGCAATGACATATCCAATTGTTATCTTAACAATAGCATTTGGTGTATTAATATTCATGTTAGTATACTTAGTTCCACAATTTTCGTCAATGTTTGAAGAACAAAATGCAACATTGCCAGGAATTACTTTAGCAATATTAGGAGTCAGTGATTTTATTCAGAGTTATTGGTATATATTATTATCTGGTCTATTAGTCTTAATTTTTGGATTTAGATTTGCCTTCAAAAAAATTGCTAGTTTTAGAAAAGGCGTTCAAGCAACTCTAATGCATTTACCGGTAGTAAAAGATATTATTATTTACAATGAAATAGCAAACTTTACAAAAACTTTTGCTTCACTGATAAACCATGGTGTATTTATAACAGACAGTATGGAAATATTATCAAAGATTACTAACAATGAAATATATAAAGAAATAATATCTAATACGCTAGAAAATTTAGCAAAAGGTGATACTGTATCATCTGCCTTCCGTGGTCAATGGGCAGTACCAATAGTTGCTTATGAAATGATTGTAACTGGTGAAAATACTGGTCAATTAGGACTTATGATGGAAAAAGTATCAACTCACTTTCAATCAATGCACCGTTCAATTATTGATCAAATGAAAAGTTTAATGGAACCATTTATGATTATTTGTTTAGCAGGTATTGTTGGTGTTATTTTACTTTCAATCGTTACACCAATGTTTAGTATCTATAGTCAAATAGAAATGATAATAATTTCATTATTTTAAATAAAAAATTAAGGAGGATAATTATATGGAACTACTATATTTAATTATCTTTTTTATTTTAGGAACATGCATCGGTACAATTTCTACAATTATCGGACTACGACTTCCTAAAAAAGAAAAATTATTTGGTAATAAGCCTCATTGTGATAACTGTGATCATCCTTTATCAGCAATTGAAACAATTCCTTTATTTTCTTATATAATTCAAAGGGGAAGATGTCGTCATTGCCACAAAAAAATTGATATTTTAGCACCATACATGGAATTTTTTACAGGAGTTTTATTTGCTGTTGCTTATTATAGCTTTGGCCTAAGTTATGAATTACTAATTGCGCTAGGATCAGTTGTATTATTAATGATAATAGTTGTAAGTGATTTAACATATTTAATTATTCCAGATGAAGTATTAATAGTAACTAGCATTTACTTTATAATTGTTCAACTACTAAATGTTGGTTTAAAAGCAACTCTAAGTCACATATTAACAGGTGGGTTATTATTTACAATAATGTATTTAATAATGATAATAGGTGATAAAGCTTTAAAAAAAGAAAGCCTAGGTGGCGGAGATATTAAGATGATGTTTGTTTTTGGACTGGTATTAGATCCTCTATTAGGAGCTTTAGCAATCTTTATAGGCAGTATTTTAGCATTACCATCATCATTATTCCTACTATGTAAGAATAAAGAGAAAGTTATACCTTTCGGACCATTTTTATTAATTGCCTTTGTTTTAATAATTTTTACGAAAATAGACTCACAGGCAATTATAAAACTTCTTGGTTTTTAGAAAGTTAAACTTTCTTTTTTTTATCATTTATTGTACTATATATCTAGGTGATGTCTATGGCAAATTATACAATCTTACCAGCTGATACTTATACAGTTATTAACAAGACTGTTCTTAATGAAAGTGACAATAAATTAATAAGCATGTTATATCAACCAATAATAGGTTATACAGCAACTTCTCTTTACTTCACTTTAATTGATGATCTAAATAAATCAGAATTAATGAGCGAAGAATTAACGCATCATCATTTAATGGCAACTATGCAACTACGATTAGACGATATCGTTATCGCAAGAGAAAAATTAGAAGCCATAGGATTATTAAAGAGTTATTTAAAAAAGGGGAGTATTAATAATTATGTCTATCTATTATTTTCTCCTATATCAGCTCATGAATTTTTTAACCATCCAATTTTAAATATAGTTCTATATAACAATTTAGGAAAAAAAGAATATGAAAAATTATTAAATTATTATAAGATTCCAAGAATAAATTTAAAAGATTATGAAGAAATAACTAGTAGCTTTGATGAAGTATTTACATCAGTAACAGGTAATGTATTAGAAGTAGAAGAAGATATTACTAAAAAAGATTCAAATAATCTTCATATTAATAAAGAAATTGATTTCAACCTATTGATATCATCGCTACCATCCAAAATAATAGCAGATAAATGTTTTAATAAAGAAACAAAAGAGTTAATAAATACATTAAGTTTTATGTATAATCTAAATACACTAGATATGCAAGGATTAGTAAGGAATGCTATTAACGAAAAAGGATTAATAGATAAAAACTTATTAAGAAAAAGTTGCCGTGAATATTATCAGTTTGAAAATAATGGTAGCTTACCAACTTTAATATATAATAAACAACCAGATTATTTAAAAAAGCCTAGAGGAGATAATTCAAAATGGGCAAAAATGATTTATACATTTGAAAATATTAATCCATATCAATTACTAAAAGCAAAATATAAAGGAGCAGAACCAACAGATAGAGATAAAAGATTAATAGAAAATTTACTAATAGATCAAAAATTAAATCCAGGAGTAGTAAATGTCTTAATTTCATATGTTCTAAAAATAAATAATCAACAATTAAAAAAAAGCTATGTCGAGACAATAGCGGGTCAATGGAAAAGACTTAATATTGAAACAGTTGAAGAAGCAATGATAATAACAGAAAAAGAACATAAAAAAGTAAGAAAATTAGTTAGTGAAAAAGCAAAGAAAGATGAAACTAAAGTAAAAAGAGAAAATGATAATAAAGACAAAAATCTTCCTGCTTGGTTTAATAAAGATTTAGAAAATACTGAAGTAAGTGCTGAAGAAGTAGAAGAAATGGAAAAAATATTAGCTGAGCTTGTTTAGTAAACAAACTAATGATATAATATGTGGGAAGCTTGACACAAAAATATGTCAAAGAAATTAATAAATATCTTGAACAATTACTTTGATTTATCAGTTATGATATTATAAAGTAGAAAGGTATAAAAATAAAAGAGAGTTTTCTCTTTTTTAAGTCTAATTTTAGAAAGAAGTGATAATATGTCAAAAACATACATTTTTGGTCATAAAAAGCCAGACAGTGATTCAGTTTTATCAGCTATTAGTTTAGCTTACCTAAAAAATAAATTAGGAGATAATGCTGAAGCTAGAATATTAGGAGATATTAATAAAGAAACAAAGTATGCACTTAAATATTTTGGAGTTAAAGAACCATTATATTTAAATGATGTAAAATTACAAGTTAAAGATGTTGACTATCATAAGAACTGTTACATAAATGAAAATGATTCTATCTATAATGGTTATCAAAAAATGATAAATAGTGAACTTACTGGTTTACCAGTAGTAAAAGATGATGGAACCCTAGCAGGACTTATTACTATTAAAGATTTATCGCATATAATTATTAATGAAAATATAGAAGATTTATATACATCATATGATAATCTTTTACATGTCTTAAAAGGTGAAGAAATTTTAAAATACGATGATGAAATCGTAGGTAGATTAAAAGTTGCTGCATATCGTAGTACTACTATCTTCGAAAATGTTACTTTCAAAAAAGACACAATATTAATTGTTGGTGATAGACATAGTGTAATTGAATATGGTGTTAATTCTGGTGTTAAGCTAATTATTTTATCTGGTAGCGCTGAAATAAAACAATCTCATGTAGATGTTGCTAAAGAAAATAAAGTAAATATCATAAGAACACCATATGATACATATCATATTGCTAGATTAGTTTGCTTATCAAATTATATAAAAACATTACTTTTAGCAAATAATCCAATAAAATTTGAAAATACAGAATTTTTAGATAATGTTATTGATATTAATAATAAACTTAAACATACAAATTATCCAATAGTTGATAAAAAGAATAAATGTTTAGGATTATTAAAAGTTTCTGATTTATCAGATAAACATCCAAAAAAAGTAATTTTAGTAGATCATAATGAAAAACTACAAAGTGCTGATGGTATAGAAGAAGCAGAAATTAGAGAAATAATCGATCACCATAATTTAGGTAGTATTACAACTAATAGTCCTATTAATTTCCGTAATATGGCAGTTGGATCTACTTGTACTATAGTTTATACATTATTTAAAGAATCACATGTAGAAATACCAAAACATATTGCTGGATGCCTATTATCAGGAATATTATCAGATACACTTATTTTAAATAGTCCAACAGCTACAAAAAGAGATGAAGAAGCAGTAGAAGAATTATCAAAAATAGCAGAAGTTGATTATAAAGAATATGGTATGGACTTATTAAAAGCTGGAACTTCATTAGAAGGAATGAGTAAAGAAGATGTTTTATATAATGATTTTAAATTATATACTACAAACGAAAAAACATTTGCAGTTGGCCAATTCTTTACTATGAATTTTGATGATATAGCAAAAGATTTAGATGGTTATATCCATGTATTAGATGAAGTGGCTGAGTCAAATAATTATGCATTAGTTACATTATATGTAACAGATATTATCAAAAAAGGTAGCTATGTAATATTTAACAAAAAAGGACAAGATACAATTAATGTTATGTACAATAAATCAACAGTTCCTGAAGGCTACTTTGTAGAAAATTGTGTTTCTCGTAAGAAACATGTTGTTCCACTAATAATGGAAATATTTGAAAATTAGGAGAATTTTATGAAGAATATAATGTTAATAATTAAAGGCTTTGTCTTCGGAATAGCTAACATAATTCCAGGTGTTAGTGGAGGAACTATAGCCTTAACAATGGGGGTCTACGAAGATTTAATAGCTTCAATAAGTCATTTCTTTGAAAGTCCAAAGAAAAGTATTAAATTTTTATTACCATTTATAGTTGGAGCAGGACTATCAATTCTACTTATTAGTAAATTGATTAGTTATTGCTTAAAAGCATATCCATTTGCAACTATTTTATTCTTTGTTGGCTTAATATTAGGTGGAATACCATTATTAACTAATAAAGTAAGAAAACAAAAAATAAAGCCATTATATATAATATTATTTATTTTAACATTTAGTTTAATAATAGGAATGAACTTTTTAAATGAAGGTTCAAAAGCCGTTGATTTATTAAATCCTACATTTTTAACATATATAGTCTTATTCTTGGTAGGTATTGTTGGAGCAGCTACTATGGTTATACCAGGACTAAGTGGTTCATTTGTATTAATGCTATTAGGATTTTATGAACCTATAGTTAATACAATTAGTAATTTAACGAACTTTTCAATATTAGGGCATAACTTATCGATACTAATTCCGTTTGGACTAGGTGTGTTAATTGGAATAATATTAATATCAAAATTAATAGAATATTTATTTAATAAATTTGAATTACCTACATATTACGCAATTTTAGGATTTGTAATAGCTAGTGTAATAGTATTAGCATCAAGTTTATTAGGAATATATATAAAAACAGTTGAATTAGTTGTTGGACTAGTACTATTTGTATTAGCAACAATGATAGGATATAAGTTAGGAGACGAATAAATGAGTGTATTAGAAGTTATAATTTTAGGCATTATTCAGGGGATCGCAGAATTTTTACCAATATCTTCTTCAGCACATTTGATTATCTTTCGTGACATGATAGGTATTGGAGCAGGAATGGATGCACATCTAGCTTTAACATTTGATGTAGCATTACATTTAGGAACATTATTAGCTATATTAGTTTACTTTTTTAAAGACTTCCTTGAGATGTTTAAAAAAGGTTTTACTAAAGGAATAAAAGATGATCAAGGAAAAATCCTTTGGTACCTAGTAGCAGCAACTATTCCAGCCGCTATAGCCGGTGTTTTATTTGAAGATGTAATAGAAGACGCTATCAGAAATAACTTCATCATTATAGCTTTAGCTTTAGCAATTATGGGTATTATAATATATTTAGCTGATCGCCTTAGCAGTGAGAAAAAAACAATTAAAAAAATGTCATTAAAAGATGCATTAATAATTGGATGCAGCCAAGTATTAGCGTTAATACCAGGATTTTCACGTAGTGGTACAACCATAGCAACTGGAAGAGTATTAGGAATAAATAGAGAAGACTCTGCAAAATTTTCATTTTATTTAAGTGCCCCAGTTGTTTGCGGAGCAGTAGCATTACAATTACTAAAAAAATCAACATGGGTAGCACTAACAGCTAATGCCCCTATATTTATTCTAGGAATACTTATTTCTTTTGGAATGGGTATAATATGTATAAAATATTTATTAAAATATTTACATAATCATGACTTTAAAATATTTATGATTTATAGACTCATTCTAGCAGCAGTAGTAATATTATGGATGGTGTTTTAAATGGCAGATAGTCAATTAGCGTTACTTACAACGCTACTTTTAGGAATATTTATATTAATAGGTGCTTTACTTGCTTTTTTAGTAAAAAGAAAAGATAAAGTGACTGACTTTTCAATAGGCTTAGCCTTTGGTGTTATTATATCGTTAATATGTATCGACTTATTACCAGAAATAATTGAAACCCTTAGCATACGTCATATTTACATTTTTATATTTGGAGTAGCAATAGGATATTTAATTTTAAAATTATTAGATCAATTTATTCCTGATCATGATGAAGGACATGTAGATAAAAAAAGTTTAAAAGAAAATTTAATTCATATTGGAATAATTACATCACTAGCATTAATGCTTCATAATATTATTGAAGGTATGGCTGTATATTCTACTGTTATTACAAATACATCATTAGGTCTAGCAATGACTATTGGTGTTGGATTTCATAATATTCCTCTAGGAATGGTAATAACAGGCGCTTTTTATCAAAGCAATGAAAATATATGGAAAACATCATTAATAGTTTTAGGAGTTTCACTTACAACATTTATTGGAGGATTAATAATGTTCTTCCTAAATATAAGTACTATAAATTACATAATTTTAGGAACACTATTATCCATTACATTAGGAATGTTACTATTTATAACAATTAGTGAATTATTGCCTCGAATTAAAGAAACAAAAAATAAAAAAATTACATATCTTGGTATTATCACAGGATTAATAATTTTATTAATTTCAATATTAATATAAGAAGCATCTGCTTCTTTTTTTATCTATAATATTAAAAATTCTATCAAAAAATAGATATATATAGTATAATATATGGCTAAAGAAGTGATAGTATGGAAAAATTAACAGAAATAGAATTAGAAGATTTAACAGAAAAAATAATTTCAAGTTATGATGTAACTTGGCCATATATACTTAAATATAGAGTAGAATTCAAAAATCTATTAAAAGAAATATTAAATCATTCAAAAAATTATGAAGACTTTCAAGGACCACCAAGATATCGTTCTGATAAGGAAGTAAAATTTTTAAATCATGAATTTTTTAAAAAAATTTCTAGAGAATATGGTCAAAAGTTTTTAAAAGACTTTAAAGATGAAAAAATTAATTTGAATGGAAAAGAAGATGTTTTCTTCTATTGGTATAATAGTGATCAATACGATATAAGTATAGAAGACAATGAAAATCTTTTTAAAGCATTTGCCTTATGTCATGAATACACTCATAGATTATCTTATTACCAACCTAAAATTAAAAGCCATAGTTACTTTTATTGGGAAACAGTCTCTATACTATCAGAAATGCTATTTCAAGATTATCTTTTAGAAAAAGGATTTAGTAGTTTTGAAATATTAATAGATACCAGAGAAAGACTAGAAAGCATGATTACCCGATCAACTAGCTTTATATTTTTTAATGAATGTAATAATCTGTTAGAACAGGAAAGAAAAATAACTAATTATGAGATAAAAAGAATCATAGAACAAGAAGAACTGGATCCAGATTTAGTAGAGAAAATAATAGAAAAATCTCTTGAAGGAGAGATTAATATAACAGATGATATAACTCATACATATCATGCACTTTTAGCTTTTAAACTATATCATGATAATATTTCAAAAGAAGAATTTAAAAATTTAATTGATAATATTGGAAAAAGTACAATTCAATCTTTTGAAAAATTAATGAATCTACCATTAAAAGAAACATTAGTTGATGGCAAACAGGATTTATTAAACTCCTTTGAAGAAATTGCATTACCTGCAAAAAGATCAAAACAATTAATAAAAAAAATAAAAGCTTGAAATTTTCAAGTTTTTATTATGCTATATTTTACAAAAAATAAATTCATATGCTATAATCAAAATATAGAGACTAGGTAAGGAGAATAATATGAAAATAAAAGAAAATATCAATGAAAATATATTTAGAGGCTACGATATAAGAGGAATTTATCCAGAAGAATTAGACGATGATACTGCATATACTATTGGTTTAGGATTTGGTAGTTATATTAAAAGTATCGGTAAAACAACTTGTATAATAGGACATGATAATAGATTGAGTAGTCCAAGTCTATATGAGGCCCTACAAAAAGGAATTTTAGAAACTGGTATTGACATAATTTCTTTAGGACTATGTACAACACCAATGTACTATTATGCATGCATAAAATTACAAGTATATAGTGGAGTTATGGTAACAGCATCACACAATCCTAAAGACGACAATGGTATGAAATTTGCCTTTGATGAAAAAGGAAACTGTAAAGGACAAGAAATTCAAGACTTTTTAGCTTATATAAAAAAAGGTGATTTTAAAAAAGGCGAAGGTAAAATATCAAATTATGATATAAAAGATGAATATTTAGAATTATTTAAAACAAACTTAAATTTTGGAGATAGAAAAGTAAAAGTAGTAATTGATCCAGGAAATGGAACAACTAGTATAATTGCTAAAGAATTATATGAAATGTTTCCAATTGAACTATATAGTATCAATGATATAAGTGATGGTACTTTTCCTAATCACCACCCAGATCCATGCGTAGAAGCTAATTTAGAACAATTAAAAGAAAAAGTAAAAGAAATAGGCGCAGATATTGGCCTAGGTTTTGATGGCGATGGTGATCGTCTTGGAATAGTATCAAATAGTCAGACCTTTATTCCTACTGACTATTATATGATAATAATTATTAGAGATATAATTAATAAAGTTCATAAACAAGAATTTTTAATGGACGTAAAATGTTCAAAATCATTAAGCGATGAAATACAAAAATTAGGAGCTAGATGTCTTCAATATCGTACAGGAAATTCTTATACAAAAGCCAAAGTACGAGATGAAGATTTACCATTTGGTGGAGAATTATCAGGGCATGTATACTTTAGAGATCGTTGGCCAGGATTTGATTCAGGATTATATGCTGGTCTAAGAATATTAGAAATATTATCAAAAACTAATAAAACAGTTGATGAATTATTAGAAGGAATTAATAAATATTATTCAACAGAAGAATTAAAATTTCATAGTCCAGACGATAAAAAATTTAAAGTAGTTGAAAAAATTTCTGAATATGCCAAAAATAAAAATTATAACTTCTTAGATATAGATGGTGTAAAAGTATTATTTGATGATGGATGGGCTTTAGTTAGAGCATCTAATACAGGTCCTAATTTAACAGCAAGATTTGAAGCAAAAACGGAAGATAGATTAGAAGAACTACAAAAAGAATTCATAAGTTTAATAGATGAATATAACAAATAAGAGCGAAAGCTCTTTTTTGTTATAAAAATACTTGTAAAAGAAAAACCTATATGTTATATTGATAAGGACGTTTGCAAAATATATATTTACATTTGATAATAGGTACTACATAATTAAAATGTGGTTTTTTCTATTTGCAAAAATATATTGTTGTAAAAACTTGTAAAACAATTATTTTATTCTTTGAAGTAGTGAAAATAATATGCTATATTGTAAAGGATACCGACTTACCAAAGTAAATGTATAATTTGCTTAAGTTGAAAAGGGAGGTTATTATGGCAATTAGTGAACAAGAATTCAAAACAGAAGAAAAAATTTTGAAAAAAGTTCAAAAACTACTAGGAGATACATTAAGTGATTTGGGTGAAGATGTATATAATGACGAAGAACACCTAATCGAATTTAAAAAAATGATGTGGGAAGATTCTAACAGTTTTGACGAAGGTGAAATGCAACAAGTAATGGCTGCCACATCACAAGAAGCAGAGAAAGTTTTGCAAAAACAAAGATACTTCAAAAAACTGTGTCAAATTAAAAACAAACCATATTTCGCATCAATAGTTTTTAAAGAGAAAAATGGTAAAACTTACAACATTTATATTTCATTAACCTATTTAAGAGATAAGAACACAAATAATATTCTTTATGATTGGCGCAGTCCTATTTGTAGTTTGTTCTATGATTATGAGACAGGGCCATGTGAATATGAAGCACCTGGTGGTATCTATCAAGGCGAACTAAAAAGAAAAAGACAATACAAAATAGAAGACAACAAATTAGTAGGTGTATTTGATAATTCTCTAAATATCGATGATGAAGTATTACAAGAAGTTCTCGCAACAGAATCAAGCGAAAAAATGAAAAATGTAGTTAACACAATCCAACAAGAACAAAATAAAGTAATTAGAAATTTAGAAGATAATAATCTAATAGTACAAGGAATAGCTGGATCTGGTAAAACAACAGTAGCTCTACATAGAATAGCATTTTTACTATATCGATTGAAAAATTTAAATTCTAATAATATTTTAATATTTTCTCCAAACAATATTTTTACTGAATACATTTCTGATGTTTTACCATCACTTGGTGAAAATAATACACTTCAAACAACATTTAATGACTACCTATCATACTTTATAACTGAATACAAAAATATTGAAACATTTACAGACTTTGTTTCAAGATATTATACTTATAAAGAAGATAATCCAGAATTGGTAGCTTACAAACAAAGTGATTTAATAATTAAAGATTTAGATGCTTATTTAAAAAATTATATTTCTAATTGTAAGTTTGAAAGATCAATTACAGAAAATGAAATAAATAAAGTAACTCAAGAAGAATTAAATGAATTCTTACATTATCGTTATGACCGTTTTCCATTATTCGAAAGAGTAGATGAAATATCTAAAAAATTATCTCAAAACTTTTATAAGGGTAGTAATAAAAAAGTTAAAACTTTTGCTAAATTATTAAAAGAAAGTGCCAATTTCAAAAAAGATTACAAAGAAATATATCATGATTTTTGGCTCAGTGAATATACTCATCATAAATTAAGTGAGATAGAAATTAAGAACTTTATTAATAAGCCAGAAATAAATTATGAAGACGCTTTATTATTTTCATATATAAAAGGAACTTTAGAAGGATTCCCTTATGAATGCAATATAAAACAAGTAATAATAGATGAAGCCCAAGATTATAATAGATTACAATATATAATAATTAGCAAAATCTTTCAGAAAGCTGATTTTACTATATTAGGTGATATAAATCAAAACATTAATCCATATTATCGATATGAAACTCTAGAAGAATTGAGTGATTTATTTAAAGGAGATACAAAATACTTAGAATTATTAAAGACATATAGATCATCTCCAGAAATAATAGAATATACAAACAAAATATTAAATTTAAAACATGTAAATGCCATAAGAAAAGATAATAATAAACCAGTTCAATTTAGAAAAAATATAAAAGACTTAAAAGGAAATTTATTAAAAGATATAAATACCTTACAAAATGAATATAAATCAACAGCTATAATTACAAAAGATTTTAGAGAAGCTACAAATATATATGAATTATTAAAAGATGAAATAGAAATTTCTTTATTAGATGCCAACACTAAAAAATTTCAAAAGAATTTAATAGTAATTCCAGCATATGTCGCAAAGGGATTAGAATTTGATAGTGTAATAATTTATAACGATAGAAATAATTCATATCGTCAAAACGAAAGAAATTTATTATATGTAGCCTGTACTAGATGTCAACATGAACTATATATTTATAATTAAAAGAATAGTGAAAACTATTCTTTTTGACATCTTAATATATTTCTGATAGAATAATGATACATTTTTTAAATGCATTACATAAGGAGGAATAAATATGGCAAAAGATTTCTTTTATGATATACATGGTACCGTTTCAAATTGGGCGCTACATAAATTAAACCGAAATGATTATTTACGTGAATTAGTTAAAAATAATGGAGATTTTTATAATGATTGTGCAACGGTAGAAGTTATAGATAGTCCCAGCAAATTATTTAGAGGCGAACAAGCTTATATGGTTACAGATGATAAACACAAGAAATTTGTTTTTTCAACTGATCCTAATCAACAACATCCAATATTTGAGAAAACTGGCAATATAACTAAAGAGTATTATCATAATCATACAGATTATATATTTAATATAAATAATGATATTGAAGAAAAATCAAGACTTAAAATTATTTGTAGTTGTGCAACTACTGAAATATTCTATGTAAAAGGAAAAACAGAGTATAAAGCACACTTTGACTTAGAACCTACTAGAAATTATTGGGATGAATTTAAATATTACAATTTATGTCTTAGACTAAAAGAAAATGAACCAACAGATTTATTAGAATTTTTTGAAGCTGTTGATATATCTGGTAAAGGAATTCCTTCTAGGACAGCATACTATGAATTATATGATGGTGAATTAGTTAATGAATTAGTAGTTAAAAATGGTCTACTTACAGTATTAAACTATACTTATGCTGATGGCAATGATACACTTCACCTAGATTATATAAATGGTGAAATTACAGAAGAAGTTGTTAGAACTGATATAATTCCAATTGAAAAATCAACTGAAAAAATTAGAAAAGCCAAAGAATTTATAAAAAAATTCCAATAAACAAAAAGCGCTAATAAGTGCTTTTTTATTTTAAATAAAATTTAACTTTTTTCATTTCATAAAAGGTTACTATTAATACATTAATAGAAATAGAAATAATTAATCCCCATATACCAATTTTTAATAAAGATAAAACAAAGATAAGTATAGTTCTAACAATAGTTCCAATACCAATTGCAATCATAGAATCTTTAGCTTTTCCCATAGCATCAAGGCATGAAGATAAAGGAGCTTGTATATATTGAAATAAACATATAGGTGCCAAAAATTTTACATATTTAACACCCTCATTAGTTTTATAAATAATATTTAATAATAATCCTGGTTTAATCATAAAAAATATTGTTATAGGTATGCCAATCAATAAAGAAATTCCTATAGCTAATTTTAATTTTTTCTTAGTAGAAGTATATTTACCTCTAGAATATTCCTTTGATATAACAGGAAGTAATGCTTGCGATATCGCTAATGTAAAAAAAGAAGGTAATAAGACAAGTGGCATTACATATCCTGATAAAACGCCATATTCTCGTGTAATAAAACTATTATTATATCCAACAAGAAGTAATGTACTAGTTAATATAATTGGTTCTAAAAAATAACCAATACTTCCAATTAGACGACCTGTTGTATTAGGAATACCAATACTTAAAGCTTCCTTAATATATTGCTTATTAGGCTTTATGTCAGATTTATTAATTTTGATATTTTTAGGTAGAAATAAAAATAAAATTAAGATAGAAACAAATTCACTAACAACATTAGATAAAATAATATAACCAACTGCATATTTAATACCCTTATTTAGAAAATAGGGAATACCTATAATCATTAAAAATAGTCTTACAACATCCTCTAAAATATTAGATATAACATGCGGTAACATTCGCTCCTTACCAAAAAAATAACTCCTACAAATACTAGAAATAGAAGTAAATGGAATTACAACAGCTATTGCCAGAATACCTAAATAAGTTTTATTATTATGCAATAATACATTAGAAATTATAGGAGCTAATAAAATAATTAAGAAAATTAAAACTAAATTTATAAATAATATAATAGGTAGTATTGAAAAAAATATATTTTTATTGTTTTTTGTATCTTCTGCTACCATCTTAGATACAGCAATAGGCATTCCCAATTGACTAATTGAAATAAATAAAGAAAAAGTAGGGAGGATTAACATATATAATCCTAATCCTTCACTCCCCATAAGCCTTCCCATAATTATTTTAATTACCATTCCTAGAATTTTTGTAATTAATCCACCAATTAATAATATAAATGTTGATTTTATAAAGCGTTCTTTCATAATAAATTCTATGATTTTAATTAAAAATATATCACAAACCAAATATTTGTGTTATTATCAAAGTATAAATAGATATTTTACTCGAACAAACGTAAGAAGATGTAAAAGATAATTGTCAAATTAATCTTAAAATTTTAAACAAACTTTAATTTAAATTAGAGTTGTGATATTCTTATATCAGAGGTGTAACTATGAACAGTATAATTGAATTTTTAACTTCTCAAGAAATAATAATGGTATATATAGTTGCGACAATAGGATGTGTTCTAGCCACTATTATATACTTAATTGATAAAAGTTACTATAAACGTAAAAGAAAGCAAAATACTAAGGAATTAAATCGCTTAGTTGAAAATATAGATATTGAAAAGCAAGAAGAAAAAGAAGTTATAGTGAAAACTATTGAAAACAACAACTGTGAAGAACCAGTTATGGTAGAAACAGTAGTAGAACCACCAGTTGCTAGAAAAGTGTTAGATATTGAAGAAAAAATAGAAGATCCACTAAAAGAAGCAATACAACCACAAGAAATAAAAGAAGAAACTACTATTAATAATGTAATAGAAGAACAAATTGTTGAACCAGTAATTGAAGAACAAGAAATTATTACAGAAACAGTTGTTGAAAGCGTTGTTGAAGAAGAACCAATTATTATTGAAACTACAATAGAAAAACCAATTGTAGAAGAAGTAGAAAATACATCTAATCCAACAACATTAGAAGAATTAATTGAGGAACTAGAAATAGAAGAAAATAATATTGCTGAAGCAAAAGAAGAAGCTTTGATATATACAACTATTGAGCCTAATAAAACAGAAGCTCAAGAAACATTAAGAAAATTAACTGAAGAATTAGAAAAAGCTATGGAAGAAAAACCAGAAAATATTGATTTAACAAGTTTCGAAGAAGAACAAGAAAGAGACGCTATTATTAGTTTAGAAGAATTAATAAAGCGTAGCAAAGAAATGTATGAAACTAATGAACTTTATCAATATGAAGACGAAGGAAATGAGCCAATTAGTCTTGCAGATTTAGAAAGAAAAATAAAAGAAGCAACACTAGAAGAAGAAATCGTTTCAGAACCTATAATAGAAACTATAGAAGAACCAACAATTGAACCTATTCAAGAACAATTAGCATTTGATTATGATAGTATTGAGCTTAAGCCTGAACCAGAAAAACCAGTATATCAAAACTCATTTAAGAGTAGTCCAATAATTTCACCAATTTTTGGATTACCTCAAAAGGTTACTGATAATGATATGGAATTAGAAAATACTGCTAATTATGAAAAATTAGATCAAGAAATTAAAAAGACTAATGAATTCTTAATGACATTAAGAGAATTACAAAAAAATTTAGAATAACTCGAGAAATCGAGTTATTTTTATGTAAATATAAAAAAATTAAAGTATAATATATATGATTGAAAAAATTGTAAAAATATGATATAATTTCTACACGAAATGAGGGAAGATAATATGAAAAAAACATTAATAATTTTATCGTGCTTATTATTATTGACAGGATGCAGTAAAAATGAAAAAGATGAGAATAAACAAAAAGAAAAAGCAAAAAAAGATGTAGAAACAGTAGAAGTAGTAGAACAAGAAGATAATTTAATCGTAGAAGAAAATAATAAAGTAGAACAAAATGAAGATGAAGTAGTTAATTATATTTCTGATGTAAATAACGAAATTAATAAAATAACTAGTGAAGAACAAACAGAAGAAAATACAAATAAATTAACTAATACCTTTAAAACACTTACAGACTTTATTTTTTACGGAGGAACTATAAAAGGTAAAACCTTCGATGAATTATCAGATGAAGCAAAAGAAAAAGTATTAGAAATATATAGTAGTATTGATCAAAGAATTGAGTCATATGCTCCAAACTATAAAGAAAGAATTAAAAATACAGCGACAAATACATATTACAATACCATTGAAAGAGCTAATAACTTAAAAGAAAATATATTAAAAAAATATAAAGAAAAAATTGGAGAAGAAGCTTATAATCAACAAGTAAAAATATATGAAGAAGACGTTAATAGAATGCAAGAAGCAACAGATCCATATATCAACAAAGGAAAAGAAATTATTTCTAAAGCTAAAGAAAAAATAAAAAATAGAAAGTAGTGATTAAATTGCGTAGTGTTGGAATCTTAACATTAGGATGTAAAGTAAATACTTATGAAAGTGAATTTATAATGACCAACTTAAAAGAAAATGGTTATGAAATAAAATCATTTGATGACTTTTGTGATATTTATATAATCAATACTTGCACTGTTACTAATACATCAGATATCAAATCACGAAAAATGATAAGAAATGCTATAAAGAAGAATCCAGATGCTTGTATAGTAGCAATGGGATGTTTTATTGAAGCAAATCATGACTTTGAAATAGAAGGATTAGACATAATAATTGGTAATAAAGATAAATCAAAAATAGTTGATATTTTAGATGAATATTTTGAGAAGAAAGAAACTATAAAAAGACTATATAGTTATGAAGCAAAAGATAGTTTTGAAGATATGTATATAACAAACTTTCCAGGACGAACTAGAGCCTTCGTTAAAATTCAAGATGGTTGTGAAAATTTTTGCAGCTATTGTATAATACCATTTGTACGTGGAAAATGTCGTAGTAAAGCAAAAGATAAAGTAATATCAGAAATAACATCATTAGCTAAAAATGGATATCAAGAAGTTGTATTAACTGGTATTCATACTGGAAACTATGGTGCTGATTTAACGGATACAAATTTTGCAGATTTATTAAAAAGTTTGGTAAAAATAGATGGCATTAAAAGAATCAGAATATCATCAATTGAAATAACTGAATTAAATGATGAATTCTTAAAAGTACTAAATGACAGCAATGTTATAGTAGATCATATTCATATACCACTACAAGCTGGTAGTAATGAAATATTAAAAGCAATGAACCGTAAATACGATTTGGATTATTTCTTTGATAAAGTAGCCAAAATTAGACAAATAAGACCAAATATTTCTATAACAACAGATGTAATTGTAGGCTTTCCTGGTGAAACTGAAGAAATGTTTCAAACTACAATTGATACCTGCAAAAAATTAGAATTAACTAAAATTCATGTATTCCCATATAGCGAACGTGAAGGAACTAAAGCTATGAAAATGCCAAATCATTTAGAAGTAGAAGTTAAAAAAAGAAGAGCTAGAGAACTACTAGCTGTATCAAAAGAATTAGAATTAGCATATTGGAAAAAATATATAAATAAAGAAGTAGAAGTATTAATTGAAGAAAATAAAGATGGTTACAGTCTTGGACATACTAGTAATTACTTACACGTAAAAGTAAAAGGTGATATTAAACCTAATACTTTTATCAATGTTAAAGTTACTGATATAGATTATCCATATTGTATAGCTGAATAGATAGGAGAAAAAGATGAGTATATTCATTAAGGGAAATTATCGTAAAAGTATTTATCAAAATGGTAGTGGCTATAATATTGGTATCTTCAAAGTGATAGATACCAATGATGAAAAACTATTAGATTATATTGATAGAACGATTACTTTTACAGGATATTTTCATGAACTTAATGAAACAGATACTTATCTTTTTTATGGTCAAATAGTTAATCATCCAAAATATGGTGAACAATTTCAAGTAGAAAGCTATGAACGCTGTAAACCAGAAGAAAAAGATGCTATTGTCGATTTTCTAACAGGAGGACTATTCAAAGGAATAGGAGAAAAGAAAGCTAAAAAAATAGTCGAAGTATTAGGCAAAGATACTTTAAAAATAATCTTAGAAAATCCAGAAAATTTAATATTAATTCCAGGAATAACTAAAAGTAATATAAACACATTACATAATAAATTAAAGGAATATGAATCAAGCTATGAAACAATACTTTATTTAACAAATATAGGATTTAATACTAAAGATTCAATGATTATATATAACTATTACAAAAATAAAACAATAGATACTATAGAAAAAGACATATATAAACTTATAAAAGATATTTATGGATTAACATTTAAAAAGATAGATTTAATAGCTCTAAATAAAGGCATAGAAAAAGATAATATAATACGTATTAAAGCCTCAATAATTTATATCATGAACGAAATAAGTAATACATATGGACATAGTTATTACTATGAAGAAGAACTTTATAACTTTCTACCACGAGTACTACAAGTTAATATATCAGATGAACTATTTATTAAGGCCTTAAAAGAATTAGAAAATGACTTAGAAATAATAAAAAGAGATGAAAAATACTATTTAAAAGAAATGTATGAATCAGAAACCTTAATAACTAAAAGATTCAGATTATTAGCCAAAAATACTGGTAATAATATAAAAGATAAAAATTTAGCACTAGAGTCATTAGAAGGATTTTTTGAAATTAATTATAATGAATTGCAAAAAGAAGCAATAATAAAAAGTTATGAGCATGACTTTTTAATAATTACAGGTGGCCCTGGAACAGGAAAAACAACAATTATGAAAGGAATAACAGAATTATATCGTTTACAAAATAAATATTCCTACGAAAAATTAATGGATAAAGTAGCCTTATTAGCTCCAACTGGAAGAGCCGCAAAAAGAATGAGTGAGACAACTATGTTAAAGGCATCTACTATTCATCGCTTTTTAAGATGGCAGAAAGAAACTAATAAATTTCAAGTTAATGAGTATAATAAAAGCAAAGTAGAAATGGTTATAATAGATGAAGCTAGTATGATTGATACTTATTTATTAGCTAATTTATTAAAAGGTCTATCGGTTAATTGTAAAATTATATTAGTTGGTGATGATCATCAATTGCCAAGTGTGGGTCCAGGTCAAATATTAAGAGATTTAATAACTAGTGGCGAATTACCAACTATAAAATTAACAGAATTATATCGTCAGGGAAAGGATTCTAATATTTTATCCCTAGCTTATGATATTAGAAAAGGAAACATAAATAAAGAAATATTTAATGTAGAGGAAGATCTAACATTCATTGAATGTAATAATTCAAATGTAATACCGAATATTATGGAAATAGCTAACACATATAAGGATCTATCATATAAGGAATTTCAAATACTTGCTCCTATGTATAAAACATTAATAGGAATAGATGAAATAAATAAAAATATTCAATTAATATTTAATCCTAAAGATAAACAAAAAGAAATTAGAGTAGGAGAAGTAATTTTTCGAGAAGGGGATAAAGTTATACAATTAACTAATATGCCTGAAGAAAATGTTTATAATGGTGATATTGGTATTATTGAAAAAATAGTAACTGGTTCTAAAAAAGAAATTCATATTGATTTTGATGGTAATTTAGTAAAATATACAGCAAGTAATTTTAATAATTTTAGATTAGCTTATGCTATATCAATTCACAAATCTCAAGGTAGTGAATTTGATGTTGTAATTATTCCATTAGTAAAAAATTATAATAAAATGTTATATCGTAAATTAATATATACTGCTGTAACTAGAAGTAAGAAAAAATTATATCTAATAGGTGATATAGAAGCTTTAGAAATTGCCGTTTCAAATATCCAAGATGATATAAGAAGAACTACAATAAAAGATTTTTTAATTAATGGTATAAAATAAAAATAAATTTCCATAATATAACTGAGGTGATATTATGAAAAAAGTAGTAATTATATCAATATTAGGAGGATTAGGAGCAGCAGGTTATATGTATATGAAAAACAATCCTAATGCTGTATCTAATATGAAGAGCATGGTCAAAAATATGGCCAAAAAAACATATGATAAATTGGAAGATATGGATATGTAAAACCTACTAAAAAAGTAGGTTTTTTCTTTTTATATCAACGAGAAAAATGTAAAAATAAGTAAACAAATGTTGAAAATGATTATTTATTTAGATATAATAATTAATGACAAAAATATTAGGAGTGATAAATAATGGCTTTAAAATACGATGACTCATCAATTAAAATTTTAGAAGGTTTAGATGCCGTAAGAAAAAGACCAGGTATGTATATTGGTTCAACTGACAAAAGAGGCTTACATCACCTAGTTTGGGAAATAGTTGATAATTCTATCGATGAAGCCATTAACGGTTTTGGAGATAATATCAAAATAACCATTCATAAAGATAAATCAGTTAGCGTTGAAGACCATGGACGTGGCTTACCAACTGGTATGCATGCATCAGGTAAATCGACTCCAGAAGTAATTTTCACAGTATTACACGCTGGAGGTAAATTTGAAAGTGACGGATATAAAGTTTCTGGAGGTTTACATGGTGTTGGTTCCAGTGTTGTTAATGCCTTATCAAAATGGTTAGAAGTAAATATAAAAAGAGATAAAGAAGAATATCATATAAGTTTTGAAAATGGTGGTCATGTTAAAACACCACTAAAAAAGATAGGCCCAGCCAAAGGAACTGGAACTACCGTTAGATTCTTACCAGATGATGAAATATTTTCTACAACCAATTTTTCATATACAACTATTTGTGAAAGAATGCAAGAAAGCGCATTTTTGCTTAAAGGTATAACAATAGAAGTAGTAGATGAAGAAGACGAAAGAGATATAAAGTATTGCTATGAACGTGGTATAGAAGAATTTGTTGAAGACTTAAACAAAGAACAAAAGACTTTACACAAAGTACTATCATTAAATGGAACAAAAGACAAAATAGAAGTAGAAATAGCAATGCAATATACAGATACTTATAGTGAGAATATTGTTAGTTTTGTTAATAATGTCAAAACAATAGATGGCGGATCACATGAAGTAGGATTTAAAACAGCTTTAACAAAAGTTTTTAATGACTATGCTAAGACAAATGGATTTGTAAAAGGAAAAGATAAAGCTTTTGAAGGTAGCGATGTTCGTGAAGGCTTAACTGCTGTAATTAGCTTAAAAATACCAGAAGCTATATTGCAATTTGAAGGTCAAACTAAAGGAAAATTAGGAACTCCTCAAGCAAAGTCTGCTGTAGAAACAATTGTTACTGAGCAAATAAGAGTTTTCTTAGAAGAAAACAAATCCATAGCAACAGATATTATTAATAAGAGTTTAAAAAGTAAAATAGCAAGAGAAGCCGCAAGAAAAGCTCGTGAAGAAGCAAGAAAAGGAACTAATAAGAAAAAGGAAGAACGATCATTATCAGGAAAATTAGCTCCTGCTCAAAGTAAAGACAAAGATAAAAAAGAATTATTCCTAGTCGAGGGTGATTCTGCAGGTGGTTCTGCAAAACAGGGCCGTGATAGAAAATATCAAGCAATTTTACCTTTACGTGGTAAAGTATTAAATACAGAAAAAACAAAAGAAGAAGATATATTAAAAAATGAAGAAATAAATACTATGATCTATACAATCGGTGCAGGTTATGGCGCTAATTTTGATATTAAAGATTGCGAATACTCAAAAGTCATAATCATGTCTGATGCCGATGAAGATGGTGGACATATTCAGTGTTTATTATTAACATTCTTCTATCGTTATATGAAACCTTTAATAGAAGATGGAAGATTATTTGTGGCATTACCACCATTATTTAAAATTCAAAGTGGTAAAAACATTGAATATGCATATACAATAGAAGAAATGCAAGAAAAAGCAAAAGGAAAAAAATGTGAAATTCAAAGATATAAAGGTCTTGGTGAAATGAATGCAGATCAACTTTGTGAAACAACAATGAAACCAGGAAGCAGAACGTTAATAAGAGTAAATATAGAAGATGCTCAATTAGCAGAAAAACGTGTTTCTATTTTAATGGGGGATGATGTTCCACCACGTAAAGAATGGATTGAAGAAAACGTAGAATTTTCACTTGAAGATGATTATAAAATTAATTAAAAAAATAAGTAGGTGTTAGTATGGCGAAAAAAGCTGAAACAGAAAAAATTATTGAAAAAATCTTTGACTATACTCTTGAAGATATAATGGGTGAACGATTTGGAAGCTATTCAAAATATATTATTCAAGATCGTGCAATTCCAGATGCAAGAGATGGACTAAAACCGGTACAACGCCGTATTATATACTCCATGTATAAAGAAAAAAACACCTACGACCGTGGGTATCGAAAAAGTGCAAAGACTGTTGGGGATGTAATAGGTAATTACCATCCACATGGAGATAGTTCAATATATGATGCCATGGTACGTATGTCTCAACCATGGAAGACTAGATTACCATATATTGATATGCATGGTAACAATGGATCAATTGATGGCGATAGTCCTGCCGCTTATCGTTATACTGAAGCAAGACTTTCAAAAATAAGTAACGAAATGATTAGGGATATAGATAAGAATACAGTTGAATTTGCTCCTAACTTTGATGATACAACTGTAGAACCAACTGTGTTACCAGCAAGATTTCCAGCACTACTAGTATATGGCGCACAAGGAATTTCTGCTGGGTATGCAACAAATATCCCCCCACATAATTTGACTGAAATAATTAATGCTACTATATATAGAATAGATCATCCAAAATCAACATTAGAAGACTTAATGCAATATGTAAAAGGACCAGATTTCCCTACTGGAGCCATAGTAGAAGGAATAGAAGGTATAAAAGATGCCTATAAAACCGGCCGTGGAAAGATTAACATAAAAAGTAAATATGTTATAGAAGAAGATAAATCAAAAACATCAATCATTATTACTGAAATTCCATTTGAAACAAATAAAGCTCTTTTAGTTAAAAAAATTGATGATATTAGAATTGATAAAAAAATAGAAGGAATTGTTGAAGTTCGTGATGAATCAGCAGCTGATATTAGAATAGTTATTGATTTAAAGAAAAACGCTAATAAAGAATTAATAATCAATTATTTACTAAAAAATACAGATATGCAAATAAGTTATAACTTCAATATGGTTTCAATAGTAAATAGAAGACCAAAATTATTAGGTTTAGAATCAGCACTTGATGCATTTATATCTCACCAAAGAGATGTCGTAAAAAGAAGAACTGAATTTGATTTAGCTCACGCAAAGGCAAGGTATCATATTGTAGAAGGATTAATTAAATGTATCTCTATATTAGATGAAGTAATTAGAGTAATTAGAGCATCTAAAAATAAACAAGATGCTAAAAATAATTTAGTAAAAGAATTTGAATTTACTGAAGAGCAAGCAGAAGCAATAGTAATATTACAATTATATAGATTAACAAATACAGACGTAGTTGCCCTAGAAAATGAAAAAGAATCACTAGAAAAAATAATTAACGGTTTAACTGCCATTTTAGGTAGCGACGATGTTTTAAAATCAGTAATGAAAAAAGATTTACGCGCTGTAAGAGATGAATATGAAACACCTCGTATAACTGAAATAAGAGAAGAAATAACAGAAATAAAAATAGATACTACAGCAATGATACCAAAAGAAGATGTAGTGGTTGTAGTAACTAAAGATGGATATTTAAAACGTACATCATTTAGAAGTTACTCTGCATCTAACATGGAAGATATAACAATAAAAGAAAATGATTATATTTTAGGTATTTATGAGATGAATACACTAGATACACTATTATTATTTACAAGTGGTGGTAATTATCTACATATACCAGTTCATATTATTCCAGACTTAAAATGGAAAGATATGCCTAAACATGTAAGTAATATAATAGAAATGCAATCAGAAGAATCAATTGTATCTTCTATTCCAGCATATGGATTTGATTCAGAGAAAAATGTAATTATATCAACAAAAAATGGTATGATTAAACGTTCAAAATTAAAAGAATTCAAACTACAAAGATATTCAAAGGCAACTAGCTGCATGAAATTAAAAGAAAATGATGAAGTAATAAGTGCAATTCTAGAAAACAATAAATATCTTTTCCTAACAACAGATTCTGGATATGGATTAAGTTTTAAAACAGAAGAAGTACCATTAGTAGGAGTTAAAGCAGCAGGAGTTAAAGCTATAAAGCTAAAAGATGATATTCTAGTATCTGTCAATGACTATGATTTAGAAAAAGATGAATTTATAGCAATTATTACTGACAAAGGTACAGGTAAACGTATTAGATTAAATGAATTTGAAATATCAAGTCGTACTAGAAGAGGATTACAAGTAATTAGAGAAATAAAGACAAATCCTTATAAGATATTAAAAACGTTTATTACTGATAACAAAAACTATTTAGGTTTAAAAAATAGTGAAATAATAACTATAAAAATGACAGAATTACCAATAAGTGATCGACACTCTACAGGTAGTCAAATAAGTAAACATCAACCACAAGATGCATTTATAATAGCAGGATTAACTAAAAATACAAAAGAGCAAGTGCTTTTAGTACCAGAAGATCAAGTGGTAGAAAAAGAGGAAAAGAAACCTCCTAAAAAAGAAAAAATTTCGCTAAAAGAAATAGACGATCGTCTAATGACTATAGATGATTTCCTAAATTAGAAATAAAAGAAGAAGAAATTCTTCTTTTTTACTTTTTTAGACATAAAATATAATGGTGATAATATGTCAAAAGAAACATTTAAAATATTTGCTAAAGATCATCCTGAGTTAGCAAAAGCAGTTTTAAATAATAACGCTTCATGGCAAAAATTTTATGAAATCTTTGAAATTTACGGTGAAAACAGTAATGTTTGGGATAGTTATATTAAAAAAAATATAAAAGAAACCACCACATCATTTAAAGACTTATTTAATACAATGAGAAATATTGATTTAGATTCAGTTCAAAAAGGAGTTGACAATCTTCAAAAAACTATTGGACTTCTCCAAGATATAGGAATAGGAAATACTCAAACAAAGTTGCCTAATTATGAATCACGCCCAATGTATAAATATTTTGAGGATTAATTATGGACCTATACACTATAAATTATATAAAAAACAATCCACTAATATATAACTATTTAAGAGAAAATTCTGAATGGTATAAGTATTTAAATAGAAGTAGTAATTATATAAAAGAGATAGAAAAAGAAGCTAAAAAGTATTATAAAAAAACACCAGAAGACAAAATAGAAAGCATAACAAATAGTATAAGTTTAATATCAAATTTTATAGATGTATTAAAATAAAAAATATGATAAAATAATAATATGGAAGAATTATTTAATAAAATAGATGATATAAAAGATGAATTAGACAAAACTGAAGAAGTAATAAAAATAAGAGAATTAATTAATAAAATTTATCAAGATAAAGAATTAGTTTCATTAATTAATGATTATAATAATACTAGAAAGGACAGCATCAAAGAAAAAATATATAATAATGAATTATATAATAATTATAAAAAGGCAGAAACAGACTTAAATATATTGATATTAAAAATAAATCAAAAATTAAAAAAAATTAGTGATAGAGGTAGTTGTAATTTATGAAAATTATAAGTGGAATATATAAAGGTAGAAATTTAATAGGGTATGATATAAATGGAACTAGACCTACAATGGAGAGAGTAAAAGAAAGTTTATTCGCAACTATTCAAGATTATATAAATGAAAGCATTGTATTAGATCTTTTTTCAGGGAGCGGTAATTTAGGTATAGAAGCCTTAAGTCAAGGGGCTAAAGAAGCTTATGTTGTAGACAACAATAGAATAGCTTGTGAGACAATTAAAAAAAATATAAAAGAAATAGGTGTAAAAGATTGTCAAGTTATAAAAGCTGACTATAAAGAAGCTTTAACTATATTTAAAAATGAAAAAACAAAATTTGATTTAATTTTTTTAGATCCTCCGTATAATACCGATTATATTGAAAAAAGTATTGAATTAATAACTAAATATAATCTATTAAAAGAAAATGGATTAATCATATGTGAAAGTAACAATATAGATAAAATAATATACCCTAATAATTATACTGAATTAAAAAATAAAAAATATGGTGATAAATGGATAGTTATCTTAAAATAAATGTGATAAAATAAATAGTAGAATGAAAGATAGTTGGTGAGTATGATGAAAAAATTAAATAATCACGGATTCGCAGCAACAACAGTATTATATTCAATTTCAATAATGGCATTTATGATTGTTTCAATATTAATGAGTATAATGTCTGTAAATAGAAAGAATAGCCATGAGCTAGTAGATACAATTGAGTCAGAATTAAATCGCTTTGGTATGACAAAAACGTCAATAAATGCATCTAGCGATGATGCCCAAGAATATATAGTACCAATAAGTGGTTGGTATAAGATAGAATTATGGGGTGCAAGTGGTGGACAAACATCAACAGCTGCAGGTGGAAATGGTGGTTATACCTCAGGTGTTATTTACTTAGAAGCATCTAGCGTTTTAGATTTTAACATTGGTAAAGCCGGGGAAAACGCCCAATCTATTGATAATACAAGTGATGGTGGCCATGGTGGCGGAGGTAGTGCTCCTAAAGCTTATGGTGCCGGAGGTGGAGCAACAGATGCTAGAATAGCGCAATATGGAACGCTAGTGTATTTTAATAGTGATGATATAGATACAAGAATTATGGTTGCTGGAGGCGGCGGTGGAGCTGCTAAAAATGCCCCAGGAGGAGCTGGTGGTGGCATAATAGGTGGATCAGGAAAAACTGATGGAACAGCCTCTTCATCCTTTACAACAGCAAATGGCGGAACACAATCTGCTACAACTAAAGAAAAAGGAAATGATGCATCAACTGGTGGAGCTGGCGGTGGCGGATACTATGGCGGTGCAGCTGGACAAACAAAAAATAGTGTAACTGGTAGCGGAGCTGGTGGTTCATCATACATTTTAGGTTATGCTGGATGTAGTGAAAATACATTAGTAAATAATAGTACTAATAATTTACATATGCATTTCTTAAATGGCTTTATGGCACAAGGCGTAAATTATGGTAATGGAAAAGCTAAAATAGAACTTGTTTCTACTGATGCAGAATTACCTATAAAAAATGAAATGCTTGAGACAGTAAAATGTGTAAAAGTAAAAGGAGCTCTAGCAAATAATAGTTCAGTACAAGGAGTTAAAAATGCTTCTAATATTTCCTTTGGTACTGGTACATATGATGAAAGTAATAAAACTAAAACTTTTACATTATCAAGTGTAAACCAATTAGATGACTTATCTATCTTTTATATTAAGTCAAATGAAACAGAAACGAAAAATAATATAACTTCAATAAAAGAAGTTGTTTCTAACCCTGATTTATCAATATCAATATCTAGTGATTGTACTAATTATTCTTCAGTAGTGAATAATCAAAAATATAATGTAACTTTGCAAGGTATACATATAACACCATATAATCAGTATCAGGAATTAGGCAAAGAATTATCAACAGGAATATATCACATTTTTTCTGCTAATATGCCTTTTGAAAAAAGTTTAACTGCTGTCAATAGTAATGATCAAAATAGTCCTATTAAAAATGCAGCTTCGATAACATTTAATGCATCAAATCTTCAAAAATGGGGTATTACTAAACTAGGAGATGGCACTTATAAAATAGTTGAACGTGAATCTAATGGAGTATTACAGACAGCTGAAACACCTGCTAGTAATAATACTAATGTTAATACCAATAGTAGTTTCAACAACAATGATTGGGCCAAATGGAAAATAGAATCAATGGGTGATGGTACATACAGGCTTTCATCTTCAATTACTCCAAATACATTTTTAACAACAGCCCTTGAAACAACAAATGATAGTAACGTTGTAATGCAACTTGATAATGCAACATCACTAGGCCAAAGATGGATTATTATAAATGCAGAATACTAGATAAATAAGTGGTTTTATCATAACCACTTTTCATTTTTTAAAAAATTAGCACAAAAGATTGACAAGTGCTAAAAAAAGGACTACAATACAATTAGCACTTAAAAATTAAAGTGCCAGGAGGTTGATAGAAATGTTAACTGATAGACAAAATAAAGTTCTAAAATTAATAGTTGATAAGTATATTAAAGAAGCCAAGCCTGTCGGATCTAAAGTAATATCGAAAACATTAAAATGTTCATCTGCTACTATTAGAAATGAAATGGCGGCTCTAGAAGATGCCGGACTATTAGAAAAGACACATACTTCATCTGGAAGAGTTCCAAGTGAAATGGGTTATCGTTATTATGTAGATAACTTAATGGAATTAAAAAAGATGAATGCAGAAGACATGTTAAAATTACAAATTGTCTTTAGAAATCAGCAACTAGCTTTATCAGATGTAATTACTAAAAGTTTGCAGGTTATATCTGATATGACAAATTATACTACTGTAGTGCTAGGAAGCACCTCTCATGAGAACCTTCTTAAACAAATAGAAGTAGTTCCGATTGATGATGTTAGTATGATTGTAATAATTGTTACTGATAGAGGTCATGTAGAACATAAGAGTATTAAGCTACAAGATGTATCACTAGAAGAAGTGAAAAAAACAGTTGGTCTTATCAACAACCTGATTTCAGGTACACCAATTGATGAAGTAAGCAAAAAACTAGAATATGAAATAAAACCAATTATTGGAAATTACGTAAAACAACATGAACAATTATATAATGCTTTTTATCACGTATTTAATGATTTTACAAATCATGATGTGAATGTTGTAGGTCGTAATAAGATATTGGAACAACCTGAGTTTTCTACTAATATAGAAAAAATTAAGAACGTCTTTAATAAATTAGAAAGTAAAGAATTACTTCAATCTATTGAAGATGACGGTGATAATAATATAAAAGTATATATTGGTAAAGAAAATAATATAGATGAAGATGTTACTGTTATAAAAACTAAATTTAAAAATGGTAATGAAGAAGGAACAATTGCTATAATTGGTCCAAAAAGAATGGAATATGATCGTGTTGTTTCCATGCTAGAATACATGAAAGAAAATATTGAAGGGTAGATTATATGAATCAAACAGAAAAAATAAATGAAGAAGTAGTTTCACAAGAAAATTGTAACTGCAATCATGAAAAATGTCATTGTTCTAAAGAAAAGAAAAATAAAAAAGAAACAGAATTTAAAAATAAAATTTCGGAATTAGAACAGATAAATAAAGACTTATCAAATAAAGTTTTATTAGCACAAGCAGAATTGGTAAATTATAGAAAAAGAAAAGATGAAGAAGTTACTTCAATGCTAAAATATGCTAATCAAGACTTAATTATGGAAATTATTCCAATAGTTGATAATTTTGAAAGAGCAATCAAATTAGATGACAATGATCTAACAGATGAATTATCAAAATTCTTAGATGGTTTTAAAATGATGTATGGTCAATTAACAGAAACATTAAAAAAATTTGGAGTAGAAGAAATAAACCGCGTTGGTGAAATATTTAATCCAAATGAAGAACAAGCATTATTAACTGAAAACATTGAAGAAATGGATGATGATGTAGTAATAGAAGTATTACTAAAAGGATATAAATTAAAAGATAGAGTTATAAGACCAGCAATGGTTAAAGTAAATAGTAAAAATTAATTGAAAAGGAGATAAATAATATGGGTAAAATAATTGGTATCGATTTAGGTACAACAAATTCATGTGCCTCAGTACTAGAAGCTGGAGCACCAAAAGTAATTCCAAATCCAGAAGGAGGAAGAACAACACCTTCAGTTGTTGCATTTAAAAAAGGAGAAAAAATAGTTGGTGAAGCTGCTAAAAGACAAGCACTAACTAATCCAAATACAGTATCATCAATTAAAAGAAAGATGGGTACTTCAGAAAAAGTAGAATTAGAAGGCAAAAAATATACACCTGAAGAAATCTCAGCAATGATCTTAGCATATATTAAGGATTATGCTGAAAGCTATTTAGGAGAAAAAGTAGATAAAGCTGTTATTACAGTTCCTGCATATTTCGATGATAGCCAACGTCAAGCAACTAAAAATGCTGGTAAAATAGCAGGATTAAATGTTGAAAGAATCGTTAATGAACCAACAGCAGCAGCCTTAGCATATGGTCTTGAAAAAGATGAAGGTCAAACTATTTTAGTTTATGACTTAGGTGGAGGTACATTCGACGTATCAATTCTTGAACTTGGTGATGGAGTATTCGAAGTTAAATCAACAAATGGTAATAATAAACTAGGTGGAGATGACTTCGATGAAAGAATCATTGACTACATTGTAAAAGAATTCAAAAAAGAAAATTCAGTTGATTTATCAAAAGATAAAATGGCTATGCAACGTTTAAAAGAAGTTGCTGAAAAAGCTAAAAAAGATTTAAGTGGAATGTTATCTACACAAATATCAGCACCATTTATAGCAAAAGGTGACGATGGAGAACCATTACACGTAGATATGACTTTAACAAGAGCAAAATTTGAAGATTTAATTTCTGATTTAGTAGAATCAACAATTGAACCAATAAAGAAAGCTTTAAAAGATGCAGGAATGACTAAAAAAGACATTGATAAAGTTATTTTAGTAGGTGGATCTACTCGTGTACCTATGGTATATGATTTAGTAACAAAAGAATTAGGAAAAGAACCATCACGTGAAGTTAACCCTGATGAAGTAGTAGCTATGGGAGCTGCAATCCAAGGTGGTGTTTTAACAGGTGATGTTAATGATATCGTATTACTAGATGTTACACCATTATCATTAGGTCTTGAAACATTAGGTGGAGTTATGACAACATTAATTCCAAGAAATACAACAATTCCTACATCTAAGAAAGAAGTGTTCTCAACAGCTGCTGATAATCAACCAGCTGTAGATATTCACATCCTACAAGGTGAAAGACCAATGGCTAATGATAACAAGACATTAGGAAGATTCCAATTAGGAAGCATTCCACCAGCACCAAGAGGAGTACCTCAAATTGAAGTGACTTTTGATATTGATGCTAATGGTATTGTTAATGTAACTGCTAAAGATTTAGGAACTAATAAAGAACAATCAATTACAATAACTTCAAGTACTAAATTATCAGATGAAGAAATCGAAAGAATGCGTAAAGAAGCTGAAGAAAATAAAGAAGCTGATGAAAAACGTAAAGAAGAAGCAGAAGTTAGAAATGAAGCTGAACAAATGGTATTCCAAACAGAAAAAGCTATTAAAGATTTAGGCGATAAAGTTTCTGATAAAGAAAAAGAAGAAGCTGAAGACTTAATTAAAGATCTAAAAGAAGCTCTAAACGATGGAAATATTGATAAAATTAAAGAAGAAAAAGAAAAATTAGAAGAAAAAGCTATGGCTTTAGCAACAAAAGCTTATGAAGAAGCTGCTAAAGAACGTCAAGCTGAATCAGAAGAAGAACCTAAAAAAGAAACTAAAAAATCAAAAAAAGAAGACGATGTAGAAGAAGCTGACATTGAAGAAGAATAAAAAAAGCAGCTAGTTTTAGCTGCTTCCTTTAAATTATTAAATAAAATGGAGGATGTGATTAAGTGGCAACAGATAAAAGAGATTACTATGAGGTACTAGGAGTCGATAAAACTGCTAGCCAAGCTGAAATAAAAAGTGCTTTTAGAAAAAAGGCAAAACAATATCATCCCGATTTAAATAAAGATGATCCAACCGCAGCTGATAAATTTAAAGAAGCTCAAGAAGCATATGAAGTTTTATCAGATGATAGTAAACGTAATATGTATGATCAATATGGTCATGCTGGCGTAAATGGTTCAAATGCCTCAGGATTTGGCGGATTTGATGCTAGTGGTTTTGATTTTGGAGATATCTTTGATTCATTCTTCGGTGGTGGAAGCGATTTCGGTGGATTCAGTAGCTTTGGTGGAAATCAAAGCGGAAGATCAAGAGCTGCCCGTGGTAGTGATGTATTAATGAGAATGGACTTAACATTCGATGAAGCTATTTTTGGAACAGAAAAAAAATTCAATCTTGATGTAATTGAAGAATGTGATGAATGTCATGGACATGGAGGATTTGATTCGGAAAAATGTTCAACATGTCACGGAACCGGAACTGTTACTAGTCAAAGACAAACAATATTAGGTTCATTCCTATCAAAAGGTCCTTGTCCAGATTGTGGCGGACTAGGAAAAACTTATAAACGTAAATGTACTGAATGTAATGGTAAAGGTCGCATCAAAAAGAACAAAAAAATTACTATTAATATTCCAGCAGGTGTTCAAACAGGAGATCGTCAAAGAATAAGTGGTAAGGGAAATCCTGGAGCTAATGGTGGTGAAAATGGTGATTTATATTTAGAATATATAGTATCAGAACACGAATACTTTATCCGTGATAACGATGATATATATTTAGAAGTACCATTAACAATAACTGAAGCAATACTAGGATGCAAAAAGTCTATACCTACATTATATGGAAATGTTAAATTATCAGTTCCAGCAGGCACTGATAGTGGAGATAAACAAAAAATTAGAGGTAAAGGTGTTGATAATGAATATAGAGGTAGAAAAGGTGATATGTATGTAGTATTTAAAGTATATACACCAAAAAAATTATCTCGTGAACAAAAATCTCTAATTGAAAAATTATCAAATACTGAATTAACTACAAAAGAAATAAAAACATTTGATAAATACGTAAAAGAGAATGCTTAAATTCTCTTTTTTTGTTTTAAAATCTTAAAAAAATGATATAATGAAAAAGGTGGAGGTAAAGTTATGGAAAAGAAAAAAATAAAAGGTACTAAAGGGGATCAATATACAAAACAAATACTAAGAAAAATATTAAGAGAGGGTTGTCTTGATAAAAATCCAAGGCCACATTATGCTGATGGAACACCAGCACATACTTTAAGTATTAATCATGGATTATGTACTTACGACCTAACAAAAGGTGAATTTCCTTTAATAACACTAAGACCAATTGCGGTAAAAAGTAGTATTGGTGAACTTTTATGGATATATCAAGATGAATCAAACGACTTAAATGTTTTAAGAGATAAATATGGTGTTACATGGTGGGATGAATGGGATATAGGAAATAGAACAATAGGTTCCGTTTATGGTGAAACAGTAAGAAGACATGAACTAGTAAAAAACTTAATTAAAGGATTAGAAGAAGATCCAGATGGAAGAAGACACATAATCTGTTTATGGCAAGAAGATGATTTTAAAGAAAAGCACGGACTAAAACCATGTGCATTTATGACTGAATGGAATGTTCGTCATGGTAAAGATGGTGTTGATTACCTAGACATGTGTTTAGTACAAAGATCAAGTGATTTCGCAACAGCAGGTTGTATTAATCAAGTTCAATACTTAATATTCTTACATTTGATTGCCCGTCACTTAGGAATGACACCAGGAAAATTCTCATGGTTTTATAACAATATTCAAATTTATGATAGACATATTAAGCAAGCAAAAGAATTAATTAAGAGAGAACCTGTAGATTGCACACCACAAATTTGGTTAAATCCTGAAAAGAAAAATTTCTATGATTTTACTATAGATGATATTAAAATAGTTGGTTATCCTAGAGAAGAAATAAAAGAAAAGAATCCACAATTAAAATTTGATTTAGGTATTTAATGGCAAATATTTCAATTATTGCGGCTATAGGCAAAAATAACGAATTAGGATTAAATAATCAATTAATATGGCATTTACCTAATGATTTAAAATTTTTTAAGGAACAAACTATTAATCATCAAATAATAATGGGAAAAAATACTTTGGATTCACTTCCAAAATTATTACCAGGTAGAAAGCATCTAGTATTAACACATCAAAAATTAGAAGAAACAGATCAATTACAGGTTTTTCATACAAAAGATGATTTGATAAATTACCTAAACAATATAGATGAAGAAGTGTTTGTAATAGGTGGAGCGAAAGTATATAATGAATTTTTTCCATTTGCTACTAAGTTAGTATTAACTGAAATTGAAGCATCATCAGAAGCTGATGCATATTTTCCTAAATTTAATAAAGAAGAATGGAATAGAAAAGTAGTAGCAACAAACTGTGATAATGATATAAAATATAATCATGTTATATACACAAAAAAAGAGATTAAATAAATCTCTTTTTATTTATATTACTAATGTATGCAATATTCTATCAGTATTTTTAAAATTAAATTTAGCAATTTCATTTAATTTATCTTTTCCATATTTATCGACAACTTCTTCACCTATAGTATCAACATCTTTACCAGCTCCCTTTGGTAAAGGAATATGGATACTATCACATAATTTATCAAATTCTTTTAAGAAAATATAACGGCTTATTACAGAACCACAAGCAACTGCTAAATTTTTATCTTCAGCTTTAGTCATAAATGTAATATTTCTCTGAACATTAGGAATACCATTTAAATATTCATAATATCTCGCTTCTCTAGCAAATTCATCAACAATAATATAGTCAATATCAGGTTTTTCTTCTTGCATTAATTGAAATAAAACCTTATTATGCATGATAGCTTTAATTTTATTCATATTAACATCTTTTGCATATTTCTCATTATATTCTTTATTGCTTAATATAACACTACGATATTTAATCTTTTTAGCAATTTCTGGAGCAATTTTTAATATTTTTTCATCGTCTATCTTTTTAGAATCACCAACACCAAGTTTTTCTAAAAAAGGTATATCTTCTTTTCTTACATAAGCAGCTGTTACAACTATAGGGCCAAAATAATCACCAGTACCAACTTCATCAGATCCAACAGCATTGCAATTATAATATTTTTGATCGGTCTTCTTAGCTTCTTCTTGTTTTTCTTTAGTATTTTCTAAAGCAATTCCCCACATAGAAGCATCAACATCAGCACTTTTTCCTTGAAACATAACTTTACCAGATTCATACATAGTAATAACTGTATCTTCTTCCTGAGCTTGAAAAACTACATAAGGAATAACTTTATCTCTTTTTTTATCTTTATAATATTCAATCATTTTGGCTTTGATTTCATCATTAACTTTAATAACTATGTTCATAAAAACACCTCAAAAATATTATAGCATATTTTATTTAAATAGTTTATAATTAAAAATAAGGAGAGTGATAAAATGAATGTGTTTGACATATCAATAATTTTATTTATTGCTATCTTTGGTATAGTAGGACTAAAAAAAGGCTTTATAAAAGAAGTAATATCTATAGTGGGTATAATAGCAGTATTTATTGTTGCATTTATTTTTAAAGAAGAAATAGGAAATGTACTTTGTAAATATTTGCCTTTCTTCGCATTACCAGGAAAATTAAAAGGACTAGTATCACTAAATATACTAATATATCAACTAATAGGTTTTGCCATTATCTTTAGCATTTTAATGATTATATATGGAATAGTTATAAAAATTTCTTCAATTATCCAAAAATTAATAAATGCTACAATTATATTAAAGCCTATATCAAAAATAGGAGGATTAATTATTGGACTAATTGAAGGATATATATTAGCTTTTGTTATTCTTTTAATACTAGCAATCCCAATGAAAAATATTCAAGAATTTGCAGACTCTAAATTAGCAAATGATATAATTTACAATACACCATTAATAACAAACTATACAAAAAATATAACAAAAACAATTAGTGATATATACATAATTGTTGATGATGTTTCTAATAATAATGTATCTAAAGATAAGACTAATTTAAAAATAATAGATGTCATGATTAAAAATAAAATAGTATCAGAAAAAACCATAAAACAACTGATAGTATTAGATAAATTAAAATCTATAAATGGCATAAATAAATATGAATAAATATAATTTCAAAAAGACTTATTTGTAAGTCTTTTTTACTGTAAAATTACATATAAATATTGTTAGAAATTAAAAGAATTGATATACTAATAGAGTATAGGATAGGAGGGATACAATGAAATATGTATACTTATTTACTGAAGGTAATAAAGACATGCGTAACCTCTTAGGCGGAAAAGGTGCAAATTTAGCTGAAATGACTAATATTGGTCTACCTGTTCCTAGAGGATTTACCGTTACAACTGAGGCATGCCTTAAATATTATGAAGATGGTAAAAAACTAAGTGATGATATTGTAAACGAAATAGAAGGAAAAATTAAAGAATTAGAAAATATTACTGGTAAAAGAATGGGAGACACTACAAATCCATTACTAGTTTCTGTAAGAAGTGGAGCTAGAGCTAGTATGCCAGGTATGATGGATACAGTTTTAAACTTAGGTATGAATGATGAAGTGGCTGAAGGCTTTAGTAAAGCTACAAATAATTCACGTTTTATTTACGATTCATATAGACGTTTTATTCAGATGTTTGCTGATGTTGTTATGGGATTTCCAAAATCGTCTTTTGAAAGATTATTTGATAAAATCAAAGAAGATAAAAATGTAGAATATGATACAGAACTAACAGCTGAAGATTTAAAAGAAGTAATTGGAATTTATAAAAGTGAATATAAAAAACATGCAGGAGTAGATTTTCCTCAAGATCCAAAAGAACAATTAATAGAAGCTGTAAAAGCAGTCTTTAGAAGTTGGAATAATGATCGTGCTATTACATATAGAAGATTAAATGATATTCCAAGTGATTGGGGAACTGCAGTTAATGTTCAAGAAATGGTATATGGAAATAAAGGAGAAACATCTGGAACTGGTGTTGCCTTTACTAGAAATCCAGCAACAGGAGAAAATAAACTATTTGGTGAATATTTAATGAATGCTCAAGGTGAAGATGTTGTAGCGGGCATTCGTACTCCTAAATCAATAGATACCCTAAAAGAAACAATGCCAGACTGCTACGAAGAATTTAAAAAAATATGTAAAATTCTTGAAGATCATTACCTAGATATGCAAGATATGGAATTTACAATAGAAGATGGAAAATTATTCATGCTTCAAACAAGAAATGGAAAAAGAACAGCTAAAGCAGCATTAAAAATAGCAGTTGATCTAGTAAATGAAGGTAAAATTTCAAAAGAAGAAGCCCTATTAAGAATAGAACCAAGACAATTAGATCAATTATTACATCCTAATTTCGATGAAGAAAGCCTAAAAAATGCTAAAATTATTACTACTGGATTAGCTGCATCACCAGGAGCAGCAACAGGTAAATTATGCTTTACAGCAGAAGATGTATTAAAAATGCATGAACAAGGAGAAAAAGATTTAATCCTAGCAAGACTTGAAACATCACCAGAAGATATTGAAGGAATGAATATTGCCCATGGTATTTTAACTGTTCGTGGAGGAATGACATCACATGCAGCAGTAGTTGCACGTGGTATGGGAACTTGCTGCGTATCAGGTTGTGGTGAACTTGAAGTGGATGAAAAGAGTAAAACGTTAAAGTTAAAAGATGGAACAGTATTCAAAGAAGGAGATTGGATTAGTTTAGATGGTTCAACAGGTAATGTATATGGTGAACAAATAAAAACAGTAGAATCAGATATAAGTGGTAACTTTGAAACAATTATGGAATGGGCTGATGCAACTCGTAAGCTTGGAATAAGAACAAATGCTGATACACCAAAAGATGCTATTCAAGCAAGAAAATTTGGTGCTGAAGGAATTGGCCTTTGCCGTACAGAACACATGTTCTTTGATGAAGAAAGAATATTCAATTTCAGAAGAATGATTACAGCTGAAACAAAAGAAAAAAGAGAAGAAGCTTTAGAAAAAATATTACCATATCAAAGAGAAGACTTTGAAGGACTATTTAGAGCAATGGATGGATACACAGTAACAATTCGTTATTTAGATCCACCACTTCATGAATTCTTACCACATACAGATGAAGAAATAAAACCATTAGCAGAAAGTCTAGGAATGACTTTTGAAAAATTAAAATCTAGAGTTGATTCACTAAAAGAATTTAATCCAATGATGGGTCATCGTGGTTGCCGCTTAGCTGTTACATATCCAGAAATTGCTAAAATGCAAACAAGAGCAGTTATAGAAGCAGCAATCAATGTAAAAAATGAAGGTAAAACAGTTATTCCAGAAATAATGATACCTTTAGTTGGTTCTGTCAAAGAATTAAAATTTGTTAAAGACATAGTAGTAGAAGAAGCTAAAAAAGTAATAAAAGAAAAAAATTGTGATATCAAATACTCAATAGGTACAATGATTGAAATACCTAGAGCTACAATAATAGCAGATGAAATTGCCGAAGAAGCAGAGTTCTTCAGCTTTGGTACAAACGATTTAACACAAATGTCATTTGGATTTTCAAGAGATGATGCTTCTAAATTTTTAGGAGACTATTATAAAGAAAAAATATTTGAACAAGATCCATTTGCTACAATCGATCAAGACGGTGTAGGTAAGTTAGTTGCTATAGCTGCTGAATTAGGTCGTACAACTAGACCGGATATTCATTTAGGTATTTGTGGTGAACATGGAGGAGATCCAAAAAGTATTGAATTTTGTCATAACATAGGTCTAAACTATGTATCATGTTCTCCATTTAGAGTACCAGGAGCTAGATTAGCAGCAGCACAAGCTGCAATCAATGCAAAGAAAAACAACTAATATAAAATTAAAACTAAGATAGAAATATCTTAGTTTTTTATGGTAAAATTATTATGTAAGAGAAAGACAAATAGTAATTTGTAAAGGAGTAATAAATATGAATGAATACATTAATTTAACAATAGAAAATATAGATGAAGAACATATATGTTGTGCAATAGGAGATCCTAAACATCAAAAAGGTGTAGATAAGAAAAAAGAGTGGATAAAGAGTAAATTAAAGGATGGACATGTATTTAGAAAATTAAATGCTAGAGGAAAAATCTTTATTGAATACGAACCAATTGAAACAGCATGGGTTCCAGTAAATGGTAAGAATTATGAGTATATTTACTGCTTATGGGTAGCTGGAAGTTTTAAAGGAAAAGGAATCGGAAAAGAATTATTAGAATATTGTATAAATGATTCTAAAGAAAAAGGTATGAGTGGTATATGCACTTTAGTATCTAAAAAGAAGAAACCTTTCATTGGCGAAAAGAAATTCTTTGAACATTATGGATTTAAAGTAGTAGATACTATTAATGATTACGAACTACTAGCATTACAATTTGATGATTCTGAAACTCCTAAATTTAGTGATAGTGCTAGATTAAATAAAATCGATGAACAAGATTTTACTATTTACTATAGTAATGAATGTCCATATGTTGAATATGAAGTTGAAGAATTGACAGAACATGCGAAAGATATAGGTATGAAAATTAATTTTGTAAAAATAGATTCGTTAGAAAAAGCTAAAAATGCCCCATGTATTTTTAATAACTGGGCTAACTTTTATAAAGGTGAATTTATATCAAATACAATATTAAATGGTAATTCATTTGATAAGTTAATTAAATAACAAATTACAATTTACTGGTTAGAGATTTTGGTAAAATAAAAGATAAGAAAATAAGTTTAAAATACTTATTTTTTATTTGAATTAAAGTAGGAAATAATCAGATTTTGTAGTATAATTATATTGAGGTGAGTCTTTTGAAAAATAAAAAAATATTCATATTGTTAGTTGTATGTATAATAACATTAATGATAACTGGATGTGGAAATAAAGAAAACAATAGTGAAAACAACAATTTAAATAATAATGAAAGCAATCCGGAAGAAGAAAACATAAGCTTAAAAGATCCAATTGTGGAATGGTGCGAGTTGTATAATCCAAATGGTTTTGATACTATTACATGTGTTATTTCTAATCCAAATAAAGTTGATATTGACTTTACTTATGATTTAGTCTTTTATAAAGATGGCAAAGAAGTATCAAGACAAGAAGATTGGGCTAAATTTCAAATATCTCCAAAACATAAAGATATTATTTGGGGAAATGTTGGCATTCCAAGTTCTAAAGATGTAGATGAAGTTCAAATGGAAAACATTACTGTTAGTAAAGCTTATCATGAATCAATTGATGCAGAAATAAAATATATAGAAACAATAGACGATGAAGCATATTTTTCTGTAAAACATGATAAAAAGCCAACACTTAATAGCATAACTTTCTTATTATATAATGATAAAAACAAAAATAAGAAATGCGATAAGGGAGAATTAGTTGTTACTAGTATTGCTGATACAATGGTAAAAGAAGATAAAGTATCGTTTGTAACAGAAGGGTATTATTATACAGATTATGAAATATATTATAATGCATATTAATTGAAAGGAGATTTGAAATGGATGGTTTTATAGCGATGATTATTATTTCTGCTTTCTGCTTTATAGTTGGTATTTTAAGTCTTAAAAGTGGCATAAGAAAAAAGAAAGTATGTACAGAACTTGCTGTTGCTAAAATAGTTGATATTCATGTTTCATATGGATGAGTCAAGATGTAATGGCTAATCTTTATGACACAACTAAGAATAATATTCCTGTTAATTTTGTTGCATTTCTATCTGCATCAATGAATTCTTTAGGATTTTCTGGATTATA
>JAZQNW010000016.1:0-20343 GCA_045627525.1 Bacilli bacterium
AGATAACTTTATCATATGAAGATATTATTAATGATAAAAAAATTATTAAAATATATAATGGTATATCTGAAAAAAATAATTACTACTTAGATTATGGATTAAAACATACAAATAATGTAATTAAATATTGTAAAGAATTAATATATTTATTTGAAATAGATAGAAAAACAGCAAAACTAATATTAATTGCAGCTTCACTTCATGATGTAGGAAGAGTAATAAATGATAAAAATACTCATCATGATATATTAAGTGCTGACTTTGCTAAAGACTATTTAAAAGATAAGTTAAATAAAAAAGACATAGAATTTATTTATAAATTAATTAGTAAACATAGTGGCATAACAAGTAAAAGAACTTTTTATGAAGAAATATTATATTTTGCCGATAAAATGGATTTTACTATAGATAGATTAGAAGACAAATATCGCTTAAAGTATGAATTTTTATCAGTATTAGAAAACATTTTAAATATAGAATTCATAAAAAAGAAAGACACTTTTATTGTTAAAATTGAAACTGATGAATCAATAGAATTATCAGATTTATCTAAAGAATGCAAACATTATGATATATATATTCCATATAATGTATCTAAATTAGCCTCTTTAAAAAATTTAAAATATAAAATTTATTGGGATAAAAAATTAATTTTTAGAGGCGACAAAAAAATAAACTTGAGGTGAAAATATGAAAAAAGATATAATATACGTAGAAGCAAAGAGAAAATTTTCTGGAGAACTATTAGATATAGTTTTAAAACAAATAGATAACTATTTTTTAGCAGAAAACAAAAAAAATAATAAACGTAAAATATATAATATAGGTGATGAAGTAATTTTAACAAAAAATCATTTGCTTCATGGACTTGGTAATAAATATAGTAATGTTGAAAAAATATCAGAAAGAGGAATTGTAAGCAGAAGTTATTTTTCAAAAAATTTAGATTATGCTTTCTGCTATGGAACTACTTACTGGACAGTATCTAAAAAAATTAAACTTGAAGATTATATCATTAATTATAGTGGAATAGTTGCTAAGTATAATGATAAATATGAACAAGTACCATATAAAAAATTAGATGATTTTGTAGAAAAAATGAAAAAGAAAGATACTATATCTTGGAGTGCAACATCACCAATGGAAGTTAGATTTATGCCTAGCTTAGCCAAAGATAAAAACCAATTAGCATTTATTTTAAATATAAATGATCCATTAGGAAAAAACTTGCGAAAAAATTCAGTATTCAAAGATAGTTTCAAAACAAAGTATGCTTTAGAATTTACTCAAGGCCCAGCCAGACAACACTTTGAAAAAAAAGGATTTACTGACGATTTCTTTGAAAGATCAGATTATATAATTTTTGGTTATCCAAAACGTTATATTGAAGGACTATTAGTAGGAAGAAAATATGAAAAAAACAATAAAAAATTAAAAGAATTAAAAGAATTATTTCCAGACTGTTATATATGTAATCTAGATGGAAAAGTAATATATTAAAGGAATGGTAGTATGAAGAAAAAACAAAGTTTAGGATTAAATTTCGCATTAATAATACCAGTATTAGGAATATTAGTTATTGCTCTTGCCATAATGACTATTTTTAAATATAATTTAGGCATTTTTCCTACTATAATAAATAACAGAAAAGGAACTAAATTAGAAGAATTAAATTGGACTAGTAGCGAATTCATATTTGATGGTAACAAATATAAATTAAATGACTTATATAGTAACTATGAAAAAAACGGTTGGGAAGTTGATCCAAAAGAAGTAAAAAAAATATATGGTAGTAGTACTATTGAAAAAGGTGGAATAGTACCATCAATAAAATTAACAAATTATAAATATCCAGATGCTGTAGTAGAAATATCTATAACAAATTTATCTGATAAGAAAAATCATTTCAGTAAATGTAATGTTAATAGCATATCTGTATTTAATTCAATGGCAAAAGATATAGTTTCTTTTGAATTACCAGGAACAATAAAATATGGAAGCAGTGAAGAAGAAATAAAAAAAATATATAGTAGTGATAAATTGGAAATCTCAAAAATGGATAAAACTAAAAAAGCATATAAATATACAAATAATTATAAGCCAGAATTAATAATGTTTATTAACAATAGTGAAAAAGGATTAGAAGACTTTTCTTATAATTATTATAATTAATGAAGAACATAGTAAATAAATACGGGAAAAATCAACCTAGACCAATTTCTAATTATCCTATTAATTCTAAAAAAAAGGAAATAAATAAGTATTATCTAATTGTATTAATAATATTATTATCAATAGCTTTATATCTACTTATAGGAGGAATAATATGAGAAAAATTAAAATACATGGAATTTATAAACATTTTAAAGGCAATTATTACATTGTAGAAGATATCGCTAAAAGCACTGATACTGAAGAAGAATTAGTAATATATAGAGCATTATATGAAGATAACAAATTATGGGCAAGAAAATTAACAGAATTTTTAAGTGAAGTAGATCATATAAAATATCCAGATGTTAAACAAAAATATCGTTTTGAATTAAAGAAAATTCAAAAAATATAACAAATAAGATATCTATTTAGATATCTTTTATTTTCTTGCAAAATTTAAAAAAAATAGTATAATTATTGCGAGGTGTTAATATGGCAACATATTTAAATTGCAAAGAAAATTATCAAAAAGAACAATTAAACGAAGCAGCCAATATTATTAAAAATGGTGGACTAGTATTATTTCCAACAGAAACAGTCTATGGATTAGGAGCAAATGGATTAGATAGTGATGCTATAAAAAAGATATATATTGCAAAAGGAAGAAAAAGTGATAATCCTTTAATTTTACATGTTTCAAGTATTGAAATGGTAGAGGCAATAACAAAAAATATTAATGAAATTGAATATAAATTAATGAATGAATTTTTTCCTGGACCGCTAACTATAATTTTACCTAAAAAAGACAATGTTCCAGAAGAAGCGACAGGAGGTTTAGATACAGTCGGTGTAAGAATGCCAATAAACAAGATTGCAAGTGACTTGATATCTTTAGCGAATGTTCCAATAGCAGCACCATCAGCTAACATATCAGGAAAACCAAGTGGTACTACAATAGAAGATATTTTCAATGAATTAAATGATAGAGTAGATTACATAATTGATGGTGGTAAAACTGATATTGGTGTAGAATCTACTGTAGTTAGAGTAATAGATGGAAATATACATATTTTAAGACCAGGAAAAATAACAAAAAGAGACTTAGAAAAAATAGCACCAGTAATAATAGATTCTCATGTACTTGGATCTTTAGATGATAATAAACCAGTACTATCACCAGGAATGAAATATAAACATTATGCACCTGATACTAAATGTTTACTGATATATAGTGAAGACAATAACAAATTTATAAATAAAACAAAAGATTTAGAAAAAGAAAATAACATATTAGTATTATGTAGAGAAAGTAATTGTAAAAATTTTAAAAATGCTTTATCAATGGGAGAAACACTAGAAGAAATATCTCAAAATATATTTACTTTACTAAGAAAAGTAGATAATTATAAAGTTGATTTAGTAGTTATAGAAGGTGTCAAAGCTGAAGGATTAGGTTTAGCAATAATGAATAGATTAATTAGATCTTGTTCACATAATTATATAGAGTTAATATAACTCTTTTTTTTTATAAGAATTTCTGATAAAATTAAGTAGAATAATAATAGGAGGATAAATATGTTAGAAGTTAAAAACATTTATAAAGAATTTACAAAAGTAATTAATAAAAAAGAAACAAAAAAGTTTTTAGCAGACAATAATATATCATTCACAGTTAAAGAGGGTGAAGTAATTGGCATAATTGGTCCAAATGGTGCAGGAAAGACAACATTATTAAGAATTATTGCTGGAATCATGACACCAACAAAAGGCCAAGTTATAATAGATGATAAAAATTATAAAGAAAATGCTATTGAAATAAAAAAGAATATTTCATTTTTATCAGGAAATACAAAATTATATAAAGATATATCCCCATATGAATTATTAATAATGTGTGCTAAATATTATGATGTTCCAAAAAATCAAATAGAAAAAAGAGTAAAAGCTGCTATAAAAAGATTTGACATGGAAAGTTTTGCTCATCAAAAAATAGATACTTTATCAACTGGTCAATATCAAAGAACAAGTATAGCAAGATGTACAATACATGATCCTAAATATTATATTATGGATGAAGCTACAAGTGGTTTAGATGTAATATCCTCAAAAGTCATTTTAGACTTTATAAAAGAAGAAAAGAAAAATGGGAAAATATTTATATACTCAACACATTATATGGAAGAAGCCGAAAATATTTGTGATAATATTGTAATGATTAATAAGGGAAAAGTAATAGCCAACGATACACCTAAAAAAATATGTGAAGATACTAAAACAACCAATTTAAGAGACAGCTTTTTTGCTTTAGTTGGAGGTAATTATGAATAAAAAAAATATAATAACAACTGCAAAAAAAGAATTACGCTCTATATTTAGAGATAAAAAAACTATTCTACTTATATGTCTTTTTCCATTATTTATAGCTTTATTTGTATTTTTATATTCTTATTTATATGAAAATTTAGATGAAGAAAAAACTATATATAATGTTGGGATTAATTATAAATTAACTAAAGAAGAAAAAAACTTATTTAAAAATAATAATTTAAAACCAATATATTATAGTAATTTTACTAAAATGAAAGATGATTTAGATAATAATGAATTATCAGTTTATATTACCTACAATGAGCAAAATAAAATATATGATTTTTACTATAAAAACAATCAAAGTGGAGTTGTTGCTTCATCATGTATTTATGCTTATTTTGAATCATACAATAAGTACTTAGGTGATTTATATTTAGTTAATAAAAATCTTGATCCAAATATAATTTATAATAATTTTACTTATAAAGAACATACTGTAGGTAGCAGTAATTATATGTTAGAATTAATTTTTTCAATGGCATTTACCTACATTATTATGGCAATAGCTATGGCTAGTGCCTCAATGGCAACAAGCGCAACAGCAGTAGAAAAAGAGCAAGGAACATTAGAAACTATATTAACTTTTCCAATTACAACAAGTGAATTAGTAACAGGAAAATATATTGCTACTGTAATAATGGGAATATTCTCATCAACATTAGGCTTATTTATAACTAATAGCAGTTTAAGCATATGTTCACACATGTTTAAATTATATGACAATATAAAATTAAATATAAATTTAAATAATATTTTAATAGCTATAGCAATATGCATAGCTGCATCAATTGTAATAGCAGGTTTAGCAATAGCTCTTACAATGTTTACAAAAACATATAAAGAAGCTCAATCATCATCACAAATATTAACAATAATTACAATTATTCCATTATTTGCTTCTATATTAGAATTAAAAGTAAAAACTATTGCTTACATAATACCAATGTTTGGTCATACGCAATTATTAATGGATATCTTTTCAGGAAATATTAATTATTGCAATATTTGTTTAACATTATTATCTTCAATAGTATATGGTGTAATAATAGTAGCTTTTATAATAAAAAGCTATAAATCAGAAAAAGTACTATTTGGATCATAAGATATAATGTTATAATAAATATATAAATACTGAAGATAGGAGAATAATATGAGAAAAAAAAGCAGAATTTTTAGTGTTATTATAATAGCATTTTTAACAATAATGATTTATTTTCCAAACAATGTAAAAGCAGAAAATGAAACAACAGAAAAAGCAATTTATATTAATAATGATAAAACTGTAAATTTATATGAAACGGGTGGATCAGGAAACATAACATTTGATAAAACCACTAATACATTAACATTAGATAATTATACAGGTACAGGAATTGAATTTGCTAATTTTGAAGATCAGTCCACCATAAAAATAGAAGTTGAAGGAAACAATGAATTTAATAATGGAGGAATCACAGCAAATAGTAATATTACATTGGAAATAAATAAAAAGAATCAGAATAAAAAATCAAATATAACAATGAAAAATACAACAACAGGTATTTCTTTAGAAACAGGAAATATTAATGTTGATGGTGTTGATTTAACTTTAAAAAATCTTACTACTGGTTTTTTTCTAAGTAATGGTAATATAAAAATAACAAATAGTGAAATAGATATGGAAGATGTAGAAAATGGATTTACCACTATAATAGGAGATATGTATGCAAAAAATATAACATTAACTGCCAATTACGTACATCAAATAGTAGGTATGTTAGGCGGAAATGCAACTTTCATAAATAATAAAATAACTGCTAATTATGTATATTTTGCAATAGAAATACTTAGCAGTTATCAATTTAATATAACAATAGATAATTGTGATATGTCAGTAAACTATTGTTATGGCGGTATTATTGCTGGTAGCGATGCTACAATAACTAACAGTAATATAAATGTTGCAGGTAAATATAAAGGATGTACTAAAGATGCTGTTAATTCATACACAGATAGCTACGACTCTGAGAGCTACGGTATTGCTTTCCAAGGTGGTGCCGGCGAAACAAAAATAGATAATAGTATAATTAATGTTACCGATAAATGGGCTGCTGTATATGGTGGAGATAAATTAACAATTTCAAACAGTGACATTAATATAGAACATATAGAACATAGAAGTCGAAAGAAAGAAGATATAGGAATATGTTGCTACCATGGGAATGTAATTATAAAAAATAATTCAAAAATTAATATCAAAGATTACTATTATGGAATACGTTCGATCGAAGGTGGAATAAATTTATTAAATAGTGATATAGTCTTAACCAATGATTTTGCTGAAACAGATACTGCAATAATGGCACCAGAAAATATCACAATCAATAGTAATATATCAATAGATTATAAAAATAATGAAACGGCAGGAATTTATTCTGAAGGAGCTATTAAAATAGATGGCGGAAATATTTCTGTTAATAGTAATTCCTATGGTATAGCAGCAGTAGCTCTTGAAGTTAATGGTGGAACAACAAAGATTAATTCTAAAAATAAAGGAGTTTATTCAAGAGGACTAACAAGTTTTAATAATGGAGATTTTTATATTAACTCTACAGATTCAATAGCACTAACTGTTATGCATGATACTGATGATGGTTTTAATTCTTTAATTACGCTAGGAAACGTTGAAATAAAAGAACCCGAACTTTCACAAAAACATATTTTAGTAAACAATGAATATTGTGACTCAATTGGAAATGAAAATGTTCAAGATTCATATGAAAATATTGATTTAATGGAAGCATCATTAGCAAAAAAAGTATCAATAGTAAGTAAGAAAAAAATAGATTTTGATGCTAATGGCGGAACAGAAGCTATGGATACTATATATACTAATGAAGATGAATATACATTACCAGAAAATAAATTTTTTGCACCAACAGGTAAAAAGTTTAAAGGATGGTCATTATCAAAAGACGGAGATATCATAACAAAAGTAAATGTAAATAAAGCAATAACAGTATATGCAATTTGGGAGGATGCAAATAGCTACACATACAAATTTAAAACAGGAGAAAATCAAACTTTAGAATCAGATGAGATGTCCAATTATTCATTTACAATAGATGGTGATGTTACATTATTTAAAGAACTGATTATAAGTGATTTGAAATTAATAAGAGACGTAGACTATATAGTAACTCAAGGTAGTACGATAGTTACATTTACAAAAGAAGGACTAAATAAATTAAACACACTAGAAATTGGAGAATATGAAGTAGTAGTAAAATACACTAATAATAAAGTAGTAACAGGAACGTTGAAAATAACAGATGAGGGAGAAAACGCTCCTAATTATGATAATCCAAATACATCAGATAAAATAAGATTATATTTAACAATAAGTGTTATTTCAGTAATAATAATTATGATATTAGTATTAAGATTAATAACTAGGGTACAAATAAATAAAGGAGATAAAATATGAAATTAGAAAATAAAATTTGTGTAGTAACTGGTGGAGCAATGGGAAATGGTTTAGGAATAGTAAAAGTATTCTTAAACCATGGAGCAAAAGTATATGTACTAGATTATGATGAAAAAGTAAAAGATTTAGAAGAACAACTTGGTAATAAAGTAAAAGGATTTTTAGTAGATATTAGAAATGTTAACGAAGTAAATAATGTTATAAATAAAATAATGGAAGAAAACGATAAAATAGATGTACTAATTAATAATGCTGGTGTTTGCAGATTAGACACTTTTGAAAATATGACAGATGAATTAAGAGATTTCCATTTTGATATTAATATTAAAGGAACGTGGAATGTTACCAAAGCATGCTTACCATACATGAAAAATATAAATGCATCAATAGTAAATTTATCAAGTGTAACAGGTCCTTTAGTAGCAGATCCTGGTGAAGTAGCTTATGCTACAACAAAAGGTGCAGTATTAGCTTTTACAAAGGCCTGTGCAGCTGAATTTATTCAATATAAAATAAGAGTAAATGCTATTATGCCAGGATATATTCATACACCAATGGTAGATGGAATAGCTAAAGAAACTTCTCCAGAAAATCCAGAAAGTGTAATAGATGGTATAACAAAAGGTATTCCTATGGGTAGAATGGGAACAATAGAAGAATTAGGAGAATTAGCAGCATTTTTAGCATCTAACGAATCAAGCTATATAACAGGACAAGGGATTGTTATAGATGGAGCTTCAACATTACCAGAAACGATGGTAGTAGGAGTATAAACAAGACTATGAAAGATTTATCAGTAATGGTTGACAATGTTAAATTTAACTATAGAGTAGGATTATTAATTGAAAAAGATAATAAAATATATGTAGAATGTAATCCAGATATAGATTTTGTGACTTTGCCAGGTGGTAGAGTAAAAACAATGGAAAGTACAATTGATGCTATTATTAGAGAAATAAAAGAAGAAATGAATATTACAATAGAAAAATCCCAATTAGCAATAAAAGCTATAATAGAAAATTTCTTTGAAATGAATAATATTAAATATCATGAATTGTATTTCTTATATAAAATTAATTATGTAATTGATGATTTAAAAGATGATAAAAAAAATATTGATAGTGATCGTTGTTACTATAGATGGATAAAAAAAGAAGATTTATCTAAAGTAAAATTATTACCTGAAAAATTAATAGATGTCATAAAAAAAGATGAATTTGAATTAATAATAAATAATGATCTACAAAAAAAAGATAATTAGAATTATATCTAATTATCTTTTTTATTTACTTATTTTTACATTGACAAAATAGAAAAATTTGATAATATATTGCCTAAAAAGGACTGTTGTACTTATGGGCAAAAAAGAAATTTGGAATAAGATATTAAATATTTCATCTAGAGAAGAAACTATAGAATTCGTATATAGCAGAATTGAAGAACTAGAAAGAGATTTGCAAGAGACGACAATAGGAAAAGAGCATAAAACTAGATATAGAGATTATATTTCTCCTAGTAAAACTAAAAGCATTGTCGGTCAAATATATGAAGAAGATTCAGATACTAATGAAAAAAGATTAAAACGAGAATTACCAAATTTGAAATTTGATGATGAAATGCCATACATTAATTTAATTGATACTATTTCATCACATAAAGAAGTAGATTGGCTTGATGAGTTGAGTTTATTAACTGCAATTATTCATAATATTATTGATTATCTTGGTAATTTCGAATTAAATGCAAATGTTGAAGAAAGAAGAGTTGATTTATATATAGAGACAACAGATGAGGAAATTTCAATAAAAAAATTTCATGATGAAAAAATAGGTATGTGTTTTGAATTTGCCGGATTAGCTCAAAATATATTTAAAATTTTAGGACTTGATTCAGAAATTGTAATGAGTAAAATGAAAACGATAGAAAAAGGTGAGTGTATAGAGCAATTTCATGCTTTTAACATAATATATCCAAATGGTTATGATGATGACCTAGCAGTTTTAACTGACTTTTGTGTACCTTTTTACTTTCTTCCTTCAGATATCTCAGATATGGACAAATGGCTGATTTTACCAACACTTAAAGTCTTAGCAAAAGAAGACTTTGATGAGCTATCAACTTCTCATTGGATAGAAGTAAACCCAAAAGATTCAATAAAAAGTACACTCCTTTTTGAAAATATTAACATAAAAAATGATGATTGTATTTTTCTTTATTACATTGATAATAATGAAAAAGCAAATGACAGTTTAGATAGAAATAAACAATATATAAAAACAGTTTAAAAATTATTTATAATAAAAAAGAGACAAAGTCTCTTTTTATTTACTTTTAACATAAGTTTTTTCTTTAAAGAAAGCTCCTGCAAAGTTACGACCTTTCTTTTCTTCATTTCCATTAAAAGCAGCACTATTTGAATAAAAGTTAGGATCAGTAATTGTATCAATTGGTGAAATAGTAATATCACCAACATTTCTTTCAATTAATTGATCTGATATAACTTTTTTTAAATCAATATGGAAAATACCATTTTCATCTTCTATAATAGCACCATCCCATAATTTACTATCTTTGGCCCAACTAGGATATTTATCATATGTCCAACTTTTGCCAGCACCAGCAGATACATATGTTAAAATATCTTCATCCTTTAAATTATAAGAACCATAAGCATCAAATAATGCATCGACAACCATCATAGGCATCTTTTTATCAACTAAATCAGCACTACAATGCGCTATTGCTGCTACATCATGTTTTTTATCATAGGCCATAACAACAGGACAATCAGCAACTGGATGACCAATTGCAACACCTGGAGTTTTATCAGATATAACTAAAATATCTTCTCTAATATCAGACCATCCATTAGGGTTAGCATCTACATAATCTTTAGTTATTTCAAACCAAGTTCCAGATTTATCTAACTGATCAGCCATAAAAATTTTATGTCCATCAAAACCATAATCATTACCTAATATCATACGTGAATCCATAAAAGCTTTAGAACGATCTTCAGCAGTAAAGCTTTCCGGGAAAAAAGCTTTTCCTGTATTCATATTCCCATATAATTTTCCTGTTTCAATTAAATTAAGATTACCTAACTTTAAATTACTTGCCATAATAATACCCCCTCAATAGTGTACACATTATATCATATTTTAAAGAAAAAGTCAAAAATTCACCAAATAATTACATATAAAATTATTAATATCAATTATAATCTTAATGATTTATGTTATAATTAACTAGGTGATATTTATGGAAAAAATAGTAATTATTGGTGGCGGAGCTTCGGGTTTATTAGCAGCAATTTATGCTAAAAGTGATAGTAATGAAGTAATTATTCTAGAAAGAAATGATACATTAGGAAAAAAGATTCTAGCAACAGGAAATGGTCGTTGTAATTATTGGAATTCCAATCAAGAACTAGATCATTATCATTCTAGTAATAAAGAATTAATTTCTAATATAATTAACTCATCTAATCAAAAAGAAATATTAAACTTTTTTGATAAATTAGGAATTGTTCCTAAAATAAAAAATGGTTATTATTATCCATATTCTAATCAAGCATCATCTATTAGAAATTCATTAATCAAAGAAATTGAAAAATTAAATATAAAAGTAATAACAAATTATAAAGTTACTGAAATAATAAAAAAAGATAAATTTATTATATATTCAGACAATAATACTATAGAAGTAGATAAAATAATTATAGCAACAGGAGGTAAAGCCTCACCTAAAACAGGTAGTGATGGAATAGGCTATGATTTAGTAAAATCATTTAATCATACCATTATTAAACCATTACCAGCTTTAGTTCAATTAAAAAGTAATGCTAAATTTTTAAAAGATTGGGATGGAATAAGATCAGATTGCATAATTACTCATCTAGAAAATGATAAAATAATCGCAACTGAAGAAGGTGAAATACAACTAACTTCCTATGGAATAAGTGGTATTTGTACCTTCAATCTAAGTAGTAAGATTATAAGAGGACTAGATAAAAATAATAAAGAAGAAGTAATTATAAATTTTTTGCCATTTTTAAAAGAAGAACCATTAAACTGGTTTAAAGAAAGATCGAAAAAAATGAAAAATCCAACTATAGAAAATTTATTAGAAGGAATTATAAATTATAAATTAATTAAAGTTATATTAACAAATTCTAATATTAATAAAGATAGAAAATTTAATACTTTAACAGAAGAAGAAGTAAAACAATTAGTTAAAAATATGATATCTTTAAAATTAAGTATTACAGATTACAATTCATTTGATAATGCCCAAACAACAAGTGGTGGTGTTCCATTAACTGAAATAGATTTGTCTACATGCGAATCTAAAAAAATGAAAAATTTATACTTAACCGGAGAATTATTAGATATAGATGGTACTTGTGGAGGCTATAATTTAGGTTTTGCTTGGATAAGTGGTATGTTAGCAGGAAAAGCTAGTAAAGGAGAATAATATGCTTCGAATAAGACAAATAAAATTAAATATTAATAATAATAGTAGCGATGCTTTAATAAATAAAATAAGCAATATTTTACATATCAATAAAAGTGATATTAAAAATTATAAAATAGTTAAGCAATCACTAGATGCTAGAAAAAGCGATAATATATTTTACGTATATGAAGTTGATATAGAAGTAATAAATGAACAAAGTATTTTAAGTAAAAATAAAAGTAAAGATGTGTTTATATCGCCAAAAGAAGAATATGTTTTCCCTAGTAAATGTCAAACAAGCGATAGACCCATAATTATAGGAAGTGGCCCAGCTGGATTATTTTGCAGTTATGTTTTAGCTGAAAATGGATATAAGCCTATAATTATAGAAAGAGGTCAAACAGTAGAAGAAAGAGTAAAAACTATTGAAGAATTTTGGCAAACTGGTAAATTAAACACTAATTGCAACGTTCAATTCGGTGAGGGTGGAGCAGGAACATTTTCTGATGGAAAGTTAAATACATTAGTAAAAGATAAAGCATATAGAGGCAAAAAAGTTTTTGAAATTTTTGTAGAAAATGGCGCCCCAGAAGAAATTATGTATATTAAAAATCCCCATATAGGTACAGATATATTAAGAAAAGTAATAAAAAATATTCGTAATAAAATTATTTCTATGGGAGGAGAATTCAAGTACAATACAACTTTGACAAATCTAATAATTGAAGACAATAGATTAAAAAAAATAGAAGTAAATAATAAAAAATTAATTCCATGTAATAATCTAGTTTTAGCAATAGGACATAGTGCTAGAGACACATTTAAAATGTTATATGACAATGGGCTCATGATGAAAGCTAAACCATTTGCCATAGGCGTTAGAATAGAACACCCACAGGAAATGATAAATAACAATCAATATGGAAAAGAATTAAGTAAGCTATTACCGCCAGCTAGTTATAAATTAACATATACAACAAAAGAAAATAGAGGAGTCTATTCGTTTTGTATGTGTCCTGGTGGATACGTAGTTAATGCATCATCTGAAAAAAATCACTTAGCAATAAATGGAATGAGTAATTACAAAAGAGACACAAAAAATGCTAATAGTGCATTAGTTGTTACAGTTACACCAAATGATTTTGGAAACAATCCATTAGATGGAATTAAATTTCAAAGACAATTAGAAGAATTAGCCTATCAAAAAGGTAATGGTTTAATACCAGTTCAATTATATAAAGACTTTAAAAATAATATCAAAACAACTGAATTAGGTGAAATTATTCCTATAAATAAAGGTGGCTATACTTTTAGTAATTTAAATGAAATATTACCAGAGTATATTTCTAAATCATTAAAAGAAGCTATTCCTTATTTCAATAATAAAATAAAAGGCTACTCAAGGGATGATGCAGTTATTAGTGCCATAGAAAGTAGAACTTCATCTCCCGTTCACATAGAAAGAGATGAATTAGGACAATCTAATATTAAAGGAATATATCCTTGTGGTGAAGGTTCTGGTTATGCCGGTGGTATTACAACTGCTGCTATGGATGGTATAAAAGTAGCAGAATTTATAGCTAAAAATTATAATGAATAAGTCATCAAAAGATGGCTTTTTATTGACAGAAAAGGGAAAAAATGCTATAATTAGTGCGATTTTTAAAAGGGGGATGAAATATGAAAAAGAAAGAAGAGTTGGTTTATCAATTAGATAAATATGAACAACAAGGACTTATAGATTTTTTAAAAGAATCAATAGAATTATGTAAAGAAAATAAAATGCCTAATGCTGAAAATTCAAAAAATTTTAAATGGTATGGACAATCATTCGTAAAACTTTTTGAAGATATAAAATTTATGTCAAAATACGAAAGCTTCATGCCACCAGTTTATAATGAGTATGATTATTTATATAGAGAACAAATTGCTTATGAAAGAAGATATACTTTTGGTAATAATAAAGATAATAAATATCTTAATGTTCTAAGAACTATGCTAGAAAGAGCAGAAGATGGAGAACTTTATTTACCAGCTTTTGAAGAATATGAAAAACGTAGAGATAGAATTATGAAACAAGAAAAAGTAAGAGATGAATTTTATTATATTGATAAAAAAAGTTTATTTGATAAATTGACTAGTTCTATTATTCAAGCAGGCTATCATTACCGTTTTCTTGAAAAAAACTATACTAATCCAGAACATAACATAATAAAAACTGAGTTAAAAAGAGAAAGTAAAGAAGCAATTATTGCCGATATAGAAGATTATGGATTAGTACTAGAATCACATGAAGTAACTAAAAAGTTACCTAAACATTTAAGAGAACAATTAAATGAAATTTTAACCAACCCATCATCTGTCGAATTAAAAGAAGATGGTAAAATTATAAAAAGAGTTATAAAAATAGCAGACTTACTAAAACTAGATATAACAGAATCTGAAATGATTGATATAATGATTCATTTGGGACAACGTGGAATTGAAGTTACTGGAACAAAAGGCCAAAATAAAAATATTTTAGATGAATTCTTCAAAAAAAATGATATGAATTTAGTAGAGTTACCATCACCAAAAGAACAAAAAGAAATGCTTAAAGAATATAATCAAACAAGAGATGAAAACTTACGAAATAGAATATTTGAATCTAACTACGCTAGAATAAAATACTATTCGTGGTTATCAATAAACAAATTTCCAAATGTTGAATATGAAGATATTTTTCAATATACATGTGAAAGCTTCTTATTATCGATTGAAAAATACAATCCATCTAGTACCCAAGAATTCGCTGCAAAATTATCTCTTGATTTAGAAAGATACATAAAAAAAATGTTAAGTGCTGAATATTCATTAACAAAATCTACATTAAAAGATACATATGAAAAGGTTGGTAGAATGTATGATGAATTTGGGGCTATAGATATCATAGAAAGTATATTGGATATTAGTAAAGATGAAATAGAAGAAGATTTTGAACAAGTAGATAGTTTAGATGAAGAAATAGTAATAGAAGGTATCGTTGAAAAGACAGTAGAAGATAAACTAAGAAAAGAAGCAGTTGAAGAGGCCCTAAGTAAATTAACAGATAGCCAAAGAACAATATTAAATATAAGATTTAATGTAGAAGATAATAATTATTTGACATATAAAGAAATAGGTGAAAAAATAGGAATTAGTGGCCAATATGCTAGACAAGTAGAAAAAAAAGGTTTTAGAACATTAAGACAACCAGCTATTTTAAAAGGTTTAAAAGGATATGATACATCAGAAGAGATAATATACTATCAAGAACCAAAAACAAAAGAAACAGAATATTCAGAAAGCTTTAAACCAATTCCAAAAGTAAAAAAATTATCTCCTAATACTAAATATTATATAAAATAAATTGGACATCAATAGATGTCCTTTTTTTTGACAATAAACACTCAATTATGATACGATTAAGACATAATAAAATTGGAGGCTAGAGAATGGCTAGTAATAAATATAGAAATAATGTTTCATCTAGAGAAAATATGAGAAGAACAAATGCAAGAAGAGCTAAAGCATTTGTTAGTACGGTTATAGTAGCAAGCTCAATTGGCGCTATTGGAGTGGTAAGCAGAAATCATGAAATTGAAGATAGTCTTGCTCCACAAGAACAAGTAGTAAAACTAGAAGATGGTATCATTGATCGTTACGAAATGTATCTACCTAATCAAAATGTTTTGATAAATATAGGAGACCATGATCATGTAAAAACATCATTTCAATCAAAAAAAATACAAGGACTAAAGAATATAGGAAATAACTTTGGTTACATATTAGAAAGTGAAGCTGATACTGAAAGTGAAATGTATGCTGATATAGAATATGTAAAGAAATTAGTCTGGGATTATGCCCCAACTTATCCTGTTTACTTGGATATTAATAATATAATAACTAATCAAAAGTTAAATGTAGAGAACAAGACGAAAATAATTAAAAATTTTCTAGATAAATGTTCAGCTAATGGTATAAGAGCTGGGTTAACAGGTACAGATACAAATTTATGCTTAATGAAAGAATGGTGTCAAATCGAAGGGAATTATGAAGTTTATGTTATTATGGATAAAGACGCAACCAGCATTAAATATGATGGCGATTACTCATTATATAAAGACGCAGATGGAATAACAAAAGCCAAAAATGACGTATCAAAAATTATTAAAGAAAATAAATTAAATACAGCTGATAAATTGGTCCCAGATAGTTCATATACCTTTAAAGAAGGCGATGATATTAATATTGTTGCTATGAGAGCTGGCATGTCAGCTTGGGATTTACTAAAATATAATGATATATTAGAAAGAAGACTTGAAGCAGGAACTATTTTGAGTATTCCATCAAGAGTAAATACAATTATTCCTACCGAAGCTGAAATAAAAGAACACAAGCCAATTTCTGGTGACAGATATGTAGGAATTGATGTTTCATATTGTCAAAGTAAAATTGACTGGTCAAAGTTAAAAGAAAATATAGATTTCATTATATTAAGAGCCAACCAGGGAACGATGAAAGATGCTAAATTTGATGAATTTATTTCAGAAAGTAATATTAATAATATTCCTGTAGGAATTTATTGCTTTAATAATTATACAAGTGATAGTTGTAGCGAAATGGATTTATTTATTAGTGCTCAAAAAGAACAGGCTCAAACAACAATTGATTTATTAGCAAATAAAAAAATAACATTCCCAGCTTATTTAGATGTTGAGCCAACAAGATCAGGAGTTGATATTCAAGATCAATTAGAGCCTGAAAAAATAAAAGTAATGTTGGATATTTGGTATGAAACAATGAATATCAATGGCTATAAACCAGGTATCTATAGTACTAAACATGGTTTAGAATATATGCAAAGCTGTGTAGATTATAATTTGACAGATAAGTTTGAAATATGGCGAGCTGGAGGCCCAGAATACGGTCATGAAATTGATGTAGTAGATGTTCCTCAAATAGCACGATCTACAGATTTTAGTGGACCAGAAACTGTTATTCAAGTTACAGATAGTGGTCAAAATATTGGTGCTAGTAATATGGATGGAAATGTAGATCTTAATATAGCTACGACAAATTATTCACCTGAAGAGCCTGTAATTATTCAAAATATATCAGATAATAATACAGATGAGATTTATGGAACCGTAGGAAGTGTCGTTAATTTAGATGCAGAATCTGGTATGAGAAAATTTAGGGAAGCTGCTAGAAATGTTGGTACAGTAATGGCAGCACTAGGTATGGCATCAACACCATTTGTATTATCACGTGCACAAAAAAGTGGTGTTAAAAAAGGAACACATCAAAGTAAAGGCGGAGCTCATGCAGCAAAGTAATAATAAGTAAAGCTATCATAAGATAGCTTTTTTTCATATCTAAAATAGTCAAATTATGATATAATTTGACTAGAAAGAAGGATTATTATGATCACATTAGTTAACGATATAAAAGAAGCAAATTGTATTACACACTCAGGTAGTATGCATGCAGACGATGTCTTTTCTACTGCTTTTTTAGAATTATACCTTAATGACATTAAATTGCTTAGAACCTCATCAATTTCAGAGGACGTACCTAAAAATACCTTAGTATATGATATTGGTTGCAAAAAATTTGATCACCATCAACCAGATGCTAAAAGAAGAAAATCAGGTATTTTTTATTGTTCATTTGGATTACTTTGGGAAGAATTCGGTAAAGATTACTTATACAAAATAGGCGTTGATAATGTAGAAGATGTTAATAATTTATTTATTACCGATTTTGTAGAAGCAATAGATGCCGATGATAATGGACAATTTCCTAAAATAGATGCTAATTACAAAGTTAAAACACTAAGTGATGCTATTAGACTATTTAATCCAAGTTATGGATCTTTAGAAAAAGAAAATGACCAATTCTTAAAAGCTGTAACGGTTGCTAAAATGTTAATGGAAGAAGAACTATTAAATGTAATAGGTAAAGTAAAAGCAAAAGAAAAACTTATTGAACAATTGCCTAATGTTAAAGATCATATATTAGTTTTAAAAGAACATTTACCATATTTAGATAGCTTATTAGAAAATGATATAGAAAAAAAAGTATATTTTGTAATTTTTCCATCAAATAGAGGTGGCTATACAATAAAAACAGTTCCTAAAAGTCAAGAAGATAGAACATATCGAGTAGCATTTCCAGAAACATGGGCAGGCTTAACTAATGAAGAGTTAGAAAATGTATCAAAAGTACAAGGAGCAAAATTTTGCCATAATAAATTATTCCTTGCTACATGTAATACAAAAGAGTCAGCTATTAATTTTGCCTTAACAGCAATTAGACAGTCAGAAAGCATAGAAAATCTTGACTTAAATAACTAGAAAGCATATTATTATTAAAGAGGTGTCCTATGTATTTTAATAGAAAAAAGTATATAATAAAAAATATCATATTTATAAGTATAATTATTGCAATAGCATTATTCGCAACTTATAAAATATATTATAAATTTACAGATGAAAGAAATATTGATTATAGTTCTGAATCTTTAGAAATTACATTTCATGAAACAACAGCAGATAAAATAGCTATTACTAAAGCTAATCCAGTACCAGATTCAATTGGATTATCATCAACTGCTTATACTCTAACAATAACTAATAACTTAACAATACCAGTATCTTATCAATTAAAATTAATAGATGATGTAGATTCAATAGTAGAAGATACTTGTGAAGATAAACAAATATCAAAAGAACTAATTCGCGTTTCTATTAAAGGAGATAAAGATAAAAATAAGATATATACTTTATCAGAGTTAGAAAAAGGTATTTTGACAGATTCAGAAATAGAAGCGTTGGGTGTTAAAAATTATTCAATAAGAATATGGGTAACTAATACAACAAACACAGCAATCCCAGCAGACCTACATTATCATGGTAAAATTCAAGTTGTTGAAGATGGTAAATCTCTAGCAATTAGATAGGAGACAATATGGATATAGATATAAGTTTATTACATAGTAGAACAAAGGAAGAAATAGATATTACAAATAAATATACTATTCCAAAAGAATATTTTGAAAATAGTTCTGTTCTAGAAATTAAAGATATAAATGTAACTGGAAAAGTGTATATGTCTTCATCAGAAGAAGAAATAGAAGAGGATACAGACTATATAAAAGCTAAAATAGAGGGTAATATAATTTTAGAAGATTCTATTTCACTAGAACCAGTAGAATATCCAATAATGATAGAATATGATGATATTTTAGAAGAAAATTGCAAAAAAAGTGAAAATATACTTGATATATTTCAATTTTTGTGGGAAAATATTGTCCTAGAGGTCCCCTTACAATTTACTAAGGTTCAAGATCTCAGTAAATTTCACGGGGATGGATGGAAACTAGTCAGTGAAGATGATTTAGTAAAAGAAAATAATCCCTTTAAAGATTTATTAAAAGATTACAAAGAGGAGTGATAATATGATGAAGTTAGATATTCAAATGTTCGCAGTTCCTTTCCGTAAAGTTTCAAAAACTAGAAAGAGACTAAGAAGAAGCCATAACGCTATGGAAATTCCTGGTATGACAAAATGCCCAAGTTGTGGTGAAATGATTAAGCCACATAGAGTTTGTTCTAAATGTGGTAACTACAAAGGAAAAAAAGTAGTAGCTGACAAAGACGCTGAATAATATAAGTAAAGAACTCAAAATTTGAGTTCTTTTTCTTTTTATATAATTGCTTAAAAATTAATAAAATATTATAATATTATTGGTGGTAATATGACTATAAAAGACAACTCATTAATAATTTGTCCTAATGAAGAAAAACTAAAAATATTAGCAGAGTTAATGAATGAAGATAAATTATATAATATAAAATTTATGACAAAAGAAG
>JAZQNW010000017.1:0-2035 GCA_045627525.1 Bacilli bacterium
TAAACTTTAGAGACAGCTCTTCCTTTTGCAATAGGCTATTACAAAGAAAACAAATGAAAGATTAATAAAACAGCACCCTTCATAATAAATGAACAGTGCTGTTTCTGTTTTTTAAATCCTCTTTATTTATGGTACGGTTCTCCCCACTATATTAACTGGTGGTTTTTGAATTCCACTATTAAATTTTTTCTTTTATAGTATCCTCTATTTGAATATCTTCTATATACCAACGCCCATTTTCTTGTTTAATAATGTATTTCTTATCTCGATCATAATAATAACTGCCATCACTAGCTGAATGAAAATTAAACTCTTCCTTAGCAAAGGCTTTAACTGTATTTTCATCAATAAACTCGTAATAATATAACTCGTTAGATAAATATTCATAATTATAGTCATTCATATTAAGGTGATCTAATACAAATTCTCCGTAATCATTAGAAATTTTTGACCCTTCTTTAAAATAATTCTCAATATAACTATAATCTATATTTTCTAGTGCTTTGGCATAATCATTACGGAAATTATTATAATAATCATATAATGCTTGACTCTCTTCAATTTGAGACATAAGTGTAGTTTTACTTTCCACATGCTCATTAATATTTTGATTTGCGTAGTCATCATTTAATGAGGTCTGAATTTGCTCTTCATTTTGATTACTATTGGATCTAGCTTGTTCTAGTTTTTGCTGTTCAGCTATCCATTCTTCTATTGAAGCTTTATCAGTAGCTAATAAATTTTGTTCTATATCCGTGATATAAAGGTGCTCATTAATATGCTCTACTGTGTATACGCTTAAAATTAAAATTTGTTCATAGCCTTCAATATGATCAGGATGATGAATTTCACCATTAATCACTTGATACTTGTTATCGTTAATTTTTTTATAACTTCTAGATGCGGTTAGAATATAAATTCTATCATCATTCTTTTCGAAGAAATTCACATGTTTTTGGTATATTTCAGAAGATGGAAGCATCATACCTTCTAATCGACTTACATCATGCCCCTGGTAACTATCCAAATAATCTCCAACAAACATATCCAAATGCAATTGAATATTTCCATTTACATTTAAATCACCTTCAGGTACTTCCACCATTTCATTATTTAAACTCACTAAATTCAAATCTAAATCTAGCTCCTGTTCAGAAGAGGAATCAACTGTATCTACTTCTGACGCTTCATCGATACTACTACATGCTGTAAGAATACATATGCTTGAAACTACAAATAACCATATTTTCATAATTCACCTCAGATATATTTTTTAAAATTATATCACCATAATCTAAATTTTAGTTTAAATGGAAAAATTTATTTTAAACTTCATGTATTAATTATTTAGCTTCTTATATATTTTTGCGCAAAACTATATAATTATCGAAATAAAAGAAGCCTTATCCGAATCAATATCGGATAAGACTTCCTTTTGCACTTCTTCAGTTAAATTTTTTTAGTCAGGAATTGAGGTTTAAGGATGAATATGGTCATACGTATCCTAATTGGGAATTGCAAATTAAAGCTAATCAACTCTTTGAGCCAATTTCTAATAAAAATCATAACGGTGAATATCCAGTTTTATCGGCAACCCAAGAACATGGTATGGTTTATCGTGATTCATTAGATAGATTAAAAATGTCTTTCAATGATGACAATCTAGGTACTTACAAATTAGTTGAGCAAAAAGACTTTATTATTAGTTTACGATCATTCCAAGGTGGTATTGAATTTTCAAATTTACAAGGCTTAGTTAGTCCTGCATACACTGTTTTCCGAAACAATATTTCATGCAACAAATTTATCTAATTAAAACAGCACCTTCCAATCAATATGGAATGGTGCTGTTTCTGTATTTCAGAAAAAACCGCACTTACTTATGGTACGGTTCACCTTTAATAATTCTAAAACTACGATAAATCTGCTCCACTAGTACGAGCTTCATTAGCTGGTGCGGTAATGTCATTTTGCCGAAGCATAGTTTTTCGTCGGCACGGCGTAGCACATCATCATGAAGGCCAAGTGAACCACC
>JAZQNW010000018.1:0-40464 GCA_045627525.1 Bacilli bacterium
ATATATATAATTTTAATAGTAACTATATTTATAATCTATACATTAACTTGTCTTAAAATAATTAATAAAAGTGAAGAAATTATAGATTTAAATTTAATAATAAAAGAAACAGAAAAAGACAAAATATTATATGAGTCTTTATCTAAATTAACACATGAATTAAAAAATCCTATTACTGTTTGTAAAGGATATTTAGAAATAATTGATAAAAAGGGTATGAATAATATAGATAAATATTTACCAATTATATCAAATGAAATAGATAGATCTTTAAATGTAATTAATGACTTTTCTAGTTTAAGTAAAATAAAAAATATTCATTTAGAAGAAAGCGATTTATCACTACTATTAGAAGAAACAATTTCTATGCTAAAACCTATTACTAAGAAAAATAACGTTAATATTAAATATAATAATACAGAAGAATTATATATTGATATGGATTATTTAAGAATGAAACAAGTAATTGTAAATATATTAAAAAACGCTATAGAAGCTAAAAAAGACAATACTAAGCTAAATATAGAAGTGGAAGTTAAAAAGTCTCCTAAATGGGCTAAAATAACTATTAAAGATGATGGTATAGGTATGTCTAAAGAAACATTATCTAAAATCTATGAGATATTTTATACAACAAAAAGAAATGGTAATGGACTAGGAGTTGTTCTATCTAAAGAAATAATAGAACTTCATAAAGGTAAATTATTATATGAATCTACATTAGGAGAAGGTACAACAGTTACAATAAAATTACCCATAAAATAAAAAAGTCAAATGACTTTTAATAATAGAAATTATTACTACTATAACTAGAATAACTATTAGGATAATAAGGCATTTGATAGATTGGATAATAATAACCACCACAACAAGGTTTCATATTATTTAGTTGATTATTATTAGCAATACCATAACCTAATGCAGTACCAGCAAGTCCACCAACTACAAATGGAGCCCAAAAAAATCTTTCTCCATCTTTAGTGACATATCCTTGAAAATTATTAGAATTACGGTACATATTTTTATTATTACTTGGTATAATATATTTATATGGATACATATAAACAACTCCTTTATAGTATCATATGTAAATAGAAAGAATAGGTGATATTATGAATACTGAAAAATTAAATGCCTTAGCAAAGACAATAGTAAATTATTCACTACATCTAGAAGAAAATAGTAAAGTGTTAGTAACATTTACTAAAGAAGCAACACCATTAGTAGAAGAACTAATAACAGAAAGCGAAAAAGTAAAAGCGATAATGGTATTAAATCTATACGATCCAAAATTAAATAGTCGACTAGATAGACAAAATACTACTGCTCGTATTGATCAAATAAGAAAAATAAAAGAATTTGAAGTTGAAAATTATGATGCATTTATAGCAATAAATTATACTTATAATGATTATGAAACTAATAAAACACCTAAAGAAATGCGTATTAAATTAGGAGAAGCAACAAGAAAATCACAAGATGTTAAAATAAATGAAAGAGAATGGGTATTATTAAATTATCCATCTCCAGTAGATGCCTATAAAGCTAAAATGTCTACAACAGACTTTAATGAATTTGCTTTAGATGTAATGACTGTAGATTATCAAAAAATGAGTAAAGACATAAAACCATTAAAAGAATTAATGGAAAAAACAGATAAAGTTAGAATTATCTCACCTGGTACAGATCTTACATTTTCTATTAAAGGGTTACCTGCGATTCCTTGTACTGGTGAAAAAAACATTCCAGATGGTGAATTATACACAGCTCCAGTAAAAGATTCAGTAAATGGTACTATTACTTACAATACACCAAGCCCATATCAAGGAAATATTTATAATCATGTTTCATTAACTTTTGAAAATGGTAAAATTGTAAAAGCTACATGTGATGAAGATAATGAAAAATTAAATGAAATATTTGATACTGATGAAGGTGCAAGATATGTAGGAGAATTTTCTTTGGGATTTAATCCAAAAATATTATATCCAATGGGTGATATATTATATGATGAAAAAATATTAGGAAGCCTACATTTTACACCAGGGACTTGTTATGCAGACTGTGATAATGGAAATAATTCATCTGTTCATTGGGACATGGTATTAATTCAAAGAGAAGACTTTGGAGGCGGAGAAATATATTTTGATGATGTTTTAATCCGCAAAGATGGTAAATTTATACTAGACAATTTAAAACAATTAAACTACGAATAAAAAGCTATTTTTAATAGCTTTTTTTATTATTAAAAATAAAAAATTAACAATAATTAGCACAAAAACTAGTCAAAAAAAGAAATTTATTGTAAAATAAGAATGTTAGATATAATATTATATTGTTGAAGTAATAATTCTAACGAGGTGTATCATAAGATGAGTAAACAGTATTTATATAGAATAGTAAGACCATTATTGTATGCATGGATAAAAGTAAAATATAATCCGACAATAATAGGAAAAGAAAATATCCCAAAAAAGGGAAGATGTATTTTAGCAGGCAATCATACCAATAATGCTGACGGTATAACACTAGGTGCTACAACATTTAGAACTGTTAGATATGTTGCTAAAATGGAATTGACATCTGGCATAAAAGGGCCTTTTTTTAAACAATTAGGTCTAATACCAGTAAATCGCAAAATTCATGATAAATCAGTTATTCCTGCATGTTTAAAATGTCTAGAAGATGAAGATTTAATTGGAATATTCCCAGAAGGAACAATTAATAGAACTGATGATGTTATTTTGCCATTTAAAAAAGGTGTCATAGTAATGGCCATAAGAAGCAATTCAAAAATAATTCCATTTGCTATAAATGGAAATTATAAGAAAAGCAAATTAAAAATAATAGTAGGAAAACCTTACTTTCCAAAAACAGATGATGTAGAAAAAGAAATAAAAGTATTGGAAAAGAAGGTAATAAGCTTATTAGAAAGAATAGGAGATTAATATGAGTTTTATAGATAAGATATTAAACAATACAGAACAAGTAAAAGATATAAACGTAGACTTACCAGCTACTCATTTAGAATATCCAAAGGTAATGATTCATGAGTTACTAGAAGAATCAGCTAAAAAATATCCAAATCATACTGCTGTAGAGTATTTTGGAAAAGGAATATCTTATAAAGAATTTTATAAAAAGGTTGAAATATCAGCTAAAGCTTTAAAAAAATTAGATATTAAAAAAGGTGATAGAATTACTATTTGTATGCCTAATACACCAGAAGCTTTAATATTCTTCTATTCAATAAATATGATAGGAGCAAGTGCTAGTATGATTCATCCATTATCAAGTGTTAATGAGATTGAATACTATCTAGAAGTAGCAAATAGTAAATATGTTTTAACTGTTGATATGTTTGCTGATAAAGTAGTAGAAGCAGCAAGAAAAATAGATGCAAAAAAAGTAATTATAGCAAATATTAATACTAGTATGAGAACATACATGAAAGTTGCTTTAAATATTTATAACTTTGTTAATAATAAAATAAATAAAAAAGACACTACATTACCTACAGGAGAAGATATTCTTACATGGGATGAATTCTTTGAAATGGGTAAATATGAAAATACCAAATTTAAATATAAAGGTGATTGCAACGAAGAAGCTGTAATTTTATATAGCGGTGGAACAACAGGAAAACCAAAAGGAATCAGACTTTCTAATATGAACTTTAATGCATTAGGAATGCAATGCTATAATGCAACAGGAGCAGCTCCAGGTGACTCAGTATTAGTAGTAATGCCAATATTCCATGGATTTGGCTTAGGCGTTTCTATTCATACATTATTAATTAGCGGTATGAATTGTGTTTTAGTTCCTCAATTTAAGGCTACTGAATTTGTAAGATTAATAAAGAAATACAAACCAGTTTTTTTAGCAGGAGTTCCAACAATGTATGAAGCCTTATCAGAACAAAAAGAAAATTCAAATTATCTTGCTTGTGTTAAAAATTGTATTTGTGGTGGAGACTTATTAACACCATCATTAAAAGATAAAATCAATCAATATTTAGCTGAACACGGTTCAACAGCTCAAGTAAGAGTTGGTTATGGTCTATCAGAGGCAACAGCAGCTTGTATCCTAACACCTAATCGTTATTATCAAGAAAATGGTATTGGTCTACCTTTACCAGATAATGAAGTAAAAATAATAAAACCTGGTACAACAAAAGAATTAAAAGCTAATAAAATAGGTGAAATATGCGTATCAGGACCAACAATTATGTTAGGATATTTAAATGAAGTGGAAGAAAACAAAGATACATTAAAAGTACATGAAGATGGAAAGACTTGGCTACATACAGGTGATTTAGGATATAAAGATGAAAAAGGATATATATTCTTTAAATCACGTTTAAAAAGAATGATTGTAACTAGTGGTTATAACGTTTACCCATCATATATGGAAAAAATTATTGTATCTCATCCAGCTGTTAAAAACTGTGTTGTTGTAGGTATTCCACACCCATATAAAAAACAAGTACCAGTTGCTTGTATAGTTTTAGAGGATAATTATGAAGGAAATTCTAATATGACAGAATCAATTAAAACATACTGTGAAGAATCAATAGCAAAATACTCTATGCCATATAGATATCATTACATTAAATCAGTACCAAAAACACTTTTAGGTAAAATAAACTATAAAAAATTAGAAGAGGAATGTCGTAAAAAATATGAAAAAAAATCGTGAAGAACATAAAATAGCCTATAAAATTTTTAAAACTATTTTAGGCTTTTTCTATAAATTATATTATAATCCAACTATAATTGGAAAAGAAGTAATCCCAGAAGAAGGACCTATAATTTTAGCTGGTAATCATGTACATTTATATGATCAAAATGCTGTAATATTGTCAACAAAAAGAATGGTTCATTACATGGCAAAAATTGAATATTTTCAAGATAAAAAAGTTGCATGGTTCTTTAAAGCTTCAGGTTGTATCCCAGTAGATAGACAAGCACATGATGGAAAAGCTAAAGCTAAGGCTATAGAAATATTAAAAAATAACTATGCTTTAGGTATATTCCCAGAAGGAACAAGAAATAAAACAGATCAATTTTTACTACCTTTCAAAAAAGGAGCTGTAAAAATGGCTCAAGAAACTGAAGCAACAATAGTACCATTTGCTATAACTGGAGATTATAAATTTAGAAGTAAAAACTTAACTTTAAGATATGGTAAACCATTTAAAGTAGGGCCAAAAGATGATATAGAAAAAGCTAATGAAAAATTATATAAAGAGGTTGAAAGACTAAAAAAAGAAAGCTTAAAATCTAAATAATTTATAATAACCAAAAGCAAGTAATAATTTACTTGCTTTAATTTATAATATAAAATAAAGTAGTATCTTAAAATTAATTAAGTATAATATAATGTGGGAAGAAGGGAGACAAATATGTTAGAAATAAGAAATTTAACTAAAGTATATGAAACATCAGGATTTAAGCAAAGCGCTTTAGATGGAATAAATGTTAACTTTAGAGAATGTGAATTTGCCTCAATATTAGGACCATCAGGTTCAGGAAAAACAACATTTCTAAACATAATTGGTGGCCTTGATCATTATACATCAGGGGATTTAGTTATTAATGAAATGAGTACAAAAAAGTATAAAGATTCAGACTGGGATAGTTATAGAAATCATAGAATTGGTTTTGTTTTTCAAAATTATAATTTGATTTCTCATCAAACAATTTTAGCTAATGTTAAATTAGCTCTAACATTATCTGGAATATCAAAAAAAGAAGCTACCAGTAGAGCAAAAAAAGCTCTAAAAGAAGTAGGCCTTGAAAAACATATCAATAAAAGACCTAATCAATTATCAGGTGGTCAAATGCAAAGAGTTGCTATTGCTAGGGCTCTTGTTAATGATCCGGACATATTATTAGCTGATGAACCAACAGGAGCACTGGATTCAGAAACTAGTATTCAAATAATGGAACTTTTAAAAAAGATTGGTAAGAAAAAACTAGTAATAATGGTAACTCATAATCCTGAACTAGCCGAAGAATATTCAACAAGAATCATAACTTTAAAAGATGGTAAAATAACTTCTGACTCTAATCCTTATGATGGAAAAATAGATACAAGTGAAGCAAGTGATATACAAAAAAATAAAAAGAAAAAAACAAGTATGTCATTTAAAACTGCTTTAGCATTATCCTTTAACAATTTAATGACAAAAAAAGCTAGAACTATTCTTGTTGCTTTTGCTGGATCAATTGGTATTATAGGAATAGCATTAATTTTAGCTGTATCAACCGGTTTTCAAAATTATGTTGATTCTATTCAAGAAGATACTTTAACGTCATATCCACTTTCTATAATGCAAGAGTCAACTGATATAACAGGAGCATTATTATCAATGACTGCCCAAAAAGGTGAAGATGTTGATAGTGATACTGTTACTGAACAACAATATATAGCTAAGACTTTTTCAAGTGTTAGTGCTAATGACTTAAAAAGTTTTAAAAAATATTTAGAAAATAATTATAGTAAAGTAAAAAATGATATTTCATCTATAAAATACTCATATAGTGTAGATCCATTAATTTATACATATGATGCTACAAATAAACTAACTAAGCTTAATCCAAGCAATTTATTTAGTTCCATGACATCTTCTAGCTTAATGAATTCATATTCATCATTTGCCTCAGTATTTACTCAAATGATTAATGATGAAAAAACTATTAATGAGCAATATGATATCTTAGCTGGTAAATTACCAGAAAATTATGATGAAATGATTATTGTTTTATCAGAACCAAATAGTATATCAGACTTATTAGTATATTCATTAGGTCTTAGAGATACTAATGAATTAAATGAAATGGTTACTAAAATAATGAGCGGTGAAGGTGTAAATATAAATCATGAATCATTAAAACTTACATATGAAGAATTAATGAATGTTGAATTAAAACTTATTTTACCAACAGATTTATATCAATATAATTCAAAATATGATGTCTATGAAAATATGAGTGAAGATGAATCATATATGAAAAACTTATATGAAAAAGCTACTAAATTAAAAATAGTTGGAGTAGTTTGTCCTAAAAAAGGTACAACTACAATGGCTTTAAATCCAGGAGTAGCATATAAATCAGACTTAATAGATCATATTATCAATAATTCAAAAGAAACTGATATTGTAAAAAGACAATTAGCAAATGAAAATATTGACGTATTTTCAGGAAATAGCTTTGATAGTAAGAATAATAAAGTAGATTTTTCATTTAATGATTTAGTTTCAATTGATACTGAAAAATTACAAAGTGCATTTGATATAAAAATAGATCAAAAGTCTTTACAAAAACAAACAGAAAGCTATATGAACGATATAAGTAATTCTATAACAACAGATACATCTATAGCTGAAAAAGACTTTACTAATACATTAAATAATTTAATTAATGGTACGATAAATAGTATTAATAAAGAATTTAGTTTAAATGATATTGATAATATTGTTGATAGTTATTTAAATACAAGTGGTCCAACTAAAGAATTAAATAATTTAGAAAATAAGTATGTAATACCAAAAGAAGCTTATAAAACAACCTATAGTGGTTTAATAAAAGGATTATTACAGGCATATGTCGCAACTTATGCATCATTTGATCCAACATTAACAACAGATCCTAATAATCCAACCGCCAAGATAAAAGAGGAAATACTAACTCCTGTAAAACAATCATATCTAGATAGTGCACCGATACTATCAACAATTGATACTTTATCCAAAACTATGACAGAAGCAAAAATGAAAAAGGATATTTTAACTAAAGTGGGTAAATTAACTGAAACCCTAACATCAACTATTGCTTCAGCTTTTAACGTAGATCAAGATAAAATATCATCAGCATTTAAACTTAATTTTACAGAATCAGAATTAACAAGAGTAGTTAGTGCTATGATGACAAAAACAGAATCAAATGCAATGACTAACTTAATTTCACTAGGTTATCAAGATAAGGAAAATCCAACTTATATTTCTATATACTTTAGCAGTTTTGATGGAAAAGAACATTTCTTAAAATTTATTGATTCTTATAATAAAAAACAAAAGAAATTAGGACATGAAGAAAAAGAAATAAAATATACAGATACAACAGGAATTTTAATGAGTTCAGTAAAAACAATTGTTAATGCTGTAAGCTATGTATTAATTGCTTTTGTATCAATATCACTAATAGTATCATCAATTATGATAGGTGTAATAACATATATTTCAGTTTATGAAAGAACAAAAGAAATTGGAATTTTAAGAAGTATAGGTGCATCAAAACACAATATTTCATCAATATTTAATGCTGAAACATTTATTATTGGATTATTATCAGGACTAATAGGAATAGGTATATCATATTCACTAATTCCAATTATCAATATAATTTTACATCATTATACTGGTGATATACCATTGTCGGCTTCTCTAAATATTAATCACGGAATTAAATTAGTAATATTAAGCATAATATTGACATTAATTGGTGGATTAATTCCAGCAAAGAAAGCATCTAAAAAAGACCCAGTAGAAGCACTAAGAAGTGAATAGAGACAACATATTGTTGTTTCTTTTTTATTGTGATATAATATGCACAAGGGGGAAACTTCATGGAAGTAAGAAACTTAAGAATTTCACAGAAGGATTATGAATATTACAGAAATAGACGCTTTTCTATGGGCGGTGAAGGAACAATCGCTTATTTTGACTCAAATAAAGTAATAAAACTTTTTCATAATAATTTTGGACAAAAAGAAGAAGAACAAATAGAAAAAATTAGAGAAAGAAAATTTAGAAAAATTGCTATTTATGCAACAATGGAAGATTTGAAAAATCCTTTAAGAATTACAGATTTTGTAACATATCAAGATAAATTTGTTGGATATGTTCAAACATTAGCTCCAGGATATAGTTTAAAAGGATTATCTAGTGATTTAGATATTGAAGAAAAATTATATATTTTAAGACAGACAAAAGATATTTTATTAGATTTTCATAACAATAATATTATTTATGGTGATGTAAGAAGTGATAATATTGTTTATGATCCAGATAGCAAAATAGTAACTTTTGTAGACGTTGATAATGCACAAATTGAAGGAATAGAACCAGAATTAAAAAATGGAAGCTTAGGATATTTTTATGAACAGCATGGTTCATTTGATGAAGTGGTTGACTCAATAGAACATAATATTTTAACTATCCAAATACTTAATAATTTAGGTGATGATCCAATGTTATATCAATATATAGCAGATGGAAAATTAAAAGAATATACAAAAACTCTAGCAACAAAAAGAATAATTAAAGACACAAAACAACCAACTAAAAAAACAAAAGAAAGATACTTAATTGATCATATTGATGACTCAGGAAAAGTATATAGAAAAGGACTTTTAAAAAAATAAAAAGAGGTGTGATAATGGAACGACTTCAAAAAATTATAGCATCTAGTGGTGTAACATCCCGTAGAAAAGCTGAAGAATTAATAATAAAAGGAAAAGTAAAAGTTAATGGTAAAATAGTAACAGAATTAGGTACTAAAGTTAGTGAAAAAGATGAAATAGAAGTTGATAATAAAATAATTGAAAAAGAACAAAAAGAATATTATCTATTAAATAAACCAAGAGGTGTTATTACCGCAACTAAAGATGATAAAAATAGAAAAACAGTAGTAGAATTAATAAATACTAACACTAGAATTTATCCAGTAGGAAGGCTAGATTATGATACTACAGGATTATTACTATTAACTAATGACGGAGACTTTGCTAATATATTAATGCATCCTAATAACAATATAGAAAAAGTCTATATGGCTAAACTAAAAGGAATTATTAAAGGTGAACAAATTAACAAATTAAAAGATGGAGTTCTAATTGATGATAATATTAAAGTAAAAGCAACTAGAGTTAAACTAAAAAAGGTTGATTTAGAATCAAATACCAGTATGGTTCAAATAACAATAACAGATGGTAAGAATCATCAAGTTAAAAAAATGTTTTCAGCAGTTGGATATGAAGTTTTAAAACTAAAAAGAGAAAAAGTAGCTTTCTTTAATTTGTCTAAATTAAAGTCTGGAGAATATAGAAAATTAACTCCAAAAGAAGTAGCTAAAGTATATAGCATAAATAAATAAGCAAAATAATGCTTATTTTTTTAATATTTTAAAAGTCATTATGATATAATTTAAAAAGAGGTGTAATAATGTTAAATGATTTGATTATTGCTCATAGAGGATTATTTGATAATATAAAAGTACCAGAAAATTCTATAAGTGCCTTTAAAAATGCTCTTAAAAAAAATCTGCCTATAGAATTAGATGTACAATTAACAAGTGATAATAAATTGGTAGTATTTCATGATGAAAGTTTATATAGAATGACAAAAAAGAAAAAAATTCTTCAAGAAACAACTTATGATGAATTAACTTTATTCAACTTATTAGATACAACAGAAAAAATACCTTTATTTAAAGATGTACTAAAAATAATATCTGGAAAAGTACTATTAGATATAGAAATAAAGAATACAAACAAAATTAAAGAAACTTGTGAAATTTTAATGAATGAATTAAAAGATTATAATGGTGAATATATTATAAAATCTTTTAATCCTAAAATAGTTCACTATTTTAAAAAACACTATCCTAATGTAACAAGAGGTTTATTAATAACAGATAATTATCATGATAAATTTTATAATAAGTTATTACCAAGTAAATTGATAAGATTATATTGTAAACCTAACTTTTTAGCGATATCTAAAAAATTATTAAAGAGAAAACAATTTAAAAAATTAGTAAAAAAAATGCCCATATTAGTTTGGACAGTTAAAAATAAAAATGAATTTAAAACATTAAAAAAAGATAAATTATCATTAATATGTAATAATTTACCTTATTAAAAAAATACCACATTGTGGTATTTTTATTATTTAACTTCTATAGCACCAGTAGGGCATGCATCAGCAGCATCTCTTACTTCTTGTTCTTTTTCAGCACTAACTTCTTCCTTTTTTACTGAAGATAATCCATCATCAGATATTTCAAAAACTTCATCGCAAATAGCTGCACAAGCTCCGCAACCAATGCAAACATCTTTATTAACATTTACTTTCATTTTTATTCCTCCTCTAAAATAATTATAACTAAAAAAATCTTTTACGTAAAGCACTAATTATCTTCTTTTGTTTTGATTTAAGTTATGTTAAACTTATGATAGTAAGAAGGTGAAGGTATGTCAAGCAGAATGGATAGATATAGTAGTAGAAATCCTAAAGAAAATTATAGTCGTTCCAATCGTAATAAAGAATTATACCAAAATATTGCGACAAACACTAGATATGCCAATATTGAAGATATCGCAACATCAAACGCTATTGATTTAGATAAAGCCTCTCAAAATACAATGACAAGAGAAGGCTATCATCATATGAGAGAATTTAAAGAAGTTGTAGAAAAACCAAAAGAAAAAAAGAAACTAGAAGATTTTAATTATTTATACCATAATCATGAAAATAGAATTTATGATATTAATCAAGTGTTAGAAGAAGCTCATAAAAATCGTCAAGATATTGATGAAAAAGAACAAAAAAGAAAATTAAAAAGTATTTATAATATAACTAGTCTTGATCCTAAAGAATTAGAAAAATATAGGGAAGAAAGAAAAAATCGTGTATATAATACTGAAGAAAAAGAAATAAGAGATATAATTGATACCATTGCTTCTAAAACTTTAGCTGGTGAAATTGATAAAGCTACAACTATAGATTTATTAAGTGACCTAATGGCAACTAATGCTTTAGATGTAATTCCACCAATAGAAAATGAGGAATCTGATGAATCAGATAATGATAGTTCAAAATCAAAAGAAATATTAGATAAAAATCAATTAGAAGAAATAAAAAAAGTTGATTTAGAGAAAAATAAAAAAGACGATAGTAAAATAAAAGGTGTAGATACAGACTTTTATACCAGAAGTATGGATTTATCAGATGAAGATTTTGATATGGATGATTGCTTTAAAGAAAAAAAAGTATCAAAGGGTGTAAAAATATTATTAATATTAATTTTAATATCAGTACTTTCAATAGCTGGTTACTTCATATGGAAAACATTCTGTTAGGTTGAAAAAACCTAACTTTTTTTTGGAAAAAAACGATTACCTGTGATATGATATTCATAGACAAAAGTTACGAGGAGTGTAGTAGATGAACCTGAAGTTTGCAGTAAACGATTATGTATTGATTTGGAACCTATTATTTCAACCATCAATTTCTGAATCACTACATAAATTAAAAGAAAAATTATGGCTTAATTATAAAAAAGAATACAATGATGTATATAAAAATAAATTAAATATTTTAAAAGACGTAAAAAATTATATTCCAAATGATGATACCATATACAATATTATGCTAGATTCAAATGAATATCAAAAGATAAAAACTAAATCAGAAAAGTATCGCTTAGAACTAATTCAAATATGGGATAAAAAAATTAGTAAAGAATTAAAAAATATTATAAAAAAGGAATTACCTCAATACACAGTATATTGTTTAATAGAACAATTAGATATGATAGATACACCTATATCATCTTCTCAAAAATTAAATACTATAATTATAGGTAAAAAAATAGATAAGAAAGAACCTCTAAAAGTAGTAAATGACATCATCATATCAATTTTAAACAGTGAATTAAGAGAATATGCAGATGATGATAAGATAATAGCTGAAGCTATAATTGAAATGGCTATTACCAATGAACTTAATACTAGAATTACTGGTATTAGTAATTACTTTAGTGGTGATTCAAAATATCTAAATATAAAAAGACAAATATACCCATATTGGTTAATGTATTTAGGTATACCAAAAGATGAATTGTCAAACTATATGAAAAGAGATAAAATAGCTTTTGAACTAGAAAAATATCCTTATGAAAAGAGAATATACAACTTTGACATAATACAATTTATTTCTTTCTGTATTAGAAACAAAAAATATATAATCAGATAATTATGTAGTAGGGGGTTATTATGGATAATAATATGCAAAAATTATTAGATAAAATAAATATTGATAATGATTCATATCAATATTTTTCTGATGCTGTAATTACAAAGATAAAAGTAAATTCAAAAACAGGTAATTGGAATATATTTGTTCAAAAAGAAAACCCACTACCTTTAAATATATTAGAAGAACTAGAAAATAAAAAAGGATTACTTGATTCTAACACTAAAGAAATAGGTTTTATTTTTAATGTTAACAATATTGATTTAAATACTTATTTAAGCTATTATCCATACTTATTACAAAAATTAAAAGAAGATTTAAAAGTTTTAGAAATATATGAAGACTGCTTAAGAATAGAAAATAATTCATTAGTACTAATTGTTGATAATTCAGTAGAAAAAGAAAGATTAGAAAAATGTTTATCAAAAATAGAAACATTTTATAAATGTTATGGATATAAATCTAATATTGAAATTATAGTTAGACACGAAGAAAAAATATTAGAAGAAATAAAAAAAGAATTAGTTGTAGAAGCACCAAAAGTAAAAGAAGTTAAAGAAACACCTAAAGAAGCACCAAAAGAAAAATATCATCGTGAAGCAAAAGATCCTAATAGTATAATTGGTAGAGGAATAAAAGATTCTGCTATAAAGATAAAAACTTTAATAGGTGAAGATAACAATGTAACTGTTGAAGCAGAAATATTTGGAACAGATTATTTTGAATCATCAAAAACAGATTTCAAAATTATTACTTTAAAAATAACTGATTATTCCGATAGTATATATTGTAAAGTATTTGTAAGAGATGATGAAGAATATAAAAGACTATGTAAAGAATTTAAAGTTGGTAATTGGTATAAGATAAGAGGATATACAAAAAACGATCCATTCTCTAAAGAATTAGTTTTAAATGCTAGAGATGTTGTAAAAATAGAAAAGACAAAAGAAGTAAGAAAAGATAATGCTTCAGAAAAACGTGTTGAATTACATTGTCATACTAAAATGAGCCAGATGGATGGTATCTGCGATGAAGTTGCCTTGGTAAAACAAGCAATGAAGTGGGGCCATAAAGCTATTGGAATTACAGATCATAATGGTGTACAAGCATTTCCTCATGTCTTTAATTTAGTAACTTCTCATAATAAGGAACTAAAAGAAGGAGAAGAACCATTTAAAGCTATTTATGGTGCTGAACTAACGATGATTGATGATACAGTTAACATTGTTCTTAGACCTAATGATTTAAATATGCTAGACCAAACATATGTAGTTTTTGACTTTGAAACAACCGGATTTAATGCAGGTGGAGCCGATTCAATTATTGAAATAGGTGCCGTAAAAATAAAAGATGGAGTTATTTTAGAAAAATATGATGAATTAATAAATCCAGGCAGACCATTACCTCAAAAAATAATAGACGTTACTAACATTACAGACGAAATGTTAAAAGATAAAGACAATGAAGAAAATGCAGTTAAACGTTTCATCGAATGGTATGGTGATTGTCCTATGGTTGCCCATAATGCTAAATTTGATGTTTCATTCCTAGAAATGGCCCATAAAAAATATAATTTAGGAAAATTTACAAATCCTGTAATTGATACATTAGAATTATCTCGTACTTTAGATAATACTTATGCCAGACATTCACTATCAGCATTAGTAAAAAGATATGAAGTTCCATGGGATGAAAATGCTCACCATAGAGGAGATTATGATGCTGAAGGAACAGCTTTAGTATTTTATAAAATGTTAAAGAAACTTTATAATCGTAACATAGAAAAAATGACAGACTTAGATAATTTAGTATCTCGTGATGAAATACATAAATATGGTCGTGCTCATCATGTTAATTTATTAGTTAAAAATAAAACTGGTCTAAAAAATTTATTTAAAATAGTTTCCTTAGCTAATACAAAATATATTTATAAGACACCACGTATACTAAGAAGTGTAATTGAAGAAAATAGAGAAGGATTACTAATTGGTAGTGGTTGTTATGAAAGTGAAGTATTTACAGAAGCTAAATCTAAAAGTGAAGATGAATTATCAAATATAATAAGATTCTATGATTATGTAGAAGTTCAGCCACTGGATTGTTATGATCATATGATTCAAACTGGTGATTTTGGAACTAAAGTAGAATTAGCAGCTCATATTGAAAAAATAGTTAGAGTTACCGAAGAAGCTGGAAAAATAATTGTTGCTACAGGTGATGTTCATCATATTAATGAAGATGACAAAATATATCGTGAAATAATAGTAAATCAAAAAGTACCAGGTGGTGGAAGACACCCTCTAGCAAAAAGCAATATTAAAGAAATACCAGCTAATTATTTTAGAACTACTGATGAAATGTTAGAAAACTTTAAATTTTTAGGTGATGACAAAGCCTATGAAATTGTAGTTGAAAATACTAACAAAATAGCTGATATGGTTGACATAGTCGAAGTAATTATAGATACTGGTGGAATTCCATTTTCACCACGTGTAAAAAGTGATGATGGAAAAAGTTACTTAGACTGTCCAGTAGTTGTAACAGATTTAGTTTATACAAAAGCAGCTGACTGGTATGGTGATCCATTACCATATGCAATTGAAGAACGTATAGCAACAGAACTATATGGAGATATTGTATTTAAAATTATTAAAGAAAAATACCAAGATAAAGATTTAAGTGAAGAAGAATTTAATAAAGTAACCCATAAAGAATTACATGATGAAATAATAAAAGGTTCAAATAACGTAAAAGAATTAGTAACAAAATATGTAAAAGAAACAACTGAAGAAGAATTAGATGATAAATCCTTAACTAAAAAAGTAAAAAAGACTTTAGGTGGAGTAATTGGTGGTGGATTCGATCCAATTTACTTAATTGCTCAGCGTTTAGTAAAACACTCAAATGATGAAGGATACTTAGTTGGTTCTCGTGGATCAGTTGGATCTAGTTTCGTTGCTACAATGATGGGAATAACAGAAGTAAATCCACTATCTGCCCATTACCGCTGTGATAAATGTAAGCTTAGTATCTTTGAAGATGAAAATGGAAATTCATTTGGATCTGATTATTCATCAGGATTTGATTTACCAGATAAAGAATGCCCAAATTGTCATATTCCATTAATAAAAGATGGACAAGATATGCCTTTTGCGACATTCCTAGGATTTAATGCTGATAAAGTTCCTGATATTGATTTGAACTTTTCAGATTTAAATCAAGCAAGTGCTCATGCTTATACAAAAGTTTTATTTGGTGAACATAACGTTTATAGAGCTGGAACTATAGGAACAGTAGCAGATAAAACAGCTTTTGGATTTGTAAAAGGATATTGCGAAGATCATGAAATAAATGATATGAGAACAGCAGAAGTTGAAAGACTAGCAATTGGATGTACAGGTGTTAAAAGAACAACAGGACAACATCCAGGTGGAATTGTTGTTATACCAGACTACATGGAAGTATCAGATTTCACGCCATATCAATATCCAGCAGAAGATGCAACAGCTGAATGGATGACAACACACTTTGACTATCACTCAATTGATCAATGCTTATTAAAACTTGATATTTTAGGACATTCTGATCCAACTCAATTACGCTTAATTCAAAATCAATCAGGAACTGATATCATGAAAGTACCTTTAGATGATAAAACTACAATGAGCATATTTACATCAACTGATGCGTTAGGAGTAACAAAAGAACAAATAATGTGTAATACCGGAACTTTAGGAATACCAGAATTTGGAACACCATTTACTATAAAATTAGTAGAAGATACTAAGCCTACAACTTTCGGTGAATTAATCAAAATATCAGGATTGTCACATGGTACTGATGTTTGGCTAGGAAACGCTCAAGAACTAATTCAAAACAATGTAGTTCCATTTAAAGAGACAATTGGCTGTCGTGATGATATTATGGTTTATTTAATGTATCATGGCCTAGAACCAATAAAGGCTTTTAAAATAATGGAATTTGTACGTAAAGGAAAGGCATCAAAAGATCCAGAAACATGGAAAGGCCATGTTGAAACAATGGAAAAAGCTAATATACCAGATTGGTTTATTAATTCTTGTGCCAAAATTAAATACATGTTCCCAAAAGCTCATGCCGCAGCTTATGTAATAAGTGCTTTTAGAATAGCTTGGTATAAAGTACATATGCCAGTATATTTCTATGCATCATGGTATTCATCAAAAGCAACAGATTTAGATGTTGGTGCTATGATAAAAGGGTATAATGCTATAAAAGAAAGAATTGAAGATATCCAAGTTAAAGGATATGAAGCAACAAATAAAGAAAATGGTCAAGCTGAAAGTTTAAAGGTAGCCTTAGAAGCAACAGCACGTGGTATTAAATTTTTAAATGTTGACTTATATCATAGTGATGCAACTGTTTGGGTAGCAAAAAATGATACTGAAATATATCCACCATTTAATGCTATAGATGGATTAGGTGATACTGTTGCTAAAAGTATTGTAAAAGAACGTGAAAAGCAACCATTCCTAAGTATTGAAGACGTTCAAAAAAGAGCTAAAGTATCAGGAACATTAATTGAAAAAATGGTTAATATGGGAATATTAAAAGACTTACCAGAGTCAAATCAATTATCATTATTTTAGAAAGTAGAAATACTTTCTTTTTTTTGATATAATTTATCTGGTGGTATTATGTCAAAATTAGTTTTAGTTAACAAAGAACATAAAATAAAAGATAATTATTTTAAAAGATTAGAATTAATAAATACAAAAAATACTGATGATGAAGATATAAAAGTAGAAAAAGAAACTTATGAATCGTATTTAAAATTAAAAGAATTTTTAGCTAATAAAAATATTGAAATTTCTATAGCAGGAGCATATAGAAGTATTAATGAACAGCAACAAATATGGGATGAATTTGAAGAAAAATATGGTAAAGAATACCGAAACTCTCATGTAGCTCCACCTAAAACATCAGAACATCATACTGGTCTTGCAATTGATATAAATATAAAAGTAAATGGAAAATTTCCAGAAGATAATAATGAAATAGAAGCCCAAAAAGAATACTATGAAAATATTCATAAATATTTACCTAAATTTGGTTTTATTTTAAGATATCCAAAAAATAAAGAAAATATAACTGGTTATAGTTATGAACCTTGGCACATAAGATATGTTGGTAAAGTAGTCGCTAAAATTATTACAGAAAACAATTATACATTAGAAGAATATTTAAATAACTATAGTGGAATAATTATTGTAAATAAACCTAAAGGATTGACATCATTTGATGTAGTAAATGAAATAAGTCATACATTAGGAATAAAAAGAATAGGTCATACAGGTACACTAGATCCTTTAGCTGAAGGAGTATTAGTAGTAACCATTGGTAAAGCAACTAAAATAGCCGAACTATTGACATCAACATATAAAGAATATCAGGCTGGTGTTATTTTAGGATTTGAAACAGATACTTTGGATATAACTGGTACAATAACAAAAAGCAAAACAGTTCCAGTAACTATAGAAATAGAAAAAGCTCTAGACAAATTTCCTAGAAAATATCTTCAAGAGGTACCAATATATTCAGCTGTAAAAGTAAATGGTAAAAAACTATATGAATATGCAAGAGAAAATAAAGAAGTAGAATTACCAAAAAAAGAAGTAATAATTAAAGAATTAGTTTTATTAAATACCGATCGCAATACTTTTAATTTTAAATGTACAGTTTCAAAAGGATGTTATGTAAGAAGCTTAATTAAAGATATTGCTAATTCCATAAACTGTTATGCAACAATGACTAGCTTAATAAGAACTAAACAAGGAAACTTTTCAATCGATAATGCCAATAGTTTAAACGAAATAAAACAAGGAAAATTTAAGCTTTATGTAATAGAAGAAGCATTAGACTATAATGTTATAAAGGTAGATAAAGAATTAGAATTTAAAATTAAAAATGGTCAAAAATTAAATAATAAATTTAATATAGAAGATAAAGTAATATTTAAAAATATGGATGATAAACTATTAGGCATATACCAAGTGAAAGATAACAAATTAGTAGTATGGAAAAATTTTTAGAAGCAAAAATACTTTACATTTTCAATATTTTATGATATAATTAGTGAGCTAATTAAAGAGGGGGGATATTATGAGCGATATAGTAACTGCAAACATAAATGGTGCTCATAAAAGCCGTTTAAAAATTTTAGGATTAAATAAAGATGCAACTAAAGAAGATGTTAAAGCAAAATATGATGAATTATGTAAATTATTCAGTCCAAGTTTAATAAAAAATCAAGGTTTATCTAATTTAGAATTAGAAGTACGTGAAAAAATATTTGTTGAAATGACAGAAGTAAAAAATTTATTAAAAACTACTAGTGATATATATACACAAGCTGTAAATGAAACATTGCATTCAAGAAAGTTAACTGATAAATTTCAATCAAATGTTGAAAAATATGCTTTCTATTTTGAAAAACTATGTGTAGATACAACAGATCCACGTTCATTTTGCGATTATTATGATGTATTAGGTGTAAAGCCAGATGCTAGTAGTAAAGAATTAAGGGAAGCATATATTAAAATAGCAACTAGTATTCATCCATTATTACCAGAAAATGCTGATATGGATAAGTCTTTTACTGAAGCTATATATAATGCCGTAACTAAAGTATATGAAAGATTAGAAAATCAAAATGACAGAGCTAAATTTGATAAAGAATATGCTAAAAGGAATGGACTTAGTACAGAAATTTTCTTTGATTTTTATGTAAGTCAAAGAGCTGACTATCCATCTAAAATGGCAGAATTAGCTGGACGAAAAGAAACATTAAATGAAAATGATCCATACATTGGTGAAAAAAAACGTGTTGGAAATCTTGTATATTATGAATTTACTATGCCAGAAAATGACGATGATATTACTAATTTAGATGAACAAGAAACTGTTCATAAAGTTAAAATAGATACAACTGAAAAAGAAATATCATCAATAACTTTAAATAAAAATTCAATCAAGTCAATAGCAAAAAAAGGTTGTGCCTTAGCAAAAACTATTGGTGGAACAATAAGTGAAAAAATGGTAGAAAAAGATTTTTCAAGACAACAACAAAATAAATTAGGATTACATGAAAAAAGAATACCATCAACTGGTGAAATAATTAAAAATGTAGGTAAAAATGATATAATACTTTTAAGAGTAGAACCAGTTGTAACAACAATGGGATATAAAGAATTAATGAAAAAAACTGGTGTTGATGGTACTACACTTAAGAAATATATTTCTAATGATAAATATTTATCAAAAGGGTTAATGTTAGTTCCATATCATGTTGCTTATTCAGATTTAAAATCAAACCTAAAATTAGCAAGAGTAGATGAAGAAGCTTCAAAAAATCCAAAAGCTGAAATTAATAGATTAGCTGATATTTATGGAACAATACCAGAACAAATTATTAAGTTAAATAAAGATTATATTTCAACAAGTACAAAAGAAGACGGTACAACTACTTACTCATTTACAAGTGACCGTGTTATCGTGCCAACAAGACCAATAGAAAAATCTAAAACAGCAAAAAGCAAGGTTATAAAGTAATCTTGCTTTTTATTAATATTTATTTGTATTTTCATAAAGTGTATGTTATAATACGTTTAGAAAGGAGTGGGAAAGAAAAAATTCCCACTCTTATTATTTCCAGGAGGTGAATTATGAAAGAAATTATTGCTGAGTTATTAGACGATAATATCAAAGATTTAAATGTTTTTGTTGATGATGCTTTCATATCAGAAGAGGAAGGAAAAAGAATATTTAATATTGTTCTTGATAGTGACGAAGTTATTGATTTAAATCGTGTTACAAGTGCTTCAAGAATAATTAATAAAATAATGGATGAACATGAATCTTTATTAGAGGATGCAGATGAATTAGATGTTTATTCAAAAGAGAAAGGAGAATAAAAAAATGAACGGAAAAGAATTTAAAAAAGCCCTTGATAATATTGTTAAGGAAAAAAATATTGATCCTGAAGTTGTATATGATGCTATGGAATTAGCATTAACATCAGCTTATAAAAAGAATTTTAATTCTAAAACTAATGTTAAGGTATTATTCGATCGTAATACTGGTGATATCAAAGTATTCTCATTTTTAACTGTAGTACCTGATGACAAAATGACAAAAGAAGAATATGAAGACTATTTATTTGAACATTATACTGATGAAGATGAAGAGGATGATGAAACAGATACTGAAGAAACAAGCGAAGAAGCAAGTGAACCAGAATATGAATATTTTAATCCTGAGACAGAAATAAAATATAGCGATGCTAAGAAAATTGATAAAACATTGGAAATTGGCGATACTATTGATAATGAAGTTACACCACATGACTTTGGACGTGTAGCTGCATCAACAGCAAAACAAGTAGTAGTTCAAAAAATTAGAGAAGCTGAAAGAAACAGCATAATGGAAGAATTTGGAGACAAACAAGATGAAATGCTAATTGGAACAGTAGCTTTAGAAGATACAGATAATTATTTCATTGATTTAGGAAGAACAAACGGTATCTTACCAAAGAAAGATATTATTCCAGGAGAAAAAATAGAAATGGGTTCTCAAATAAAAGTATATGTTTCTAAAGTAGATAATACAGGTAAAAACTTATTAGTTTTATTAAGTAGAAGCCACTACGGATTTGTAAAAAGATTATTTGAATTAGAAATTCCTGAATTAGCTGATGGAACAATAATGTTATATAGTGTTGCAAGAGATCCAGGAAATAGAAGTAAAGTTGCAGTATATTCTGAAAGAGCAAATATTGATCCAATAGGTGCTTGTATAGGTGAAAAGGGAAGCCGTATTGCTAGAATTATTGAAGAACTACATGGAGAAAAGCTAGATGTAGTTAGATATGATAATGATCCAGCTGTATTTATTGAAAATGCTTTATCACCAGCAAAAGACCTAACAGTAGCAATAACAGATCCAAAGAAACAAGAAGCAATGGTAATAGCTGATGGAGATAATTTCTCATTGGCAATAGGTAAAAAAGGACAAAATGCTCGCCTAGCAAGCAAACTAACACATTATAAAATAGACATAAAAACTACAGAACAAGCTCGCGAAGCAGGAATTAACTTTAGATAAAAGGTGATAATATGAAAGTTAAAAAAATACCATTAAGAACTTGTGTAATTACCAGAGAGCATCTACCAAAACAAGAATTATTACGTATTGTTAGAACTAAAGAAGGTGAAATAAAGGTTGATGAAACAGGAAAATTAAATGGTCGAGGAGCATATATTAAAAAAGATATTGCAGTTTTAGAAAAAGCTAAAAAAACAAAAGCTTTAGAGAAAATGTTAGAATGCAATATAGAAGAAAATATTTATGAAGAAATAAAAAATATAATAGAAAAGTGAGGTGAGTCTTTATGATGACTATAGAAGATTATGCATTAGACGTTAACAAAAGCGTTGAAGAAATTAAAAATCTATGTGATAAGCTTGGCATTAGCTACGAAGACGAAACTACTGCATTAAGCGAAACAGACATCATTTTACTAGATAATGCCCAAGAAGATGAAGAAGAAAGTGGCAATAGTGAAGATCTAGACGAAAAAGCTTTAGAAGAGGAAGTAACTGATAAAGCAGAAGAACTTGCTAGAGATACAAAATTTGATCTTGATAATCAAACAAAATTTGAAAAAGTAAAAAACAAACAAATTAAGAAAACTGAGAACAAAAAGGATTTCTTAAAAGAAAGAAAAAAAATATATAAGCATCGTGAAAAACTACAAAGCAATGAAACTTCAAAAGATGAAAATACAATTCTTTATGAGCAAGGAATGACAGTTACAGATTTAGCAAATGCTTTAGATGTAAAATCTGTAGAAATTGTAAAAAAATTAATGGGACTTGGAGTTATGGCATCTGTTAATCAAAGCATAGACTATGATAGCGCAGAAGTAATAACTTCAGAATATGATAAAGTATTAAAAAAAGCTGAAACTGCTGATATTTCTAATTTTGAAAGTTATGAAATAGAAGATAATGAAGCAGACTTAATTACACGCCCACCAGTAGTAACAATCATGGGACATGTTGATCATGGTAAAACAACATTATTAGATTCAATTAGAAAAACTAATGTTGCTGGTGGAGAAGCAGGTGGAATTACTCAAGCTATTGGAGCTTACTCAGTAAAATATAATGATAAAGTAATTACATTTATTGATACTCCAGGACATGCTGCTTTTACAGAAATGCGTGCTCGTGGTGCTTCAATTACTGATATTGTTATAATAATTGTTGCTGCTGATGATGGAGTAATGCCACAAACTAAAGAAGCAATAGACCATGCAAAAGCCGCAGGAGTTCCAATAATTGTTGCAATTAACAAAATTGATAAGCCAGAAGCAAATATTGAAAGAGTAATGACAGGATTAGTTGAAAACGGCTTAACTCCAGAAGAATGGGGTGGAGATATTATTGTTAATAAAATATCAGCTGCAACTGGAGAAGGTATACCAGAATTATTAGAAAACATCCTATTAGTAGCAGAAATGGAAAATTACCAAGCAAATCCATCACGCTATGCAACAGGAGCTGTTATAGAATCTAAAAAAGATAATAAAGTTGGATCAGTAGCAACACTACTAATTCAAAATGGAACACTTCGTTTAGGAGATCCAATTGTAGTTGGAACATCATTTGGTAAAGTTCGTACATTAAAAAATGATTTGGGACAAAATATAGTAGAAGCAGGTCCAGCAACACCAGTTGAAGTAACAGGTATTTCAGAAGTTCCAAGTGCTGGGGATAAGTTTATGGCTTTTGAATCAGAAAAACAGGCAAAACAAATAGCTGAAGAAAGAAAATTACGAAGCCATGGTCAAGATACTAACTTTAGTGGAATGACTTTAGAAGATTTATTTGGACGTATCCAAGAAGGCGTAAAAGAAATTAAAATAGTTTTAAAAGCTGATGTTAATGGTAGTCTTGAAGCCGTAAAAAATTCATTAGAAAAAATCAATGTAGAGGGCGTAAAAGTAAATGTAATAAGAGCTGGAGTAGGAGCAATTACTGAAAGTGATGTAGTTTTAGCTAGTGCCTCAGATGCCCTAATAATTGGCTTTAATGTTCGCGGTGGAACAAAGACTATAGAAATTGCCAAACAATATGGTATTACTATTAAAACATACGACATTATTTATAAAGTAGTAGAAGATATGGAAGCAGCAATGAAAGGTATGTTAGATCCTGAATATGAAGAAAAAGTTACCGGTACTTTAGAAGTTAGACAAATCTTTAAATTTTCAAAAGTCGGTTTAATAGCTGGATGCCATGTCACAAGTGGTGTTGTAAAAAATAATCAAAAAGCAAGAATTATTAGAGATGACGTTATAGTATATAATGGATCTGTTAAAACATTACAACATGAAAAAGATCAAGTAAAAGAAGTTAAGAAAGATATGGATTGTGGTATCACTTTAGAAAATTGTCAAGATTATAAAGAAAATGATATTATTGAAATATACGATTTAGTAGAAATTAAACGATAATATTGGAGGTAATAATATGGCAAATGTCAAGATAGAAAGATTAAATCATACTTTTCAAGAAGAAATAAGTATGATATTAATGACAGAAATAAAAGACGAAGATATTAAATTCGTAACAATTACTGGAGTAGATACAACAAGTGATTTAAGTTTTGCTAAAGTTTATTTTACTGTTTTAGATGATAAAAAAAGAGAAACAACTTTAGAGGCCTTAAATAAAGCAGCATCATTTATAAGAGGAAAATTATCAGAAAGAGTAGAAATAAGACATACTCCAGAATTAAGGTTTATCTATGACAATTCAATTGATTATGGTAATCATATTGATGAAATATTAGAAGAAATAAAAGAAAAAGAAGAGAATGATTAAATTATTATCATTCTTTTTTCTTTCCTAAAAAAAATTTTTATGTTAAAATGTAATAGAGTAAGAAGGGTGATTAAATGAAAGATAATAAAAAAAAGATTACTAAAAAAGCAAAGGAAGATCTATTAAATGATAGTTGGATGTTTATTTTACTATTATCAACAATGACAATTTTAGGATATGCTATAAGTCCTTATAAATTTGATATTAATAATACATCATTATCATATTCAATTTTTGCTATACCAGTTTTATTCTTTATATCAAACTACATAACAAAAAAATATGGATATCAAAAGACCGTAGCAGCAATAGCTATTTCTTCAGTTAGCATGGTTCTATTTTTAGTAATAATGAATTTCGCTATGAGTAAGCCAACGATATTATTAGAAATTAGTGGAGAATTTTGTGCCATAGTAATAAGTCAATTTGTTAACTTAACTATTTTTTACTTTTTACAAGAAAATACAACTCATCCGATGTTATTAATATTTTTAACATTCGTTTTCTCAATAGTAGTATTTTATTTATTTTACACATTAATAAACATGGAAATAATGTTAACAGATGAATATTGGAATGGTTATTTTACAAGTATCGCTATTCAATCAATTGAATGTTTAATCTTAGCAATAATAGATCATTACATAAAAAAAGAAAGAGCATAGCTCTTTTTTTTATATGATTGATAATAAAACTAATAAAGTATTATGAAATGCATGTGCAAAATATGATGTGAAAAAAGTATCCGTTTTACTATACATAGCTGCAAAAGATATTCCTAAAGTACTATAAGGTATTATATATAAATATCCAAGAATAGTTGTAGAATTAATTACATGTAATAATCCAAATACAATTCCAGATGCCATAATAAATATCCACTTATTATTAAATGCATTTTTAAAAGCTTTTCTAAAGATAGTTTCCTCAATAAATGGAGCAATTAAACCCGCATTTATTACCATTAACCAAGGTAGAGAAGATATCATCTTTTGAACGGCTTGCTCATTATCAGCTTGACCTAATCCTAAAATATTAGCAAGTATACCATTAGTAACAATCATTATTACTAATCCAATAAACCAATATCTAAAACCAACATCCAAATTAAAAAGTTTATTTTTTTTAAATCTTTTCCATTCTAATTTAAATTCTTTCCTATAAATTAATAATAATATTATCAATAATATAATATTTGAAAACATACTAAGTAAAACAGTAACCTGAGAATTAATATCAGTAATACCAAATAATTTAATTGGAATCAATTGTAAAAAACTACTAAAATAAAATAGTAAAAACACTAAAATTAATTTTCCTAATTCCATTAAGAATTTTTTCTTTTTCATATTATCACCATAATAAACATATCACATTTTTTTAATAATTTAAATTATTATACTAATAAAATATATGTTAACTTGACAATACCTAAACATAAAACCTTAAATTTATAATTAAATCATAAAAAAACTTTACAAATTAATAAAAATTTAGTATATTATATGTGCTTACCAATTCTCGGTTTAAAGAATTTCCGACTTTTTACCTAGTGTTGGCGAATAATTATGAAAGGAAGTGAAAACATGGCATTAACAAAACAACAAAAAGAAGAAATCATCAAGGAATTTGCTAAGAGTGAAAAAGATACTGGTTCTGCAGAAGTTCAAATCGCAATTCTTACAAAAGAAATTCAAGAATTAACAGAACATTTAAAAGTACACACTCATGATTATCATTCACGTAGAGGTCTTTTAAAGAAAGTAGGTCAACGTAGAAATATGTTACAATACCTAGCAAAGAAAGATATTCAAAGTTATCGTGAAGTAATTAAAAAATTAGGATTAAGAAAGTAGACACTTATTTTTAGTGTCTTTTTTTTAGATAAAGGAAGAGGTAAAAGTATGAAAAAAAATGTATTTGAATTAGATTTTCATGGTCGTAAAATTATAGTAGAACATGGAGAACTAGCAAAACAAGCTGATGGTGCTGTATTAGTAAGATATAATGATACTGTTATTTTAACTGCTGCTGTTGTTTCAAAAACTGTTAACTTATTATCAGATTTTTTTCCACTAACAGTTAACTATCAAGAAAAACTATATTCAGTTGGGAAAATACCAGGAGGATTTATAAAAAGAGAAGGTCGTCCATCAGAAGCTGCAACACTAGCTGCACGTATGATTGATAGACCAATGCGTCCGTTATTCCCTGAAGGATTTAAAAACGAAGTCCAAATTATTTCAACTGTTTTATCTGTTGATCAAGATTGTTCACCAGAATTAACTGCAATGTTTGCTTCATCTTTAGCAACATGTATTTCAAAAATACCATTCAATGGTCCTATAGCAGGAGTAAAAGTAGGTCGTGTTAATGGAGAATTTGTAATTAATCCAACTCCAGAACAATTAGAAATATCTGAATTAGAATTAACAGTTGCTGGAACAAAAGATGCAATCAACATGGTTGAATCAAGTGCTAAACAAGTATCAGAAGATGTTATGCTAGAAGCATTAATGTTTGGACATAATGCAGTCAAAGAATTAATTGAATTCCAAGAAAAAATCATTGCTGAAATTGGCGAAGAAAAAATGGAATATGAGACTTTAGTACCATCAGAGGAAATGATTGAAAGAATCAAAAGTCTTGCTACTGAAAAAATGGATCAAGCACTACGTATAAAAGGAAAATTAGAAAAATATGGTGCTATTGATGCTGTAAAAGAAGAAGTTATAGAACTATATACAAAAGAAAATGAAGAAAAACTAAAAGATGATGAATTAAAAGAATTATTAGTAAAAGTAAATATGGTTCTATCAGACATTGAATACAATTTATTTAGAAGTATAGTAGTAAAAGAAAAAACAAGAGCTGATGGTCGTGCAATGACTGAAATAAGACCTTTGTCAACGGATATAGATTTACTACCAAGAACACACGGATCAGCATTGTTTACACGTGGTGAAACACAAGCTTTATCAATAACAACTTTAGGTGCCTTAGGAGAACATCAAATAATCGATGGATTAGGCTTAGAAGATCAAAAACGTTTTATGCTACACTATAATTTCCCACAATTCTCAGTAGGTGAAACAGGTAGATATGGAGCACCAGGAAGAAGAGAAATAGGACATGGTGCCTTAGGAGAAAAAGCTTTAGCTCAAGTTATTCCATCAGAGGAAGAATTCCCATATACAATCAGAGTTGTATCAGAAATTTTAGAGTCTAACGGTTCTTCATCACAAGCAAGTATTTGTGCAGGATGTATGTCTTTAATGGCTGCAGGTGTACCAATTAAAGCCCCTGTTGCTGGAATTGCAATGGGATTAATTACACATGAAGATGATTATACAATTTTAACAGATATTCAAGGAATGGAAGATCATTTAGGAGATATGGACTTCAAAGTAGCTGGAACAAAAGATGGTATTACAGCTTTACAAATGGATATCAAAATTAAAGGTATAACAGAACAAATATTAAAAGAAGCTTTAGCACAAGCAAAACAAGCCCGCTTAGAAATATTACAAGTAATTGAAAATCAAATTAAAGAACCTCGTCCAGATGTATCAGAATATGCACCAAAGATGGAAACATTCATGATCAATCCAGCTAAGATAAAAGACGTAATAGGACGCGGAGGAGAAACAATTACTAAAATTATTTGTGAAGCTTCAAACGTAACAGAAGTAACAAATGTAAATGCAGTAAAAGTAGACTTAGAAGATGATGGACGAGTAATAATTTATCATACTGATAGAGAAATAATAAATAAAACAAAAGCAATGATTGAAGAAATAATCAGAGAAGTAGAAATCGGTAAAATATATGAAGCAAAAGTTGTTAAAATAGAAGAATTCGGTTGTTTTGTTCAATTATGGCCAGGTTGTGAAGGTTTAGTTCATATATCACAATTAGCACATGAAAGAGTAAATAAAGTAGAAGATGTAGTAAAACTAGGTGATGAAATTATTGTAAAAGCCCTAGGACCAGATAAAAAGGGACGTCAAAATTTCTCAAGAAAAGATGCTTTACCAAAACCAAAAGTAAAAAAATCAGAAGAAAAAGCTGAAGAAATTGAAAATCAACAACCAGAAAATATAGAAGAAAATATATAATAAAAAGGTTCAACTATTGAACCTTTTTTCATATCTTTTAATAGGTGATAATATGCTAAAAGTAATTAAAGTAGTTTTAATTATTATTCTAGTATTATTTAGTTTCTATTATACAGATAAATCAGTAGACATAATTAGAAATGCTGACCCAATAATGACAAAAATCAAGAGTACTAATAGTAAATATAATAAAGATGCTATTAACGCTAAAATAATAGATAATAAAATTATTCCAGGACAAAATGGTAAGATAATAGATTATCATAAAAGCTATACTAAAATGAAACAATATGGTGCTTATAATGAAGTTTTAACAACACTAAAAGAAATAGAACCAGAAATATCAATAGATGATTATTATGATAAATACATAATTAAAGGAAATGATACTAAAAAGAGTGTAGCCTTAGTATTTAAAGTAACAGAAATGACTAATTTAAAAGAAATTATAGATATCTTAAATTCTAAGAATATAAAATCAACATTATTTATAGATGGGCTATTATTAGAAAATAATACTAATTATATATCAACATTAACAAATCATGAAATAGAAATATTAAGTTATGACAATAAATACGATGAGATTTATTTTGATAGTGTTCTAAATTATTTAAGTTCTTTAACAAAAACTTCTCCTAAATTTTGTTATGCTGAATATGATAATAAAGAAATAATAGAACTTTGTCAAAAATTAAATCTTCATACAATTATTCCAACTATAAAAATAACAGATTTTCCTTATAAAACTTTAAAAGAAAAATTAACAAATTCATCTATAATATCATTACCACTAACAAAAAAGTTAATATCAGAACTTCCAATGATAATAGACTATATTCTTCAAAAAGGATATACAATTGAAACTTTAGATAGTCTTTTAAGTGAGCATATTGCTAAATAACATTGACAAATTAAACAAAAAGTGGTATAATTTGCTGTACTATGAGGGGTTGGATATACAAAAAGACGACATAGTAAAAATGTATATCGAAAGGATGAATATATATGAGTAAAGCAAATGACGAATGGTTAGAAAATTTATTAAAAGAAATAGAAAAAGATGATCAAGAAAGAAAAGAACGAGCAAAAATAGAAGCAAAAAAAGCAAAAGAAGAAAATAAAAAATTAAAAGAAGAAAATAAAAAGTCAAAAGAAAAACCAATAGAAATAAAAGAACAATATGAAAATACAAATGCAACTGTAGTTGAAAAAAAGCCTAAATCAAGCAATAAAGGATTTGTTTCTATTCTATTAGCTGCAGCAATTGGTTTTGGTATAATAAAATTAATTCCTTCATCTAAATATGTAGATGAAGATAATATTCAACTAGATGAAATAATAGAAACTGTAAACAATGATTACTTTATGAAAACAACAACAGCAAGAAAAGAAAATACACATGTAGCAACTTCATTAGAAAAAACATATCAGTTATTAAATTATATGAAAGTGTATGATAAATTAACAGATATGGATATAAAAAATGTTGGTTTATGTGATAGAACTTTTGCTTCAAAAGATGCTGTATCTGATGATATATGGGATAGAATTGATTTATATGAATCAGGTGATTTAACAAGAAAAGAAAAAAAAGAATTAAAAGATCAATTTGAAAAAGCCAGATATTATTGCGAAAATTATATCGAAAAATATGGACCACATATTTGTTCAAAAGCATTGGATTTAGCTATAAAGAGTAGCTGGTTTGAAGCGTTTTCAGTAGAACCAACATATGAATTAGTAGAAAGTCTTAATGTTGAATTAGGTGATGATGAAAATGGATATATCTATTTTCATAATCCAACATCAGGTGAAGAATATGTTGAAATAATAGATCAAGATAGTTATTTATATGACGCCTTAGTTTTAAGAGATGAAATAAATAATGCAGGATTATTTAGTAAAGATAAAAAACATGTAAAAGAAGGAATTGAATTACTATCAATGATTTTAGAATCTGGTCATGCTATTATGAATGAAGATGGACTTAATCAAACTATATCTAAAGAAGAGGCAAAACAATATATAAAAAAATAAAAAGAGGATGATGATATAACCTCTTTTTTCTTTGTATTTAAAGAAATTCTTGTTTAAACAATCAAATTATAGTATACTTGTAACTAGGGTGAAGGATATGTACTTAAAGGAAATAGTAACAAGTGGATTTAAATCATTTGCAGACAAATTAAATATTAAATTAGATGATAAAACAACCTGTATTGTTGGTCCAAATGGTTCAGGCAAAAGTAATGTTGTTGATGCCGTAAGATGGGTATTAGGAGAACAATCAGTTAAATCACTTCGTGGTGATGGTTCAATGAGTGATATCATCTTTTCTGGAAGTAAAAGTCGTAATCCATTAAATGTTGCTAGTGTAGAACTTATCTTTGATAACAATGATCATTTCATAAATGTACCATATACTGAAATATCAATAAAAAGAAAAGTATATCGTAGTGGAGAAAATGAATATTACCTTAATAATGAAAAATGTCGCCTAAAAGATATAAACAACCTGTTATTAGATACAGGTATGGGTAAAGAATCATTTAATATTATATCCCAAGGTGAAGTAGAAAAAATATTAAGTAATTCAGCAACTGATAGAAGAGTAATTTTTGAAGAAGCTGCAGGAATATTAAAATATAAGAAAAGAAAAGAAGAAGCATTAAGAAAACTAGATCGTACTCATAATAACTTAGATCGCGTAACAGACATTATAAGTGAATTAGAAATGCAAGTAGGTCCATTAAAAGAGCAAAAAGAAACAGCAGAAGAATACTTAGAAAATAAAAAAGGTTTAGATAATTATGAGGTTGCATTACTTGCATATGATATTGAAAATTACTACCAAGAATTGGAACAAAAAAGAACTAAAAAAACAAAATTAGATAATGAAATAATGACTATTTCTAATGAAACATCAAAGAATGATGTTGAAATATTAGAAAATAACACTAAATTAGAAAGATTAGAACTTGAAAAAAATAATTTAAATAAAGAATTATTAGATATTACTAGAGAAGTAGAAAAAATAAATGGCGAAAAAAATCTATTAAAAGAACGTAGTAAAACAACAAAAGAAGAAAATGAATTAAAAGAAGAAATAAGAACACTTTTAGATAAAAAGTCACATTTAGAAGGAAACATTAATACATTAAAAGTTGAAATAAATGATTTAGATAATTCAATTATAAAAGAAACAGAAAAATCTAAAAATCAAGAAAAATTACTAGATCAAATAAAAACAAAAAAGAATATGTTAAACAATGACTATTCAAGAATAGATCAAGAAATAATATCAATAAATCATAAGATATTTGCTTTAAAAAATGAAATAGATCAAGGTACAGATATGCCTAATAGTGTTAAAAATATCCTAAAAGCTAATAACTTAACTGGTATTCATAATACAATAGGAAATATTATTTCAATATCAGAAGAATATACTAAAGCCTTAAATATTGCAATTAGTGCAAATAAGAATTTTATAATAACTAGTGATGAAGAATCAGCTAAAAAAGCTATTAATTATTTAAAAGATAATCATTTAGGAAGGGCTACATTTTTCCCATTAAATGTTATTAAAAATCGCTATGTTGATTTAGAAACTTTAAATATAATTAAAAATGATCCTGATTTTATAAGTGTATTAAGTGATTTAATAATTTACAATCAAAAATACAAAAATATATTAGAAAATCAATTTGGTAACGTATTAATAGTAACAGATATGAATGCGGCTACTAGAATAAGCCGAATGATTAATAATCGATATAAAATAATTACTCTAGATGGTGATGTTGTAAATATCGGTGGATCTATGACTGGTGGATCAATAAATAAATCACGTAGTATTATTATTGTTAAACAAGAATTAAAATATGCTGAAGAAAAATTAGCTAATTTAGATCAAGAACTAAAAGAAATAGTATCACAATTAAAAACTACTAATAGTGAAGTTTCTAAATTAGAAGAAGAAAATTATGAAATATCTAAGAGTAGAATAAATTTAGTTGAAATAAAAACTTCTAAAAATAATGAATTAGACTTGCTAATAAATAAATTAGAATCAATTACTAAAGAATGGGAAAGTTTGGAGTCAATTAATAATAATTCAATTAGTACTAAAGAACAAGAATTAATAAAATTATTCCACGAAAAAACAAGTGCTAAAGATAATTTAGAAATAAGATTAAAAACACTTTCAAAAGAAATAGATGAATTAAAACAAAAAATAGATGAGAAACAAGCATCTGACAAATTAAAAAATGCAAGTCTTCGTGGTTATGAAAAAGAATCAAGAGAATTAGAAATTGCTATTAATAGATTAGATGTAAAAGTTGATAATATGTTAAATATATTAAGCGAAGATTATGAATTAACTTTTGAAAAAGCCAAAGCAGAATATAAACTTGATATTGAACCAGATGAAGCTAGAACAAAAGTAAATCATTATCGAGCTAATATTAAGAGAATAGGTATGGTTAATTTAGCAGCAATAGAAGAATATGAGAGAGTAAATACTAGATATGAATTCTTAACTAATCAAAAGGAAGATTTATTAAAAGCAGAAGAAACTTTACTTGAAATAATGAATGAAATGGACGATGTAATGAAAGAGGAATTTAAAACTACTTTTGATGCTATTCAAATAGAATTCCAAAAAGTATTTAAAGAATTATTTGGTGGAGGAAACGCAAACTTAAAATTAACTGATCCAGATAATATCCTAACAACAGGTGTAGATATAATAGCATCACCTCCAGGTAAAAAATTAACAACAATTTCATTATTATCAGGTGGAGAAAAAACATTAACAGCGATATCATTATTATTTGCTATATTAAATGTAAGAAATGTTCCTTTCTGTTTATTTGATGAAGTTGAAGCAGCTCTAGATGAAGCTAATGTAGCTGGATTTGGTGAGTACTTAAGCCATTATTGTGATAAAACGCAATTTTTAATTATTACTCATAAAAAGAAAACAATGGAATATGCTAATACTTTATATGGTATAACAATGCAAGAATCAGGTGTATCAAAACTTGTAAGCGTAAAATTAACTGATCATCCTGAAATATTATAAAAAAAAGACTAGATGGCACGCATCTGGTCTTTTCCTTTGTAAGGATCCTTTTTATCAATGTGATCAGTAAATAAAATTCCGTTTAAATGATCTAGTTCATGTTGCATAGCAATTGCTAGTTCCTCACGAGCTCTGACATGAATTTTTCTTCCTTCCATATCATAAGCTTCCATTGTTACTCTAGCATAACGAGGAACTATTCCATCAACAGGTCTATTAACACTTAAACAGCCTTCACCCATATCTACATATATTTTTTCTAATGAATTACTTATGATTTTAGGATTAATTAAAATATAATTTTCAAAAACTCCGTCATCTACTTCATCAACGACAACAAAATATCTTTTTGCAACTCCTAACTGAATAGCAGCCATTCCCATACCTGGTCTTAAATCATATTTTTCAGCTAATTCATCAATTTGACTATCATGTAAATATTTTAACATTGTTTCAATTAAATCTTTATCTTTTTTACTTAAAGGAAATTCTACTTCCTTACTAATTAATCTTAATCTTTTATCTTTTTCATCTAATATATCTTTTGTTTTTAACAAGACAACCACCTCATCAGCAACTATTTTATCAAAAAAATATCTAAAAATAAAGTGAAAAATAAAAAACGTATAAAATACGTTTTTTATTAAACTGTAAATCTTGAACCAAGAATAATAACTAATAAAATAAATAATACTAATATAATAGCAAAATTAGAAGTTCCATAATTTCCTCCACAGTAATTTGTTGGATAATATGGCATTTGATATGATTGGTTGTTTGAACAGCATGATCCACCACCGTAATAATACATAATAAGCCTCCTTTTCATAATCTAATATAGAATATGTAAATTGACAAAAAGTGTTAATAAAACTAACCTAATTAAATTTTACTAAGAAAAAAAAATATATTTGTGATATTATTATTATAAGGAGGAATTTTGATGAGAAAAATAATAAAAAATATAGATAAACCATTATTAATAATTTCTACTTTGTTATTTATTTTTGGATTGATTATGGTTTTTTCATCATCTAATGTTGTTGCTTATATGTCTCATCAAGTAAGCGCTTCTTATTATTTTGTGAAACAATCAATATTTTTAATAGCAGGGCTATTTCTCTCGTTAATTATGATAAATATTGGTACTAAAAGTTATGGTATCATTTCAAAGTTTTTATTAATAATATTTTCAGCTAGTCTAGTAATATTATTGTTGTTTATTAAAGCAAAAAATCAGGCACAAAGTTGGTTTGATTTAGGATTTTTTAGTATTCAACCAAGTGAATTTATAAAAATAATAATAATTGTTTGGTTATCATACTATTATGAAAAAAATCAAAAGAAATTAAATAAAGAAATTCCGGCATTATATCCTATTGCTGTTTCAGTAGGTGTTGCCCTTTTAATATTCCTACAGCCAGACCTTGGTACTACAATTATATTTTGTGCAATAGTAGCGGCAATATTTTTCGCGGTACCAATTAGTAAAAAGATTAAGTCTAAAACAGTTTTAATTGGATTGGGATTTATATTAGTAGCATATGCTGCATTTTCTGCAAGTGGAAAGAGTTTACTACAATCACGACAATCTGAAAGATTAAATTTTAAAAACCCATGTGAAAAATTACTGACAACAGGAAATCAAGTATGTAATTGTTACATTGCTATAAATAATGGTGGCTTAACAGGTGTTGGACTAGGTAATAGTACTCAAAAGTATTTATACTTGCCCGAACCATATACTGACTTTATTTTTGCAGTCATTATTGAAGAATTAGGCTTAATTACAGGAATTATAATAATATTAGCATATATGATTATTCTATATAGAATTTTAATAATAGGAAGAAATGCTACCACAAATAGGGGCAGTACAATGTGTTATGGAATTGCCATATATCTATTTATACATATAGCTGTAAACTTATTAGGAATATTTGGTTTAATGCCAATGACAGGAGTTCCATTACCATTTATGAGTTATGGTGGAAGCTTTACAATTTGCTTAATCGCAGCACTAACCATTGTCCAAAGAGTTAACATAGAAACTAAATTATCTAAGGAAAAAGAACTAAAAGAAGCATAAAAAGAGACAATTTTTCAAAAAAATGTTTCTTTTTTTTTACAAAGTAGTATAATCTATTAAGCAAGGAACAAAAACACATATGTTTCTACAGGGGGTAAAATAATGACAAAGTCATTTAAAACATTTAAGGACAAATTGCCTATAGTTTTACAGGATTCATCTACAGTAATTATTATTGGTCATGAAAATCCAGACTTTGATTCAATAGGATCAAATATAGGAATGAAAAAAATTTGCGATCACTTTGGGATAGATTCATATATTTTAGTTCCAGATAGCGCTTTAGAATTGGAACCAGGAGTAAAAAAAATAATAGATTCTAAAAGAGAAAAATTTAATATAATTACTTTAGATCAAGCATGTACATTAATTGATGATAATACAACACTAGTTGTAACAGATACTAATAGTTCAAAAAAATTAAAAGTTATGAATGAGTTACCATCATTTAAGAGAATAGTTATAATAGATCATCATGATGAAGATGCAAATACTATTTATTCTGATTTAAATTACATAAATCCAACTACTTCAAGCGCTTCAGAAATAATTGCTCAATTATTAATAAATTATAAAGTTGTCGCTGATAAAGATGCAGCTAATGCACTTTTAGCTGGTATTGCCTTGGATACAAAACACTATCAAATAAATACTACCGAACATACTCATGATTTAGCAAAAAGATTAATAAAGCTAGGAGCAACTCAATCAGAAGTATCAAGTTTATTTATGGCAGAATTTGAAACAGATAGACGAATTAGTAATTTAATTTATAACAATACAATATTTGAAAATTACGCTCGAACAGCTTTTCAAAATGTTCAAGTATCTTTCACTTTGAATAAGGAAAATCCATATCAGATATATAAAAGAGAAGATTTAGCAAAGGCAGCAGATAGACTTCTTGATTATAGTGTTGATGCATCATTTGTACTAGGATATATTAATGAAGATGTTGTATCAATAAGTGCTAGAAGTAAAAGTGATATTGATGTTGGAGCTATTATGAGAAAATTTTCTGGTGGAGGAAAAAATAATAGTGCTGCAACTAAAATAAATACACCTGATATTGAAGAATTAGAATGTAGATTACATGATTATGTTATGTCAGGATTAGAAGAAAATAGCATTGAAGAAACACCAAAAATTTATAAAAAATATAAAACAAATTTACAATAATTTACAATAATAAAATTTATAAAAGGACTAAGTCCTTTTTTTTTAATAATTTATGTTATACTCAAAATACAATAGTAGTCCAAAAAGGAGAAAAAAATGGAAGATAATAACAAAAAACCAAATAAGGCTATTTTTATAATAATACCAATTATTATATTAGTAGCAGGGGTTGCTGGATGGTATTTAGGAAAAGGATCAATAATTGAAAGCCAAAAAAGTGATGCAAATAAAAATATAAGTGAAAAAAGTAATACTTCGAGTGATGAAAATATAGAAACTTCAAAAGAAAATGAGCAGGTCACAGAAGAAGTCAAAACAAAAGAAGAAGTAAAAAAGGCAAAATGCTATGGAACATATTATGTAAATGGAAATAAGGAAGATGGAGAATATCAATTAACAGAAGATGGAAAATATAATGTTGTAGGTGAAGAAAAATATGGAGTATTTGCAATTTATGAAAATACAATCGTATTTTTAACATCAAAACATACAGTTGGTCCTAGAGAAGAAGACCCAATATACTATGATCCTAAATCATATTTAATATCTGATGATTGTTCTAAAATTACATTAACAGAACCAGGAAGCCATGTAAGCGCATACTTAACTAAGGTTCAATAAATTGATTAAAAAGTAAAAAGAAAAGTGAGAACTTTTCTTTTTTTTTGAATAATAATTTAGGAGGTGATAATTATAACTTTTCATTATAGATATAGAAAACAGATAATTTTAATGAGTCTAGCAATTATATTAATAACAGTAGTTAGTATTATATGTATAAATAAAGGAAAAACACAGGAAGAACCGATCATAGTGAAAAATGAACTAAAAGAAAAAATCACTAAAAAGCAAAAAAGTGATACATCAGTATATAAAGTAGATATAAAAGGTGAAGTAATAACCCCAGGTATTTATACATTATCATCAGAAGCAAGAGTAATAGATGTTATAAAAGAAGCGGGAGGTCTTACTGATAATGCAAATACTACAGTAATAAATTTAAGTAAAAAAATATCAGATGAAATGGTAATAATTATTTATAGTAATGATGAAGTGAAAAAATTTAAAGAAACAAAACAAACAGAATCAATAGTTATAAGTAAGTGTGAACAAAAAAATGAAGAATCTTTACATAATGACGCCTGCATTACCAATGAAAAAGAGAAAACAAATGGTCTAATATCAATAAATAATGCCACAATAGAAGAATTAATGACTTTACCAAATATAGGTGAATCAAAAGCTAAAAATATCATTGAATATCGTAGTAAAAATGGACCATTTACATCAATAGATGATATAAAAAACATAACAGGCATAGGAGAGAGTATTTTTGCTAAAATTAAGGACTATATTACTCTATGACAAATTATATTATTTAATTATAGTCTTAGTTTTATTAATATCTGGAATTAGAATAATGATGCCTCATAAAAGTATTTATACATTATCAACTAATGAAGTTGTTGGCACAATTACAAAGATAAATATAATTGATGACAAAGTAACAATAACAGTTAAAAACAAAGAAAATATTATCGCAACATACTATCAAAATAAAAAAAATAATTTCAACTATGAAATAGGAGACAAAGTAAAAATAATAGGTGAATTATCAATTCCATCAAAGAATACGACAAAGTACTTATTTAATTATCAAAAATATTTATCCTACCATAAGACCTATTATCTTATGAATGTTTATAATATAAAATTAATAAGAAAAAATAATAACTTAATGTATAAACAAAAACAATTACTTATAAAATACATTAATAAAAATCCATATTTAAATACATTTATATTAGGAGATAAAAGTTATTTAAATAAAGATGCTGTATATAGTTATCAATATAATGGTATAAGTCATTTATTTGCCATAAGTGGAATGCACATTAGCTTACTATCATCAATTATTTTAAAAATACTCAAAAAGTTAAAAATAAAAGAAAATAAAAGATTTTTTATAACATCAATAATACTAATAAATTATTTATATATAACAAATTTATCAGCTTCTATTTTAAGAGGAACACTATTCTTTATACTTTTTTCTCTAAATAAAATATATTATTTTTATATAAAACCATTTAATATAGTTCTTCTAGTACTGGCAATATGTTTAATAATAAATCCATTTTATCTATTTGATACTGCATTTTGGTACTCATTTACTATTAGTGTCAGTTTAATCATATTATCGAAATATTTAAAAGGTAACTACTTAATGATTATACTAAAAACATCAATAATTTCGTTCATAGTAAGTTTACCGATAAGCTTGTATAATTTTAATCAAATAAATTTAATGAGTATAATCTATAATTTATTTTTCATACCACTAATAAGCCTCATTATCTTTCCTTTATCACTGGTATCTATAATTTTTCCAGTATTTATTCCAATATATAATTTTCTAACTAATATAATGGAAAGTATATCATTAAGTTTAAAAAATATAAGACTTTTAACTTTTATATTCCCACGAGTAAATATTTCACTCTATATTTTTTATTACATATTTATAATTTTAATGTTTAAAGGAATAATTTCTAAACAACATAGTTTGCTTTTGCCAATTATATTACTTATGATATTTCACTATATATATCCATTACTATATAATTATTCATATATTAAAGTTTTAGACGTAGGTCAAGGTGATTCGATTTTAATTCATAACAAAAAAAATATATTAATAGATACAGGTGGAAGTAATAAAGAAAACTATTCCATAGAAAAAAATATAATATCACCATCGCTAAAAAGCGTAGGAATAAAAAAAATTGATTTTCTTATATTAAGTCATGGAGGGGTGTGTTCTTGCAATCGAATTATTTAAAAAAAACTTTGAACTTTTGTTCTTCATCTTGTTCAATGCTATCAATAATTTCATTCCAAAAAACTCTTTTGTTTTCATCAGTTAATTTTTTATATATGTCTATTATATTATTAGATTGTAAGAGCTTTTTATATTTTGATAAGTCCTTTTTTTCTGTAACTTGATTTTCTTTTAA